>JBAXBK010000016.1:0-70371 GCA_037142015.1 Nitrospira sp. | reverse complement strand
GTGGAAACAAGTCTGTACGGGTTTATTCCCATTTACAATGTCTATTCGTTCACATGTACGACCGTTAAAGGGATCGCAATTAAGTTTCAGTGATCCCGAAAGACTCGCTCCAAACCGGGGGAGCCCAGAAAATGCTCGTAATTAGCATGAGGAAAACTGATAGCCTGAACCCAACCCCATTGGAAGACGATAATTCTGGGGAAACTCAGTAATGCCTATTCAACGACGTGATGTGCCGATGCGCGCAAGATTGAACAAGCTATCCGCCGTCAGGGCAGGAATATTCAGTTCTTTCTTAATCCCATTAACCATGGCCGGCTGTATTACCTTGCCTCCGACGGCCTCACTGAATCCTCCCACCAACTCATTGGGCCCTGTGCAAAAGAATGCGTGGTTGAAGAGGGTGGAAATCAGCGACTCTGAGATGGGGCACCTGGAGAACAAAGAGAACCTAGAGAACACCTTGACAAACAACCTGCTCCGGTTCTTACGAGATGGCAGGTACTTCAAAATAATAGATTTGCTCCCGGGAAAGCTGCAACCGGAAGACTACGTGCTACAGTTTCGGTTTGACCGATACAGGCAGACACGGAACTTGAAGGGAATCCAGTACTTTGATGCCTCAGACCTATCGGCAACATTGATGATTACGCACCAGGACGGTCAATTAGTCAAAGAGGTCAAGTCCGATATTAAGGAGGAACATGGGATCTCATCGCTGTCGGAGGAGGCCGCGCTCCCAAGCGGTATGAGAGCGAGAACCCAAATTATTGAAGAGCTTTTGGGGAAGGCCCTGTTTGCACCGAGTCCGGTTCCATAAGGAGGATACTTTATGATAAGCCGACGAGTCGTATTCGTTCTCCTAGTCGGGGTATCGTTGTCGTCACTCAGTGGCTGTGCAGCATTTCGGACAGGAGAGTTCATGCACCCGGCTTCTTGGCCGCTGGCAACAACACTGGGCAAACAATCGATCAGCCTGCTCGTCACTGGTGAAGCACTCGTCAATGGCATGCGACAAGATCTACCTCAGCGGATGATTCAGCGTTGGCAAGACGCAGCGACAAGGGCCTACAAAGATTCAGGTCTATTTTCCGATGTGAAGACTGGTGCAGCCGAGACCGATCTCCGAGCCGAAGTCCACGTGCTCGAACGCGGAGAAGCCAATCAAGGAATGGCTTTCTTGTCAGGTCTCACATTGACATTGGCTCCCGCTCACGCTGAGTCTGAGTTTGTAGTCAAGACGATGCTGAAGAACAAAGAAGGACAGGATCTGGGTACCTTCGAGAAGAAGGAGACCCTCTCCATGTGGATTCAGTTCTTCCTGATTTTTATCATGCCATTTAACTGGCCGAATACTGTCGCGGCCGACATGTTCTACGACCTCCATCGTGCAACCATCAGCCAAGCCTACGGCGCAGGGCTACTCCAGGCGGGGCATGTGACCGGCCCCATTCACTGGGCACATGTGGCGCAGTAAGTATTTGTGCTGCTCTCCATGCGGGGAGTAGCTAAGTCCGCTGACTGTTCCGCTTGTCGGAGGCTCGCCATGTGGATTGCCTTTCTCCTTTTGCACCTGCTGCTTCCACTGTCTCTTCCACGTCAGTGGAAATTCGTACTGCCTAACCGGTGAATGCGCTTTCGGGGCAGCCACGAAAGAAGCATTGACGGAAGTTCTCAACAAAATCGTACAGGCCTGCTCAAGTGAAGAGTTCCGTCAGGCTCTCAAAATTTAGCCCGGTTCGTGCCATCACAAAGAAGGCGCTGTTTGGGGGGGGGATTTGTCAAAGCGGTAGTCGCGGCCTTCACGTGGCGGACCGGTGCTCGCTTTGGAAGGCGAGCACCGTACCTCGCCGACTGAGCGACAAACACACGGCACGGCTATCCGTGACCGAATGACGCTTAGTGACCCACCGCTTCCGCACGAGGGCTTTCACTACCTCACTCAGTACCGGCTGTCTCGTGCGGAGCGCGGTTGCGGCGTCCGTCAGTTTGGCGTCCGCATGACGACGCAGGGAGTGGGCCACGCCGGGTTGAAGTGGCGTCACAGGCCAATGGTTGGACTCCGTACGCCCTGCGGGCCTCAAAATGAGGAGGCCCCGAGATCAAAATCCTCTAGTTCTGCAGTCTTAACAACACCATACTTTCCGTCTGTTTACAGGTCCTGCAACGGTTGGCTCAAAAACAACTCTTATTAGGCCGATAAGAGATGCACCGGGCTGCCCGACATTTCCCTTGCGGCACAGGACTCAACTAGCTCATGGATAATTGTTCATCCTACAGCCCCATCTCGCTTCCGCTGAAATATTCTCATACACATTCTTGACTTCGGCTCACCCTACTTCCCCTTTAGCTTATGGCGGATTCGCACGGCTGAGCGCTTTGATTTCATATGCCCACTTATTTGTCCCTTCGGAACTCGTACACATTTAGCCTAAATCGGTATTTCCTAGCCACAAGTTTTTGATGGTCAGGGATCCACACTGAATGATAACCTGCCGCAAATTTGTTCACGACAGAATGATCAGGGGGGTGCATCGTGAAAACGGGCTGGTTAGTCTCAGAATCGATCGCCGTAATAATTGGAGGGCTGCTACTCCAGAAGTCTCGATCGCGACTGGTGACCCAGATAAAACCTTCACTAAATACCGGTGGACGAGGAAACTCATTTGAAAGGTGATGCCTATCGATATAGATGGGTATTCTAACGGTGACTTGATTGGTTCGTGGATCAATCCGCGACACGGATCCTTCCTTTGAGTTGAGAACCCAGATAGCCCCCTCGCCTGCTGCGATCCACCCACTACCAGCAGACATAGGAATCGTGGCAATTATCTGACCTGAAAGTGGATCAGTCCGGAACACGGTTTCAGCCCAACTGTCACGAATCCAGAGAGATCCAAACCCCACTGCCGCACGATCGGAACGAGCGGATAATTCCTTTTTCGACACAGGCTCAACAACTTGGTTGCTCCGAACATCAATTTTGTGAATCCTATAGCTACCGGCCCAACTATTCCAGAAAGACCCTTTGGTCCCAACCCACAATGCATCGTTTGTGAGAGTCACAATGAAGGGTCGGTCTCCCTCAACTGGGATTCTCGCAACGATCTTGTTACCTTGAGGATTAATTCGTAGAACACCATTCTCAGTGGTAGTCACCCATACCGCTTCTTGACCGACTGCGAGTGCAGAACCAAGAGGATACCCGCTCGTCCGCCCTACCTCGATTCTTGCGACAGCTTTCTTATCCTGTGGGTCTATCTTATATAGTACCGTTCTTTCTCCAGGAACCATGACCCACACGGCATTGCTGCCCGTTACTATTTCAGCGCCTTCAAACAGGTGGAAGGCAGCGACATCGGAAAACTCAATTCTTGTTTCAGGAACATCATGGAATTCTGGTGCGTAGCTCACACACCCCACAGCGAGCACACTGGTAATGGCAGCCATCAAAAGTAAGTAGAGACATTGGAGCAGATAAGAAACTCTCATCGCATTTGTCGGGTCTTGAAAACCCAATTTTCTTATCAGACGGTAGAATTGAAGGTTGTTGATTTCATCCTAACAGTGACCAATGGGGGAAAGGTTTCACGCTTTTGACCAGCCGGGAGTTTCTGTACCACCAGCACCAGCCGTCACCATCATCCCCTCACTGCGGAAGTTCAGAAGAGTTCGGTGTCCAGAAATGATAGTATCGCCGCTCATCAGACGAGCCTGCTGCAATTTCATGACTCCAGGGAGTTATCTGTATCTGGTCATTAAGTCTGAAATGTGCTCTCACGGCCCAGAGATAATGCGTCGAAAACTCCAACGGCATCTCGATCTGATGAGAAGGCTGGGTGATTCCCTGTCGCTCGTAGACGACGGATCCTTGCTGCACCTGACTCCACCCAGTCTTTGCACGCCAGACCTTCAGATCATAGGTGACATCTTCATCAAGACCGGGAAAGGGGCCCCACTTCAAATTGGGTTGTAAGGATTTCTCGATTCGCTCTCCAGAGTCCACTCCCTCCTTAGGCTTTGCCGCGACAGAGGTTACGCCGCTGTTAGGCGGTTGAGGAAACCGACAAGCCGGATCACTCCCCGCCGTCCCGCCTCCCCCCGCTATAAGAACAACACCGGCCATCCCTATGTGTCTTGTGTGGAGCCTCTTCGCCTCATTGCCTTGAAATTCTATCCGGTCAAATCCATCGCACATAGGTAGTAGTAACGGTACTGGCAGCAAGAATACAGGCATCACGCCACACCATAGTTTCCTCTTGTATATCCAGGTGACCTCATTGTCTGACGTAGAGATGATTTCATCAGGCTTACCCCAATCTTTCAAAAACTCAGCTTTGGTTGTCACTTTTTCGGGTGAGGGCTTTGTCCAAACAAAGATGTCGTGAACACCTGTGAAGGGAATTGCGTTCTTGCACTCTTCAGGGGTGTTTACAATCAGCCCGATACAGCCTGCCTGCGTTATAGCGGCAAGAAAGACGCACCCGAGGACGGGTATTCGCCTGCACATTTGTTGGCTCTTCTCGAAGTTCAGCCAATGTCCGCGCATGGGGCACCTCCCTCAGAGCAGTCCAGGTTCACTGTGTCGCTTGAGCAAGGAACGCGCCGAGAACGCTCAGGCCTGGCAGTTTCGTCGCAGTGCTTGGTGGGCTGGACTTTGCGCGATTGGACGGATCAGAAGGCAACCAAGGTTGCGGGATCATCAAGCCCAAACTTATGAACGGCGGTTCATAGCACCTGAACGGGAGTTCTCAAGGGGCACGAGTCGATTTCCAAACCATGATCACGAACATGCAATGTGGAAACAGGATCGTTACATTCTTGTGCAAGAGAAGTGGGCGCATCTGGGTTTCGCATGGGTACAGATCAAGTCAGCAGAGGGGGCTAATCCCGTAACTTAGGACAATGGGTAGAACTGAACCCTATTCCACCGTGGGAGTGGCGGAAGAGGAGCAGGTGAGCGGCGCATGGCGGGCCGGCTCTTTCCTCCTTTCTCTCACCAACGATAGGTCAGGCCGGCCTGAAAAAGTAGAATGGTCCCTGTTTCTTTTCCATCTCCAGTTATTGCTTCGGCTCTACCTTGGGAATTTTTGAACGGAGATCTTCCACGACATCTCCTGCGAGGTTATCGAAAACTGTCTTCCATGCCCCAATCGTGTAGGCTCCGCCTGCGGAAACCGTCCGTTTCGCATCAACTGTGCCAACCACTTGGCCGTCTTGACGCAAATCACTTTGGATTGTAAGGACAGTGGCTCCCCACCCAGGGAGCAACCAACGCTTGAAGGCGTCCCCTTGATCGTAGTCGAGAATTTTGCTGTCCAGGACAAGCTTTTTCGGTGTTGCGTTGCTCCACAACAATCCTTCTGCCGTCAGCTTCTCGGTCAGCGCCCGCCGTAGCATGTCTTCCACGTTGACTTCCGGGTCAAACGTCTTCCCAGTTTCATTCGTAACTTTCCCCACTTCGACTCCAGTCGCTTGGTCAGGAGTGAAGTTATTCAGCAGATTCACCTTGTGTTCTACAGTTCCGCATGCACTCAGCAAGAATAGAACCATACAACTCAGTACGCCTGCTCCCACAACTCGCTTAGTTTTTATTGTGCTGATCATTGCATCCTCCATAAGTTGACCGTTGCCCACCGCCAATTCATCACAACGTAGCTTCCATTAACTTACAGGCTCACTCTCTCCGTGCCAGGACAGGATTCAGCGCCAGCCGGTCTTGCCCAGTACAGACTACTGTGTCCTCCCAGGGCTGATGTCCGTCCGCTTGGACCTGCACGACAAATCGGTTCAACCGATAGTTTGACTGTGGCTCTTGCCTCAATTCCACATCGACCGGTATGGCGCTGAATGGCAGGTAGATCCCAAGACTTAGAAGAGTAATCCCCAACGCCAATCCCGGCTGTGAGATCCAATAGCTGACCTTTCGTGTTTTGCGTTGAACTTCTCGTTCATATTCCAACGGTATAGATAAGGGGCTTTCACCCTTATGGCTGCCGTTGATCGAGATTTTGCCAGGAGGAGTGCTTTGGACATCCAACAGAGTTTGCGTCGCCCGATAATACGAGCCCTCGGCAGCCCACTCCGTCGTACATCCGGCAAGAGAGAACAGGAGGGCAAATACGCAATAGGGGACTGTGCCAAACATGTTGATCACCCTTTCAGAAGTATGAGGGTGCTAGGAGCCATTTCGTGGCGCGGGCCTGTCTAGCCAGGCGACTGTGCGGCGGCCGCTTGGGTTCCACCGCACACGTCGTCTACCGAGTCCGCCATATGGAGGCCGCGCTGGCCGAGTTCGCTTAGTGCGGGCCCATGCGCACCGCCGTGCTCACACCACCGCAGATGCGATATTGAGTGAATTCAGGCACTGCCGGGGGCGCCGGCGCCACTAGTGTTTCTACATCCGTCCCGATCCAGTTCGTGATCAATACCGAACCTCCGACACCGATCTGCCCCCTCTCCTTAATGCCGGATAAAAAATACGACCCACCAGCACCCGTGCAGCTACCCTTTTGGCTGAAGTTACCGTCGCGGGCCACCTCATACTCATACTTGCACGCCTCGTCGAATCTATCCGGACTACCCGTGCCAATGACGACGCCTTGATCTGTCACCGTAGCGTGACCGCGGCCATCGTAGGTAATGACCCCAGCGAAGGTGATGAAGGACGTCGGATCGGACCCAATTGACTCAACAGTCGACCCCGTGGAACAGGTGGTGGTCGCGCTGATCTGATACTGTCCTTTCAGGAACGCGTTGAACTGTCCACTTCCATCGTTGGCCATTGCTGTCTCTGCCACCAGCGAGACAAGACAGGCCGCAAACGCGTACGCGATAAGGCGTTGAGTGCGCATGGTGATCCCTCCTTTATACGCGGCCGCATCTCGAACCGAGGGGGGGCGGCCGCAGCACCCTCCAGGTTTCTGTATCATGGAATGATGCCGCATCTTTTCTTCAACCATTTGAAGAAGTTTGTACCAATCCACAGATGCTCAAGTGATTGAGCAAGATGTGGGCCGGGTCGTTGATGGGAAAAAGAGTTTGCCCTCTAAGGCGGTGGGACTATTTCATTGGGAAGATTGGTTGCTACTGAATCTATTTGAATGCTGTTGTGAATCAAATCTGATCCAGAGAGACCAGACAGATAAGGAAGCCAGGAGATTGATGTAAGTGCCAGGCAAAAGAAATTGACACGCACACGTTGCTGTCTGCGAACGATCGTTCACAATCCATGAACGATCGTTCATAAGATCCTCGTGCAAAATGATTATACTTCTGCTGGAAAAACTCAGTGAGGCTAGGATTTGTCCGAGGGGTTGTGCCTTGGAGATTGTGGTCCGGTCATTTCGCTTTCCAGCTTTCGGAGCCAGCGGTAGGTGCGTCCGAGGACTTTCGCGGCGCGGCTCTTGTTGCCGCCGTATTCAGCGACGGCGCGGCGCGTGATGGTCCATTCGAGGTAGTTCAAGAGTCCGGTGAGCGATCCTCGCGTCTCCAGGGTTTTAAGCAACGCACTCCAGTCAACACGGTCCACTAACTCGGCCAGATCGAGCGAGGGGGCCGATTCCGTCGTCGAGCGTAGATTGCTCGGGAGCAGGTCAGGAGCGATCCATTTCTTGCCTTCCGGCGCCAAGGTCACGGCGCGCTCCATGACATTCTCCAGCTCGCGGATATTACCCGGCCATTTGTAGGCCAGGCAGAGCCGCAACGCGTCCGGCGTCAAGCCTGCGATGGATTTTCCTGTTTTCTCGGCGAATCGCTGGACGAAATGCTGGGCCAGTTCAGCAATATCCTCCGGACGTTCCCGCAAGGCCGGGACATAGAGCTGAATGACATTCAAACGATAGAATAGGTCTTGTCGAAATTGATTCTGCTCCATCATCGCCAGGAGATCTCGATTCGTGGCAGCGATCAGCCGGATGTTCGCTTTAAGATCGCTTGTTCCTCCGACGCGCTGAAACTCTCGTTCTTGAAGCACTCGGAGCAGTTTCACCTGCACCGCGGGCGAAATGTCTCCGATCTCATCGAGGAACAATGTACCCCCCTCGGCGAGCTCGAATTTCCCTTTCTTTTGAGCGATCGCACCGGTGAATGATCCTTTCTCGTGCCCGAACAACTCGCTTTCCAAGAGCGTTTCTGGCAGTGCTCCACAATTCACGGCGACAAAGCGTCGGTCCTTGCGTCGGCTTAGTTGGTGAATCAACCGGGCGGCGAGTTCTTTCCCTGTCCCTGTTTCTCCGGTCACCAACACGGTTGTGTCCGAAGGAGCGATAGTTCTGATCAGTGAAAGAAGATCGAGAAGCGGAGCGCTCTTGCCAATAATGCCGCCGGTTTCTTGCTGCGCAGACAGCTCCTGCTTTAGTTGTATATTCTCCTGCGCCAGTTCCACATTGCGGAGGAACATGGTGAGCATGTGCCGATGCGTCGCCTGGAGGTTCTTTAAATGGGTAAAGAGCTGGTATGCGAAGGCGCGCCGGTCGGTCAAGTGTTGCGAGCGGCCGGCGGCAGCGGCGTTGTTCGCCTGTGGAGGGCAATTCGTCCAACGCAGACGATAATGGGTATACGGCGCGTTGTAGATCGATCCGGCTTTGATGGTCGTGCTGAGCGAGCCAGCGGAGAGGGTGCCGCCATGTTCGATGCGGATAGCGGTGCAGTAATCGTCCGGCTTAGGGAATTGTGTCTTGGAGCTTCGGACCGGCTCTTCAGCCGTCCAGACCGAGAGATGGTCCTTCCCCTCAAGTGTGGCGACAAGTTGTTCGTCGGAACCATGGGGAGCGGGAATACGATCGGCTTTGACGGGGATCTGCGTATGAATGAGACGAATCGTTCGTCCCGTGATCACGACTTCGCCCGTCGATCGGCGGGCCACAGTGCACCGATCGTTTTTCGTGGTCATCTCGTAGGCCTCACCGAACTCATTGACCAGGGTTTCTAAGCGGAGTTGTGAGTAGACTTCCTCGCAGACGGCAGTTTCGACGGAGGGGTCCAGTTTCGCAGTGCCTTCGAGATTGCCCTGCACCAGACGCATATTTCCAAGTCCAGGATCAACCGGCGGTAAGTACCGAGACAGGATGTGCAAGGTCTGTGGTTCGTCCGGACAGACGAACGACTGAAGTTGGAGATACGTCGTATAGGCCGAGGCCCAGTCGCCGACGGAGCGAAACACTGATTCCACGTCGTTGAGGAGGATCGCAATCGTTTCAATAAGCGTCGGGGTCTGCGTCTTGACGGTTTCGTAGTAGGCCAGAGCGGCCTGATACGTAAAGTCCTTCTGGCCCGTAGCCAACTCGCAGCGTTTGACCAACTCACGGAACACCGAATGAGGAATCCAATTGCTTGCATCGGTCAGGAACGCGCGGGCATCCTGAATTTCCTGGAACGAATCGGCTGCTCCCATCACCCGTTGGAGATCGACTGTCGATGCCTGTTCGGGGTAGCGAGCTTCGAGATGATGGATGAGTATTCCGCTTTGTAGACAGGTAATCCAAGGCTGGATGGTCATGGCGCTCCTCAAGCCGGTGAATGCGCCCGAATCGTACGCAGAGTCATAGCACAGCAGGAGCGAAATAAAAAGGTAACAACGGTCAGGCCTGAGGTGGAGGCACCGGCAATCCCTCCAGCTCCATAATCCGTAGCGCGTTGGTGGTGGGGCAGGGTCCAGGTCTGAGCTTGTAGTCGAATTGCAACGCGCCGGCTGCCACCGTTTCTTGAAAGTGGGCGTTCCGCAATCCGGGCACCGTCTTGTCGAGGTCAGTCAATTCCAAATCGTGGGTGGTGACCAAGCCGAAGCCATTGCCTTGCGAGAGGGCGGTAATGAAGGCACGGCTCCCGATCAATCGTTCACGATTGTTGGTGCCTTTGAAAATTTCATCGATCAGGAAGACGACCGGTGCGTTGGATCGATCCGCCGTCTCATCGAGCAGGCTTTTGAGGCGTTTCACCTCGGCATAGAAAAAAGACAGGCCGGCTTCGAGCGAGTCGTCTACGCGGATGCAGGTGGCAAGGCGCAGCCACGTCCATTCGAAAAGGCCGGCGCAGACTGGGGCGCCTGCCTGGGCAAGGCAGAGATTGATGCCCAGTGTTCGCAGGAAGGTACTTTTCCCTGACATATTCGATCCAGTTACCAGGAGTACGGTTCCCAGGGTTTCAAGAGCGAGATCGTTCGAAACCCGATGTGTCTCAGGAATCAGCGGGTGGCCGAGCTCCTTGACCAAGAGCTTCGCATGGGTTCCGTTACGCTGTAGATCTGCGGCGAATGGGTCCGGCCAGCGATAGGATGGGTGGAGTGAACCAAAGGTGGCGAGTGCCGAGGCTGCCTCGACTTCGGCCAGTCGGTCCAGCCAGGTCGGCAGGTTATCAGCCACCTGCGCCTGAATCTGTTGGAGCCGGTAGGTAAACCACAAGTCCCAGGGGCAGAATGCGTTGACGGCCAAATGAATCAGCGGATGGGCTTTGACGCTGATCGCATGCAGAGTGCGGGCTGCTTGCCGAACAAGTTGAGGCGCATTGATGCCTGGCGCAAGCAGCGGCGCCCACAGATCGGCGAGCGCGGAGCGGCGAGGCCTGGCGTGCCGTTCGATAAACCCCAGTACGGCTCCCAGTTTTTCCAGTTCGAAGTGCACCCCCACCGCATGCTCCAATAACTCTTCGCCCTGATCGGTCCAGAAATAGATCAAGGCATAGGGTGCGAAAGACCACATCCAATAATTCGGCAGCCAGCCGAGCAGCGCACTCAAGCCGAGTCCGATGGTGGCTGTAGCCAGCAGGGTTTGAATCGCTAAGGCGGTCGTGAGGTGAGGGAATCCGACTGTATGTTGCAAGACGGCTTCGAGTCGTCGTCCGTTGATCTCTTGTTCGCCGATGAGCTGAGCTTCGAGCCCCAGCCGATCTCGAAACAACGATTTCGGAATGAGTTCTTGCACGAGGCGGCGGCGCAAGAGCCATTGGTCCGGTTTCGGTGGCTGCTCAAGCAGCCATGACCCTAGCCTCGACTGCCCGTAGGAAGAGACGGTAGTGTCGAGCAGATGAAGCAGCGAGTGGGGACCGACGAGATCCAAATCTTTGGCATAGGGGTGGTGTTCGGGAACGCTCGACGGGCGAGCAGGGATATGAGACCAATCCAGCCGGAGTCGTGCCAGGTGCACGAGCTTGATCTCCTTCCAGAGACGAAGCCGGTGCAAGCGACTTTCGAGCCTGTTATGATAGACGGCCACAATTAAAAACAGGGCAAGAAAGGCGATGAGCGCCCCATTGCCGGCTTGATACCATCCCGTTTTGTAGAGGGCTACCGTGCAGATCGCTCCGACGATGAACAGGATCAGACGCCAGCGGGTGATGGTGGAACTAGCGGCGGTAGCCAGGGCGATCATGCGGTCGAGTTTCGCCACCAGGCCGGTCAGCGCATGGGCTTTCGGTAAAGGTGTCACGGGCTGGTGTTGGAGCATAGCGCTGACCTTACTGGATGGGGGTGTTCTCGTCAATTGTCTGGTGTTGTGATGCCGGATGAGTGGACCGATGTGAGTTTTCGGAGTGACGTGGATGCGGCTGAGTTGCTAGGGCTCTTGGCCGATCCATTCGTCCAGGGCAGCTGGCAAGACGCAGGCACGATTCACATCTATTGGCCCAGCCAACGCTGGTCCCAGGATCATTTCGTACGACTTCGGCAAGTACTTCAACAGATGGAGGGAAGGGAACAGCCAGAGGCCGACATTCTAGTGCAGTCCCTTCCGCACCAGGATTGGAACCAGCAGTGGGCTCAGTCGGTTAGGCCGATCAGGATCGGCAGACGGATTGTGATCAGGCCGAGTTGGGAGCCGGTGGCGCTGCAGGCACAGGATATTGAGATCGTGCTCGATCCGAAGCAGGCATTCGGCACGGGGCATCACGCGACGACCAGGATGTTGTTGGAGTGGCTTGAAGACTTCATTCACGGCGGCGAGTCTGTGCTGGATGTGGGGGCGGGGAGCGGGATTCTAGCGATGGTTGCGTTGAAGCTTGGGGCGGCCTCGGCCTTGGGAGTGGACTGCGACCCTGTCGCGGTGGATTGCGCGCGAGACTATGCCGCAGCGAACGGGTTTGGGAATAATCTCGTGCTCCGGTGCGGGACATTGGCTGAAGTTGACCGGCAAGGAGCGCTACGGCCGGATCTGGTGCTGGCCAATCTCGACCGTCAGACGCTGTTGCTGTTGTGCGATGCATTGGCGCAGTACGTGAGCCACGGTGCGAGGCTCTTGCTGTCCGGCATTCTGCTCGATCAAGAGGAAGAGATTGTCGAAGCGTTTTCCAAGGTCGGCGCCATGTTGTGTCAACGGCGTGAACAAGAGGGTTGGGTAGCGTTGGAATTGCTGATGGCGGAATCTTGCGGAGGAGTGAGTTGATGACTGAGAATGGACGACCACCCTACCCCCACCTGTGCCAGATTAATGTGTCAGACGGAGGTGTGCCGAAACGTCCAGTGCTGGAGGTTGTCATCACCAAGGCCGGAGTCGATGGCGACCGGCAACAGAATCTCAAGGTGCATGGAGGCCCCGATCGCGCGGTCTGTCTCTACTCGCAAGACCTGATCGAGCGGCTGCAGGACGAGGGCCATTCGATCGAGGCTGGTTCTTCTGGAGAGAACCTGACGTTTGCCGGGCTTGAGTGGGAAAAGCTGAAACCGGGAAATCGACTTCAGGTCGGGCCAGAGGTCCAGCTAGAGATTATGAGCTATACGTCTCCCTGCGATAAGAATGCCCAGTGGTTCCTGGACAGAGACTACAAACGCGTGTCCCAGAAACTGAATCCAGGCTGGAGTCGGCTCTACGCGAAAGTGCTGCGTGAGGGCGTAGTGAGACCGGGGGATGAGGTGGTGGTGAAGCCGGAAAATGTTCAATGATGAATGACCATGGATCGTACACTTGAACCAGAACTCATGGAAGATCCCGCGCAAGTCCGCGCCTATGCAGCGGCGGATTTCTCACAAGAAAACCAGGGCTTTGTCGATCGTTTCCGCGGATACTTTCCTGATTTTTTCGAGGGGCATATTCTCGACCTGGGTTGTGGGCCAGGCGACATCCCTGTTCGCTTTGCGCGAGCGCTGCCCTCTTGTCGCATCACCGCGGTCGATGCGTCGGAGCCGATGATACAGTTAGCTGAAGAAACCGTACGGGAAGCAGGGTTGTCCTCTCGTATCACTTTCCGTTGTGAACGATTTCAGGATCTCGCCGGAGTGAGTACCGTTGATGCAGCCATCTCCAATAGCCTGCTGCATCATGTGCCGAACCCGTTACAGTTTTGGCACAAGCTACGATTGGCAGTGAAGCCCGGCTCGCCTGTGCTGGTGATGGATTTATTGAGGCCGGAATCACCGGAGGAGGCGCAGGCCATTGTCGATCGGTATGCCTCAGGGACTCCGGACATTTTGAGAAGAGACTTCTATAACTCACTACTCGCAGCCTTCACGGAAGATGAAGTCGGTGCGCAGTTGGCGAGGATGAATCTGACCCGCCTATTGATTGATGTCGTGGATGATCGGCATTGGGTGGTCAGTGGAATCATCCATTGAGAAGGATGGTGAAAACGATCCCCAGCTTCGTTCTCGGTCGTTTGAACGCCTCAACGTACCAACCGCGTACGCCTCGGCGTTCAAACTCCCTGCGGCCTTGCTGGATGATCGTTTTGACCATCCTTCTCCTCCTTATCTCTGATACTAATGCAAAGGCCCAACTTGATCGGCTTGGGAAGCCCAAGGCCTTGGACCAGACGACTGTTGCTGAAACTCCTCTGGTCGAAATCCCTGCCGGCGAGTTCGTAATGGGATTGGACGGGATGCAGGCGTTGGAGGATGAACGTCCTCAGCATCAAATCTGGTTGCCCGCTTTCTTGATAGATCTCCACGAAGTGACGGTAGGGCAGTACGCATCGTTCCTTACTGCCACGAACCGGCCCGCACCCTGGGAATGGGACAAGGCCAACCGGTCTCAGCATAGTAACCGTCCGGTGATCGGCGTGGACTGGGCGGACGCCGATGCCTATTGCCAATGGCAGGGGAAGCGGCTTCCCACCGAAGCGGAATGGGAGAAGTCGGCCAGAGGAACGGATGGAAGGTTGTATCCCTGGGGCAACCAGTCTCCCACCAAGGATTTGGCGAATTTCGCATTGGGCGCGCGGTTTAGCTATAGCCAGGTCTTGATGCCCGCGCTGTCCTATGAGCAGGGTAAGAGTCCGTATGGGCTCTATCAAATGGCTGGGAATGTGTGGGAGTGGGTGCAGGATTGGTATGGTGCGGACTATTACAAAACCTCGCCGGAACAGAATCCGCAAGGCCCTGAACAGGGAAAGTTTAAAGTGCTACGCGGTGGATCGTGGTCCGACCTGCCGAAATATCTTCTCACCTATGGGCGATTCAAATTGCCACCAGAAGCCCGTAATAGTTATACGGGTTTCCGCTGCGCCAAATCATAGCAGGATGCTGAAATAGACGATCCAACAAGGCCGCAGGGAGTCAGGCGACTGAGAACGACGTTGGGCGTCTATTTCAGCATCCTGCTAGAGATGGGTAACGAGCCAATCAGCGATCGATGTGGTCATCTGGCGAAAGTCGTCGCCTCTAGTGAATTGGTGATCGGCCTCTGGCAGGAGATCGAGCCTCTTCGGACCTTTCAGTGCGTCATACAGCCGCTGGCTTTGATGGAGAGGGACACACTCATCTTTTTCACCCTGGACAATGAGTGTGGGTACGGCGATCCGTTCAGCCGGCCCATAGGCGATCTGTCTGAGGGAGTCTTCGTAAAAATCATACAGCAAACGGATTCGATCAGGCCCTCCCATGATGTTCGGAACCGTGTCAGTGGCTTGCCAACGAGCTAGCTCGTCAGGCCCAAACGTTACGCGAAGCTCTTCCGAGAAATCCACCACGGGACATTTGAGGGCCAAACAGGCGATATCGCTGCGCTGGGCTGCCGTGAGGATGGCGACGAGTCCTCCGAAACTTGAACCGATGAGTCCGATTCTGTCGTAGCCCCGGGCGATTACCAGATTCAACGCGGTTTCGACTTGATGTACGGCCAGGGTTGTCGTGATCTTTTCGAACGGTCCGTCACTCTCTCCTTGGCCGAAAAAGTCGAACCGAAAAGTCGCCAGGCCCTGTCCATTGAGGAGCCTGGTCAAGGTCTTGTTGGTTGTGCTGTTCTTGCCGGAGAGAAATCCATGGCATAGCAAGGCGAGACGCGTCGTCGGTTCGTCGGGCGTGCGCAGGACGGCAGCAACGCCATGGCCGAGGCGATCATGAAATGTCAGGGATTCTTCCAAGGAGTAGTCTTTCAATCAAGCATGAATTTAACAGTTGGAACGTCAATAACCGCATCAGTCGCGCAACAGCAAAAGCCACTATATGATATCCGAGCGCGACTGGCGGGACAAGCTAGACGGGGGAGGGTTCGAGGTTTTCGGAACTTCGAACCCCGAACTTCGGATCGTGCCGTTCTCGCCTATCTCCCGTCTCACGCGGCAGGATCTATGGCGCTGGTGGATTCTTTCAGTATCTTGTTGGGGAGAGAAACGACGGCTCCTGGTGGCGAAACCCCGAAAGCCCAGGCAAGCTTGGCGGTAAAAATGGTCAAGCTGCCAAGGAGCAGGCCGACAGTGACCCAGGATGCAATTTGAATGGAGAGCGTACTGAGTGGGAAGTTCCAGGTCATCGCAGCGAGCAAGCCGAATCCCATTGTCCCCAAGCTCAATCCAACCAGCTGGACGGCTCGCCACCGGTCCATGATGGCTGCGAGTTGATCTCGATAAGGCCCCTGCTTTTTTCGGCTCGCAATCCGGCTGGCCGCCAGTATCTCAGGGATGCCATAAGACAAGCCTCCAATGACTGTCTGCAGCATAAATCCGATCAAGGCCATATGGGTGTAGGCCGCGAGGTGCAACGATCCAAATGGCAGTACCGGCGGTTGTGGGAGGAAGTTGGCTCCGACGAGCACGCCCATGACCATCATAAAGACCAGGAAAAACGTCGCGATCAGCAGGTGGTCGGAAGCGGCATTTCCCTGATGGCCTGAGCCTATCCAGGTACGCAGAAGATTGTATGCATAGAGACCGATGCTGAGGATGAGCCACCCTCCGACCGCGAGTTCGAGGTGGAGGGACGAGGTGATAAATCCACCGATCAAAATAGCGAAGCCGGCGGGAAGTGCGACCATCACGAAACGGGCGAGTTTCAGGCTGTAGAGTTCAGTGTTCAAGGCAATCGGCAAGAGGCGATGGGTGGCGCCGATCATGGCCATGGTGACAAAACCCAACAGAATCAGATGCAAATGAAGAAGCCGCGCGTGGGCGTAGTATTGTTGGACGAACTGGAATGCCATTGCGACGCTGATGACTAATCCAACGAGTAGGGAAACGAGCGAGAAACGATAGAGCCAGGAGGAACCGGTTGCTTGAGTTTGGCTTTGCCGCGCGAACTGCCAGGCGACCGGAGCGATGGAGGCGACGGCTCCAATCACGACAATTCCAGCCCCACCGACGATCATCATGTTTCCGAGTCCGAATCCAATGAGCAACAAGACTGTGGCGGCGTTCAGGGCTGCGAACAGCCATGGGCGGGAGTTTGCACCGGTAAGGCCGCTCTGGGAATCACTGAATAGGGACGCCAGCAACCCGCCGATCATGAGTTGCAGGATGCCACCGATGAGGATGGCATGCACATGAACCAACCTCAACCAAGAAGGCAGCGGCGTGCCATGGACCAATCCAATCATGACGGCCAGTCCCACCAGCGAGGAAAGTAGGAGCCAGCCAAATCCTGTGATCAAAAAAGTTAGTGGGCGGAAGCTAAAACGACCCATGGATCTCTATTCCTCACAGGATGCTGAACAGTCCGCCAGCGTGAGAAGGTTGTTATTGGGTTTGTTTGGTCTGTTTTGTTTGTTTGGTTGAATGAAACTAACCAAATAAACGAAATCAACCAGATAAACAAAATAAACCAAATGAACCAGATAGACTGGACTTGTCCCAGACGTGTAGACCGAGAGCTTCTTCTTTGCCCAGGTTACTTCCCTACAATATCCTAGGATTGAAGAAAGTAAAAATGATTTGTCGGTCCAGTTCCATGACCGATTGCCAGACTATGGCGAAGGGCTTCGGTGAGGTAGGTTTTGGCCGTCTGTACGGCGTCGTTCATGGATTTGCCTCGTGCGAGATGCGCCGCGATGGCTGAGGCGAAGGTGCAGCCGGTGCCATGGGTGTGGGGGGTATCAATGACCTCACCTTTGAACACATTGAAAAAATTGCCGTCATACAGCAGATCGGTGGCTCGTTCTGCCGGGAAATGACCGCCCTTGATCAACACATATTTGCAACCGAACTTATGAATGATTTTGGCGGCCCGGCGTGCGTCCGCGAGCGTTTTGATCTCGATACCGGAGAGTTGTTGGGCCTCATGGATGTTCGGTGTGACGAGCAGCGCCAGGGGGAAGAGTTGTGTCTTCACCGCATCGATCGCCTCCGGCTTGAGCAGTGCATGGCCGGTCTTCGAGATCATGACCGGATCCACCACGAGATTCGTGATCTTTTGAGGCCTCAAGAGTTTTGCAACGACATCGACGATCGCCGTTGAAGACAGCATCCCAGTTTTTACCGCTGCGACGTCGAAGTCATCGAACACCGCATCGATCTGCGACGCGATGATCGAGACAGGTAACTCGAAGACCTCGGTGACCTCTTCCGTATTCTGCGCCGTGACGGCAGTAATCACCGACATGGCAAACACGCCGTTGGCCGACATGGCTTTAATGTCGGCCTGAATTCCCGCACCTCCGCCGGAATCAGAGCCGGCGATCGTCAACACTTGTTTGATCGGTTGTCTGCTCATGTGAGGGTTAATTAGAAGGCGTAGAAGGTGGTGGTATCGTGTCGATTGCTGCCGGAGGGGTTCCGGCCGATTCGACTTTGAGTCCTTCGATAGAAAATAGGGCATCCCGTCGTGGGGCCGTTTCGTGATAACGAAAGATAAATTGGTTCCCGGTCGCGTCGGTCGGCGCCGAGAAGGTCAACACGGCCCGGCCTTTTTTTCGCGGAGAGAGCTCGATGCCGCGCATGCAGAGACCTTCGCGGTTGTTTTCCGATTCCAATTTCCATCGGGCGCCATGGTCATCTTCGAGCATGGTGTCCTGCAGCAGGCACAGGACTTTGACGTCGCGCGATGACTTATTCTCAATCGTGAGATCGGCGATGATCTGATTGTCCCGCCTATGCAGGGCTGTCACGACCAGTTGATACTGTTCATTGCTATGGAGCCCAAGCCCAGGTGGTGGCGCCGGCTTGGCGGAGGCATCAATTTTTATAACAGGCGGCTTGTTTGTTTCTTTGATGAGTTCAGCCAGTAGGCCGGTTTTAGGTATAGCGCTGCGCGTAGCGCCTAATGACTGCATGGTACTGGGGCTGAGCAGTTTCACCGTCACTCGAAAGCCGTCCGGTGAATCACTATAGGAACCAGTCAGAAATACATCGGCTTGCAATGCCTTGGCAGCCTGCTTGACTCCGTTAGCTTGAGCCGGTTCGAGCTCTGTGACATGGAATTTCTTCAAGGTCGAGTCCACCACGGTGTGATCGGCGACTTTGAGTTCGCCTGCGACCAGAATCTGTGTACTCAACTCCTCTGCCAAAAATTGCCCAATCGGTGTGACCGCACCCTTGCTGTCCGTAAAGTCCAACACCGCCAGCCGGTTTCTTTTCGCTTTCACAGCGTCGGCGATCACTCCCTCCGCCAGTTGCTTCAGACTTTCCTCATAAGACGATGCCGCATGAGCTGGAAGGGCCCAAAGAGCAGCAAGGGTGAGTATGATCGTGAGCAGAAGACGATTCATTCCCGGAGAACTATCCTTTGAGATGGTAAGCAAGCTCAACGCTGAGTCACATTATACTCAGAGCGCCAAGCCTGTCCAGCGGGGCAGCTCATATGGCCGACATCGCCGGAGAGCTAAGTTGACGCCAAAACCAAAGTGTCTTAGAGTGCTAAGCGAATGAGGTGATTGCCATGGCCACTGAAACTGTGAAACAGAAGATCCTTCAAGTTGTCGAGCGGCTTCCTGATACAGCCACGCTTGAGGATGCGATCGAACGACTCTGCTTCCTGGCAAAGGTCGAAGAAGGCCTTCGTCAATCCGATGCAGGCGAGACGGTTCCCCACGCCGAGGCCGTTCGTCAGATCCGTAGATGACTCCGCTGATCTGGACCCGTCGAGCAATTGAAGATGTTCAGTCCATTCGGCAGTTTATCGCTCAAGATTCCCCCCACTATGCCGAGCTTGTCACCCAACGATTGATCGCGTCAGTTGAGCGCCTGCCTGCGCTACCCCAGTCTGGCCGTATCGTTCCAGAGATCAATGATCCCACCATCCGCGAAGTGATCCAAGGTTCCTATCGGATCGTATACCGACTCATTCGTGAAGAGATCCATATTGTGGCAGTCCATCACGCCGCCCGCCTCCTCCATCTTGAGCCGTAGTCTGACAGCCCGGCACTGATGATTTGCGGGCCAAGGAAGTTACCCAGTCGTCAGGCTAAGTTCCTCAATGCGCGAATGGGCCGGAGCAAGCTTCTTGATGGTCACATAGAGAAGGGGCTGATCCTGAGCGGCTTGCTCTTTGCCGATGCACATGCTCCATTTGTTGAAATCCTCATCCCCTTCGAGGAGCAGAATGACGTGGGCATTGTCGGGGATCTTGTCGGCAAATTCCGGATGCTCCCTCAGATACCGATCAAACTCCATCCCCAACAGGCTGTTTCGTGTTTCGAGGATAATCGGGGACTCTCCTTTTTTATCGGGCGGGTATTGCCATGGTCTCGAAGCTGACGAGCGGCATGTCTGTTCCCAAGGGGACGAAGTTCACCTTTTCGAAACCGATGACTTGTCCCTTGTGATCCTTCATGAAAACGACATCGCTGCCGGTTTCTTCGCACAGGTGTTCCTGATCGGGGTCTCCGAACCACACCGTCAGCGTGTTGCCGACAGGGTCGAAGAACAGCTTTATTTTCGTTTTCATATTCATCAACAGTCCGAACAGCGAAGCTGGATGGGATCTGGATTTCAACCGGACGGTAGCTACGATCTTTTATAGCACTCATACAGGTTCTAGTCACGCCATCCTTGCCTCGTATGCTACCAATAGACCAATCTCAGTAGGCGATCACCCCTCGCGGCACTAAGCCTCCGCCAGATTCGCTACTGCATCACGCGGCACAGTTGATTTTTCTCATTATTTTCGACGAACCGTCATGAGCAATGCGGGCTAGGGCCTGGATTCATGCGGCCCGCAGTTTCGTCGAAAACGTTTTGCCTTCAGCAGAACCGTTGATACGATATCGCGCTACGCCTCCTGTTGATACAATGCTTGGAAAGGATCTCACACAATGGCACTCTATCGGTATGCAGCCATTGATGCGTACACTCTGGAAGAAATTCGGCATGAATACAAGAACTCCGATATCAAGGGTCGGATTCGCCTTTTTAAGAGACTGCAAAAAAATGGTTATCATGCTCCCTATGAAATTGCACTTCTCGCCCTCGAAGATGTCGAATTCCGCCAGTGGATGGCTCGGCATGCTGCATGGCTGGATTACCGGGACTTGGATCCAGATAATCCAGGTGAAAGGATCGGATCACCTGAAAGAAATCTTGAAGATCGACTGAGAAACGATCCTGATCCCTTCGTCCGTGCGTGCTTGCGAGAGAACCCGGATGTTTTTGGTGTTTTCGATTTCATATATCACTGGCAAGAATATTTTCTGGAATCCACCCATCTCGAGCGGTTGGCCTTACTGCGGAATCCAGCGGTGTGTCCGGAATTGATTGAGCATATTTTTGATCCGGAAGACACGGAGCTGGGGATCGGGATCAATGATCGTTCGGAGTTGGTAAAGGCCTACCTCACAAACGCAGAAAGTATTCGGCAGAGTTCCCAAATATCCAAACTCTGGGAGCTCATCTCCAAGTGGCCAATATTTCCAGGGAGTCCGCAGGCCCTTGTGTACCTATTCTTAGAGGCAAGCGATGAGACAAAAGCCAAGGTTTATCAGGGTTGCGATGAACCTGTGTTTAGGCAATGCATCCTTAAGAACTCTACCGAACGGGACATTAACACGCTCAAGCTCGGCATGAAGGATACTGACAAACATTGCCGTGAAATTGCATTCTCCAAACAGCCGCGTGAATAGCAAAGAGTTGTCAGAATAGTTGTTGGAGGCACTCAAAGGGACGGTCAAGGTGGGCTGCTGCCGGTTTCAAAGACATCGAGTTAGGTGTTTGAATGAAACTGGAGGTGGGGCAAGGAGCTAGGGCAGTCTATGTGAAAGTTCAAGCTGGAGGCGATGAAGCTGATTCAAGAACGCGGGGTGACAGTAAACTAGCCATGGCCTACCGTCGAACACTTCAAGTCATTTCTGCTCTTGTGATAGGTCTGGTCGCGCTGACACTCCCTACCGCACAGGCTCAGGACCAGGATTTGTCACCGATCTATTTCGGCGCAACCCAGGCATCAGATGGCCAGACGGTCGTGAAGTTTGTCCTCTCCAAGCGCTCAACTGAAAAGCAGCACTTTGAACCTACACATGCGTTTCGTATTTCACCAAATCAAAAGCAGAACAAGTGCAACACGGAACGCACCGATGACTTTCGTATACCGGAGGAAGACTCGAAACGCCCGCTGTACGATTCTGCCGATCCGAAATCGAAACTGCGGGTCGAAGAATTGCCAGTCTTTTTCGCCATTATGGTCTCGGCGGAATTGACGCGAAAGGGACTCGCAAAGACATCAGAGGATTCTCTCCCTTATCACACATGTACTCGGCTTCTTTGGGAACAGCTGTTGGGGCTGAGGCGCGAGCAGAAATAGAGCCGACGGGTAGCTAACTGAGCGCCGCAGACGGCCGCAAAGAACATGTCGCTGGGCTCAGCGTTAGAGATCGAAAGGGTTCTATTCCACTGGGTAGCTAGTGGTCATAAACGGTCCAGCCAGGCCAAGTCGAAAAGCACCGGACGTCCCGAAGTCTGGATCGAGCAAAACCTTGGGAAATCCTTCTCGGGACAGAATACAAACAAGACGTCTTTGTACTTAAATGGAAAGTCGCCAGGATAACGCCATTCACGTTCGTGCGTCGCATTGAAGCTCTCATGAATGATATTGACGAAGGGTTGGAGCTGATACGGGATGAAGTTAAAAACATGCCGTGGGCAATTATCGATCGGAGTTTGTATTTGTTCCTTAAGCAATGATTTTCTAATGTTTAGGCAGGGATTTGCGCCGCGTTCGAACAGCAGATCCCGATCAAATGCGATCCCATACTTTGAATCAAAGACCTCGCAATGTGCTTTCAATCCTTGCAGTGTACTTTCCGTAAAACAAACTGCTTTCGACTCAATTGAACCGTTAAATTTGATGGTCTTCGGATTGAAGACTTTAGTGTTTGCCCCACTGCTGTACCAGCCCACCGGAGATGCTTTCAACCGCGGCTTCGGTCGCGTGGTATCGGCATCGAGAATTAAGAGAAGGATTTTTCTTGCCTCGGCATCGCGCTGCTTCCCGTTCTGACGTACCAAGTGAGTGAGGAGAAAAGAGCAGTCAGAGCTCAGTCGGGCCAGTTTATCCGCGATCGCTGCGTTCGTTTGAGACATCAGATCAATCTTCTTCCTAAGGCCACAGCTCCTCGTTCTCCGCTAATTATCTGGGCAGCGAAGCGGCCACGATCGCTATCGTGGGCAGCCGTCCCCGTCATGATATTCCTTCCTGTTTGTCCCAATTGAGACAAGTATTCCGTTTGCGAAGCTCAGCCATTTTTCCCCGTAATTCCAGAAGGCTCCTCCTGTTAGTTGAAAAAAATCGTCTTGAGATTGAGGTCTTCCAAGTAGTCCAACCACATCTGTCATAGTCATCCCACAACGAAGGCGACTATCAACCTTCACAGAGAAATCTGTCAGCCTTTTCTTAATTGCCGCGGCACGAGCATCAAGGTCGGCCACTTCCGCCGTCTGACGCTCAAGGAGTTCTATCTGTTCCCGCTTGTGGGAGACCTCTTTCGAGACAGCTTCGTTCTGACGCTTCATTTCGGTAGTGGCCTTTGCAAGCAAACTGGTTTTCCATCGTGTCAGCTCCTGCATCTCTACCTTGAGCAGCCGAAACACATTCCGAGTCCCATCTGGGTTTGTTTCCTCAAATGTCATCTGGGTTTCAATGTTGAGTCCGGACAAGTCGGTCACCTGAGCGAAGTTACTGACCTCCTTTTTCCCGTTCTCATAGGCACCTTGACGACCTTCCTCTTGGGTCTTGGCCTGTGTGGCAACTCCAACTGCGTACAAAACTACCCCTTCGATGTATGAAGATTTCTCAGTCCAGAAAGGCCGATTGTATTCGGCTGAGTGAGCCTGCATCGCAACTAGGAGGAACGCGAGGACAGCGACACGAGAGAAAAGTCTTAGCATTAGGCGACCTCCTGAGCGAAGAGGGAGTGGTGTGTCAACGGCAATACAATGCGATACAAGAAAAGGTTGAGGCAATCACCACGCAAATAAATATCCTAAAGCCTGACGTCTTGTCACCTTTTACTAACTTTGGCTTCGCGGTCGGGTCAAACAGGTCAAGCCATCTGTTAGGAGGCCCAAATCGAATTCGTGCAATGAGATTATACGGGAACTTAACGGAGTCAGTCCCTACACCGGCTGGGTTCTTTTTGTCTACCATTTGCTCTTGAAGGTCACGAATGAAACGTCCTTCAAATGATAACCAAGCGGCAATCAAACCACTCAATATTGCAGAAAGAACGAAGATCTTTTCTGAAACGGAACTACAAAGATTCATAACGGACTTTTTTCATGGTTATGATGCGGGACGGAACCTGAACTATGCGCGTCCAACGAGCCTCTTCCCTTCTCCCTCCATCCCTGTGGTCGTGGACTCTAAGGGGCTGTGGGTGGGGTGCCCCATCGTGCGCGCATCGGACGAGCACTGTTTCATCGTGCGCGTTCTGCGAGCACAGGGGCTCCCACCTGCAGCCCCGCCTCTTACACCGGCCACTTCTCCTCGTTCCACGCCATCTCCCAAAACATCCACTCATAGCGCGAGCTGATGACGAACGACTCCTCCATCTGCCGTTTTTCTTCTTTTCCCGCCGTCTTGGCCCACTGGTCCACTTTCTTGCGCATCCATTCCTGCACTTTGGCAAACTCAGGTGAGGCGTAGAGCATAAGCCAGTCCCGATAGGGGTGATCCTTTTTCGGCGGGCCATGCTTTAGGAGATGTTGTCCGACGACGCAGTAGATCCAGGCGCAGGGGAGGGCGACAACGGTGATTTCCGCTGCAGTACCTGTATGGGCGACGGTGAGCATGTGCCTGGTGTAGGCGTAGTTTGTCGGCGCCATGGGCACGGCAGTCATTTCCTTTGCGGTCATGTTCCACCGTGATCCGTATCCCTCGTGGAGGCTCCGTTCGACGACAATAGTGTCTTCGGCGAGTTTCGTCAGGCGCAGGGCCGATTCTGAATCCGGCGCTCTCAGCGCTCCGGCAGAAAACACACGGGCGAGGTCACCGAGAAACCTGGCGTCCTGCAGGATGTAGTACTTGAATTTGTGTTCCGGCAAGGTTCCCTTGCCCAACGCCACGACGAATGGATGGGTCAGTTGGGCATCCCAGATAGGTGTGGCGAGTTGTCTTAAGCGATCTGTAAACGACATGGGGCTCCTCCCCGTTAGGCGTAAAAGGTGAAAGGTGAAAGGTAAAACGTAAAACGATAGATGAAATATCTTAGATGGTCAGATGCGCCGATTGTACCAGCCTGCCCGATGTGGGGCTCGGTCCTCTAACGTTTTACTTTTCACCTTTCGCGTCTGTTGTCTGTTGTGGCCAGGGCCTCGGCAAACGATTGATGCCGTCGTGCGCGGCGACTTTATAACATTCCGCCAGGGTTGGGTAGTTGAAGACGGTGTCGATGAAGTAATCGATCTTTCCCTGGTATGCCATGACGGCCTGGCCTATGTGAATGAGTTCCGTGGCCCCCTCACCGATAATATGGACACCGAGGACTACACGGGTGTGGCGATGAAACAGCAGCTTCAGCATACCGGTGTCATCGCCGGTCAGCTGCCCACGGGCGATTTCCCGATAGTGGGCGATGCCGACCCCATAATGGATCCCTGCCTTGGTCAGTTCCTCCTCATTCCGTCCCACCGTGGAGATTTCAGGAATGGCATAGATGCCGTAGGGCAGAAGGTCCGTGTCGGTGTGGTCGGGATGGCCAAAGGCATGGCAGGAGGCATGGCGCCCTTGCTGCATGGAGGTGGAGGCCAAGGCGGGAAAGCCGATGACGTCGCCTACGGCGTAGATATGGGGAATTGCTGTTTGGAAATGATCGTTGACGATCACGCGGCCTCGTGCATCCGGCGTGATGCCGACTTCTTCCAGGCTCAGGCGCTTTGTGGCACCGATGCGGCCGATGGCATACATGAGTGTCGTGGTGGTGATCGATGGCCGGTGTTTCAGCGAGACCGTGACCTGTCCGTCGGACTCTTTCCGGATCGCGACGACTTCTTCCTCATGGCAGAGCGTGACGCCGATGTCTGTCATCTGCCGTTGCAGGGCGTCGATGATCTGAGCGTCGACAAATTCGAGCAAGCGCGGTCGCTTGTCGATCAGAATGACCGACACACCGATCATGCCTAAGATCGATGCGTACTCTGTGCCAATTACGCCACCACCGACAATGACGATCGAGGCCGGAAGGTGTTTAAGCGTGATGAGGCCGTCAGTATCGATGATCGTGTGACCATCGAATGGAATGTTGGCCGGTCTGGTCGGCACTGTCCCCACTGCGATGACGATCACGTGGGCATAATGTTCTCTCGACGAGTCGGCCTGTTGAATGAGGAGACGGTGAGGATCGACGAAGCGGGCCTCTCCATAGATCAGGTCGATGCGGTTACGCGCCATCTGGTCTTCCACGATCTCAATTTCATTCTTGATGATGTGGTTGGAGCGAAACGCGAGATCTTCGATTGTGACCGTCTTTTTCAGGCGATAGCCGGCTCCGTACAGGTTACGTTGGCGGAATCCCGAGAGATAGAGAACCGCTTCGCGGAGGGCTTTGCTGGGGATGGTGCCGGTGTTGGTGGAGACGCCACCGACGACTGCTTTACGCTCGATGATGCCGACTTTCTTGCCGAGCTTGGCAGCCTGGACCGCGGCCTTCTGGCCGGCGGGCCCACTCCCTATGACAAGAAGATCGTATGGTGTCATCTCTTCATTCTAAAGGAAGGCTGAGGTTAAGGCTAAGGTTAAGGAGAAGTATGCGTCTCCCTCTCCTTAGCCTCAACCTCGACCTCAGCCTTTTCTTTGGTCTAGCCTGCAGTGATCAATGACTTGGCCACGGCGAAGGCCTTATCCATGTCCGGCAGCTGAGTCAGTTCAGGCGTGACCTGCAGATGCCGCACTATATTGTTGGCATCGACTACCATGATTGTACGAGCCAGGATGTGGGGGCCCTTGAGAAGTAGTCCGTAGGCTTTCCCGAACTCAGTATCCTTATAGTCAGAGAGGAAGGTGACATTGGCAATATGGGCTTCTCCCGCGAATCGTTTTTGCGCGAAGGGGGTGTCGACGCTCACGGTCACCAATTCCACCATTTTGTCGAGGCCCTTATTTTTCTCGCTCAGATAGTGGGTCTGTTGTTCGCACACTGGGGTGTCGAGCGACGGCACGACGCTGATGATCCGAACCTTACCCTTGCCCGTTGTGTCGGTGAGGGCGATCGGCGAGAGGTCCGTCTGTGTCAGCGTCACTTCCCTGAGAGAGTCGCCGACTTTAATGCCGGCTCCCGATAATACTAGGGGACTCCCCTTGAAGAGGATGGTGCGGCCTTCACCAGCTACGGCACTGCCGTCAGTGACGGTGTAGTTCTTGTAGAGAAAACTGGAGCTGCCGGTGCTTGCGCATCCGGTCAACCCGATCGCCATGCAGAGTGCGGCTCCAATGATCATGCGATATCCTGCCCTCATATTACCCTCCTTAGTGAAGTGACAGTGCCCATTTTATCTAGAGTGCGGTGGTGTGCGCTTGTGTTACTTGCAGGATACTGAGGCCCATTTTGGCACAGCGGGGTCTCGATGGTCTACATGTCTGGCACAACAGGAGAATCGTTCCACAGGATGCTCAAACAGTTCGACCAGCAAGGCCGCAGCGAGTGAAGGCCTGAGGCGTACCCTCTGGGGTACGTTGAAGGGCTGAACGATGCGAGAACGAAGCTGGCGGACTGTTTCAGCATCCTGTTAGCGGCGAATAAAGGTGATGAGTTCCTGGTTGACCAGGTCTGGTCGTTCCCACTGTGGGATGTGTCCTGCCTTGGGGATTCGGATGAATCGTGACCCCTTGATAGTCCGGTGGAGTCCTTCGCCTACGGCGAGGGGGAATACCCGATCTTCTTCTCCCCAA
This sequence comes from Nitrospira sp., assembly GCA_037142015.1. Lineage (GTDB taxonomy): Bacteria > Nitrospirota > Nitrospiria > Nitrospirales > Nitrospiraceae > Palsa-1315. The sequence goes on along the minus strand of JBAXBK010000016.1, from coordinate 42,926 downwards.
AGCACCAGCGTTGGGTGAGTGATTTCACCGATGCGTGTGGCAAATCCGGACTCCCATACTGGAAGGTTTTCTTTGGCGGCTAATATAGGCTTGATAAGTCCGGGGCGCTGACGGTTGCGATTGGACCGCTCGATGACGGCCGGTGTCAGGAGTGCCGGATCATGCACGATTTCTAGTAAGACGGACTCAATCATCAGTCCGCCGAACAGCCTGTTGCCGAATGAGACGAGCCAGGCCGGCGCAGTGGTTTCTAAGGCGCGCCTGACCGACGGGCTGGTGAGTTTTTCCATGACATGTTGCGGCAGCCCGTCGATAAGGACGAGTCTGGAAACGTATGCGGGGTGTGTCAATGCCATGCCGATGGCCAAGCCGGCGCCCATGGAATTGCCGACTAATGCGGCCTGCGGGATCTGCACAGCGTCCATGAATCCGACAAAGAAGTCCAGCATCTGATCCGTTCGGTAGTCGATATCGGGTTTGTCGGATAGCCCTGCGCCAGGCAAGTCGAGCGTGAGAACGCGGAAGTGTTGCGAGAGTGTGTGTTGCTGATGCTCCCATTGCCACATCGATCCTCCGAAGCCGTGGATCAGGATGACCGGTGGGCCTGTTCCCACATCCAGATAGGCGATTTGCTGGCCATGGACGAGGACGGTGTGAATGGGTATGCGCTCAATGGCATCGAACTGTGCCGGAATCGGCGAGGGAGACGAGCAGGCAACCATGCTGTGACAGAACAGGATGAAGGTGAGCAGCGCAGTATAGCGCTGCCTGTATGCATGAACGGGAGCACGTGGGACTATCGGATTACTCCAGATGGATGACCGTTTCATCCGTCTTCACATTGTCGCCCTCGGCGACCAGGATCGCGGTAACTTTTCCGTCGATCGGCGCCGGAATTTGGCTTTCCATCTTCATGGCTTCGATGATCAGGAGGGGCGTGCCGGCCTTGACTATGGCATCTATCGAGACGAGTACTTTGACGACGCGGCCCGGCATTGGGGGGGCCACGTCTCCAGGCTTGGACGGCCTGGGCCGTTTGCGTTTAGCGCCTGCGCCAGTGTCTGGAGCCTCCGGCACGCCGGCTAGGATCTCCTGGATCGGCTCCAAGGAGACTTCTTCGAGTTTATCGTTGACCCGGATGTAATAGGGTTTGCGACCGTCAACCTTCCGTCCGGAACCGGATACCTGTACATGGTAGGTTTCGCCGTGGACCGTGACGTTGAATTCGGCCGGCGCCAAATGGAGTTCTGTGGCCGCAGCTGGTCCGCTGGGCAGGAAGCTTTCGAGAGGCTCCAGCGTCAGCTCCCCCTTCTCGCGCGCCTCAAAGAAGTCTCGTGCGATCGTGGGGAACAGGGTGAACGACAGCTGATCTTCTATCGTAGTGGCTAAGGCGGGCAAATCTTTTTTGGCGGCTTCGAGTTCAGGCTCCAACCGATCGGCGGGCCGTGTCTTGATCGGATGGTCGTCCCCGATTGCGCGGGCCATGATGTCGCGATCGAGGAGGCCCGGCGCCCGCCCGTAGAGTCCGAGGAAGTAGTTCTTGGTTTCCGTGGTAATGACTTTATACCGTTCGCCCGTCAGGACGTTGAGTGTGGCTTGGGTGCCCACGATTTGACTGGTCGGGGTGACGAGCGGGGGGTAGCCCATTTCCTTTCGGACACGCGGTACTTCATCCAGGACTTCTTTGATCCGATCGAGGGCATTCTGTTCGGTCAGTTGCGCAGCGAGATTCGAGAGCATGCCTCCGGGAATTTGGGAGGTGAGGATCTCGGCATCGACCCCGGTAAACTCGCTCTCGAACTGTCGATACTTCCGACGAACGGAACGGAAGTGTTCGGTGATCGGGAGGAACGAGGCGAGATCCAGTCCTGTGTCGTAGGGGGTATTGCGCAACGAGGCCACCATCGTTTCCGTCGGCGGATGCGAGGTGCCTCCGGCCAACGGGGAGATGGAGGTATCCAGCATATCCAGACCGCCCAGGATCGCCATGAGGGAGGTCATCGAGGCCATTCCTGAGGTGTAGTGTGAATGTAAATGGATCGGAACCTTCACCGCGGCTTTGATCCGGCGTATGAGGTGATAGGCGTCGAGCGGCGTCAAAAGGCCAGCCATGTCTTTGATACAGAGGGTGTCGGTTCCCAGGTCCTCCAACTGCTTCGCCATGTTGACGAAACGCTCTACGCTGTGGACGGGACTCACGGTGTAGCTGATGGCGGCTTCGACATGTTTGCCGCAGGCTTTGACTTCCCGCATGGCCCGTTCGACGTTGCGGATATCGTTCAGCGCGTCGAAGATGCGAAAGACGTCGATGCCATTGGCTGCGGATCGTTCAATGAACCGTTCCAGCACATCGTCGGCATAGTGCCGATATCCGACCAGGTTCTGCCCGCGGAGCAGCATTTGGAGCTTGGTGTTGGGCATGGCGGCGCGCAGTGCACGAAGCCGTTCCCATGGATCCTCTTTGAGGAATCGCAGGCAGGTATCGAACGTGGCGCCGCCCCAGACCTCGAGTGACCAATAGCCGACGGCATCGAGCTTTTGGGCGATGGGCAGCATGTCCTCCGTCCGCATGCGCGTGGCCAAAAGCGACTGATGCCCGTCGCGCAAGGCGACATCGGTAATCAGGATAGGCTTGCCTGCCGCCGGCTTGATTTCCAGAGATGGCTTTTTCTTGCCAGGCTTTTTCTTTAGTTTCGCAGTCATGGTTTTTCGTTAGCAGGTTGTGGAAAACTCAGTTTCTGCTGAAAACTCACTGTGATATTGCGAATAGTCATGTTGTAAGCATGGCTCGTAGGATGCTCAAAATGACCAGACTTCTCACCCGCCCTACCCTGGCGCGCCGAGACGCGCTTTATCCCAAGCGCGGCCGCAGCGAGCGAAGAGGCGAGGAGGTACGTACCGCACTTCGTGTGGGCCGTTCGCCCTTTCAATTGATCTTGGCGAACGGAAAACCCTCTCCAGTGATTCCGATATCCGAGAGGCTTGCCTCTATACGTTGAGCCTCTGAGCGATGCGAGAACAAAGCTGGCGGACTTTTTCAGCATCCTGTTACAGCCCTTCGTAGGCGGCAATAGCGGCAGACAGCGCCAGAACCAGATCTTCCGGCTGCTCAAAGTCGTGATAATTGAACAGCTCTGGATGCGTCTCCAGGTAGGAGGTGTCGAAATGTCCTGCCATGAAGTCAGGATCCTGCATGATTTCCATCATAAAGGGGATCGTCGTTTTCACCCCGCGCAAGACGTATTCTTCGAGCGACCGTCTCATACGGCTGACGGTTTCTTCCCAGGTCCGGCCGCGCACGGTGAGTTTGGCCAAGAGGGCGTCGTAGTAGGGCGGTACCGTGTAGTCCTTGTAGACGGCTCCGTCGATGCGTACCCCGATTCCGCCCGGGGAGAGATAGGCCGTGATGGTACCGGTGCAAGGCCGGAAGTTGTTCTTTGGGTCTTCCGCATTGATGCGGCACTGGATGGCATGGCCTTGGAGCGTAACTTCCTGCTGCGTAATGTCCAGAGGCATGCCGGCTGCAATGGCGATCTGATTGCGCACGATGTCAATGGCTGTGATCTGTTCAGTCACCGTATGTTCGACTTGGAGGCGTGGGTTCATCTCCATAAAGTAGTAGCGGCTGTCCTGATCGAGGAGGAACTCTACGGTGCCGGCATTGTCATAGTCGATCGCCTTGGCGATGGCGATGGCCGCTTCACCCATCTCGGCGCGAAGTGGTGGTGTGAGAATCAAGGAGGGGGCGATTTCGATGAGTTTTTGATGCCGTCGCTGGATCGAGCAATCGCGCTCGCCCAAGTGAATGATGTTGCCATGGCGGTCGGCCAGGATCTGGAATTCGATATGGTGCGGCCGTTCGATATATTTCTCGAGGAAGATACTGCCGTCACCGAAGGCAGCCTGGGCCTCCCGTGACGCAACTGCCATGTTCTCACGGAGTTCTGCATCCGACCGCACTACCCGGAGGCCGCGTCCTCCACCCCCAGCGCTGGCTTTGATGATGACAGGGTACCCGGTGTTTTTCGCAAAGGACAAGGCTTCGTTTACGTCGGTGACACCGCCTTCGGTTCCGGGGACGATTGGAATGCCGATGCGTTTGGCCAGATCGCGGGCTTTGACCTTGCTTCCCATCAAGTCAATGGCTTGCGGAGATGGGCCGATGAAGGTAATGCCGGAGGTGTGGCATAGCTGCGCAAACTGCGAGTTTTCGGAGAGGAACCCATAGCCTGGATGGATGGCATCGGCACCGATCCGTTGTGCCAGGTTAACGATCTGTTGACTGTCCAAGAAGCCTTTGACCGGTCCCGGGCCGACCATGTAGGCCTCGTCCGCCTTCTTGACGTAGATTCCGGTCGAGTCGGCTTCAGAGTAAATAGCGGCGGTCGCGATGTTCAATTCGCGGCAGGCGCGGATGATCCGCATGGCGATTTCGCCGCGGTTGGCCACCAGAATTTTCTTGAACATACTGATCCCTGTCCCCTCAGATCGTTCGCAAATCTGCGAGAGTCATCAGGCGAAAATGAGGGCGTAAGCTAGCATAGGGTCAGGAGTCCTGTCGAGGGAAGCAGGAGGAGAGCCGGCATTGGGAATGTTAAATGGTCAATGTTGAATGTGGAGTTAGCGGAATCTGGAATAACTGGTTGCGGAAGAGTATCTGATGCATTCCAACCGTTGAACATGCACAATTCACCACGTAACATTTGACAGGTCAACTCGGCGACTTCCGTAGAAGTGATAGGGGTACAACGGGCCAGCAGGGATGAGCCTACTTAGACTTGATCAAGACGGGTTTTGATTGGGCGCTTCCGCCGCCCGTGACGATGATGACGAAGGACATCCCTGCTTTGGCATCCGGCACGGTCGCTTCGATCGTCGAATCGTTGATGAATTTGAACACTACGGGGATATGTGAGGCCGCGCTGAACGTGACAGTATGGAAGCACTCCTTCGTGCCGAAATTCTCACCGGTGATAACAACTTTGACGCCCGGTTTAGCTTCGTCTGGTTCAATTTTGGCGATCCGTGGGTGCTTGCTTTGGTCGCAGACAGGGTCTCGTTCGACTTTTGCGGCATCAAACCCCTTGATCGACTCTGTACCATAGAGGGTAAACCCTGCGCCATCAACGATCGCGCCTGGTTCCTCCGCATGGGAGAGGGCCATGGGTACCATGGCCCCTATGAGTCCCAGTAACAAGAACCTCAACGATGGCCACATCAGCATAGCTGCCTCCTTCAATCATAACGGCGCACGATTATTTCTCTTTGATTGGAATATACATTTCGGCAATGAGTTGTTGACCGGCCGGAGACAGGGCGAACTGGATGAATGCCTCCGTCAGGGGATGCGGCTCCTTCTTCGACAAGAGAAGGATGGGCCGTCGGAGCGGATAGCGGCCATCTTTGACGGTAGGGCCTTCCGGTTCGACTTTGTCGATAGGCAAGAGCTTGACGGGGACGCCGCCTGAGACGACGGATAATCCCTGGTTTAGGGACAGGTAGGCGACCGCAGACAGAGGGGGAAGCGTTCCCACGACAGTTTTCACAACCTGTTCATCGGAGCTTATCACCTTGGCGGCGCCGGTGATACTCCCGGAAATACCAAGTTGCGATTCAAACGTATCGCGAATGTTTTGATTGCGAGGCCGGTCAATGACCAGGATTTTCGTCTCGAGACCGCCGAGTTCTGACCACAACGTGACCTTGCCGGAAAAAATGTCGGCCACTTGTTGCTTCGTGATTTCTTTCATGAAATTGGAGAGGTGCACGAGAATGCCGATCCCATCCCATGCGATGGGTGTTGCCGAAAGACCTGCCGTTTCCGTTCCCGTCACGGCGATGTGGGCCTGGCCGGATTTGACCATCTCAATGGGTTGTGAATTGCCGTCCCAGACGATGTCGAGATAGGCTTTGGGGTTGGCTTTTTCAAACGCGTGGGCGAGAGGTTCAATGATCGTCAGTTCTGGTCCGTTTCCGGAGATGGTCAGGCTTCCTGCGACATCCGCTTGAACGACGAGAGTATTTGTGCAGCTGAGCAGAAGGCTGAGGCCTAGCGAGAGAAAGAATCTCGCGGTCATAGGATCTCCATCGGTAGGTGTGGATGTTGGGAAGGGACTACGTACCGTTCCCTGTCGTTCACGATCTTGCCTGGCAGGCTGCGGGAAAACTCAGTTTATGCACAATACACCGTTGGAGTCTTACATAATGGTGCAGATGCCAACATAACTTCAGGATGCTCAAACTGGTTTGTTTTGTTTATCTGGTTCATCTGGTCTGTCTGGTTTGACCAAACAAACGAGACAAACCAAATAACGGTCTTCTTCTGCTGGCGGACTTTTTCAGCATCCTGCTAGTTCTCCGTTGTGCCGCCGGTAGAAGGATCGGAAGGTTGTGCCATATCAGGGGCGGCGCGTTTGCCCATCAGCGGCGGGAGTTTGGCAAACTTGTCCATCCGCTCGTCTAACATATTGTAGGCCTTCATTTCGGCGAAGCCGGTTTTGTGGGTTCCTTTCACTTGCGTCGTGCAGGCAGACAATAATCGCGTGGCGCTCTGGGCATGGCAGTGAGGACATTCAGTGTCTTCCGCTCTGGCATGGACGGATTGGGTAGCGTCAAAATGTTTCTCGCACTGTCCGCAACGATACTCATAAATCGGCATGGTTCGGATCCTCCACGCTAGATAAACACCGGACAGAGAGAGAAAATGCACTCTTGACCGACCGTTGAGCTATGCCTTATTCTACACATCAAGCTGACAGGAGTTCCAGTGCTTTAACAGGCTGCGGAATAACTGTTGGGGCTCGGTGAAAATTAATTTGCTCGAGCATCTAGGGCTACAAGGGAATACCGCGCAGGGTGCTCAAAAATGCGGCCAGCAGGAGAAGGCCGTTATTGTGTTTGTTTGGTCTGTTTCGTTTGTTTGGTTGAATGAAACTAACCAAATAAACCAAATCAACCAGATAAACAAAACAAACCAGCATAGTTTTTGCGCAGCTTGCTAGAGGAGGAATTCGATGCCCCTGTTGATTCGCAAGTACAAGAGTGTCGGTGGAATGATGCAGGAAGAGCGGATCGACGATCCTGATCGGATCGAGCGATACATGCGGCTCTTCGAGAAAGACGACATTAAGAAGCTCGAGACGGGCGTCAAAGTTTTCATTGAGAAGGATGAGTGGCAACTCCTGCCCTAAACCAGTGAGGGGTAAAGGGTGAGGAGTGAAAGGTTGCTGAACCTTCGTTTTCACACCCCTCACCCTGACACTTCACCCCGAACTGTTCCCACAATGAGCTATTGGATTCACGTCGCGCGTTCAATTGATCGGGTCACGCTCCACAGGGATCGCTGTTCTGAGGTGCCGTCTACGTCGATCGGCTCCTCAAGCGACTTCTGGGAAGGCGGGTGGTTCGATTATCCGGACAAGGAACGGGCGTTAGCGGCGATGGAGCAGGCCGGTACTACTGAACAGCGCCGTTGTCCGCTGTGTAAAGCCTAAAGAAAAAATGGTCAATGGTCATGTGTCATTAGTCAATGGCCAGAATATTTTTGCGCGGGGGTACCCGTTGACCAGTGACTATTGACCAATGTCCGGTTCCCTCTCATGCCGCGATTAGCGCTTCTGCTGACAACGTTCATCTGGGGTGCAACATTTCCTGCTACCAAAGCGGTGTTGGAGCAAATTCCACCGTTCTCGTTTCTGTTTCTCCGATTTCTCCTGGGCACCTTGCTGGTCGGGGGAGGGTTTCTGCTCTGGAAACTTCGCTTGCGTCGCGAGTCGAAAGTTTTACGGGCAAGTGCGATTGCCACCTGTTGGCTCTTCCTCGGTTATGTCCTCCAAACGGTTGGGCTCCACTATAGTACCGCATCGAATTCTGCCTTCATTACGGCGTTGTATGTCGTCATTGTGCCATTGATCCTGCGACGATTCGATCGGCGCGTGTGGTTGGCCACGGGAATCGCCACGGTGGGGCTCTGGTTATTGGTGAAGCCCAGTGCATCCGGAAATCTTGGCGATCTCTTGACGCTCGGCTGTGCGATAGCATTTGCCGCGCATATTGCCTGTCTTGAACGGTTTACCCGGGAGGTCGATGCGCCGTCTTTGTTTGCCTGGCAAATGATGGCGTCGGTCGTCTTATTGCTTCCTACCATGCTGATTGAGCAGGCACCGGTTCAGGCCTTTGCGCCGACGGCGTTGTTGCTCGTCGGGCTTGGGGTCACGGGAGGGCTTGCGACCGGGGCCTTTGCCATTCAAATGTGGGTGCAACGCATTGTGCCGGCGCAACAGGTGGCATTGATCTTTGCATCGGAGCCAGCCTACGCGGCCTGGCTTTCCTGGTATTTCCTGGGGGAAACATTGGATACTCAGGGGTGGGTTGGAAGTGGACTCATTTTGCTGGCGGTGGTGGTGGGCGCCTACGGGAGCGGCCCTCGGTCGCCATTGCCTACGGCTGGTACGGTTCAGCTGGTCTAGTCCGTAGAGGTGGCTAACTCGTTAAAGGGGAAAAATGGCACAGAAATTTGGCAATGGGCGCTGGGTGCGGGAAGGGTTTCTGGATAATCGTGTTGATGGAACGATTGTGGGACGGATCGTGCTTGCGGTGATTGGTCCTGTCGATCTGTATTTGCGAGGAAACTTCAAGGCTGATATCGCCGGGCAGGTGATTCAGTTTCGGAATCCCCGGTTTGAAGACGAGGATATCGCCGGGCAGGTGATTGGCGACATGGAAAACCCACAGACCGGAGATGTGAACTTGATCTCGTTCGATCCCCATCCGAACCTCGCTCCTCATCCGTATATCGAATGGTTCTCGGCGAGGAAGAATCACTATCGTATCGAACTGGAGCCGGGAGAGGCTTGGATTGTTCCTGTATCGGAGATGGGAGAGATCGATCGGATGAGCCGAACGATTCGTGAGACGCTCGCTGGACAGGTAGCTGAACGACCGACTCGAGAGTCTACCGATTGGGTGTAACGGAATATAGGGCGCATGACGCGCAAGGACCGGCTGGTCTCTCTTGTTTATCTGGTCTGTCCGGTTCAACCAAACAAACGAGACAGACAGGATAGACCAGATGAACCCTCGCGTCTCGTTTGTCTCGCGCACACTTCGGAAGCTAGGTAGTAACGACGGTCGCAATTTCGGTATGGTCGGTATGATCTGCCGACTGCATCCCCGTCAAGCGTCGTGTGCGTAACTGGACCCAGATATCGCCAGGAGGCAGTCGAAGAGGATGGACCATCAGAGGATCCGACTTCCCCCAAGTTGAGGGGAGGGGCTCAGTGGCCTTTGAGGGAGCGTGCTCTGGCCCAAGAATGAGGGCGACCGATGCGGTTGCCATAGCTTCAGAAGAGAGAAGAGCGGCGGGTCGGCGTTCTCCAACTAACTGAACCCGTACATGGGATAGGCCTCCGTCCATCATCCCTAACCGAGCCGCTGCGCCGCGAGAAAGATCGAGGATTCGGCTGTTGATATAGGGACCCCGGTCGGTGATCCGTACGTGGAGGTGTTTCCCGTTCGCCAAATTCACAACCCGGACCACGCTGCCGAGCGGGAGGGTCCTATGGGCAGCAGTCAAGGCCTCCATGTTGAATAATTCGCCGTTGGCTGCCTGCTTGCCATGAAATGATTGGCCATACCAGGAAGCCACCCCGCGATCCTCAATCCCTACGTCCAGTTGAGACTCCCCCTTGGGAACCCAGGAACAGGCGCTTAGGAGCATCCCAAGACTGCCTACTGCCCATAACAACCGCCGACTGCTTTCACGAGCTCGGATGATCATCTAATACCTCTTGTTCCCGGTTGAACCAGCGGTCATATAGGATCCTGGCTTGTGTACCTTCACAGTACGGTCCAACCGATAGACCCACAATACCGAAACCGTAGCCCTGTCCCCCTACGTTGGGGTGAAGGGAAAAGGAGAGACAAGAAAGAGCTGTAGACCATAGAACGAAGTTCTTGGCTTACAGCGCTAATAGCACCTATCCGAGTATTCGAAATGTACCCTTTTCAGGGGTACCGGAGTCGCTCACTGGTGCAACCGATGACCTTGGTCAACTGTCCATGTAGAAGTGTTGCGAAATTGAATGTTGAGACAGGACGTTGGTGGCACACTTATAGAAGAAAGTGCTCGTGCCAGTCAACTGATACATGGCCTAAGGCGAACATCCTGAGATCGTCTGTCTGAAACCGGTACAGAGCCCCCAAGTTCGAAGATAAGCACGCAACTTATAACTCATTGATATTATGTGGACTATTTGTCATGATTAACAATGCTACTGAACCTGGATGGTCTGGGCGAATACCCCGTCTCTCTGTTTGATGTAGGTTAGCCACACCGCCTCATCTACTTTGATGGTCTGAAGTGCGATCCTTTTCCCCTTTCGGAGAATCTTTGTTTGGGACGTCACTCTGGCCCCTACGGTCATATCATCATGCTTGCTTAAGGGCGTTTTGACGACAATCATGTGGGGGGATTGGACCATGTTCACTGCCACTACCTGGCCGTGGACCCGATAGGTTCGCCCGCTGGCTCCCCAGCTGTCGGGTGAAATGCAGAACAGCACCATCAACGCAGCGATTGCAACTAGCGCTACCCTCGCTTGAGGCACCCTCGTCACTGATCGATCTCCTTGGTCAGGCCTCTCCGCGCGCGGACTCTAACAGGATGGAGAAAAGGTGTAAAGTTTCAGGTGACAGGAACCTGTCCGGTATTGCCTTCGTAACGAGGCGAAGGAGGTGCGGCCAGATGAGCGGCGCAAGGCCTGGAAAAACCGGAGGCGTATTCGCTGGAATACGTTGAAGATTTTTCCGGGCCGAGGATGATGCCGATGGTCACGAATCGTTTGCCGCAGTAGAGCGGCCAATGTCGGACAGGTTCCTAAAACACGATATTGACTGCCTCAACCCGACTGAGTAAGATGCGCTGCGTTACCGGTGAGAGTCCGAAAACCGGCCCGCCGGCAATACTTTCCAATTCAACCGATCCAAATCACCACATATGATTGAAGTCCAGCAGATCACGAAGCGGTATGGACAGCATACCGCCCTCGATCGCGTCAGTTTCTCTGTTGCCAAGGGTGAGGTGTTGGCGTTCCTGGGGCCGAATGGAGCTGGGAAAACCACCACCATGCGTATTCTGACCTGTTTTATGCCGGCCACCGAAGGCATCGCACGGGTGGCGGGATTCGACTGTGCAGACCAGCCGATGGAGGTGAAACGTCGAATTGGCTATTTGCCTGAAACTCCGCCGGTTTACCAGGAGTTGACGGTTACAGAGTATCTTCAGTTCGTGGGCCGTCTCCGTGGTCTGAGTGGGAAAATACTCACTGCGTCCATACGGCGTGAAATCGAACGGCTCGGACTTGGCACGGTGCAACACCGGTTGATCGGGAACCTGTCGCGCGGATATCGCCAACGTGTCGGCTTGGCCCAAGCGCTGCTGCACGACCCTCCGATCTTAATTCTGGATGAACCGACCGTCGGTCTCGATCCCAAACAGATTATCGAGATCCGAGAGTTGATCAAGAACCTGGCCGGGTCCCATTCCGTCATCTTGAGCACCCACATCCTTCCTGAAGCCACCGCCGTCTGCCAGCGCGTCGTGATTATCAGCGGCGGGCGCATCGTGGCCGAAGATACGCCCGAACAACTCTCTGCGCGCTTGCGACAGTCCGAAAAGATCTCGCTCACCCTTAAATCTCCCGCCATAGATACCGGCACTTGCTTAAAGGGAGTGTCAGGGGTTCAGAACGTCTTCACCAGCGGCGCCCCAGGCGTCTTTCTCCTGGAATGTGAACTTGGCCGGGACGTGCGGGAAGAGGTGGCCCGCCTGGCGGTCACCAGTGGGTGGGGGCTGCTTGAACTCAAAGCCATTTCCATGACCTTGGAAGACGTGTTCCTCCAGCTGACCAGGCATGAGGAAGGCCTCGAGCCGGACACCGTCGCCGCCTCAGTAGAATCTGCAGGGCAGCCGGTATGACGCCAGTCCAAGCCATCATTGCCAAGGAACTGCGCTCGTACTTTGTCTCGCCCGTGGTCTATGTCGTGGGAGCTGTGTTTCTTTTGATCGTGGGATTGCTGGCCTATCTCTACCTGGTCTTTGCCGGAGCCCAGGCGATTCAGCTGATGCAGGTACAGGGAAGCGCCCAGCTCAATCTGAATGATTTGGTCTTCCGGAATCTGTTTGCCAGCATGCGGTTTATTCTTCTGATTATCCTGCCGATCCTGACGATGAGGCTCTTCGCCGAAGAGCGTAAACTCCGCACCTTCGAATTCTTGCTGACCTCTCCGATCGGCATCAACGAAATCGTGGCCGGCAAGTTCATGAGCGTATTCCTTGTGTTTTTGAGCTTGCTCGGGCTGACCGGCCTCATGCCGCTTATGCTCGCGCTCTTCAGCGATTTCGATTGGTATCCCGTGCTGACCGGTTATCTTGGGCTTGTCTTACTCGGCGCCCTCTTTCTCTCCGTCGGCGTGCTGGCCTCGGCACTGACCGAAAATCAGATCGTTGCCGCGTTTGTGAGTATCGGCCTGCTATTAGTCCTATGGCTCCTTTCTGGCTTGGGTGCTCTGTTAGGGGATACGGTCATCGGGCAGGCCGTCTCGTACCTGTCTTTTATGGAGCACTATGATCACTTGGTGCGAGGGCTGGTCGACACGAAAGATCTCGTGTACTTTCTCAGCAGCCTGGCCCTGATGCTCTTTTTGTCTCACCGAGTTGTGGACTCGGCGCGGTGGAAATGAACCTCAAGACGATTCCGCTTGGTGTAATTGGAGTAGCTCTGGCTGTGGCCGGAGCGATTGGCTACAGCCTTGTCCCGGAGAAGCTCTGGATCGCCACCCTCCTGGAAGTATCGGCCCTCCTCTGCCTCATTACCTTTGTTGTCGTTCATTTCAGCGGATTGAAAGCCTTTTCTGCCCGCCGCTCTACTCGTATAGGCGCGAACAGCATCTTGATGATTTTTCTTTTTGTCGCAATTCTCATGATCGTCAATTTTCTGGCTGCCCGTCACTCCATTCGTTGGGACCTATCAGAGAACCAAAACTTCTCCCTCTCCCCGCAAACGCATCGCGTGCTCCGGAGTCTCCCTCGTGCGGTGACGGTCACGGTCTTCACCAGAGAAAAGGACCCAGGCTACCAACCCTATAAAGAACGGCTCGATAGTTACCGGCAAGCCAGCTCGAAGATTTCCGTGGAGTTTGTCGACCCGGAACGGCAGCCGAAAATCGCTCAACAATATGGCATTTCAAGAACCGACACGGCCATTTTTGAAAGTGCCGGACAAACTGTTCGGGTCACCGCTCCCTCGGAAGTGGAACTGACAGGGGCACTGATTCGTGTGTCCCAGGACAGCAAGAAACGCGTGCTCTTTCTCGAAGGGCACGGGGAACCGAGCCTCGACGATCGTGAGAGGACCGGACTCTTTGCCGCCAGAGAGATCTTGATCAAGCAGGGCTACGATGTCGGCACGCTCAGCTTGCTGAAAGAAACAGCTGTGCCGGATCACACCGCCATCCTCGTCGTGGCCGGCCCTCGCAGACCGGTGATCACCGAGGAGCAGGAACGGATTCATACTTATGTGGAAAAAGGCGGCCATCTTCTGCTGCTCATCGACCCGGATACACAGGCCGATCTGAATCCTCTGCTCAAGCGGTGGGGTTTAGGGGTCGGTCCTGGGGCCTTGGTCGATCTCCAGGATCGATTAGCGCAAGGCGACCTGACGTCTCTGCTTGTCCGCACGTTTACCGAACACGAAATTACGCAGGATCTCTCCGCCGCCGTGCTGTTTCCCCTCGCGCGCCATATCACTTTCGATGAACAGGTCGGTAGCGCATGGGACTATGTGCCGCTCGCCCGTACGTCGGCGAACAGCTGGGCAGAAACCGATCTGAAGGGCCGCGTCGTCAACCTCGATGAAAAGGAAGACGTCAAAGGCCCTTTGCCAATGGCTGCGGCCCTCGCGCCAAAGGTCGCACCGGAGGAAGGCAAGCCTCGCCCGGCGATCGTAGTCATTGGCAATTCCACGTTTGCAACCAATGCCTTTGTAAACTTTCCCGGCAATAGTGACTTCTTCCTCCACACGACCGGGTGGCTGGCTGAAGAACGGAACATGATGGCAATTACCCCGAAGGATTCCGCGCTACGCCCGTTTATACCCAACCCGTTAGAGGAGCGAACACTGCTCTATCTGCAAGTCGTCCTCCTGCCTGCCGCCATGCTTTTCTCCGGCATCATAGTTTGGCGCAAGCGCCGGCGGCTCTAGCCCTATGCGATATTGGCCGACACTCGTCATGGTGTTTCTATTGGCCGGACTCGGCCTGTACCTCTATGTAGTCGAATTTCCGAAGAAGGAGTCGCAGGAGCGGCAAGACACTACCGAAAAGAAGGTATTGGTTTTTGACCAGGAAGCCCTCTCCGGTCTCACCATCAAATCTGATCAGCAGGAACTCGTCTTTGCTCGGACTTCTGAGAAGGGCTGGGTCTTGACCGCGCCTCTCAAAACCGACGCCGATCAGCGGGAGGTACAGAATCTCATCCGGGCCTTGGTCACAGGCACTGTGGCCCGAATCGTCGAGGACCGTCCAACCAATCTTGCTCCCTTTGGACTCGACAACCCGGTGACAACCATCACTGTCGAAGCTGGCGCCGCGCGGGAGACCTTCTCTATCGGAGATAGTGGACCACTCTCCTCCACCCTCTATGTCCTTCGTGGGTCGGACGGCAAGATCCTACTGACCAATCTGGCACCCAAAGATTTCGTGAATAAGACCCTGATGACCTTTCGACGCAAGGATCTCTTGCATATGTCACAGGGTGATGTCGAACGGATCCGTCTGACTTATCCAACCACCGAAATTGTCCTCTATCAGGGACAGGAGAAGCCGAAGAGTAAATGGAAGCTCCGTTACCCGATTGAGGCCGAAGCCGATCAAACAGAAGTGCGAGCCTTGCTGTTCAGGCTTGAAGACCTCAAAGCGATGGGCATCGTCGATCCGGGGCCAGAACGGGATGCCGTGGCCCAAACACTCACCGTGCCGAAAGTGAAAGTCGTCATCCATACGGCCGGTGGCGACCAGACAGTCAAGCTGTACCAGCCGGATCCGGCCAGCGGCGAAGCCATTGCGGAAACAAGTCCCAATGGGCCGCTCTATCGCATCAATCCCATCGCGATCAGAGACCTGACCAAGGAATTGTTTAACTTTCAAGACAAGCGGCTGCTTGGCATCGACTACACCGACATCGCTATGCTCTCCATTAAGACGCCGACCGAACAATATGTTCTGATCAACCAACAGAACGAGTGGATTTTGGAAGATCAGCCGGCTGAGAAATTGGACCAACAGGCCACCGACTTGTTTGTCAGCCGTGTCGCCAATGTTCCCGCTGAAGAGCGCGTGACCAAACAAGCTGGGCCACTGGCTCCCTACGGCCTCGTGGAACCGGCAGCGGAATTTATCGCCACGGGAAGGAATGGAAAGATTGCAGGAAAACTCTCGGTCGGGAGTCATGCTAATGGGTTGGCCTACGCCATGGGTCAACGGATCCCAGGCGTTTTTCATATTCGGGCTGATCTGCTCACGCAGATCCCTCCTAAGAAAGACCTGCTCGCTGCCTCATCGGAAAGAACTGCTACTTCTCGCTAGCTCGTATGAGTCACGAGCACTTCTGCGACAATCGCCGATCTGCTCTGCACGAGCTTTCGACCGGCAGGCTTGCCCCTCGGCTCCTCACCGTACGGTCCTAGTACGAATCGGATACCCGGTGCCCAGTCCCCTGTAGTTCGTCCCTTGCGCCGAGTAGAGTACCCTCTTAGAATAAGCTTCCCTACGATGTGTCCATGCCAGCAAGAACTCGATATGTTAACGTAGGAGTTCGGGACTTGAGTAAGAACTATCAAGAACGAATGAGAGGAAATCGGTGAAACACAGAATGACGGCATTCGGGGTCGGGCTATTCCTTACCCTGTCGGCACCAGTCGTCCCGATCATGGCGGCGGAGGCTATATTACATATTCCTCCGGTGTTTCAGGAGCGCCCTAGCTGGAGTTGGGCAGCCGTTGGAGAAATGGTCTTCAAATACTATTACGTACCAGCCGCCCACCGGACTGACTATCAGTGTGGGATTGTACAGGGACAAAAGCTTTGCTCGGGGACACCGGACTGTTTGGAATGTGATCTTCCGTCCGGCAATGAAGCCTCCATGGTTCGAATGCTTGAACAGTATCCTGTAATGGCCAAGCTGGGTGGTGCGGCCGGAGATATCGCGCTGACAGTTCAATCGAAGGCCGGCAGCCTTTCAGAACTCGAAGTGAAAAAGGAGATCGATGAGGGCCGTCCTATTATTGCTAAAGTGTCCCCGTCCGGGTTCAAGATAGATGGAATCTCCCAACATATGGCCCTCATCGTCGGCTATGACGATAGCTCCGGCGCCCTGGTGCTGACCGTGAACGATCCTTTCCCTTTCGAAGACGACCGTTTTCTCTGGATATCGAACCCCTACCAACCAAACATGGACATGTCGGGAGAAAACACTGGCCAATATGAGATTAGCTTTGAACGATTTCGCTCAAAGCTAAAGTGGAATCAGACGATGTATCGGATCACTTGCACCGGGAAGGGTTGTCCGCCTGACAACCCTCAGGTTGCAATTGGCTCGATTGAGAAAGACGACCGCAAAGTGATTCACGCCGTTCTTATGGCATCCTCCGGAGACTTCGAGACGTTACGCACAGGGCATAAAGCTGTCGATAGTACAGGGACAACATGGCGGTCAACTATTTCCTTTGCCGGCGCCAAGGAATGCCTGGTGAGGGACAAAGACGGTTCTGATGGGGCGAGGTGGAGTTGCCTCTACAAGTTTTCAGACAGGGCAGAAGCGGAGAAATCGGCGGAGGATATTGTTAAACGTTTGCACAACAGCTTGCCGAACGGATGGACTAGAACGAATCTCGATGAGGATTCTGACACAGAGTTGTATGTCAAGACCGATAAGTTTTTCGCGAGTAACCCAAGCACGAATTCGTCGATCCGGCTGTACTTCATCGACGTCAAAAAGAATGGGCGGGTCACAATGTATCTTTCCGCTCAATCTCTGCTTCCAATCCACCCATAAGTAGGCTAAATTCAAGCCACGCCCCCGTAGCTCAGTTGGATAGAGCAGCGGTTTCCTAAACCGTTTGTCGCTGGTTCAATTCCGGTCGGGGGCACCAATTTCTCAACAACTTGCAGGACCGCAATCGGACACGACCCGCAATCGTGCTAACTCCCCGCCCGACATCCAACACTTCGATGCCATCCCGCAAACTCTCCGGATAGTGATGGGTGACTCCCCTCCCCGAAAACTAGAGTATTGGCAAGGATCTTCAACTGTGCTGGCATGGGCTCCAAGGGGGAGGCTTATGACCAGGAAACGCCATACCGAGGAGCAAATCATCCATTATTTCTACTTAAGCCATTTGCTCTTCTCTCACCATTTCCCTCACACAAGACACTCGTATCGTCTCCGGAGTGATGAATACGGCTACGACTTTGCAGTAGACTTGCCTACATCAGATTATTGAGCCGGTCTTGGCTAAGTTGTCGGGTTGGCCGCGGCTGACTTAATCGTGAGGCGTTGCTATGCCACACTTTGAAAAGCACAGAATACGCCGCATTGGATGGCTCCGTGCGGCTGTTCTTGGCGCCAATGACGGTATTGCTTCCACTGCTAGCCTCGTTTTAGGCGTAGCGGCGTCAGGCGCGAGTTCAAAGAGTATTGTGATCGCGGGCGTGGCCGGTCTTGTGGCCGGTGCGATGGCGATGGCTGCTGGCGAGTATGTTTCGGTGAGTTCGCAAGCCGACACCGAGCACGCCGATCTAGATCGGGAGCGTAAGGAGTTAGCAGCTGACCCCGAACAAGAGCACAGGGAAATGACCGCGATCTACGTTGGGCGTGGGCTCGATGCAGAACTCGCCTCCAACGTTGCAACCCAGCTAATGGAGCATGATGCACTCGGCGCACATGGGCGTGACGAGCTGGGCATATCAGACATATTGACCGCACGACCAGTTCAAGCTGCATTGGCGTCGGCCGTCACGTTTTCAGTTGGCGCTGTCCTGCCTCTCTTGATAGTTCTGTTGGTGCCGGTATCTGCGCTCATGTGGGCTGTTTCAGGCAGCTCGCTCTTGTTTCTCGCGCTATTAGGCTCCCTGGCTGCGCGCGTCGGCGGCGCTTCTGTGATTACCGCTGCTGCGCGGGTAACCTTTTGGGGCGCCTTGGCCATGGCCTTGACCGCTGGGGTTGGGGCTTTGTTTGGGGTACCTGCCTGATCTCTGCCACTACTGATCGAAGGAGAATACGGCACCAGGAATCATTTCGCGGCTCGTGGCGGGGATCTGGTCCGTCTGGTTGCGTTGGTCTGTCTTGTTTGCTTGGTTCGACGAATTGGTACCGCAGGTTAGCCGTGATATTCAGGCGGATGGTGTGCTCTTCGGAAAAGTGGTGAACATACCGCTGCAGAAAGCATTTTGGGGTTCGAAGGAGCGTTATCCAAAGAGATTGTCCCTGCATCTGGTCAGTGCGGAAGGGACACTCTTGTGGAAGGCTGAGCTCCCTTTCGCAGTAGTGAAGGGGACGAGGGAAGTTGATGAAGAAATAGTCAAAAGAATTCTCCTGATCCATGTCAGGATCTATGCGAAGGAACTGGGAGGACCGAAATGGGACTGGTAGACGTGCACATGGGGTCATGACTCTGACCAAGGTGCCTACGTCTTTAAGGCTCCATTTGTCAAAGGAAGTCGAACCTCTGTAATGATCCGCTGAGCTTGTTCAAACACATTCGGCAGCGCCTCCCAAAGAAGTCGAATACAATCAAAGCTCCCGAGCCTGTTCGTGCCTTCCCCAAAACCACCAGATTGGGGAGATGGGAAACCTTGCTCGCCTTAGGTTCCTCCCGCCTGTTGCTCGCCAACAGTTCGGCCCGTCACTTCATGCACGCTTCCGGCCACCAGATGCTGGACCAAGTTATACAGAATGATTGGGACCATGACTTGCGGGTATGAGCCAAGCACAAGAGAGGCCAGGACCAGCCCAGTCCCGTTGTTATTCATCCCCAGTCCGTACATGAGCGAGACACGGTCAGCCTGGTCTACCTTAAACAGACGGCTCAGCCCATATCCGGAGGCAAAAGCCGTGATACAGAGACCTGTGGTGATTCCCAGCGTCACCGCCAAAAAGTCGAAGTCACGGTCCGCTAACGCCTGGGGAAGGGAGACCGATCCATTTGAGTAGTTCAATGCCAATAACACGATGGCATTGATGAGTTTGATGAATGGCATGACCGCAGTGAGCCGGGCTTCAGGAACTGCGAATCGTACTGCAAGGCCCAGCACTGATGGCAGTACGATCCAAAGGCCCAAGAACGCTCCCGAACCGTAGGCGGCAAGGTCCTGCAGCACCGCCTCATACTCCTCCGACGCCATCTCCCCGAATATCTGCAGCGCCACAGGCGTGATGATAGGGCTCAGCACGGTTGAGGAGAGGACCAATCCTAAGCTCAACGCCAAATTTCCATTGGAGTTCTGCGCCCAGGCAGTAGACGCGCCGGCGATCGGCATAGCGGCGACTAATGCAAGGCCGACGAGGATATGCTGCGCTTCCTCCGGCTCATACCACAACCGCATGACCAGGGTGACGCCGAAAATATAGATCATGGGGATGAGCAGATTGGCCGCGAGTCCGGCCAACATCACCCTGCTTTTTCGCATGAGAGATTGTAAGTGCGACGTCTTCACGCCCAATCCGGCGTTAAACATGAGCGTGGCGAGGAGGAGCAGGAGCAATGAGACATGGATCTTTGTCTGGAAAATTGGAACGTCGCCCAAGTTAACATTCCTGATCCATAAACCGGCCATCGGAAAGACGGCGGCGCTAGCATAGGCGCTGATCAAGAACCACAGCAAATGATGGTGGATGAATTGTGACAGAGCGAGGAGCGTGAATCGGCGGTTATCCATATCCATTTATTTTTGGAACAGGCGAAAGGATACGGCAAAGGATTTAAAAAGTCGACTTTTTCGCTTTCGGCCATGAGAGAGGTTCTTGAGCACTGTGCGTAGAGTGACTAGACAGGCGAAAAGAGACGGAAGGTCGTTTTGAAGGTTCTGTCTTTAGTACGAACTGGTGAAACAGACAAGACTCGAACCGTTAGACTGAGCGTGTGTTAATTTTGTACTAAAAGTTGTTCGAACCCATAAGAACCTCTGAAACCAGTAGAGCTGCTGGAATCTTCTTAAGCCTTGGTATTCAAATAAGAAACGGGGAAGCCATTTGAAACACCGAGTCTTGTTAAAATCATCTTACTCACATTCCTAAACCGTTTGTCGCTGGTTCAATTCCGGTCGGGGGCACCAATTCACACCGCTCCTCCTCATATCTGCTTCAATTATCATCAGTAAGAACTGCAATTCTTCTTCAGTTGGCATAAAGCTTCCGTGTCTGTTTTCTCATGTTTTCTTGTCACGTTGTGGAGGCTAGGCTAGACTTTCCTCACATCTATGGCACGAGCAAAACCATCAGAACAGTTCCGTGCACGATCCAAATCCACCACGATTGAAGAACTCACCCGTGGCGCCGGAAATCTCCAGGAGCTTCTTGCGCAGGTGGAGGACCTTGGCCGGGAAGGTTTCCCGTATGTCGACGCGGCAATAGCCAGAACAGAGTTGCAATTCCGTGAGTGCATCCGCCGCACGTTTGGCGAAAAGTCCCCTGAATACCAAGAGCATCGGCACCATCGACTTCTCATGGACAGTCCTGAGAACGCGCGGCAGAGCATCGCTCTGATCAAGACGCTTTTTGCCGCGATTGAGCAGAAGAAACGCGACCTGCAAGAACCTGCGCCTCAACAAAACACAGCAACGACACCGGCTCCATCGATACCGACACGTCCACAGATGACCTTAGTGCCTGCATCGATCTCGACGGTTCAGATGGCTATGACACAAACAGGACCGATCACGCCGCCGCCGGTGGTCATGGCCACGGATCTCGTCGTGGCCCCAGTGACCGCCGTGCCAAGTGCATCTCCATCCACCGTGGTCTCTCCTCTGACTCTTTCAGCCTCCTTGCAAAAGCCGGAGCCGCTGAGACCATCCGCACCTCCGCCCGCAGCAGTTCCGACTCCGGCAGCCGCACCAGAGATGCCGCCTATTCCTCTGCACCCGGTTGTTCGAGTTGCCACGGAGCCGCTGCCGCCGTTCTCACCAGCGGTACAGACCGCACCGGCAGATCTGGCATATGTAAGTACAGCAGTGCAGCCGCGACAAGGCGCAGCAATGCCTATTGCGCATCCGATTCCCGCTGCCAGCCTGCAGCCCCAGATACAGGAAGCGCCTCCCGTCCCTACGCAACTGCAGTCGCACTCTGCGGCGCAGGCTGGTTCCTTCTCGGACCAGAAGCCCGCACCGCAGCCTTCCCAGGCTGGATCGGACCCTGTCGAACGCGTGAAGACACTCTGTTATCGGTTCCACTCCGTCGCTCGGCAGTTGCGGCTGCGTGGGGAATATCGAGCCACGTTATCTGTGGAAGACGAGTTCGATGCGCAAGACTTGCTGCATGCACTCTTACGGATACAATTCGACAACATCGAGACAGATGAATGGACGCCGAGTTATTCAAGCGGAACCCCGCGCACGACACTCTTGCTGAACGACGGTCGGCTTGCGGTGATCGTGAAGAAGACACGTCCCGGTCTCAACGCCAAAGACCTCACCGATCAGCTTCGGATTGACGCCGAACGGTATCGTTCCTACGGCTGTTGCAGGACGCTGTTGTGCTTTATGTACGACCCTGAAGGTCGAATCGGGAACCCGCGAGGCCTCGAGGCTAGTCTCACGAGCGTGACCGATTCATTTGTTATCGACGTACTTGTTGCCCCGAAATGAGGTTATGAATGAAGAAGTCTAAATCCGACGCTACCACAGGCATCACACCGATTGCGGGTGTTTCTACGGTGAAAGAGGCGACAGGCGTCCGCCAGGTTGGCCAACGTCCCGCTGTTTCTTCGGTGCCGAACACGATCCACACCCCAATCGATGGAGGGAGAGTCGTGTCGGATCGGGCCTACGTGTTCATCAATGTACATCCGGGACGGACAAGCGACGTGACTAGGGCTCTGCGAGGGATCAAGCAGGTCAAGACCATTGACCCTTGCTGGGGCAAGCCGGATATTATTGTGGTGGTGGAAGTGTCGGACCAGGATGCCATGACCCAGTTGGTGCTGAGCCGGATTCACGAGATCGACGGCGTCTCGCAGACTGAAACCCATCTCGTCTATAGATTGAAGACCAGTAACGCCGCGTGACCCCGCTCTTCGCAAACTCAGCCGCGTCTCCTATAGGAAGACCGTTATTTGGTGTATTTGGTTGGTCTTGTTTGTTTGGTTAAACCAGACTAACCGGATCAACCAGATGAACCAAATGGACCAAACAGACCAGCACAGTGTCCTACTCGGTCTCTCCGCTCTCGGCATCATCGCCAAGATCTAAACCAAACCTCTCAGCCATCCGATAGAGCGTGCGCCGGTCGATGCCGAGGATTTTAGAGGCTTTGACTTTATTCCCCTTGGTTTCTTTCAGCACGCGGATGAGGTGGCGTTTCTCGATCTCCTCAAGTGTCAGGCCCCCCTCATCGCTGTGATCAATTGTCCCGGCGGTGTCCTTCGACGGCAACTCTGTCCGGTGCAGCGACGCAGGTAGATCGTCCGGTGTGAGGAGGGGACCGTGACTCAACGAGACAGCCCGCTCAATGGCATTTTCCAACTCGCGCACATTGCCGGGCCACCGATACTGCATCAACAATGTCATCGTCTCCGGTAGCACCCCGCGCACCGCATGCGCCGCCCCCGCCGCGCATTTCTGCAAGAAATGGTGCACCAACATCGGAATGTCCTCCCGCCGCTCCACCAGCGACGGCAAGGTGATACGCACGACATTGAGCCGATAAAATAAGTCATCCCGAAACTTCCCTTCTTTCACGAGCTGTTCGAGGTCCCGATTGGTTGCAGCGATGATACGGACATCGACCTTCGTCGATGTCGTGCTACCGACACGGCGGACTTCGTGATCTTGCATCACCCGTAATAGCTTGACTTGCAAGGCCTGGCCGGTCTCACCGATTTCGTCGAGAAACAGTGTGCCTCCGTTGGCGGATTCAAAGAGGCCGATTTTGTTTCCCGTCGCGCCGGTAAAGGCTCCTTTCTCATACCCGAACATTTCCGATTCCAGAAGGGTGTCCGGCAACGCTCCGCAATTCACCGGAATGAATGGCTTGTCCCGACGAGGCCCATTCGCATGGATCGCCCGCGCTATCAACTCCTTGCCGGTCCCGCTTTCGCCTTGCAGGAGTACCGTGCTCTTGCTTTCGGTCACCCGCGCCACCAGCTTATACACTTCCAGCATGGCAGGACTGCTTCCCACCAGCGGAGACCATTCATCTTTGTTCTTCAACTCTTCACGAAACCGGGCATTCTCTCGGATGAGCCGGCAGTGATCGAGACTCCGCTTGACCACCAGCTTGATATCCTCTTTTTTGAACGGCTTGGCGAGATAGTCGTAGGCTCCTTGCTTAATCGCTTCGATCGCACCTTCAAGAGAGCCGAACGAGGTCAGCACCACAACCGCAGTATCAGGGCTCATGCGTTTAAACTCGCGCAAGACCGTGAGCCCATCGACTGCGCCCATACGAATATCTGTCAGCACCAGGTCCACTTTTCCCTGGCGCCCACGAGCGATCACTTCCTCTCCGCTGGCGAAGGCTTCTACGGCATAGCCTTCCTTCTTTAAGGCTTCAGCCAAGAGGTCGCGTGCGACTGCATCGTCGTCGGCTACAAGAATATGTGCTGGCTGCATCAGTTCTTCTCCGTCATGTGCGTCGGCTCGGTTTGTAATCCAGGCAAGGTCACGGTGACGGTCGTGCCACGGCCTGTTTCGCTCTCGAGAGAAAGGCTGCCTCCATGGGCCAGGACCGTTTCGCGGCTCAAGAATAACCCTAACCCAGTGCCCGTGCCAATCGCTTTGGTCGTGAAAAATGGTTCAAAGGCTTTCTGTATATCGGCCTCCGGCATGCCGCATCCTGTATCCTGTACCTTGATGGTGATAACTAGAGGAGACATTGTATCGGCCACCCGGCGGCCACGGTCGAGTTCGTCTGGCGATGTCGCACGGCCTTCTACTGATATGCCCACCGCTCCATGAGGCGGGGTGGCGGCCAAGGCATTGGCCAATATGTTCACCATTACTTGATGCATCTTTTCCGCATCGGCCCATACGAGTGGGAGATCTCCGGGAATCTCGACCGTCATGGCAATCTCTTTTGCATGGAAGGCCGGTTCCATAAGCACAGCGGCAGGGCTGATGATCTGATCCGCGGGCAACCATACCGGGTCGGGTTGGCGCTGTCTGGTCGAGGAGAGCAAATCCTGAATGATTCGAACCACTCGTGTGAGCTGTTCATCGATCACGGTCACTCGCTTTTTCATCTCAGGTGTGACGCCAGGCTCCTCAGCCAGCGCTTGCACGTGCCAGGCAATCGAGTGGAGCGGGGTTCCGATCTCATGCGCGACGGAAGCCACCAGTTGTCCCACTGCCGCTAAGCGTTCCGAGCGATTCAGCTGGTCTTTCGCATCGACCAGCTGCGTATTGGCTTTCAGGAGATTTTCCGTCTCGCGGGCGAGCGCGGCACGCGCCTCCGCCTCTCTCGTTTTCCGCTCTTCCCATGTCATTCCGATGTAGGCCACGATCAGAAGCACTCCTGCAACCACACTGCGATTGATCACCGCCGATTGCAACCGCCCAGGCTTAGTCGGTTGCATCAATCCCATATAGGTCGCCACGATACAGGCCAGCACCGTTAGAATCATCAGGCTGCGACTGCGCAATGTTGCTACCAATAGAATCGGCAACACAAAACCGTAGGCGCCGACCACGTTCGCCGGGGCGGCCATTTCAAGCGCGACGATCGCCAGAAACACGGCCCCTGCGACCGCCAGCACAATGCGATTCTGCTTCAACATGGGAGTGGGAGATACGTAAACTGCCGATGAACCATGGTCCGATCTCTAGCAGGCTGTGGAAATACTATTTTGCCACAGTAGGGATTCAGAAACCTGCACGTCTAGGAGAAAAACGCTCTACCGGATGCTCAAAAAGGCCGTCCAGCAAGGCCGCAGGCGAGTCGAAACCGGAGGCGTACCCTCAGGGGTACGTTGAGGATTTCGATGAGCCGAGAACGAAGCTGGCGGAATTTTTCAGCATCCGGAATAAAGGGTCTTACCCTAGCGGACGGGTGGAACGCAAGGTCGCCCCAAGCTGCCGAAGACGCTCATCGCATACAATGTCATCCACACAAACCGCGTATTTACGAGTCCAGTTCGGATGACTATCGACCGTCCCAGGAAGATTGGTTTGCGACAGTTCGCCTAAGCCGTCTTCGAGGTTCGCCAACACGATGCAGGACGCCGTGCGGGCCAGGTAGAGATGAATCGCTTGGCAGAGTTCAGCCGTCATGGCAGGCGCGGTCGCCACATCCTCAGTCACGCCATTTGGGAGGAGGTTTTCCCGTTTAAGCGCACTGAGAATGCGTGTCTTGTCGCGCTGACGTTCCTCCCAGGTCTGATGGCGCGCTGCGTCATCTGTAATGGCACCCAATCTCGCTCGCACCTCTAAGTCCTCGCCGGACCAAAACCCGGTAAGCGTCGGCAAATCGTGCGTCGTCGCGACAGCTAACGATTGTGCGGGATAGTCGCCAGGCAGTTTCATTGTGCCGTCTGCGCCACGCTCGAAGTAGAACACTCGATATGACAGCACTCGCGCCTTCGCCAACTGCTCTCTGAGCCAATCGGGGACCGTGCCGAGGTCTTCTCCGATCACCAAGGTTTTAGATCGAACGCTCTCCAATGCCACGATCGCCAATAAGTCTTCAAAGGGGTAATGTACATACGTGCCTTCGGACGCGGGCCTCCCGTGCGGAATCCAGAAGAGGCGGAAAAGTGCCATCACATGATCCAGTCGGATGGCACCGCCGGATCGAAAATTATTGCGCAACAACTGGATCATCAGCTCATAGCCGCTGGCGCGCAATGCATGAGGGTTGATCGGCGGGAGACCCCAATTCTGCCCCTCCGGTGCAAATGCGTCCGGCGGGGCGCCGCAGTCGGCTCCGAGCGCCAGTGCCGATTGATAGATCCAGGCCTCGGCCCCATTCCGATCGGCGCCAAGAGCCAGGTCATGATACAGCCCGATCGGCATCGCCAGTTGCTCAGTCGCCCTTCGGATCTCGTTCAGCTGTTCGCTCGCCACCCACTGGATGTATTGAAAGAAGCGAATGCGCGTTGGATGCCGCTTCGCATATTCACGAACCGGTTGGCCAGGCATCAAGAATTGTTTGGGCCAGTCGTGCCAGGTGGCCGACTTGGATTGAATCAGCCGGCGCTCCTCCTCCAACGTCTGGAAGGTGGCATACAACTCAAGTGATGTGCCTTCAGACTGGATAAACTGCTCCAAGAGCCTGGCGCGCGCCGTTTCCGGTTGGAGATTCGGCTCCTCTCCGCTATACGCATTTGTGAGGAATTTGCGGTAGGCCAATTCGAGCATGGTGCGCTTGGCGGCCGCGATGGAGTCGTAGTCCACCTGCTGACTTTCTCGTAGCGCCTGAAGCGTGGATTGAAACTCGGGAGCGTGGAACCGTCGCTGTGCCTCCTCCGACCCGCAAAATTCCGGCAGCCGCTCGATATCGATATAGAGTTCATTGAGATACAATCGGCTGTTTGGGGCATAGGGACTGATGTGATACGGCGTTGTATTCCGCAGTGCGTGCAGCGGATTGAGTCCGATGACCCCGGCGCCGAGCTCTTTGCCTGCCCACTCCACAATCCGTCCGAGATCGGTGAAGTCGCCGCTCCCCCAATTACGATCAGAAGACAAGGAATAGAGCTGCAAGGCCAGTCCCCACAGCCGTTGGTTCCTCTCGATAAACGGCGGGACATAACACTGGCGCGGCGCCACGATGACACGCATCGTCCCCACATCCCCTCCAACCAAGCTATCGGCCCGTATCGTCAAACTGTAGTATCCGAGGGAGAGACCCTGCGGAGCCGGTATCTCGATACGCACATGCCGTTGACCCTTGAGAACACGGACCTCCACAGCGGAAAGCCCAGGCCCTACTTGCCCTTCTTGCACCACGGTGTAGGCTTCGTCGCAGATTTGCCACTCCACTACGACGGACCCTTCTTTCCCGTCCTCGAGCAGCAGATAACAGGAGACGGTAGATCCCGTTTCACCGTCACGCAGAATATGCACTGCGTTGCAGGGGCGTTGCCACGGCGCCTCATCCCATTCCTGCAGTGCCTCTGTCAGCGACTCAGTTGAATCAACCGAGAAACCCATGGCAGTCAGTATGGCGCGCCTGGTGTCATCGGAGGTGAAGTGATGATTGCCCGCGATATCGTAATAGTCAGTCGCGATACTGGCGCGTTCAGCGAGTTTGGCAAGAAGGGTCTGCCAGGTCTGGTCTTGCATGTACGGGAGTCTGCGCGAAGACCTCTGGCATGTCAAGCTATCCCGTTGTTCTTGAAGACAAATTTCGCATGGCCACGTCTCGGGTCCGGCGCCCTCAGCCACTTGCGCTCGGTACGATTTCTAAGATCATCCCGTTGTGATTCATCATGTCGTGGCAACAGCGGTCAAGGGTGTTTCCCTAGTAGCGTTGCGCAGGACGATTGTGCTAGGGTGCCGCCCATTGTTTCCGGCAATGCGGTGGACGGCGCCGGCTATCTCCCAATCATTCTTGGAGTTTTTTGGCTATGAATACACAGATGACATCTCGCTATTCGATTATACGACCGGCTAAAAGGCTCTTCCCGGCGCTGTATCTAGTCATCGCGATTCTCGCCTGTTCCCTGATGCCGTTCGCTTCGCCGGCTGCCTGGGCGGAGTTGCAGTATGATAGCGGGGTATGGGGAGTTGCGATGGCACGAGGAAATTTTGCGTACCTGAATGCTGACCTCAGCAAACGCTGGCTCTGGTGGGTGGAAGGTCAGGCTAGATTTCGAGAATGTTGCAACTCGGAATTCGCACTGAACCAATCGTTGCTTCGTCCCGGGCTTGGCTATGCGCTCACGGACCACTCCACTGTGTGGTTGGGGTATGCTCGTGTAGAGAACTACCTGCCCAACCACACAGATATTCCGGAAAACAGAATATGGGAGCAATATATGTGGTCAGGGAAGACGCCTCTCGGCGCCTTTACCTTCCGACCACGGCTTGAACAGCGCTTTCAAGCAAACGGTGGTGATATGGGCTCGCGTTTCCGTCAATTTCTCAAGTTCTCCTGGCCGATCTCTTTCCTTCCGGAGGGTACAGATTTCGTGTTGTGGGATGAGGTGTTCGTGAATCTGTATCAGACGGACTGGGGGCCACAAGTCCAATCGCACCAAGGACTTGATCAAAACCGCGCCTTTGTCGGGATCGGATATCGTTTCACTCCAGAAATTAAAACGGAAATCGGGTATTTGAACCAATATATTGCGACGCAGGAGAGCGCTAAGGATCGTATGAATAACATTTTCTCGGTGTGGCTGTTTTTCGATCTTTACAAGAAATAGTCAAAGAGATTTCCTGCGTCGGGTGGAAGCAGTCGAGGTCAATTGAACGAGTACGTCATTCCTCGCCCAAGCATTTCAGGTTGCGAGCGTTAGATCTTAAAAGGCTATTCCCAGGTAATTTCCAGAATGAGTTTCAAATACTCTGCAAGGTGATTGAGTGAGATCACCTGCCAATCCTCGGTTCTGTGCGGTTTGAACCATTCAGCCTGTTCCTGACAACAGCCCTGAAGTCCCGCCACTGTATCTCTAGTTGATCTACGATTCGCATGGGCCGGCATTCGCGCTCCAATGCAATGTGGCAGGCGACTGCGCAGTCTCATGCACCGTGTGTGACGGAGAGCGAGGTGCGGGTCCGGACATCTCGTTCAATGACCTCATTCTTTTTTTGCCGAATACCCCGTAGCTTTGCTTGGTTGGGTGTATATAGGAATGAATGATGTTGGCACATAGGAGTATGATTGAGGCGTAGTAGGCGGTCGTCCTGTTTTACAAAGAAGGGAGCGTCCATGACGGTACAGTCAGGAGGTAGGGTCGGGGACTTCATGCATCGAAACTTGGAGGTCGTCCCACCGGAGACTACGGTCATAAAAGCCGCCGAGCGTATGAGGGGAAAATCCATTGGTTCGTTGTTGATACAGCCAACCGATCCGGAGGGTCGTGTATTCCGCAGGTCTGGGATCGTGACTGAGACAGACCTGATGGGGAAGGTACTCGCTAAAGGAATGGACGCTTCTCTTACCAGGGTTGATCAAATCATGACCAGTCCGTTGCTGACGATCATGCCGGATTGCCCTATGCTGGATGCGAGTCATCTCATGGAAACGAACCATGTCCGCCATCTCTGCGTCTCCGATGAGGAGAAAATCGTCGGGGTCATTTCAGTTCGAGATCTCGTGCGCTATTTCGTCGATTCAGAAGGAGGCCCCCTCCGTGATCTCGACAACGTATTCCGGCCCCTCAGCGTGCTCAGAGTGCTCATGCAAACGACAATGGAGACGATTGAGAGTGAGCGGACGGTGCTGGAGGCGACGCAGTCTATGGCGGGGAAGCGGATCGGTTCGCTCCTCGTGCTGGATGCTGGAGATATAGTCGGCATCGTGACCGAGACCGATGTGGTGCGGAAGGTGATTGCGGCCGGTCTACCTGCGAGCAGCACCCCCGTCGGCGCCGTGATGAATGCTCCCCTGATTCAGATTGATATCGATGACACCGCTCGCGATGCCAGTCGGCTCATGGCTGAGAAACGGATTCGCCACCTTGCAGTGACAGAGGACAACAAGATCGTGGGCCTCTTGTCTTTACGTGACCTGGTCAAGGCGGTGTCCATCAGAGATGAATCCCGGTTCCTTCGCAGTACCTAACGCAACGCTTCGCTCTCACCGACACATAATGTGCCTGAGGGCCCTCTTCCAAGGAACGTCCATATGAGACCCCGTCACGATATAGGGCTTCATCCCGTGACCGCCCTTCACCAGCGCTATCTGCCATTGCCCCGCACCTATCATGATCTCATGAAACCACTTCCATTAGGCTCCTACTTGATATCGACATCTGGCTCCCCATACTTTCTGCATTGTTTAGGTTGATTGACTCCCCCCATTTTATTTTGTTAGCCTCAAGCCCCGTCCTGTTGCTGCCGATAGAGAAGACGAGAAGAGTCAGGCAGTATCCTTGGCATCCAATCCCGAAAGGAGTTCCGATGGCTAGCTCAACCGCCTCACCAGAATTGCTTACTGAACTGCAGAACAAGGCTACACAGCTCCGGATCGAGAGCGTTCGCGCAACGAGCGAAGCGGGGAGCGGACATCCATCCAGTTGCTGTTCCGCTGCGGACATCGTTGCAGCCCTCTTCTTCTCCGTCATGCGATACGATCCGAAAAATCCGAAAGCTCTCAATAGCGATCGGTTCGTGCTATCAAAAGGCCATGCTGCCCCCTTGCTCTATGCCGCTTGGGCTGAAGCCGGTCTCTTTCCCAAGAGCGAACTTCTCAAGCTCCGAACGCTGACATCCGATCTTGAAGGCCACCCGACGCCTCGCTTGTCCTTCGTCGATATGGCAACAGGTTCGTTGGGGCAAGGCCTTCCAGTCGGCGTTGGCATCGCCCTGAATGCAAAATTCGTCGATAAACTGGATCACCGAACCTACGTCTTGATGGGTGATGGAGAATCAGTCGAGGGATCTGTCTGGGAAGCCGCCGAGGTTGCTCGCCATCACGGACTGGATAATCTCTGCGCCATTGTCGATGTCAATCGACTCGGTCAAAGCGATCCGACTATGCTGCAACATGACATGGAGGGTTATCGCTCCCGGTGGGCCGGCTTTGGCTGGCAGGCGCTGGTGGTCGACGGGCACGATCTTTCAGCTCTGCTGGGGGCATTCGATACCGCTGCCGGCACCAAAGGCAAACCGACGGTTCTTCTTGCCAAAACGTTTAAGGGCAAGGGCATCTCCTTCATGGAGAATCATCCAAGCTGGCACGGGAAACCGGTCCCCAAAGGCGAAGAAACCCAGCAGGCGATGGATGAGTTGACCAGGCAGTTGAAGCCGGGCGGCACAGCCATCTCAGTTAAGAAACCATCGACGCCGGCTCAGGGGCCTTCGTCTATCAGTCCCCTCCCACCCTCGCCCTACAAAGTAGGCGACGCTGTCGCGACGCGTGAAGCGTTCGGCCACGCATTTGAGGCGCTGGGCGCGGTCAATCCGCTGGTCGTGGGACTGGATGCCGACGTGAAAAACTCAACCTATACCGACAAGTTCGGCAAGAAATTTCCCAATCGGTTCTTTGAAAGTTTTATCGCGGAGCAAAATATGCTCGGGGCCGCAGCCGGTTTAGCTGCCTGCGGGAAAATTCCATTCGTTGCCACCTTTGCCGCATTCTATACGCGAGCCTACGATTTCATTCGCATGGCCGCCATCAGTGGCTCGAACATCAAACTCGTCGGCACACACGTCGGCGTGAGCATTGGGGAAGACGGCCCCTCACAGATGGGCCTGGAAGATATTGCAATGATGGCCGCGCAACCGGGCGTGACCGTGTTGTATCCGTCCGATGCGACCTGCACATATCGGCTCGTCGAAATGGCTGCTAAGCACAAAGGAATGGTCTATATTCGAGCCGGTCGCCCAAAGTCTCTAGTTCTGTACGGACCCGATGAAACGTTCCAGATCGGTGGGTCGAAGGTGCTTCGCCAGAGCGCATCGGATGTCCTTACGATCGTCGCAGCCGGCGTCACGCTCTTCGAAGCCCTGAAGGCATACGACACAATGAAAGCCGCCGGCATCTCCGTGCGGATCGTCGATCTCTATAGCATCGTCCCTATCGATCGTACGACGTTGTTGGACAGTGCCAGAGCTACGCAGGGGCGTATCCTCACCGTTGAAGATCATTATGCGCACGGCGGCCTTGGAGATGCGGTGCTCAGCGCGGTTGGACCAGAAGGCATTAAAGTGCATAAGCTTGCAGTTCGCACGATCCCACATAGCGGGAAGCCGGACGAACTCATCGATCACTTTGGCATCGGGGCGCGATCGATTGTCGAAGCAACAAAACAAATCACAAAGTAACCCATCCGGTACCGTCCTTCCTCATGGGGGAGGACGGTATTTCTTTTTGAACATTCTGTCAGGATCGGTGCGCCAACGTCTGCTTCAGGAGCTGACCGAGGCCCGCTACGCCAGTGGCTGTTCGTGGAGAAACATCAGTCCGGCGATGATCTCGTATCGCGTGCGAAACTGGTGGGATTTCAATCGCCCACTTATGGTGCGTCTTTTCGAGTCTGGGGGGCAGGGGCTGCCGTGATACAGGACTGCATAATTTCCGCGCGGCATTGCCATGACGTGGCCGCCGTATTGAGATGGTGAACCAGTTCTTCCGGCACGATGATGCCAACGGTGATATCCACCAAGACGTGATCGGCTATGCGATGAAAATGCGCAGCGTTCACACCCTGCAAGGTGAGCAACGTCCTGCTTAGCTCGTTCTCATGGCTGTCGCAGCCAGGTCCTATCAGCACGACGGGAACTCTCTCCATGGCAGCGTGGCTGGCTTCGGCCGGCTGAAATACGGCAAGACCCAGGGTGAGCGCCATCGCAAGCATCAGACGGTTGTGCCTGAGCGTGGCCTTGCCGTCTACATGAGGCTGTGGGCAGGTTGCGGGTACGCTCTTCGCGAAGGGCATCTGCGTCCGGTTTGCGTATCTGCGATGAGCTGTTCGCGTCATCCGAATACCTGTCTGTAGGGAGGCCATCTGAAGCTCGTGGGCTGGGTTGCAGTGTTCCTCTCTTGAACGCGTTCATGGGCAGGCGGCGAGGATCTCACCGCCTGCCCGTCGCCCTTTACGGTACTTCGACGATGTCCTTCTTCATAGGACCCAGCACGGAAAGGAGTTCGTTCTTTTCCCTGGCTGGCACGTTGAACGTATCCAATGCCTTGACGAGGTCTTCAACCAGGGCATTGAAGGCAGCCGTCGTGATTTTCATGCCGGCATGCGTTGTTTTCATGTCTTTCCCCTCATAAGTGCAGGGGCCGCCGCTGGCTTGGCAGACCTGGTCGACCAGCTGTTTCTTCAGTTTCGGCAGATCGGCATTGGCAAAATACCCGTTGATGCGTTTGTCTTGGCCCACGAGGCTGACGAACTTGCCGACGACGGCCGTGATAGGGCCTGTTCCGCCGAGCCGTTCATAGAGAGAGGGCAACGGAGCATCGGCTGCCCACACCGGCGCTGAGATCAACAGAACGGCGACGGTCAGCATGGTCTTGATGGCGCGAGAAAGTTGTTTCATGAAAGGCGCTCCTTTTTGAGAGGTAAATGAGGGCTTCCTTCGAGTGCACACTTCTATCATATTTCTGGTCGTTTAGGGCTTCCAGGGCGTCAGAGGCATCAGCGGAGCATCCTTGGCTACCGGTGTAATCGTCAGCGCGGCAATGGCTCCTCGAAGGGCTCCAGTGAGCGAATGCGTCACAATCGGATAGACCCCTGGTGATTCGGAGACCAAGTCGAATGTGGCGGCGCTTCCGGGTCCCACGACATAGGTTTGCACCCCTGTGAGTTTGTTGGCAGGGTTCCCGCTCTCGTAGACATGGTCCCAAATCTCGCCGATCGGGTGGAGCGAGGAAAACTCGTTGGGGCCCGCGTTCACAAAATAGATCCGGACCAGCTCATTCGGTTTCGCCTCCAGCGCTTCCGCGCCGATGAAGAAGGGATGATACTTGAAGATCCCTCCGTTGAAGACCACATAGTCGAACTTCCGAGCGAACATGGCCTCGACATCGTCGGGGTTCTTCCAGAGTTCAGATTGGACCAACAAAAACTCCCGGTCCGCTTTCGGCCAGACCTTCGGATCCTTGGGATCGACGATAATCGCGCCGAACATGCCGCGCGCGACGTGCTGGATCATGGGCGCTGCGCCGCAATGATAGAAAAACACGCCAGGCTTCTTCGCCACAAAGGTGAAGGAAATGGTTTCTCCCGGATTGATGGCCCGGTAGTTCTTCAGGAAATCGATTTCCGCCGCATGGAAGTCCATGGCGTGTGGATAAGCATTGGTCTTGGGATTCTCTAGCGTGAAGTTGACAGTGTCGCCTTCCGTGACCCGCACGGCCGGCCCCGGCATCTGGCCGTTGAACGTCCAGGCCTTATATTTCGTTCCCGTTCCTTCAATCACGATTTCCGTTTCGAGCGCCGTCATCTTGACGTCATGGGTCTTCGCGGATGCCTCGGAGGGCAATCCCATCAATCCGGCCATCGCAAGGACCATGGCCCCTGCGATGGCTATCAATTGAGGTGATTGTCTTTTCATCATGGTTGAACTCCTCTCTGAAATGGTTGGGCGAACTTCTCCAGGCAAATGTGCAACTGGTCTTTTCTATGTGAAGGTCTCACTGGCACTTCGTCTGTGTGTGAGGAAAAGAATAACACAGCCAAATTCGCTGGTGTATATCGTAGTGTCCGATTAAGAGTCAAGCCCTTTGTTCGTCCCAAATGAGCCAGTGACCCAAAACCCGAAAAGTAGGCCAGGGCCTGCCGGCATGGGATCCAGCTGGATGTTATTCGGCCAGGCAAACCGGTCGAGAACGGCTTCATCGAGAGCGTCAATGGACGGCTACGGGATGAATGCCTCAATGTGGAAGTGTTTTTCACGCTCGAGGATGTGCGACAGAAGTTGGCGCGGTGGCAGCAGGACTACAATCGGGTTCGACCCCCATAGTGCGCTGGCAGACCGGGCGCCTGCGGCGTGTGTGGCCGAGTGGGTCGCGGCGACCACACCGACTGACCAGGACGCCCCTGAATTTCTGGAGACACTCACATGAGCTAGGGTAGGTTCGCAGCGCCGTACTGGCGGCCCACACCGATCACGCGCAGGCCAATGCCTCAGGTCTCGATCGGTCTACATTCGCGGGGCGGGTCAGCTTTGTGCAGCATCATTCATATGTACGAAAAGGGCGCACTGTTATCTTGCCTCTTGACTACGATGAATAGGTTTATGTAACATCGCGTGTTTGCTG
This sequence comes from Nitrospira sp., assembly GCA_037142015.1. Classification (GTDB taxonomy): domain Bacteria; phylum Nitrospirota; class Nitrospiria; order Nitrospirales; family Nitrospiraceae; genus Palsa-1315. Next base: position 7,783 of record JBAXBK010000016.1, on the reverse strand, counting down.
TTATTTTATGAAAATACAATGATTGGTATGTGCGACTAGTACGAGATGACCTCAATGCTATCGGTTGTACGTAAACCCTATCGGCAACTGGTTCGTTTTGGCAAGTTATTACAGCCGCCCCTGGCAGAGTATGCCGACCCCTTGGTACACAGACTCAGGCGGAGTTTGTCACCATGCTCTTGTCCCGCGATCAACCTTAGCCCTGCCGTTTCCCAATCTGCCTACAGCTCCAGCCCTCCTGATGATTAAGCGTACGGCCTGATCTACAAGAATCTGATTTAGGATATGACTGGAATATGTAAAGATTTCAATGAGCGTGGAACTATGAAGCACTGTCTGAGTCGGAAAAATACAAGCGCGTATAGCTCACAGCATAACAGCGAAATCTGAAATTCAGGAGGAACGGCATGTCATCGCATGGAGCGGCAACTCTCGAAGCAGATGTTCCAGACATAGAGAAACCCCAGAACGGGGTGGCTGGGCTGAAGCATTGGAAATACGACCTCATGGCGGGTCTCCAAGTCGCCATGATGGGTATCCCGCTCTCGCTCGGTATTGCGATTGCCTCCGGTGCGCCTCCGGTCTGTGGTCTGATCTCGGCGATCATCGCCGGATTTGTCTTCCCCTTCCTCGGGGGCGCCTATATCACGATCAGCGGCCCGGCCGCCGGCCTGGCGCCGGCGCTGATGGCCGGCACGCTCGCATTGGGTCATGGAGATTTGGAGGCGGGCTATCCGCTCTTGCTGGTGGCCATTTCTATCGTCGGGGTCGTCCAGGTGATACTCAGTATCTTCAATGCCGGGAGATTCGCGCTGTTCTTTCCCATTTCGGTGGTCGAAGGCATGTTGATGGCGATCGGCATGCTGATCATCGTCAAACAAATCCCGGCCTTTCTCGGGTTCATCACACCGCCCATCAAATCCATTCCCAAAGCCATCATGCTGATCCCCGAACATGTCATGGGCTTGAATCCGTTGATCACTGTGATTGGAGCGGTGACCCTCTTCCTTCTCTTTTTTATTAGTGGCATCCTTGCCCGTATCAAAGGCACGTGGCCGAAGCTCGTCCCGGTGCCCCTCGTCGTGATCGTTCTAGCTGGCTTGGCCTCTTGGATCCTGGGGCTCGAGGAGAAGTGGCTCATTCATGTACCACTCGATATTTTTGAACATGGCATCGTATTCCCCCATTTCGTTGAAGCCTTTTCCAGACCAGATTTATACGGGTCTCTCATACTCATCATTATCACCCTGACCCTTATCGACGGCACCGAGTCGCTCGCGACAATCGCCGCCATCGATAAGATCGATCCGTTTAAACGAAAGTCGAATCCCAATGTCACCTTGCGAGCCATGGGGGTCTCTAACACCGCATCCAGTCTGCTGGGTGGATTGACGATCATCCCCGGCGGGCTGAAAAGCACAGTCAACATGCTCGCAGGGGGCCGAACTCTCTGGGCCAACTTCTACTATGCCTGCTTTCAGTTGATCATCCTGTTGTTCGCCGCAGCCCTCATCAATCAAATTCCAAAATCGGCCCTGGCAGGGTTGCTCATGTGGATCGGATGGAAACTCTGCTCGAACAAAGTCTTCAAGCGGATCTTTTCGGTCGGCAAGGAACAGATATTTGTCGCCATGGTTAACGTCGTGGTCACGTTGGCCACCTCAGACATTCTGGACGGCATGATCGTCGGCACGCTGACGAAGATTGCCTTGCTCGTGAAGGATGTCGTCAAGGCTTCGGCCAAAGATCCCCAGGGTGGCGGGATAGGGGGCGCATTCAAAGAATTGTTCCGTAACCCCGTCATCCGCATCGGAGACACCGGCAGCGGTTCTCGCAGTGTGATGACCGTCGCGGCGAATGCGGTGCTACGGGGCACAGTCGGGGAGATGAAGAATCCCTACAAGATATACCTGTCGTCGGCCACCTGCATGAACCTGGTGAAACTCGACGCGGCGCTCAAAGCCATCGTGATTCCCGAGGGCATGAAAGCCAACTATATGCTCATTTTAGCCGGAAAGATTGTGGACCATACCACCATGGAATACTTGCATGGGTTCCAGGATCGCTGTATTGAGGCGGGGCATACTTGTGTCCTCGTCGGAATGGAGCATTTCCGCGGGCTCTCAGACCATGCGCTAGCCTATCGTATCAGTCAAACTCCCGGTAACCTCACGGCCTTTGCATGAAGACGCGCAGCTTGTGCGGAAGCACACGCAGTTACTATACCAAACTCGATAGAAAGGAATGACCAAATGTCAGCTAGTATCTATGTTGCAGACGATGAACCCCTACTTCTCAACGCACTTCTAAAGCGACTGTCTCAGGGCCAGCACAAGGTCCGGGGCTTCAAGTCCGGAGATGAACTCTTGGCCGAGGTTGAAAAAGGCCTGCCAGATCTTCCCGATCTGATTCTCCTCGACGTGAAGATGCCTGGGAGAACGGGGCTCGAAATCCTGGAGGTACTCCGCGCGAAAGCGCGAGATGCGGTGGTAATCATTCTGACTTCATATGGCACAGTCGAAGAGGCCGTCGAGGCGATGAAGCTGGGGGCCTATGATTTCATCATCAAGACCGTGGATCTCCAGCTGGTCGAACCGGTCGTGAACCGGGCATTAGAGTATGTCGCCCTACGCCGCCAGGCAGCGGGCAAGGATAAAGTCGGTCACTAGAGATTGGCGGACTCGTCGTGCAGATTCTCGGCATGGCGGCGACGCAGCAGTGTATTGCCCATATCAGGGATGCCTCCGTGTGGCTTTCCGTCACTGAGCAGTTGGACATCTGCTTTCCCATGACTTTCACCCCGTGACATTCTGACACGATAATTCTCATGGTGGACATCGCAGAGAGATGTTTGACAATGGGTGGATCTAAATCCTAGGCACTGACAAGAGTGCAACGGAGACTCCATGTACAAACATGTCGCTCGCCTGTTCAATAATCTTCCGATTCTTCACAAGTTACTCCTTATCTCTACGATCCCTCTCGTCTCTCTCATCCTTGCCAGTATATTGATATACGTCAGGGTGCAAATCATTTCGCTGGATGAAGAGCGGCTGAACAATACCTATCTTATGAGGGAAGCGACGTCCCAATACATGAAGCTGATGGTCGATATGGAGACGGGCTTTCGAGGATATGTTTTGACCGAAGATGCTCGCGATTTCAAGCCGTATCAGGAAGCGCTGAAAAACCTTCGCGGAATCGAACACAACCTGGAGGAGAGGCTTTCAGCGGACCAACTACAAAAACTCAAGGACGCTGAGGTCATTGTCAGCCGGTTCGTTGCAGAGAAGGAGGAACTCGTCCGAGACATTCAATCGGGTCAGAAGTCGCTCGCGATTCAGTATATCAAAGAAGGGCGAGGAAGAGTGTTGATGTCGGCTTTTCGGGATTGGATGGCGCAACTTGAAAAATTTGAGCAGCAAAACGCGTCAGACGACTTCGCTAAAATGAGTCTCGATTACACGTCGGTTCTTCTTGCAATTTTAGGTGGTGGTCTATTCACCTTTGCGCTCATGCTCGGTACGCTCTTTCTGATAGCCCGATCGATTGCGATTCCATTGGCCAATCTGTCAAAGGCCGTCAGTGCTTCATCCGGCGGACTTTGTCCCATTATTCCTGAGCTGGACCGGAAAGACGAGATCGGGAAGCTGTCAGGAGTGATGCGAGAAATGAGTCATCAGGTTCAGGAACATTTTGATCACGTGATGCGATCAGAGGCCTCCCTCCGGACACTTAACCTGCATTTATCAGAATCTGAATCGAAGTACCGCGGTCTGGTGGATAACGCGCCGATCGGCATCTTTATGACGAAGGGGATGAAGGTCACGTTCAGCAATCGACACAATCAAGTCTTAGCAGGCCTTGATCCCAACGAACAGGCCGACCCCGCCGCTTTCCATGCACGAATTCATCCTGAAGATGTAGGCCGTGTTCTATCTGAGTTTTCACAGGCTGTCGCGGCGAGCCGACAGTGCGAACTGATTTTCCGGTTTGTTCACATAGACGGAGTCGTACTGACTATTTTGAGCCGGCGCGTACCGATCGCTGGGCTCGACAGCCCCGATCCAATCTATGTGGCATTCAATATCGACATCACGGCACTCAATACTCTGCAATCACGATTAAGTCGGACCGAGAAATTGGCGACATTGGGACAGATGGCGGCCGGCATTGCCCATGAGCTCAGGAATCCCTTGGTCGGGATCGGCTCGACGGCATCGCTGTTATTGGATGAGTTCGAGAGGTCCGATCCAAGGCGTGAGGAGATCGACATGATTCTCCACGAGGCCAAACGAATGGATCGGATCGTGAATCAGATTGTGGAATATGCGAGGACTCGCGAGCTCACACTGGTTCAATTTGTGTTGTCCGACCTCATCAACCGTGTCCTCAAGTTGCTGAGTGGGCAACTGGAGGCTAAACATCTCAAGGTCCGAACTTCCATATCTCAGGCAGCGGACCATCTTTATGCCGATCGAGACCAACTCGAACAAGTGCTCTTGAACGTCATCGACAACGCGATAGATGCCTCTCCTAAGTACGGTTTGTCCATGGAAATCGCGGCGTATAAGTTACTCCACCAGGAACAAGCCGGTATCATGATACAAGTCCGAGATGCCGGTAAAGGCATCCCGCCAGAGGCGCTGTCTCGCGTATTCGAGCCATTTTTTACGTCTGGGAAACGTAACGGAACCGGATTAGGGATGGCGATCTGCAAGAACATTATCGACCGGCATCATGGATATATCCATCTGACGAGCGCGGTCGGAGAAGGCACTGTCGTGAGCATTTGGTTGCCGTCATCTCCAGATGTTCAGTTGGTAAAGGGCTAACCCTACAGGTTTCATCATTGTAGCTGACGATATGCCGGCGAGTGGTTCTGCCAACACCAAACGGCTGACTCGCTTAGGCTCCCACGTCGTTGGGCATGAATCAGGCGAAACGCTACTGGATGGGCTCCAACACAATCTTCCAGATCTTGTATTGCTTCGACGTGAAGATGCCGGGCCTCAGCCGCCTTGAGGCGTTAAACACGTGCGCCTGCGGCTTCTTGCTATCACCTACCACGTCCTCATGTTGTTTGCATTTGGAATGGCGCAGGGAAGCGATGGAAACTATGAAATCTGAGGCCTGCGACTTCATAATCAATTCGGTGGACCATCGATAAGACTCGCGGCTGGCCAGCTACAATCAGACTTGACTGCCAAGAAGCTAGGTCGAACTCATTTCTCCCTCGATCGACGACGAAAGAAGATTGCAGCTGCCGCATCAATTCGTTCTTCTGTGAATTGAAGAAGCATCCAACCGGTGAGTTATCGTTTCTGTTACCTTTCTTCTTATCCCATAAAAAAGCCGATCCGCCATCCCGTCTTATGACGGGGGGCGGATCGGCCTTACTCACGGACCTGTTAAACGACTAGCTCAGCCAGCAGCCCTCGTAAAGACCGGGATGATGGCGCCGGCGATGCTGTTGATGTGACGATTGCCTGATTCGTCCCAAGACATCACCAAGCCACCGAAGCGTTGCTCCGGATCGTTGACCATGTCCATCAACCGCTGGACTTCCCAGAGCGAGTCTCTGGAGTCGAGCTTCACTTCTTTGGTTTCCCCTGGCATGATCGGTGACTCATCTTCCATATGCAAACCATCTTGAGCCATGATCTCCGCCGGATAGGTTGGATCCATATTGTTGGCCACACCTACCTTGTTGAGGAACCGGATGCCTGCTGTCGTGAACTCACCGATCCTGAGAGGCGTCTCACCGCTGTTCGTGACCTGGAGCGTCATACGCAGGGCGCGACCAGGAACATCGTAGTCAGCTGCGAGTACCTTCATCGTGAGGTCAGATTTCAGATGCGTTGCCTTGATCTTTGGTTCACCGGCCTGGAGAGGTACGGTGTAAGGGTACGAGTGGTCCGTAGTGAAGAAACCAATCGCGATCAAAGAAAAGGTCACTCCTAAAACTCCCCATGCCACCACACGGTCGACCGGGTCGTTCAGCAGTGCGTCTCCACCCTCTTGAGCCAGCACTCTGGCGCGAATCAGGAACATCGGTCTGATCATGAACCAGCCGATCCATGCGAAGCCGAGACTACCCCAGAGGATATGCCAGAAGAGTCCGGCTGCCAGGCCTGCAGTCTCCGTATCGATAGTTCCACCAACCAACAGCTTTGCAGGGTTGGTGAAGTCTTTATAGTTGCCCGTGATATCCATCCATCCCCCTGGTCCTGCAACAGGGCCGGCCCCGTTGACGGCCAACATTGGGTGGATGTGGTGATGCCCAGGCAACCTGCCCCTCAACTTGATCACGTACTCGTAGTCCCCACCGAGCTCCATCGGGCCCGATGTGAACATTGGAGTTCCGTTAACTTTTGAACTGAGACGCGTGAACACCGAACTCGGGCTGCCCACGTTGATGAAGGTACGGTTCGGCTTGACCACGGCTCGTGGCCAGTCTTCCGCGATATGAATCTTGCCGGACAGCATTGCTTCATCGTTAACTGCGGTCTTCTGAGGATTCCACTTTGTGTCATACCACTGAGCGGTACGCATCCGCAGGAACGGTTCCTGAGAACGTTCCCCGTGGGCGGCTGCGGGAGTGGCATTGAACACTAGGGTGAGCCCTAGTGTTGCCATCCCAAGGGAACCGATCACGCACAATTTAAATATGTTTTTTGCGTTCATGATTTCCCTTCCGCAAGTGTGGCTGCCGCTGTCAGTCTTGGTGCAACCCCATCCGGTGTACCAAGTCTCGCAGCAAACTCATCCGTGCCGACGATCATGATATCATTTTTCCGTGACATCACTCCACGTTTGCCCTTGACCCAGAAGAATGATTGGCCGACGAAGTGCCCGATTTGCCACCAAATGGTGTAGACCAACATGGAGACAAACGCTGAGAAAAATGCGGAGATCCACACGGTGTGTCCGCCGAATGTACGCAACGAACCGACTTCGATGATGCGGATATACTCAGGCGTTCCCGTCCGGACATAGGTAAAGCCCATATAGTCGGCCAAGGAAAGCAGCTGACCATCCACGACCATCGGTTGCTTGCTGTATCCGAACAGGGCGTATTGCGTAGGATAGAACATCATTGCAAATGCCCATACTCCAAATATCGCTGTCAACATCCAGCTCCTGCTCAGCAACAGGGTGCAGTCCAGGATTAATGCGCTGGAGACCATGGTGGCAGGCATGACGAAGTTTGCCGGGAAATTTGCCCACCAGTACCAGGCCAACACGACCGTAATCCACTTTCCAACAAGGAGCCCTGTGATGCTTAACGTTGCACCAAAGGGTTGCCGGTAGAACGTCCAGAAGTAGTACATGATCGCCCCTGGATACATAACCTCCACAATAGGAGTTACCGTTACCCAGAACTGACGATCCTTCCAATCGATCCAGAAATCCCAGTCTCCTGCAAGCAGGTCGAAGTGCATATGAAAGGTCGCGAATACTCCTAGATATGCAATCGGAAGGAAGTACACCGCGTCGATCATCCGTGACAGTTTGACGCCTTCCGGCGGCAGCTTGCTGGCTTTTATAATCTCTGCTGTTCTAAACAGTGCCATTTGTCTCCTCCTCACTCATTCGAAACATCTGTTCTCTCCCTTGTTCCAGCTAATCTATGAGCAACCTCGCACTTCGGAATCCGGAGCGCGCGGTCAGCCCACTGACACCACCGGTATGACTTAGTACGGGATCACGTGCAAACAGCTCTTGCTCTCGTTGTTCCAGACCACATCACACAGATTCGACATGCGCGCCACGATCTGCG
>JBAXBK010000015.1:0-76959 GCA_037142015.1 Nitrospira sp. | reverse complement strand
TTCAAGCTCGACGGCGGCCATAAGGGGCTCGATTGTTATGCCTGCCACAGTGCGCGCATGGACAAGAAGGTCGAATCATCGTCCACCTGTGTCAGTTGCCACAAGAAGGATGACAAGCATGATGGAAGTTTCGGCTCTCAATGTGACCGGTGTCATGAAACAACCCTGTGGAAGACGGTCAAACGGGGCAGCAGCATCTTTCGCGGCCGTTAGCCTCAGGCCTGTTGGTTAAGATCTCCAAAGGGAAGGTACTGTGGAATATCGACGTGACATCTCGTCCGCGCTCAAACTTCTGGCCCTCGGGCTGGCCCTCTTTGTCGGCTACCAGGGATGGCTGAAACCCACGTACTTGACTCCTGGACCTGCATCACGTCAGCCCTCGGAGGCTCCTCCGGCGCAATCAACCCCCAGTTTCGCGTTGCCGGGAACGCAAGAATATCCACCATGGGATGTTCCGCAAACGCGACTGATCGATCCAGGCCAAGCGCCTACCGATATGCTCGGGTTTATTCGCGACGAAGTGGAAAAGGGAAACTACAAGGAAGCAGAACACCGGTTGGTAGCCATCTCTCGCGAACGGCTGGATAAGCCCCAGGCCAAACGGTACATTGCAGCGCTCTGGAACAATCTCGGCGTACAACAGGAAAAGTTCGGCGGGAGCGCACTTTCAGTCAAAGCCTTTAAGAAAGCCGTAGCATCCGACCCTAATAATCCGCTTGCGTCCATGAACCTAACGCAAGCCTACTGGGAGCTTCGCGATCCCGCGATGACGCCCCAGTTCCTCAACAGGGTGATTCGGCTGAATCCCAACGATCCGTTTCCGCATCTTGCGCTCGCCGAACTGCTGTTGGAGAAAGGCGATAAGACTTCGGCGATGGCCCATCTCAATCTCGCGCATCCACAAGCCCAATATGATCCCCATCTCCAATCCTATCGAAATAAGCTCGTCGCAAAGGTGGACGCGGACATAGCCACCAGACCGGTTCCGGATCCCCGTCAAAACCTTACGACTCCTCCCTCAATGCCATCCGCCAATCAACCGGCCCCTTCCACCTCTACTCAGGAAGAACGGCCGCCGAGGCCGTTTGTTCCGCGCGACACCGCTCATTTCGTCGTTCAATTCGATGGGCCTGACGATCAAGCGACGTGGCTGCGCATCCGGGCCATGCTCGAATACGCCTATGAGGAAATTCCTCCGAAGTTCGGACATGTGCCTGCCGAACCCATCAAGGTTGTTTTGCACACAGGTCGGAAATTTTCCGGTCCGGCGGGAGTTCCCGATTGGGCCGATACATTGTTCGATCACACATCTGGCTCGATTAACCTCCCCACTCAAGGCGCGCTCGACGATCTCGCATTATTCAGCCGCGTGGCCCGTCATCAGTTCGTCCATGCGCTCTTTCATGAACAGGCCAAGAATGGAAGCGCACCTCCTCCAAGATGGCTCGTGGAAGGTCTGACCATCCATCTGACGGAAGACCCCTGGCCCGAGATGGAAGACTCCCGCCAAAAGGGCCTTCCCCTCATATCGCTGACCTCACTTCAGGGATCGTGGGCACAGCTTCCCCCAACGTCAGTATCGACTGCATACCTCTCGGCAAGTGTTGCCACTCAACACCTCCTCGATCAGTATAGCATGTCCACTGTTCGCCAACTGATGAAGGTGCTCATGACCGGACAGTCTCTTGAGACAGCGATGCAACAAAAGATGTCCATGTCCTACGAACAGTTTCAGCTCCAGTGGGCGCAAAGCCACAAGCCGCACTTGAGTGAGCGGGGTTCATGAGAGCGAGATACGCGCTTATTTTACCTTGGAGAAGTCGGCGACGATTCTCGCCTCAGTTCCATCCTGAAGATTCACAACAAAAACAGACGATGCAGCGGGATCAAACTTTTCATAGGCAAACAACGCGGTAAACCGTGACCGGTACACCGGCCCACTTCCCTCGTTCTTTCGGCCACGTTCGGCTTTTCCGATGTCGATGGGCTTGATCTTCTTCGAGCCCTGCTGTAACTCGATCAAGGCGCCCTCTGCAAAGTATTCATCGTCGCCACATAGTTGAACTTCAATCTCCATATTAGGCATGTCCATAACTTTTTTTATGAACTCCTCGGGCATGCGCACATCCGTCTTCCGCTTCTTGGACTCCGCTGCTTCCTGCCGACCAAAGGCTTCAAGCCGATAGCGTTTGGTTCTGAGGATAGCGCTGGCTCCGCAGAGGTCTTTCTCTGGATCGGCGCCCACACGCGTGACCATGGAGGCTTGCTGAAGGACTTTCTTCACCTCCTCCGGGGTATTGGCCTTCTCCAAGGGCGCCCGCCCAGCTGCCAAGGCCTTCTGCGCCTCTTCCGCCGAAAGCTTCACATCAATCGCCAAGACCGGCTGGAAACCGACGATCATCAACAAGCCCGCGACCGCACAAATGGCAACGCCACCGATTCGCGCCGCCGATGTCAGGCATCGTACGCTCATGACTCCCTCCATATACAAGATAGGGATTGATGGGGCGGCATTGTACGGAACCCCCTTACCCCTTTGCAATCAGCTTGAAAAGCGGGCCCAGTTGGCATAGGGCTTGACGGCGTAGAGTACGTCGAGATCGATCGGCACTCTCTCACCGGCTTGCGTAAGCAGCTGGGCAACCAGGCGGAGCGGCAGACCGACGACAGTTGTGAAATCTCCATCGACGGAATCGACCAGATCGCCGCCTTCTCCTTGGATTGAGTACGCACCGGCCTTGCCGAGACTTTCTCCTGTTGCGAGATACCGTTCGTGCACTCGTTCATCGAATGGTTTCATCCGAACGACGGACGTGGAGAGAGCAACGACGTCCATCCCGCGAACTGAACAGACGAGCGAGACCGCCGTGCATACGTGATGAGCACGACCAGCCAGGCGCCGAAGCATCGCACGGGCCTCCGCTGGGTCGGCTGGTTTCCCGAGCACGTCATGATCCAATTCAATCACTGTATCGCTCCCCAGCACGATCGCCTCCGGCACTTGCCTCGCAACTGACCGGGCCTTGCCCTGGGCGAAAGACTGCACCTGGTCGGTCGCCGGATGGTCCGCGACCAGCCGTTCCTCAAAGGGTGGGCTCTTGACGTCAAATGGAATAGCCAGAAGAGCAAGCAACTCACGACGGCGCGGAGAGGTGGAAGCCAGAATGAGTGTCATCTACTACACGGAGGTAGGTTCAGGGGAAGTACGCTTTTCTGGGGGTATCTGGTCAGAAGCCTCGGTGAGACTCGCACAATGCGCGTGAAAATCGGCAAGCACCTGCTCCAAGTCAGCGACCGAAGAGACTCGGAACATATTGGCTCGAAGCGAGGCAGCATGAGGGAACCCTTTGCAGTACCAGCCCAGATGTTTGCGCATCCGCCGAAACTGGCCCTGCCCACAGGCCGCTTCAAACCGTCGGGCATGATCGAGCAACATTTCAAAGCGCACGTCGAGCGATGGCGCCCACGGTTCTGGCCCCTCCTCAGGTCGATGCTGCTGCAGAACGAGTCGCGCCGCCTCTTTCTGCCGAAAGAACCAGGGGGCTCCGAGCGCAGCTCGTCCGACTAACACGCCATCGACTCCGGTGGACCGCACACGACGGACGACGTCGTGATAGCTATGCACGTCTCCGTTGCCGAACAGCAAAGTCCCGCTCCCTCGCACGATCTCCGCCGCCCGGGCAATGGCATTCCAATCCGCTTCCCCCCGATACATTTGTTGCAAGGTGCGGCCATGCAGAGAAATGACCGCCGGCTGCTCCCTGAGGAGCTGTTCGATCCATTGGTCGATAACCACTACATCGTAGCCGAGGCGTGTCTTGACGGACAGAGGAAGCTTGCGTCGGACGAGCGGACGGGCGTCCTGCCGCTGCTCGTTCATTCGATGGATCGCCGCCACTCTGCCAGGCTTGAGACCCGCTCCCTCAAGGGTCTGACCTGCCGCCCAATCGGCAATCCCCTGCCGCGTAGCCTGCATAATGGCCTGAGCCACATCCGGCGTTCGGATCAGTCCGGCTCCCGATCCGGATGAGGCCACGCTCCGAGAGGGACAGCCCATGTTGATATCCAGTCCGTCAAACCCCAATTCACAGACTGCATGGGCGGCCTGATAGAAGAGGTCAGGCTCTTTCCCATAGAGCTGCGCGATGATCGGCCTTTCAGCCTCATGATAGATAAGAGAGTCCAACAGGAACTCCGGTCCCCGACAGACGTCATGCACATGAGTGAACTCCGTGAAAGAGACGTCCGGTTTCCCATGCAGGGCCACGGTATGGCGAAACGTCGCATCTGTGACCCCATCCATCGGCGCCATCCCGATGACCGGTTTGGCGAGTGACTGCCAGAAACTCATCTGGTGCGCTCCATCGCCGGAGTCCCTACTTCATTCGCCTGCGCATAGGCTATGCGTAACATGTCGCTTTCCTGCTGTACGCAACCCAGCGTATCCGGCGCGCATTCCGTCACAAATTCGAGAAACCGCTCGATCTTGAGGAGGAAAAAATCATACGACTGCGTGAGCGGACGCGGTGACCGAAACCAAAAGGGTACAAACTCTGTCAGGTAGATGCCTCGCTCCGCTAGGGCCCGGCAAGTCTGTGGAAACATCTCTGTAAGGTCTCCTCCCCAATGGAGGATCTCGTGCGGCACATAGGACGTGCGGTACTGTGCTAGACCCGTCGCCTCCGCAGCCGTTTCTTTCCACTCCGGGCCTGCAATGGGAACGTGCCCGGATATGATTTGCGCGTAGCGCGCATAGTCGTCGCGCAACCGCTGTCGATCAGACTGGCACACCGGTTTCTGGACTGAGATTGGACGAGACGTCAATTTCACCGGCTGTTCTAACGCCGCTCCTCTGGCCATCGTCTGCTGAACGAGGATGGAGAAACGCTGAACGGCCTCTGCATACTCCTCCACAATCATCTCGATCGGTTTGGTGTCCACTTCAAGCGCCACAGCCCGGAGGCTCACAAGGTTCGGATGGGCCAAAACCTGTTCGAGCATGCTGAAAAGGATCGACGGAATGGGAGCAGCATGGGCGTCAATCCATTCGGGAAGTTCTCCGTCCCCCTCTAGCTGGCCGTTCGACTGATGGCAGGCCAACCCGGCTATGTGGATTTCTACGACCCGCTCCAGAGGAAATTCGTCGAGGAATTCTCCGACGAATCGTTCAAGCGATGTCCGCCGACAGGCAGCGGTATAGCGATAGACCGTCCAGAGGTGCCCGATATCCAGCACGAGACCGCAGGGCGCCAATGCTGTGACGAGTCGGAAAAAGCGAGAGATCGGTATCGTGCCTGCGGAGAAATATGTGAGCGGCGGCATCTCCAAGAGAAAGAGCGGCGCAGTTCCGTCCGCTCGACAACCCTGCCGATCCATCGCCTGCTGCACCATTACGATATTGTCGGCCACCACCTCGGCGCTCAGCGGCGTATATAGAGGAGGAACATAGGTGCCAAACGAATAGCCCGCCATCTGCTTCATCGCGCACTCATGATTCAGCCAGAAGCTCTGTAGGCTGTTGAGTTGCGTGACCATCTCGCCGACATCCTGCTGAAAGAACGGAGACATTTGCACGTCCGGCTGGGTGATCCACAGACCTTCCCCGTGGTACGCCAACGGTATATCCGGCATAGCCTGTCGAACCGTTGTCAGTGCGGTCGTCGTCGCCTTAAAGACTTCCAGATAACCCGGCTGGAGTCCTCGCTCCCTAAGTGTGTTCACCAGCTCAAACAGATCAGGAGAATAGACATCGACTGACAGCCCCATCCCCAGTGGAGAAACTTCCATAAGGCGACGCTGAAAATCCTGTTGAACGGAATCTGGATCAGGCACCTATCCCCCCTTGTGCTGCTCTAAGAATTAGCCTAGTCTATTCGCCGAACCCCTTGTTTGACAAGGGAAGCCCCGGTCAAGGGCTGGGGAGCCCCATCTGCTATACTTGGCTTACGTCGCCAGGGGCGGAACCCTCACGAATCGTGCAGGCGCAAATCGGGGGAAGTTTCGAACCCATGCCGATCGACAATGACAGGCCCTTCAAGACAACAGGGTTCATACCCACCATGGTTGCCCATATGATGACGCCAGGGGTCGTACAAATTCCGGGAGATATATCTGTCAGCGAGGCGGCACTGCTGTTCGAACGAGAACAGACACCCTGCCTGCTCGTCAAAGATACCGATACGCAGTTCGGCCTCATGACGCCGACCGACATTGTAAAGAAAGTCGTCGCTCAAGGACTCGAACCCCACGACATCGAAGTCCGGACGATTATGACACGTCCGGTGCAGTTCATCGAGTACGATGAGGTCTTGGCAGAAGCCTCGACGCTCATGATGGCGACAGGCGCCTTTCTCCTGATTGTCACGAAGCAGAACCAACCTGTTGGAGTGCTCAGCGCGCAAGACCTGATGCTCAACCCGCCAAGACGTAGCACGAAGATCCCCGTCGTAGTGAGCGTCGTTGGGCGAACCTCGGCGCAGCGACTCAACTACAACGCCATGATCACCCAACTGAACCATATCGGAGCGTCGATCGAATCGGCGGCGAAGCTCACACCCAAGGCGAACGTCGTACTGGCATTTTCCATTTCCGGTCAAAACACTCCTCTGACGATTCGGGGGAGGGTGATGGGCAGCAAAGCTCTGGGAGCAGAACCAGATGAAACCTCAACTGGGACCGGCGCCTGGCAGAACGAAATTCAGTTCACGGACCTCTCGTCGTCTGACCTCACGCGTATTCGGGCTTGGACGCTTCAAACGATGCCTCCAGCCCCTAGCCGAGTCTAACCTCGCACATATGCGCATTCTTTTGACCAACAGGCGATCAGCTGATAGAGTTTTTTGTCTCTCAAGAACGAACTATAACCCCACACGGATAACCGTATGAAAACGTCCCAGACCCGTTCCCATCCTCTTCCTTCGAATGAGGAGTTGCTCAGCCAAATTCGCCTTCTGCTCGACAGCCCGGAAGACGACCTGCAGGCCGCGATCATGAAGGAACTCCTGGCCGGAACGCTTCGGCTTCACAGTTCTCATCTTGATATCCTGGACCTCAAGATCGTCAACCGCGCCGTAAAAGAACTGCGTCATGCCTTCCGCGTCTTTCATGACTATCGTGATCGCCGCAAGATCAGCATCTTCGGGTCGGCCCGCACCGCTTCGGATGATCCGAACTACCAGATGGCCTTCCAGTTTTCTCGTCGGATCGTCGAGGAAGGGTTCATGGTCATTACCGGAGGGGCCGATGGGATCATGCGCGCGTGCCAGGAAGGCGCCGGGCGCGAAAACAGCTTCGGGGTCAATATCATGCTGCCCTTCGAACAAGGCCCCAATGCCACGATCGCCGATGACCCCAAGCTCGTCACGTTCAAGTACTTCTTCACCAGAAAGCTGGTCTTTCAGAAAGAAGCCAACGCCATTGCATTATTCCCGGGCGGTTTCGGGACGCATGACGAAGGATTTGAAATTTTAACCCTCGCCCAAACCGGCAAGAGCGATCCCCAGCCGATCGTGTGTCTCCAGGCTCCCGGCTGCGACTATTGGGACGACTGGTACAACTTCGTCACACGCCAACTCTTGAACCGTCACCTGATTAACCCTGAAGATCTCAGCCTGTTCAAAATCACCACCTCCGTGGACGACGCAATCGATGAAATCAGACGCTTTTACCGCCGATTCCATTCCATTCGCTATGTGGGACGACTCCTGGCCATACGGCTAAAAACGGGCATCGCCCAGGAACAGGTGGCCGGCCTTCATGACACGTTTGGCGATCTGTTATCCGAGGGCACCTTCGAATTGCGCGGGCCTCTCCCCGAAGAACTCGACGAACCGGAGCTACGAGAATTGCCTCGGTTGGCCTTCACCTCCAACCGCCGGAGTGCGAGCCTGTTGCGCCAACTGATCGACCATCTCAACGCCCTCTGACCTGCATTACTCATGAACGTTTCTGCTGCAATCGCCACTGTGTGGGCGCGAGGCAAGGGGCCAGAGGCTAGGGGTGGAAGGAGTATCTTTCCTCTCGCCTCGTGCCACTAGCCCCGCAGCCTCTCCTCACAAAGACGCTTTAGTCTCGGATCCGCATCATGGTATGCTCCGCGGCAATGGCTGGTTCCCGCATACAGCACCCATTCTCTGAACCCCCCACCGTCGTGCTCTATCACGCCGAATGCGCCGATGGGTTCGGCGCCGCTTGGGCGATCTGGAATCAATTTCCAGCGGCTCGGTTCATTCCCGTCAAACACGGAAATCCACCTCCCACAGGGCTACAGGACCAGCGAGTCGTTATCGTGGATTTCAGCTATGCCCGCGAGACGCTGGAAACCATGGCTGCTCAGACGCAGGCGCTCCTCGTGCTCGATCATCACATCACCGCAGAGAAAGCCCTCGCCGGCCTTCCCTACGCCTACTTCGACATGAAGAAGTCCGGCGCAGTCCTGGCCTGGGAATGGGCTCACGATCGCCCGATTCCATGGCTCCTCGACTATATTCAAGACAAAGACCTCTGGACTTGGACGCTCCCCTCCAGTCGAGAAATTAATGCAGCCGTGGCCTCCTATCCCTTCGAGTATTCCCTCTGGAGTCACTTCAAGCAGAAGGAGTTGGAACAGGAAGGCCGGGCCATCCTGCGTTATGAAAACGAGCTCGTGAGCAAACTTGCGGCGCAAGCGATGTTGGTCGACTTTCACGGGTCCGTCGTTCCATCGGTCCAAAGCGCAGTCTTGACGAGCCAGATCGGCGAACGCCTGTCCGCAGAACACCCATTTTGTCTCATGTGGCACGACCGCGATGGGCGCCGCTATTACAGCATGCGCTCGCGAGAGGATGGAGCCGACGTGGGAGCCATCGCCGCGTCTTTCGGTGGTGGAGGCCATACACACGCCGCAGGGTTCTCAGTCTCTCTTGGACCTGACGGCTCCTTGCCGGACAACCAGGCACTCCCTCGATCAGTCATCGACCGCCGCAGGCCTCCTGGTTGAGATGGTTGATTTGGTTCATTTGGTTTGTTTAGTTCATGATTCCTCTGTACGACGATAACCCAACCGAGCGACCGCCTGTCGTGACAATCGCTTCTATCGCGGCCTGCGTCCTGGTATTTCTCTATCAGGCAAGCCTTCCCGCCGGCTCAGGAGACACGTTCGTCTTTCAGTATGGGGCAAGCCCGGCCCTCGTATTTGGAGAGGCCGACTCCCCTGAGATGGGCGTCGCCATTCCCGCCTACGCCACATTGATCACGAGCATGTTTCTCCACGGCGGTTGGATGCATCTCATCGGGAATATGCTGTACCTCTGGGTTTTCGGAAACAACATTGAAGACGTCATGGGACATGCGAAGTACGTCGGGTTTTACCTTACATGCGGAATTCTAGCCGCCTTAAGCCACGCCCTGACCGATCCGTCCTCGGCTGTTCCCATGGTCGGGGCAAGCGGCGCCATTTCCGGTGTCTTAGGCGCCTATGTGCTGTTGTTTCCACGCGCCCGCGTGCTGGTGATGATGCCGGGTCTGGGCGCAACGAGGGTGCCGGCGGGAATTGTCCTCGGCATGTGGTTCGTGATGCAGCTGTTGAGCGGAGGGATGAGTATCGGCAGCCAGGGCGGAGGCGTCGCATTCTTCGCCCATATCGGCGGGTTTCTCGCAGGGATGGCGCTGATTGGTCTGTTCAAGCGCCCGGACGTGCCCTTCTTTGCACCAAGCCGCAGGGGATGACACACAACTAACCCGGTTGCTCTGGTTTGTTTGGTTTGTCTAGTTTATTTGGTTAAACAAAATCAACTAAATGAACAAAACAAACCAGATGAACCATCCGATGTTCACGCATCCAACAGCTCGCGTATTTTTTCCACCAGCCCTGCTTGCCGGTAGGGACGCCTCAAGAGATACCGCGGGTTGAGGCGATGAGACACCATCGCCTCGTCATCATACCCGGAGACAAAGAGCGGCTGCATCTTCGGGTGTTGCTTCAACAACCGTTTGGCTAACTCACGCCCACCGATTTCCGGCATCATGAGATCGCTCACAGCCACATGGACGGCTCCGGAATATCGCTGCACAAGCAGCAACGCTTCAACAGACGAGCCCGCCTCCAAGACGTGATAACGATGCCGCAACAACGTGGAGAGCGCGAGCTTACGATCGATTTCATTTGGGTCCACCAATAAAACCGTTTCCTCGCCTTTGGCTGCAACCTGTGCCAGGCTCGACGGAGCCGGCGGCCGGCCCTGTCGGACAAGGGGAAGCACCACCCGCACCACCGTGCCTTCGCCAGGCCGGCTGACAACATCGAGCTGGCCTGCACTGTGTTTCACAATGCCATAGACCGCGGTGAGCCCGAATCCCACGTTCATTTCCTTTGTGGAAAAGAAGGGTTCGAACATGTGCGACTGAGTCTCTAGGCTCATCCCGCTTCCGGTATCGCTCACCTGAATCAATACTTTGGACTGATGCCCGGGAGACGCTTGCTTCGCTTCAATCCGGAGCCGTCCGCCCTGCGGCATGGCATCCCGCGCATTCACCGCAAGATGAAGCAGGACTTGTTCGAGTCCTTCACGATCAATCTCGACATCCATCGGCGCATCTTCAATGGCCATACTGAGATCAATGGAGGCGGGCAGCAGCCCTCTCATCACTCCACGAAGATCCTCCAGCACAGTTTTGACCGAAAGCACCTGCCGGATATGACCGTTGTGGAGGCCCAGCCCGGCCAATTGAGCGGTCACGACTGCAGCCTTCCCTCCGCTTCGAAATATGTCATCGATCGGCCCGTAGAGCGGGTCATCCGGCTTGAGCCCGGATAGAACCACACCAGTCTGTTTCCCGATTACCGAAACGAGCTGACTGAGTTCGTTGGCAATTCCCCCGGCAATCCGACCAATCGCTTCCATCTTCAGCGCATCATGCAATTGCTGTTCAACACCTTCTCGCTCTTTTTTCTCCTGCCGGACATGTTCATTCGCTCGCGAGAGATCGCCCTTAAGACCCTTGAGACGGGCCTCCAACTGATCGCGCGACGCTTGCAACGCCCGTTCAGTTTCTTTCAGAGCCTCAATGCTCCCCAGCAACTGTGTCTTTTGTTGCCGTTCAGTCCCGATCGTTTGCAGCGCGAGACCGTAGAACATCGCCATCACCAACAAAACCGGTACGCCCAGCAGATGCCCGGGTGACAACGTGCCAGTCTGTACGACACCCTGATAGAGGATGATGCCATACCCGACACAGAGTAACAGAGATAACCCAATGACATGGGAGAGCCGGCGCACCGAGGCGGCAATGAGCATGAGGATGAAATACGACAGATAGAGTTCCGACCGGGCATTACCTGAAAGATAGATGGTTCCGGTCACGAGAACCGTATCGATCCCGACCACGGCCCCGCTGAACCACGGAGCCTTTAAGATCGAGGCCGGCACATACTGGAGGCAGAGGACCATTGCCACCAACCCGGCGACGATCAGCACGCTCGTCGAGCGGCTGACGATCAGCTCTTCGCCAAACAACAATTGGTAGGCCAACATCACGCCGACCAGCGACTGAAGTCCAACATACCGTGGACGCGAGATCATACTATCGTGAGTCGAATCCACCGAAGACAACTCGATCTGATTCTCAGCGGGTAAGGCAAGACTGCTCATCTGGTTATTCTCCTGCGTAGACTTGGGCGACCGAAAACTAGGATGGAGCAAGTCCTATACCGATATCTCGATGGGAAGAACCATGTTTTTCCAGTGGGCTATGGCCTGAGGACCTGAACTGTTTGATCCATCCCCCTACAGGGCGTCACAAAATCGAACGACGCTGAATGGCCAAAAAATGGCTCTCAGATTGGGTTTGCCTAGGGAGCGCGCGAGGAGCGAGACTCGCGAAAAAAGCGGGGCGGGTGAGATGGGCAACGGTTCGAGGTCCGAAGTTCGAGGTTCCCTGAACTTCGAACCCAGAACTTCGAACTTCGTGTCCCGCCAGACTCGTCCGTCTCGCGCTTCACGCGCAAGTTATGCAGGCAGGGTGGGACTGTTTGCCAAGCTGTCCCGAAACTGCTTGGCACGATCGAGCGCTTGATCGAGCGTCTCTCCGAGGAATGTGACATGTCCCATCTTGCGGCGGGGACGCATCTCACGTTTGCCGTAGAGATGGAGTACCGCACCGGGAATATCCAGCAGGGTTCGACAGTCTGCGTCCTTCTTCATGAACATTGCCGCATCGTCGCCAATGAGGTTCACCATGACGGCGGGGCTCAGCAGACGCACCTCACCAAGCGGCATCCCGCAGATCGCGCGAACCTGTTGCTCAAACTGGGACACACTGCAGACATCAAGCGTGTAATGGCCTGAGTTATGGGGCCGCGGGGCGACCTCGTTGATGAGCAATTCCCCGCCTGGCAGCTGAAACAATTCGAGACAAAATACCCCGACCCCTTCCAGCCGATCGACAACCTGACAGGCAAGAGCGGCCGCTCGTTCAGCCATAGCTGACGATCCTGGGGCTGGCACTCTGGTGATTCGGAGAATCCCCTCTTCATGTTCATTTTCAACCAGGGGGTAGCTGCAACTCTGTCCGTCAGCTCCACGAACGACCAGGATCGAGAGTTCCCGTTCAAAGGGCACCAAGGACTCCACGATCCATCGCATGCCAGGGCGAGCGGATTCCACCAATGCTCGTTCCACCGACGGGACATCGGACTCCCGTGGGATTCTCCACTGTCCCTTGCCGTCATAACCGGCCGTGGCCGTCTTGCAAAGGGCTGGATAGCCGACCTCTCGAACGGTCCTCGCCAATTGATCGGGAACAGTCAGGCCGGCGAAGCGAGGAACGGGAAATCCGTTGGAGGCCAAGAACCCCTTTTGTTCGAGACGATCCTGAATCACGCTCAAGACAGCGCTCGACGGACGAACCGGCATCTGCTGCTCCAACGCTCGACAGAGCTCCGCCGGAATATTTTCCCATTCATAGGTCACGACACTGACCAGGCGGGCAAAACGCTCAAGAATGTGTGGATCGTTGAACGGAACAGGAAAGCTGTGCGTGGCAACCAGATGAGCCGGCGCCTCAGGGTCCGGATCCCAGACGGCAACGCGATACCCAAGACGGCATGCCGCCAGGGTGAACATCGCGCCCAATTGGCCACCACCCAGGACGCCCAGGATGGATCCTGGCTCAATGACGGCAACCTTCACGACCGGCGACTCGGACGGCCAGGACTTTTTGTTTTGGTCACCAAGCCCTTCGCTTCAGGAGACTGGAGCACCTTGTCAGTCTGAGCCTGGCGGAATAGTTTCACACGAACGGCAATCGCGGGATGCTTACCCGCCAGGATTTGCGCCGCAAGCAAAGCGGCATTCTCCGCCCCTCCGATCGCCACCGTGGCGACAGGTATCCCTCTCGGCATTTGTACGATTGAGAGGAGCGAATCGAGTCCGCGAAGATTCTCCGTCGGGATCGGTATCCCGATGACCGGCAAATGCGTCTTCGCAGCCAGCATCCCAGGAAGATGGGCCGCTCCGCCGGCGCCGGCAATAATGACTTCGATCCCCCGGCCGGGCGCTTGTTCTGCATAGGCGAACAAGCGATCCGGAGTCCGGTGCGCAGAAACGACCATCAATTCGTGCGGGATTCCGAGATCCGTCAGAATCGCAACGGCTTTTTCTAAAATTGGAAAATCGGATTTGCTCCCGCCCAACACCCCGACCAAGGGCTGCGGACGATCCGTTCCTCGCTTCCGTGATTGTGCACCTTTGCTGATACGAGGCATATGCGCACAGGCCCTTCTGCCACAGCTCCATGGCTCATGGCGCTCAACGAAGCCCCCACCTTAGCGATTCTCTATCTGAGGGTCAAGCGCGCAGCAGGCGAGGTAGGTTGAGGTTGAGCGAAGATCAGACTTTTCAATCTCAGCCTTAACCTGAGCCTTAACCTTTCAGAAAGCTGGCGGATTAAGCTTGCAGTTCGGCTTGGACTATGTCGAGGAGAGTCTGCATCTCAAAGGGCTTCTGAAGCGTGCGGCCTGCGCCAAACATTTTGGCGACATCGAGAAAATTGAGAAGGCCGATCCTGTCAGTGCCTCCGGTAATCGCGATGACTTTCAGAGCAGGGAATTCCTGTCGCAACGTGGCAATGGTCACTAAACCATCCTGACCTGGCATGACAATATCCATAATGACCAGATCGGCCTGGTCCAGCCGATATTGCGGGATCGCCTCCCTCCCATTACGCGCTTCCGTGACGCGATAGCCTGCCTCCTCCAATGTCGCGCGAATCAGCTGACGAATTTGGTCGTCATCATCAACGACTAGAATCGATGGCATCACTACCTCCATTACGCAACCTTCGAAAACTTTAAACTAGAAACTCGAAACATGAAACTGAAAACTCGAAACGCTTCACGATCTTCAAGGCTGACGCTTCACGAAAAAGGTCGCGGCTTGCGCGCGTCGCGTGATGCGCAGTTTCTGGAACATGTTGGCTAGATAATTCTTGACCGTTTTATCGCTGAGTTGCAGCGCAGCACCGATTTCCTTGTTGGTCAAACCTTCCGCCACCAGCGCCAGGACTCGCTCTTCCTGAGGGGCCAGGGATCGTTTTCGCGCCGGGTCTGCGTGAGCCGATCCGGCTTTCTCCAGAATCTGCGCCCGTTGGGTGAGGGCCAGCGTGAGCAGCGATTGACCCTTCGAGACAGCCTGAATCGATCGAATGAGCAAGTCGGAATCGATAGTCTTGAGGACATACCCCTGTGCGCCGGCCAGCACAGCCGCCAGGGCGAACTCATCATCGGCAAACGATGTGAGAAAGATCACTCGCATCGTGGGATGTTTGGCGAGAATATCACGACAGGCTTCAACCCCGGAGCCATCGGGGAGTCGGACATCCATCAGCACAACGTCCGGTTTGAGCCGCTTGGCCACCCGCACCGCCTCGGCTCTGGATCCTGCCTCGCCGACGACGGTGATGCCGTGGTGGTGATGGTGTAAGACCGTGCGCAGGCCGACACGGACCACTTGGTGATCGTCGACCAGGAGCAGGCGAATCGGTTTAGCCTTAGTTCGCGTCATTCACGAAGACTCCTACTGCAATTGCCAATGTTTGGGCGTGAGGCGTGAGGCGAATCCCGCTCGACCCCCTCACGCCCTTACCCTTTCCGCCTTACGTCCCCATTGCCTCGTTCCCCTGGCCTGTGGCCGGCAAGTCGAGGATGATGCTGGTTCCCTCACTCGGCTTTGACAAGACGCTCAACCGTCCTCCGATCTTCTGCGCACGAGCGGCCATATTACTCAACCCATATCCGGCCCCATTGGTACGCTCCGGGTTGAATCCACAGCCATTGTCGCGAATGCTCAGCCGGAGCCCCTGCTTCAGCATCTTGAGTGATACCTTAGCCTCCTGCGCATGGCCATGCTTGATACAATTACTCACCGCTTCCTGGATGACACGGAATAGATGCAGGGATTGTTCACCCGAGACGGCCTTCGCGGCACGGTCTTCAACCGCAAGGCGCACACGCGTAGCCTGATTCTTCGTCAGCAATGCCAGCATGTGCTGCAATGCCATCGACAAGTCCTTCCCCTCTGGCAGATCGGAGCCCAGCCCCGCAATGAAGTTCCGGATCTCGCGCATGACATCGTTCAACTGATCAATGGCCTGATTGAGTGATGCGCCGGACGTCTTGCGGGCCGTTGGAGGCAGCATCAATTTGCCGGCTTCGATGGCGAGGCCCACGGCAAAGAGCGACTGGAGGATGCCATCGTGCAGATCTTGACTGATCCGCTCGCGTTCCTCGATGGCCGCCCGCAAGGCGCGCTCCCGCTGACGCAACGTCTCTTCCATTTGCTTGCGCTCGGTGATGTCGGTGGACGAGCCCAGCACCATCATTGCGCGACCCTCGTCGTCCAAAATCGGCTTTTTGACAGTCTGAAGCCAGCGGGTTCTCCCACCGGAGTCCGTGATGACTTCTTCAGAAAAGAAGAGTTCTTGGAGGGTATCCATCACCGCCAGATCCTTCTGACGGGAGAACGCCACCTCCTCCTGGTTGGGATTGAAGTCGGCATCGGTCTTTCCGATCAGATCCTCCACCATCGTCCCGTAGACATCGGCGACCGCCTTGTTGGCTAAGGTGAATCGCCCGTCCCGATCCTTGGCAAAGATGAAGTTCGGGTTGATGTCGATCACTTGCCTGAGAAAGGAGTGGGATTTCCGTAGCTCCTCTTCGGCTCGCCTCCGTTCGAACTCCGCTGTAACGCGCGGGGCAAAGACTCCCAGCAGGGATTGCAGAGAGTCGCTGTGCTCCAGCGGCTTCGTATCCATCACGACAAGCAATCCAATGACTGCTCCGCCTTTCGTCCGAAGCGGCACAGCGCAATAGCTCTCGGCACCGAGATCTGCCAACCGCTGGAACTGAGGGAACGTTACCTGGACATCCCGGTCGAAACAGGCAAAGGTCTCGGTCAGTGCCGTGGCGCAGGGCGTATGGGCAAGTTCATATTCGAAGTTCTCGACGAGGGCGCCTCCAACTGACACCGCCAGGGTCCGGATTTTCTTGATGCAATCTCCCTGCACCTCCCCGATAATTGCGTACTGTACATGCAATACGGACGTCAGGTGTGTCACCAAGGATACGAAAAAATCCTCGCCGGTCTCAGCCGCTGTGCCTGCGACGATGGCGCGAAGCAGGTCTGACTGCTCCCGCAAGTCCTGCCCCGACTGGTCCCGCTCCGCCAATTCACGTGACAGGTCGGCAACCTGGCTCCGCAACAAGTCCAATTCGGACAGATGGCCGGTACTACTCATGGTGCGACTCCTTGCCATGCAAGATGGCGCTGTATGGCAGATGAGCATGGATCATCAATATCAAAGCATCGACGCGCAGCAATTACGATCGCGCTGATGCCACTGCCTTGTGCGGAAAGATTTTGATGATGAGTGAAGAGGAAGAAATGAAAAACAGAAGAGACTCCTCGAACGTTCCGGCGACGAATCCCAGCCCTATCGCTTTGGTGCAGATCAGGCTGCAAAAACCGCATGTGCGCAGCCCCTCTCTGGTGGTCCTGAACCGGAAGGCAAGAACGAGAATGTGTATTTGGTGCCGAAGGCGGGACTTGAACCCGCACGGCTTGCGCCACACGCCCCTCAAACGTGCGTGTCTGCCATTTCACCACTTCGGCACTCAGCAGGAGCTTGAAAAACACCCGCAACTGCGTTCTCGCATCGCTCAAACCCTCAACGTACTCAGCCGTACGCCTCGGGCTTTCGCTCGCTGCGGCCTTGTTGCAAGGCTTTTTGAAGCTCCTGCAACTGAGGACGCTGAAACAAGCTGCCACGCTGTTCCATGTCCACGCTTCACGAACGACATGCGACTAACCCGAGGGAGCCACATTATAGAAGTGGGCCAAAATCCTTGTCAATCGATAGAGGCTCCGGTAGAATCGGGCGGCTCATGCTCACCGAGTCCTCCAACGTTGTGCAAAGTCTCCCCAGCATCGCTTCCACGCTCGATGATGTCGTTGAACGACGGGCACGGGGGTTGATCGCGGCGTTGTTCGACGTCGACAATACGCTTTTGCCTGGAGAGGCCAGCGAGATACGATTCTTCCGGTTTCTGTGGCGGCGTGGCCTGGTGGGATGGAGTGAATTGACCCGAAGCGCGGCCTGGCTCGTGGGACACATGCCCCCATTCTCGCTGCACTCGCTCCGCGAACAAAAAGTGTATCTGGCGGGCAAGCGGCCTGCGGATATTGAATCCTATGCGCGGGAATTCTGTCAGGCCGAAATGATCGGCAAGGTGTCCTCGCAGGGCCGCGTAAAGCTGGACGAACATCGACAGGCCGGACATCAGCTTATTCTTGTGACCGGCGCGCCTGATTTTTTGATTGCACCCCTTGCGGAATTTTTGGGCGTGCCCACCGTCTTCGCGGCGAAGCCGGAGCAGCGGGATTCGGTCTATACCGGCGCCTTGATCCCCCCCCTGCCCTATGGCCGTGGCAAACGTGAGTTAATCCTCGCCCACGCTCGGGAAATGGGGCTGGATTTAACCGCTTCCTACGCCTATGGCGACAGCCCCGGCGATCACGACCTCCTTGAACTGGTCGGGCACCCCTTGGTGGTCAACCCGATCCGTGGCATGGCTCGCACCGCACAACGCCTCGGCTGGCCGGTCGCGACATGGAAGTGAGCAAGCGTGCCTGCAGCCATCAGGTCTTGGATCTTCGACCTTCACACTATGTAACCTTCAGCCTTTCAACCTTCAGCCTTTGTGCCTCGAGCATCATATGCGAGTGACCGAGATCTTCCATAGCATTCAAGGTGAGTCGAGCTACGCCGGACAGCCCTGTCTGTTTGTCCGGCTGACCGGATGCCCGCTGCGCTGCACCTGGTGCGATACCGCCTATGCCTTTCATGGTGGACAGGACTGTTCAGTCGATGATGTTCTGGCGAAGGTGCATAGTTATGGCTGCCGTCTCGTGGAGGTCACGGGAGGGGAGCCGCTTGCCCAGCCTGAGAGTCTCCTCTTGATGACCAGACTCTGCGACGCCGGCTATACGGTCCTTCTTGAGACCAGCGGCGCCATCGATATCGCGCCGGTCGATCCGCGGGTCCATGTCATCCTGGACGTGAAGTGCCCAGGGAGCGATATGACCGATCGGATGCACTGGCCGAGTCTTTCTCGGCTGGCAGCCAAGGACGAGGCGAAATTTGTGTTGGCTGACCGAGCCGACTACGACTGGGCCTGTGAGATTCTTGCTCGGCATGACCTGGCCAGCCGCTGTACGGTGCATTTCAGTCCGGTCTTCGGCTCGCTCGATCTGCGTGAGCTGGCCGAATGGATTCTGGCTGATCGTCTGCCGGTCCGTTTTCAATTGCAGATGCACAAGTACATCTGGGCGCCGGACATGCGGGGGGTGTGACGCGCGAGAAGCGTTTCGAGTTGCTAGCTTCAAGTTTCAAGTTTTTTGAGGCTGTTTCCTGACAACATGAAACCTGAAACTAGAAACCTGCCATTTCCGTTCGAGCAACTTGAACAAGGAGTTTGTGCAATGAAGATCATGCAAGTCACGGCACAGGTTGAGCAAGCGGACTCTGCGTCGGCAGAGGTGTTGGTGCTCATGCACTGTGAAGGAGAGGCATTGGCCAAACAGGGCGCAGCCCCGCTCGATCGTGCCCTCGGAGGTGCGTTGAGCAAGCTGGTGCAATCCAAGGAATTCGAAGGCAAGGCCAATGAAGTCTTGCTCTATCACACGCAGGACAAGGTGCCGGCGAAACGGCTGGTGCTGGTCGGGCTGGGCAAGAAAAACGAGGTCACGCTGGAGACGATCCGGCAAGCGATGGGCTCAGCTGCCAAGCGCGTCCGTCAGGCGAAGGTCGGGTCCTTTGCAGTCGTGCTTCCAACGGTGAAGCCTAACAGGATGTCATGGGTCGAAGTGGCGCAAGCGATGGTTGAGGGGGCAATCCTGGGCAGTTATCTGTTCACGGTCTATCGGAGCGAGGCTGCTTCAGGGCAAGACGTCGCGGAGATGAGCATTCTCGCCCAGCAAAAGGATCAGTTGCGGCAGGTGACTGAGGGAACTCGGCGTGGCATCGCCACAGCAGAGGCCACCGTCTTTGTCCGGGATCTCTGCAATCATCCCTCCAATGTCCTGACTCCCACCAGAGTCGCCGACGAAGCGAAGACCATCGCCAAGACTGAAGGGATCGCGATCAAGATCCTCGAGCAGAAAGAGATGGAGCAGTTGGGGATGGGTGCGCTGCTCGGTGTATCGCGCGGAAGTCAGGAGCCGCCCAAGTTCATCATCCTTGAGTACAACGGCACCAAGAAAAAAGACGAGCGTCCGGTCGTGCTGGTCGGGAAAACGATCACCTTCGATACGGGCGGGATTTCGCTGAAGCCTGCCGAAAATATGGAACATATGAAAGCCGATATGACGGGGGGAGCCGAGGTGCTGGCTTCAATCCGGGCAGCGGCCAGACTCAAGCTCCCTCTGCGTCTCATCAGCATCCTGCCCGTGGCGGAAAATATGCCCGGTGGCCGGGCGATGAAGCCGGGTGATATCGTGACGACTCTGTCGGGAAAGACCGTCGAAGTGCAGAACACGGATGCGGAAGGCCGGCTCATCCTGGCCGATGGCCTCGCCTACGCCATGCGTTATAACCCGGCGGCCTTGATCGACATTGCGACGCTTACGGGGGCTTGTGTTGTCGCGCTCGGCCAATTTGCCATCGGAATGTTCGGCACCGACCAGGCGCTCAAAGAACAGGTGCGGAAGTCGGGGCAGAAGGCCGGCGAACGGGTGTGGGAGATGCCCCTGTGGGAGGAATATTTCGAACAGCTCAAGAGCGATGTCGCCGACATGCGCAACATCGGGGGCCGTGGCGGCGGCATGATCACCGCAGCGCTCTTTTTGAGCAAGTTTGTGGGGGACTGCCCCTGGGTACACCTCGATATTGCCAGCACGGATTGGAGCGAGCGGGAGCGGGCATACATTCCCAAGGGTCCCACCGCAATCGGAACCAGGTTATTGGTGCAGTATCTCATTGACCGGAGTTTATAAGCAGGTCAAGGCTGAGGTTGAGGCGCAAGATGAAAAGACACGTAGTCTGCTTAGCCTCGACCTAACCCTTAGCCTTGAAAGGATTCCTTGACCTCACGCGATAAGATCGGGCAGCTCTTCATGGTCGGATTTCCGGGCACGTCGGTGACGCCCGATCTGGCTTCGTTCATCAAAGAGTACAAGCCGGGCGGTGTGATCCTCTTCTCCAGGAATCTGGAATCCGTCGGCCAGATGGTCGACCTGACCAATGACCTGCAAGCCTGCAGTCCCCATTCGCCGCTGTTGATTTCGATCGATCAGGAAGGCGGCCGGGTCTCCCGTCTGCCGAAAGGCTTTACGATTTTCCCTCCCTGCGACTTGTTAGGCCGCTGCCGCTCCACCGAATTAGCCTACTCGGCTGCCGCCACTATTGCCAAAGAGCTGAGGGCGGTGGGCGTGAACATGAATATGGCGCCGGTACTCGACGTGAACAGTAATCCGGACAATCCGGTCATCGGCGATCGGGCATTCGGCACGACGCCGGATGTGGTCTGTGAATTGGGAATGGCGACGGCGGCGGGGCTGCAAGGCAACAGGGTCGTGGCCTGCGGAAAGCATTTTCCTGGCCACGGGGATACGAGTACCGACTCCCACAAAGAGCTTCCGGTGGTCGAGGCATCGCGGGAACGGTTGGAGACTGTCGAGTTCCCCCCGTTTCGTCATGCGATTGCGCAGGGTATCGCGTCGATGATGACCGCGCATGTGCTCTACCGGGCTCTCGATCCCGAATTGCCTGCCACGCTTTCGCCGGCGATCATCAACAGTTTCTTGCGCCAGGAGTTGAAATACGATGGAGTGGTGTTGACGGACGACTTAGAGATGCACGCGATCATCGACCATTATGGCGTGGAAGACGCTGCGGTACGCGCGGTGCTGGCGGGATGCGACGTCTTATTGATTTGTAAAGATCGGGATCGGGAAGTCGCCGCCTTTGGAGCCATTGAGCAGGCAGTGGCGTCGGGCGCGATTTCCACCGAACGATTGAACCTCTCCGCGGATCGAATTGCCCGCCTGAAAGATCGGTTCATCAAGCCCTACAAGCCTGTCACGGTCTCCGATGCGAGGATCATCGCAGGTTGCCAAAGCCATCAATCGTTGCTGCGCACGATCGAGCAGGTTCTTGCGCGAATCGAAGTTCGAGGTTCGAGGTTCGAGGTTCGAGGTTTTTAGAACTTCGAACCCGGAACTTCGAACTTCGTGTCGCGCTTATCGCACCCGTCTCGCGCGGTTATCCACTTCCCCCTTGCAGGTTGTCGGTTGATTCCCCTACAGTGCGCTGCATGATCCGCACATTTCAAGGTATCAAACCCACCATTCCGATATCCTGTTTTATCGAAGAGACCGGCGTCATCATCGGCGATGTCGTGCTAGGCGAGCAGTGCAGCGTCTGGTTCCATGCTGTCATTCGCGGGGACGTGCACCATATTAGGATCGGTGACCGGACGAACGTGCAGGACCTCAGTATGCTCCATGTCACCCACGATACCCATCCGCTGATCATCGGCAACGAAGTGACCATTGGCCACGGGGTGATACTCCATGGCTGCACGATTGAAGATCGTGTGCTGATCGGGATGGGCGCGATCATCATGGATGGCGCCGTGATTGGAGAAGACTCCATCGTGGGAGCCGGAGCCCTGATTACGGAAGAAACCATCGTCCCACCCAACAGCCTAATCCTTGGTTCACCCGCGAAGGTGAAACGATCGGTCACGGCGGAGGAACTCGCGTGGATTAAGGAGTCGGCGGAAAACTACGTGAAGTACGCAGGCCAGTATTTGGACAACACGTCAAAAGCCAAGCCAGGCTTCCGCGTTTAGCAGCCCGGTCTGTCTGGTTTGTTTGGTTTATCTGGTTAGTTTCGTTCGACTAAACAAACGAGACAAACCAAATGAACAAGACAGCCCGGCCGTCCCGCGCTTCACGCTTCACGAACGACGCTTCACCTCTTTAGACATTGCCTACCTGAATAAAACAAATCGGATCTCCCACCAGCGCCGTTGGATAGTAGCGCTTCCCAACCAAGTAAGGTACTCGATGCCGGTGACACCACTCTGCAATCCATATGACTTCTTCTGTAGTGGTCGTGACAAGACCAGGCCTTGCAAGCTTTCCCATGCAACCTGCGACTAACGCACGCACGATGCGGCGCTCTTTCTCGAATTTCCGGGTGTCGAGGGTAAGAGGATTGCCTCGCCCATAGGATAGAGGCGACAGATGCGGGAATCGCTCAGGGTCATTCAGCACGCTGACCATCCAGAGATGATCGAATCGACCCTTCGCTTTGGCCGCATCCATTGCGTGGAATGTGAGGGAAATCGAATGGCAAGCACGGTTGAGGGCTGAGACTTCGGCTCTCCTGAGATTATAGGGCTCCACTATCCGACCCAGCGCCATCGTTTCCATGATCAAAGGAGGAAGTTCCGCCACCCCGGCGCCGACATAGAGACTGCGACCGCCTCGCCTGAGTTTCCGCCTCAATGCCACGGCAACCAGACTCCCGAGCCGTTCACAGGTCCCCCGCTTCGCTCGCCAAAACTCGTCGCCGCCTTCATAACAGTAGACCGGCCCCAGTGCGCTATAGTCGAGACGGCCATAGACCTCGGCAATGAGACGGCTGGTTGCGGGAGGGAGTTTCGTGCGACTCGCCTTCATGGTCCTACTCCGGCAACCTGCGTCGCAGTTGCGGTCACCATCGCTGCTACGTTCGAGAGAAATTCGAGATTCAGCGTGTCCAGGGTATCGGTCTCACGATGATAATGCGGATTCCGGAAGTTCGCCGTATCGGTCAATACCACGGCTGCATAGCCTGCATCCCAGAACGAGGCATGATCACTACGGCGAGTATGGGGCATGGCCTCCCCTCGGCCCGGCACCACCAATGACAGGGTTTTGAGCTTGGCCGCATGCGACCGAGCCCCCTGTTCAAGCTGGCGCACCAAAGACCGGGATGCCTCGTTACCCACAATGGCGAGAAAGTCTCCCTGGGTCGGCACCGCGATAGGCACCGCTGGTGGGGCCTGCTGAGTGCCTGCCTCGCTCCTGGCGAACCCGACACATTCCAAAATAATCGCACCGGCCAACTCACATCGTTCGGCCTTCAAGCGGGACGCGAAGACCTGACTCCCTAGTCGATCCTGCTCTTCAAGACAGAATGCCACAAGCCAGATGGGTCGCGTGAGAGGTTGTGCGCTGAGTCGCAATGCCACTTCAAGGAGGACCACGAGCCCACTCGCGTTATCATCCGCACCCGGCGACCCTGACACGGTATCGTAGTGGGCCCCGATCAGAAGCGGGGGCAATTCGCCTCCTCGGCCTAGCCGGTCCGGATACCTGGTCGCCACCACATTGCGATAGACCCTGCCCCACGCATCCACAGGCTGGCCACTGGTGACCCATCCTAACTTGGCAAATTGCGTGGCCAGATAGTGCGCCGTCTTCCGAAGTGCGCGGGGACTCGTCTCAGGATGGCGTTCTCCGACGAGGGACTCAAGATGGCGGGTGATTCGAAGGCGCTGGGTTACCACAAAATGAAATGAATCGGATGAACCGATTACGATGTGATCTCGGTCCCGATACCTTTATGCGTGAACACTTCGAGAAGTATGGCATGAGGAATTCGTCCGTCGATGATATGGGCTTTGCCGACGCCGCCTCCGAGCGCATCCAAGCAGGCATGGACCTTGGGCAACATCCCTTCGCCGATCGTACCCTTCTTCACCATCCGCTGTACGTCTTTGCGTGAGACCGTCGAGAGATGGCGACCCTTTGCATCGCGAATGCCTTTCACATCGGTCATCATCACCAGCTTTTCCGCACCCAGCGCAGCGGCCATCGCCCCGGCCACCAGGTCGGCATTGATGTTGTACGTGTTTCCTTCCCGGTTGGTGCCGATCGGGGCGATGACGGGAATGTAATGATCCTGCTGAAGTTTCCGTACCAATGTGGGATCGATAGACTGAACCTCTCCGACCAAGCCGAAGTCCTCGTCCTCCTCACCGTCGTCGAGATCTTTTTCCAAACTCGCCGCCCAGGCTTTGGCCGTGAGCGGTCGAGACAGCATGAGCCCGCCATCCTTTCCACTTAAGCCGACCGCAAGGCCGCCATGGCGATTCAAGAGATCGACGATTTCCATGTTGATCTTGCCGGCCAACACCATCTCCACGATTTCCATTGTGGCCTCGTCGGTGACCCGAACTCCATGGCGAAACTTGGCTTCGATGCCCAAGCGCTGAAGCATCTTGTCAATCTGGGGGCCCCCGCCATGCACGATGACCGGGTTGAGGCCTACATATTTCAGGAGCACGACATCCTGGGCAAACTTCTCTTTCAGCGGCGCATCGGTCATCGCATGACCGCCATACTTGATGACCACCGTCTTCCCCTTGAAGGTGCGAATGTAGGGCAAGGCTTCGATCAGGACGTTGGCTTTCTTAATCAGTCTGTTCATATCCTGGCTCCCATAGCGAGAAAAGCGTGAACGGCGCGAATCGCGGGACGGACGAGGGTTCAAGGTTTGAGGTCGAAGTTCGAGGTTTTTTGAACTTTGAACCCCGAACTTCGAACTTCAGATCGCGGCTGATACGGAGGATCATGGCTTATCGTCCTTCACCATACGCGCGCCGGCTGGGCGACCTGCCCTCGGATGAGCTTTATCATAGATAGCCAGAAGCTGGTCCGTAGCCAGGTGCGTATACTTTTGCGTCGTACTCAATGAGGCATGCCCAAGCATCTCTTGGATCGAGCGCAGATCGGCCCCTTCGTCGAGGAGATGGGTGGCAAAGGAATGGCGCAACGTATGGGGACTCACGGAACCACCGGCAAGCCGATTCGAATAGCGGGCTACAATGCGGGCGACGCTCCTGGTTGTTAATCGTCCCCCTCGGCTATTTTGAAAGACCGGCGACGGGGCGCGCTTCCTCTTCGTCGCCACATATCGAGCATCCTTCGAGGGCCGCTGATCCACATAGGCCTGAATGGCCTGCACCGCTACCGCTCCGATCGGCACGATGCGTTCCTTCCGGCCCTTTCCTCGCAGATGGACCAGCCCCTCAGGCGCACGGAGATCGTCGAGATTGATCCCCACAAGTTCACTCACGCGAGCCCCGGTCGAATAGAGCGTCTCCAGCAATGCAGAGTCTCGGAGCGACGATCCTGTTTCGCCGGCAGGAAACTCCATCAATGCCGCCGCATCGTCCTTACTCAACACGCGAGGAAGATGTTTCGGTTGTTTCGGCGTCCTGATGGCCTCGGCAGGATTGAGAACGATCCTGCCCTCTCGTTGCAGATAGCGATAGAAGCTGCGGAGGGAGGCGAGTTTCCGGGCCATCGAGGTACTTTTTTCGCGCTTGCGATCCAGCCAGTGAAGATAGGCCCGAATCGACTCCGTTTGTACTGTGGCAGGGTCGAGTAGGGGCACGGCAAGATGCTCCGCCTTCATGAAGGCCTGAAACTGCCGGAGGTCCGAGGCGTAGCTGCGCATTGTCTCATGCGACGCATGACGCTCCAGATCGAGGAACGTCATGAAAGCTCGAATTGCGTGATCCATGCCGTCAAGTCCTCAAGCGCCCGTTGTCCCGTGAGCCGTCGTTTGCGTTCCTTGTCTCTCGTCGGTGTGTCAAGCGGAGGGAAGAGCCCGAAATTCGTATTCATTGGCTGAAAGTGACGAGGGTCCGTGGCCGTAATATAGGATACGAGACAGCCATGCGCTGTGGTGGGCGGGGGCGTGACCAACGGCAAACCCGCCAGACCACGCGCGGCGTTGATTCCTGCGAGCCCTCCCATCGCGGCGGAATCCGTATAGCCCTCGACGCCGACCAACTGTCCTGCAAAGAAGAGGGTGCCGCGCGCCTTGAACTGAAGGGTATTGCCCAGCAGTTGGGGAGAATTGATAAAGGTATTGCGATGCAGGCTGCCGTAGCGCAGAAACTCCGCCTGCTCCAGACCGGGAATCATGCGAAACACCCGCTTCTGCTCCCCATAAGTCAATTTAGTCTGGAACCCCACGAGGTTGTAACAGGAGCGATGGGCGTTTTCCGTCCTGAGCTGCACCACCGCATAGGCTCGGGCGCCAGTCTTGGGATTCTCAAGGCCCACCGGCTTCAACGGACCGAACTGCATGGTCTGACGGCCCCGTTCTGCCATCACCTCAATGGGGATACAGCCTTCGAAGTAGGCAGCCTTTTCGAACTCTTTCGGTTGGACTTTCTCCGCCGCGAGCAACGCGTCATAGAAAGCATTGTAGGCCGGCTCGTCCATGGGACAGTTAAGATAGTCATCTCCGCCCTTGCCGTAACGGGACGCGAGAAATGCGACATCCATATCGATAGAGTCGGCATCCACGATCGGGGAGATGGCATCGTAAAAATACAAATGTTTGGTGTGGGTCAGTTGCCCGATCGCCTGAGATAGTTTAGGGGATGTCAACGGGCCGGTCGCCAGGATGCAGAGACAGTCGGTTGGGATCTCGGTGATCTCCTCATGCAGAATGCGAATGTTCGGATGCCCTTCCAGCGCCTGGGTAATCTTGAGTGAAAACTGCTCGCGATCGACGGCCAGGGCCGAGCCTGCCGGCACTCGCACCTCATCCGCCACCCGAATAATGAGCGAGTTGAGGCGGCGCATTTCCTCTTTCAAAATGCCGGGAGCATTCAAGAGATCCGCTGAGCCGAGTGAATTCGAGCAAACCAGCTCGGCCAGACCACCGGTTTTGTGCGCCGGCGTCATCTCTTTAGGGCGCATTTCATAGAGCGTCACTTTTGCTCCACGATTGGCTGCCTGCCATGCCGCTTCAGACCCGGCCAGACCGCCCCCAATAATGACAATGTCCTCACGCATTCAAGTGAAACTCCCCAGAGAAAGACCGAGCGCGGTGGCATTGTAGGAAGCGCATTTTGGGGATGTCAAGGCGACTTCGCTCTGCATGGCACGGCGGCACGGTTGATCCAATTTACAACCCCATGCTAGACTTTGCACCTCGTAGGCGATTAGCTCAGGGGTAGAGCGCTTCCTTCACACGGAAGAGGCCACTGGTTCGATACCAGTATCGCCTACCATATCCTCCCCCTTCCCGATCTCAATCCATACCCTCTGGCCTAAACCACAGGATGCTCAAAAAGGCCAGACTTCTCACCCGCCCAACCCTGGCGACTGTTTCACCCTCCCACCCTGAGTCTGCCAAAACAGCCTCTTCGCCCATGGACGCGCCTTTTCCCAAGCAAGGCCGCAGCGAGCAAGATGAGATAGGCTGAGGTCAAGGTTGAGGTTGAGCAAAGTCCCGACTTATTGTACTCAGCCTTAACCTTCCATTAACGCTGGCGGACATTTCAGCATCCTGCTAATTCTGGACAGAATCCTGGATGTCGGCTACACTTCAATCTGCCGAGAGACCATCGACCCCGAACTCTAATAAGACATAAGAGGTCTTCTATGCGGACTACAACTCTTGCCTTGGGAATTCTCCTCCTGGCCACCGCAGTCGGTTGTGCCGGAAACCGCGAGCAACAGAGATTGGCCGATGCAGACGGGGGTTATACCGCCCCGGCCAGCATTTACAGTGTGATGGACCCCACATCGTTGGTCTACACCGATGTGGCAGCCGGATCAGCCGCTAACGATAACCCCTGGCGCTGGGCCGGTTTTCTCTTGCATCCGGTCGGACACGCGCTGGATTACAGCTTGAACCGACCAATGTACAAGCTCCCCAGCCTGATGCCGTACCTTTTCGGGTATACGGCTGAGGATTCGATGCAGGATAACCAACGGCGATAATTCTTCGTGTACTTCGTTTTCAGGTGCAACGCCCGCTTTCCTTACGAGAGCGGGCGTTGCCTTGTCACCCCCTTGGCAAACCCTTTCACCTTTCGTGTATGCTCCCTTCGTGAGTTTGAATTCACGTAACAAGCAGCAGCCTTATGCTGTACTCATTCGGCTCTGGGTGGTCTGCAGCCTAGGACTGTGCCTTTTGCTGAACGGTTGCGACACTTCGCCTCGGAAACCGGTTCTCCCGCCCTCTGAAAGCGACTTGCTCCTCCTGAAGCCCACGACCCTCTGTACCTCGAAATCCGTCTTCCTCAAAACCCATCCCGCCTCTACCCTCAAAGCACAAGACTGGGGCGCAGGACAAGAGTTGCTTCTCCCTGCCGGACGAAGTCCATCACATGGCGACGAGTCCTACTTTTTCGATGAGGACGGTATGCTAGTCGGAACCGTCTATACCTTTCCCTCCGGGCTTGACTTGAAACCATACCCGGTCCTCCGCCACACCTTAATGCAGCTGAAGCCCGTATTGGAATTCTATCTCACTGTGGCAAATCTATCTTCAAAGACGAGCATGGATTCCAGCGCCCTGTACGAAACCGGCGATGAGAAAACGACGACACAATACTTGATTCTGGGTACGCGCGAGCAGCCGACGCTGCTCCAGGCTTCCGTGACGATCGACCCCTATGTACGGCTCTTCTCGCCCTATCGCCGCGAGTTCCTGGAACGGCTGCGCCATCCAAGGGGTAAAAAGCCCGGGCAAGAGATCGAGACTCAAGGCGCGGAGGACATGGAACCCTTCATCTCGCTCCAGCAATTTGCGCGCGGCCAAACCGCGCAGCTCTCTTACTGCGGGGCGCAGAACTACGATACCGCAGCCACCGCCTACCAGAAAGCGATCGCAAGCGGCTTTACCAATAAAGTGTGGCTGGCAGAAGCTCACCACAAGCTAGGCCTGGCCTGGGAAGGGAAGGGAGAGCACGAGAAGGCCAAGGCGGAGATGCTTCAATCCTTGACCATCAGACCGAACACTCCGGAAGTTCTGAACAACCTGGGCACGGTGTACCGCGAGCTGGGAGACAAGGCGAGCGCGCTTGCCTTATTCGAAAAAGCCGTCACGCTCCGCCCTAACTATGCCATCGCCCGGTACAACTTAGCTGAGGCCTACGAGCCCACGAATCCTAAACGGGCCATCTCGGAATACGAGACCTATATCGCGCTGGTCCAAGGTATCCCCGATGAAGCCGGTCGCGTGGCTGTCGTCCAACAACGCGTCAAGGCATTGAAGCACTAGCAGGACGCTCAGCGCCTGGCCTGTTCTTCCTGTTCTTCGAGCGTCTTGCAGTTGATGCAGAGGGTAGTGACTGGGCGGGCTTTCAGTCGAGGATAAGGAATCTCTTCTTCGCAGCGCTCACAGATGCCATAGACATCTTGGTTCATCCGCTCAAGCGCCTCGTCGATCTTCTTGATTAATCGTTGCTCACGCTCACGGATACGCATCGAAAAATTCTGCTCGGCCTCCACAGACGCCTGATCGCTGACATCCGGGAAAGTCTCCTGACCGTTTGGATTGGCAAGGCCTTCGACCGCCTCCTCCAACAATGCCTTGCGCTGCCGCTCAAGGTCACGACGAATCGCCGCGTACTTTTTCCCCTGAGATGATTTCTTAGCTTTAGGCTTGACCGTGACAGACTTGGCTGCCGGTGGAGCGGGCAATTTGCGCTTGGCGGAAGAGCCTGCCTTCATAGTACTGCAACCTCTCTAAAGAGTAAGACCGTTCGAAATCGTAAAACTATAGCAGGGGCCTAGAGGGGGGTCAATGGGCAGCATGAGCCCGGTCAATTTGGTCTATCCGGTTCATCTGGTTCAACCAAACACACGAGATAGACCGAATAGACCGGACAGACTAGATAGACCAGACAAACCAAATAAACTAAAAACAGTCTTCCTACAAATCCCGGCGGCCTTCGATCGACTTGAGCAACGTCACATCGTCGGCATATTCGATATCCATCCCGACCGGAATGCCATAAGCGATACGCGAGACCCTGGCGCCAAGAGGTTTCAGTTGGTTTGTTAAATAGATGGCGGTCGCTTCACCCTCGATCGTCGGGCTCGTTGCGAGGATCACTTCGTCAATTCCCCCAAGCTTCACCCGGTCGACCAACTCCTCGGCCCTGATATCGGACGGACCGACGCCGTCCAGCGGTGATAAGGCGCCGAGCAGCACATGATACAAGCCGCGGTAGGCTCCCGCTCGCTCGATGGCATAGGTCGTACTCGGTTCTTCTACCACCAGAATTCTGGTCTGGTCCCGTTTAGGATCCAGACAAAATTCGCAGAGTTCGCCCTCGGCGATGTTCCGGCATTGCCGGCAAAACGAGAGCCCGTCTTTGACGGCACGAATCGCCTCAGCCAGGCGAAGCGCGTCTTCGCGCTCAGCCTTCAAGACATGAAAGGCCAATCGCTGCGCCGTCTTTTGGCCGATACCAGGAAGACGGACTAACTCGCGCACCAATCGTGAAAGTAATCCTTGCTGATCAACTGCCATGCCGTAATAATTCGCTAGGTCAATCCAGGAACGTTCATCCCGCCCGTAACCGATTTCATCGCATCCGCCATCATCTCGCGAGCCTTCTTGAGGGCATCGTTCGACGCGGCCATGACCAAATCTTGCACCATCTCCACATCGCCGCTTTTCACCACCTCGGGGTCGATGACGATACCGACTAGCTGCATGGCCCCATTAGCGGTAACCGTCACACTGCCACCGCCGGCCGTTCCGGTCACCGTCTTCGACGAGGCCTGTTCCTGTACCTTCGCCATTTGGGCCTGCATCGCCTGCGCTTGCTTCAGAAGATTTCCCATGTTGCCCATCGGATTCTTCATTCCTCAACCTCCTTTTGGCTCGACACCGACCTAACCTCTGCGAGCTCTGCGCCGAATATCTCCAACGCCTGCTTCACGACCGGATGTGCCCGCGCCTGCTCGAAGAGGACCAGCCGTTGCTCTTTTTCCTTCGCCGCCCTGAGCTGCGCCATCGTCGGCCCGGAAGGATCCGACTCTGTCAGTTCGGCAATCCGCAGCCGAACAGTCTGACCACTCAATCGTTCACATATCGATGTGAGCACTGCCATATTATCCGGGTTCTCGATCATCCCTCGGGCCGCCATCTCCTGCTTGGCAAACCCAATTGTTACAACATGGCCATCCACACTCACAAACCGTCCTCTTTCCAAGAAAGCGGCAATCCTGGAGGAGGCATTGGCGACTTCCTCTTGCACCTGTTCCCAATTGAGTGTCACGGCAACGCGCCCGCTGCCAGTCGCCTGCGATACCTGAGGGGTCGAAACCTTCACCTCGCCGGCATTGTCAGGGGATCTGACATTCGTAGGACTCGTTGAAGGGCCTCGTGGCGGTTCCGTGTTTCCGGTAACAGGAGACCTCGATGGTATCGAAGTGGCCGGTGCAGGAGCTGTCGATTGAGGGGGCCGCTGGGGCGAGACCGGCTGGCCCGTACGCCCTGGGGTCGGCTGAGATGGACGTATCGGCTGAGTTTGTTGCACTGTTTGCCCTGGCTTTTCATCCGCTCGACGCAACAACCGTGTTGCACGCACTGCCGCTGTTTCGAGCACGAACCGAGGATGGGCACTGAGCCTGAGCGAGTCCTCCGCTTGCGTGAAGATTGCCAACAATTCCTGAAGTAATTCGGGTGAAAATGAGCGCGCGTCAGAGGCCATCTGCGTAAGATCTTCCGCTGATGCCTCGATCAACCCCTGCCATTCTTGGGGGGAGGGCACCACCGACACCACCAGCATGTTACGCAGATACTCGACGACCTCCGCACAATAGGCCCGCAGATCGTGTCCTTGGTCCAACAGTTGCGCCAGCACATGTAACGCCGATGCACTCTCCTGAGCCGTGATCGCCTGAATCACGGCACGAACGAGTTCTTGCGGAACCGCTCCCAGTAGGGCTTCCAGATCCGTATGCACGATCGTCTTGCCGCCGAATGCGACTGCTTGGTCGAGCAGGCTCAACCCATCGCGCATGCTCCCTTCGCTGGCCCTGGCGAGCGCCATCAGGCTCCGTTCCTCGATCACGATCTGGTCCTGTTCGGCCACATGGCGCAGCCGCTCGACAATCTCAGTTCGCGCAATTCGTCGAAAGTTGTAATGCTGGCAGCGGGAGAGGATCGTCGCTGGAATCTTGTGAATTTCGGTCGTGGCGAAGATAAACACCACATGCGGCGGCGGCTCCTCCAGCGTCTTCAACAGCGCATTGAAGGCCGAGTTCGACAACATGTGGACTTCATCGATGATATAGACTCGGTACTTCCCGCGAAACGCGGCGAACTTGACGTTCTCGCGGATCTCACGCACATCATCCACGCTCGTATTGGATGCGCCATCGATCTCCATGACATCGACGGAGGTTCCCTGCGCGATCTCAAGACAGTTGGAGCAGGTACCACAGGGTGTGCCGGTTGACCCGCGCTCACAATTGAGCGCCTTGGCAAGAATCCTTGCCACCGTGGTTTTCCCCACACCACGGGTTCCGGAAAAGAGATAGGCTTGGGCAATTCGTTTCGTGGTGATGGAGTTGACCAGCGTCTGAACAACGTGTGGCTGTCCGATCACATCATCAAACGTGCCTGGCCGGTACTTTCTGGCGGAAACTTGGTAATCCAACGTCGCTACGCTCCGAGTTCTGAGTTAAGAGTTCTGAGTTAAGAGTTAAGATGGAATGAGCTTCCCCTTCAACTCAGCACTTATAACTCAGAACTCAACACTCCTCGCTTCGAGGGAGAGCGGGGCCAGGTGATCCTGCGGCACACAGAACTAACCGCTTACCGTTGCTTCCTTCCGGACCTGGCGGGGTTCACAGGGTTCTGCTGCACAGGGCCCAGCCCCTTCTTCAAGTTCGAAGTTCAAAGTGCTGAGTTACGAGTTGTGAGTTAAAAGAAAGATTCACAGGCGGTGAAGTTACCTCTTCACCCCGCGTCTTGTCTTCCAAACTCATCACTCAGAACCTTTAACTCCACACTGGCTTCAGATGGCGGAGAGGGTGGGATTCGAACCCACGGTCCCATTGCTGGGACGCATGCTTTCCAAGCATGTCGATTCGACCACTCTCGCACCTCTCCGCACCGATTTTGCGAGGCGGCATCTTAACACGCGGTCTGATGACCGGCAAGGTGAGCGCCATTGTGGCGGAATAGTTCCCCTCTTGACCAAATCAGCCACAGAAATACAGAGCGATGCCAGCATATGGCTTGGCTACAAGACATACACCTGCAACGATGTTTGATGAAATGACCCTATCACTCTCAATGGCATTAGCCTTGCTTACTTCCGGCAACCATTGCCCCGCATGCGACCCTCGCATCGCTCACATCAGCATCTGTCGAGGAATTTAACTTGCCAGCCCACAATTACCTGAGCTATAGACTTGCAAACTTTCCACTAGGGCTGAATAATCCTACGGCTCTCAACGTAGCTAGCGTGTGGAAATGGACTCATGGCACTCACTCATCTTGCAAGGAGGGTTCGATGAAGAAGGGGTTCTGGGTTTTTGTTCTCTTGACTTGTCTGGTTACGCCACAACTGGTTGCAGCCGCTGATGTTCCAGTAGTCATTGAGGCCTCCCCCGCTCCTCCGCCACTCGACGTGGTCACGTTGAAGGACGGTGGGGTACTCTATGGCGAAGTCGTCGAAATGTCTGATGGAGTGCTCCATTTCAAGACGGCGGCCGCGGCGGATACTGTCATCAAGATAAAGTGGGCCAACGTGGAGAAACTAGCCATCAACCACCCAATCCCGTTTCATCTCAAAGAAGGGTCCGTGCTGATCGGCACGGCCACCGAGGGCCCCAACGGAACCATCAATGTGCGAGCTGAGCCGCTGAAGGGGGCAATGGAGGTTCCGCTGGATTCGATCACCGCTCTGAATCCAATCATCCAAGCCCCGGTTATCTATAAAGGCACCTTGACCGGCGGCTACACGCAAGCAACCGGGAACAGCCATCTGAGAAATGGAAGCCTCCTCGGAGACTTCGTGGCTCGGAGTGAGCAGCTCCGCCTGACTCTCAACGGTCGGTACGTCTACGGTGATAAAGACAACCAGCTCTCTGCTCGAAACGCGCGCGGGTTGATCAAGATGGACTTTTTTATTACCAAACGCTTGTTCTGGTTCGCGTCCGCCTACTTTGAGAACGATCATTTCCAGGATCTCAAATTGCGAACCGCCCTGTCCTCCGGTCCAGGCTATCAATTCATCGAAAAAGGCGATTATAGCAGTCCCTGGCTCAAAGACATGACGCTCTATGCCGAGGCCGGACTTTCCTATTTCAATGAGGACTTTACCACTGCTTCTGATCAATCATCCTTCCGCGGCCGGTGGGCCGTCAGGCTGAACTGGCCGATCTTGGATGAGCGTATGACGTTTTACCACTACCAGGAATTTTACCCTTCCTTACAGAACACCAAAAGTTATTATATGACGATGGACAACGGCGTCCGTTTCAGAATATTCGAAGGCTTCGTGAGCGGCATCCAAGTGACAACCCGATATAACAGCACTCCGGCGCAGGGCACCGGCGATACGGACAATTTGTACCTCCTGACCCTTGGGTACAGCTTCGATACGACCAAGAAACGGTAGTCCTGGGAGGCGCCAATGCAGTACACTCAAATCCTCGGAAGGAGAGACTATGCTGAAAGAATTTAAAGAATTTGCCATGAAGGGCAACGTGCTCGACATGGCAATCGGTGTGATTATCGGCGGAGCCTTCGGGAAAATCGTCTCGTCGCTCGTTAGCGACGTGCTGATGCCTCCCCTTGGATTGCTGATGGGAAAGGTGGATTTCTCCAGCCTGTTTATCAATCTGTCCGGAACGCCACAACCCTCTCTCACCGCGGCCAAGGCAGCAGGTGCACCGACCATCAACTACGGAGTCTTTCTCCAAGCCACATTTGACTTTATTATCATCGCCTTTGTAATCTTCCTGTTCGTAAAGCAAGTCAACCGACTGAAGCAACCTGCGCCGGCCGCGGCTCCAACGACCAAAGACTGTCCGTACTGTTTGTCGGCAATTCCGATCAAGGCCGCGAAGTGCGCACATTGTACGTCTAATGTCTAAGGTCTTACGAGATTTCCCACGATGCGGGAGTGGGAAACCTTACCCGTTAGATCCCCGTGCTACTCAATAAGGAGGAGATCAACATGCAGGTGCTTAAGACCATTACCCTGGTAGCAAGCTTGGCTGCTCTGGCAGGCTGCGGGAGCTTGGAGAAAGACGTCAAGAACGCGGATTTGAGCCCCGTTTGTGAGAAGACTCACGGATGGACGGCTTGGAATGACGTTCGTTGTGTCGAGCCAAAGGCTGTGCCCCCCAATGAGCTGGATGCAGCGCAGAAGCAGATTCGCGCCCTCAATGGCCGTGTCAGCGATCTAGAGCGGCAGCTCACCGACCGCGATCGGGAGCTTGCCTCACTTCGTTCCGGTGCTGGGGATTCCGCGAAGCTGGCCAGCCAGCTCTCTGCAGCAAACAGTGACAAGGACCGGCTGTCTGCCGCTTTGGCCGCCGCGAACAGCAAGAATAGTGGCCTCGAAAGCAGTTTGGCCGCCGCGAGCAACAAGAATAGTGGCCTCGACACGCAACTCGCCGGGATGAGTGGTATGGCTGCTGAATTGGCTGCCTGCAAACAACGTGTCGCGGAGTTAGAGCGTCTCCTGGCAGATCGCGACAAGGAACTGGAGAACCTCCGAGGAGCTCTATCGGCTGAAATGCAAAGACTGAAAGAAGCCCAGCGGGGGTTGATCCGGGCGCTGCGTCCTGAGATTGAGAAGGGCGACATTACGGTCGATCTCAACAACGAGCGATTGTTGATTAACCTGGCCTCCGGTTATCTCTTCGGTTCCGGCCAAGATGAACTGAAACCGGCGGGAGCCAATGCGCTCAAGCAAGTCGGAGCGGTCTTGAAGGATTTCCCTGAGTACAAGGTGGCGGTAGATGGTCATACCGACAACGTGCCGATCCAGGGCGCGTTAAAGAAGAAGTTCCCCACGAACATGGAGCTTTCTGAATCCCGTGCGACCAATGCAGCAAAGGCGTTGGAGGCAGGCGGCCTTAGCGCTCCGTCGATACACGGCTATGCAGACAGCAAGCCGGTTGAGCCGAACACGACGCCCGCGGGCCGGACAAAAAACCGCCGCGTCGAGGTTCGCGTCACAAAGTAAGACGCGCGGTTCACCAAATTTAGTTGTGGCGGGGGCAGTGGTTCGCCACTCCCCCGCCCGTCATAAGAAAGAGATCACCATGAGCGTAATCCTAGCAACCGTCATGGGCACCACAATGTTCGTGCTTGTGACCACCGGTGCCATGGCTCAGACCCCACCAGCTCCCACGCTTGGTGGGATGAAATCCGCGGTCGAGCAACAGGCCGGCCAAGAGACGCAAGCTGCCAAGGATGCAGTTCAGGCTGAAAAATCCACTGCTCGACAAGTAGTGACGGATCAGCAACAAAAAGCCAAGGATATGGGTGAGAGCAAGAGATTAAAAGCCACGTCCAAAGCGACAGAACAGCAACAGCGTGCGAAAGACCTGGCTGCTAAGAAAAAAGCAAAGGCCGAAAGTATGGCGGCAGAGCAG
Organism: Nitrospira sp.; assembly: GCA_037142015.1. Classification (GTDB taxonomy): domain Bacteria; phylum Nitrospirota; class Nitrospiria; order Nitrospirales; family Nitrospiraceae; genus Palsa-1315. The sequence goes on along the minus strand of JBAXBK010000015.1, from coordinate 39,982 downwards.
AAACAACAGGCTGAGGGTAAGGTGCAAAGCCAGGTCGATCAGACCATGCAGAAGGCATCGGATAAATCCGATTCGGCAATGGGAAAAGTCGAAAGTAAGTTGGACGGCCTGCTCGGCAAATAACGGCACGAACGTGCTCCACGTGAAGCATTGGGAGGATCGGATGAATATGACAACGAGGTTGGTGCTGGCGGCCATATCCGCTTGCTCTTTGGCTTTCACAGTTTCCGCTTTCGCGGCCGACCTGGATACAATGATGAAGAAGACCGACACGGCCAAAGGTCACGTTGAGAGCATCAAGAAAGAAGGTGGCGAGGCGAAACAGAACGTGAAGGACTTGAAAACACAGGAAACGATGAAGAACGCGGGCCAGATGAAAGATGATGGGAAGAATCTGAAGGACCTGGTCACGGGCAAGTAGCTCTGACTCAGCTCTCCTAAGCGAACCAGGGCGACGCATCCATGATGCGCCGCCCTCTCTCATGCCATCTTACAGGTGGCAGCCACTCTCCTCGCGACTCCTCAAAATTAACTCCCCTGCTACGGTTGCCCAAATGAGGAGGGATGGAGCCTGATGATCTTCCACTGCGCGCGTCGAACGAGCACATTCTCCTATCAATCAATGGTCCTTCCACGCTCGCTTGTTTTTCTCTCCTGGAAGAACACCCATGTTGGTCTACGTGCGGCCGTCGAACGAGGCCCTTCTTAGGGCGCGCGTTCCGGGAGCACAGGACCAATGTGAGTGTTCTTCCATCCCCTCCTCAGCTGTACTGATCCCACGAATCGCACTGTTTGATCGCCCAGAACACCGCTTCTTTGAGCTTATTCAACGTCACGTTTTCCGGATCGCGCAGGGCTTGCAGCTTATTGTCGAGATCGTGCAGCGGCTGGATCGATCGTTTATCCGGGATCTTGCCGAGGGACCAGGCCACTTCCGTGAGCACGGACCAGTCTGCCTTCGGATCCTTCAGCTTGGCGAGCAGCGGCGGCACGACCGAGGCATCCCCATGCAGTCCGCCGAGCTGGCCTAACCCCTTGGCTGCTGCGGCTTGCACCGCGAGGTCCGGTGACGTATTCATGATCTCAACCAAGAGCGGAATGCCCTCTTTACCGAGATTGCCCATCGCCCCAATCGCTTGCTTCGCCAGATCACGATCCTTGAGCACCTCTTTCAGCTTCGGCAAGGCCTCGTCGGCTTGCATCTCGCCCAAGAGAGAAAGAATTTTGAATCTCCTCACCTGCGGCGTATCGGATCGATCGAGTAACTTCAACAGACGTTCAGGTTGACCCCATTCAGCAGCTAGCAACAAGGGGAAATCGTAGGCCTCGAGCACATCCTTCAACTTGTCCATGGCGTAGGCTCCCGGGTCTCCTGCCTGGGCTGTAAGCGCAGCTTGCTCCGCATTCTCAAACTCGGTTCGGACCTCTTTCTGCCATTTTACCTTCATGTTACCGAGGAGATAGGTCATCTGGCAGGCGGGGCCTTTCCACAGCCGAGACGGAGCATCAGGCAAATCTGCATCGCCTCCGGCAGTCGTCGTACCTTCCCATGTTTTTCGCTGTTCGCATTTAACTTTGATCACCACGTCATGCGGTCTACCGGCTTCGCCCACGACCCTGTAGCCCAATTCCCCCATCCGGCTGGCGACAAGTTCGGCAATCGGCGCCGCGTCAACGGCGCCCTTGTCTGTAAGGGCGATTGCTTCGATGCGCAGGGTCTGAATCTTGTCCAGCAGCGCTTTCTGCTCCGGCGTGAAATAGTCCCGGTAGGCCCATGAGGGAGGAGAAGGAAGTGCCATAATCGTACAAACCAGAGTCGCAAGCAGCAGGGCCACGCGCATCGTGCACCTCCTAACCGGTATGCTAACGATGAATACCCTATGCTCCGTGATTATACCCATCACTGAAGACCGAGGATACCGTAGACATGATGAGGCCCTCTTCTGTGTCCACCTTCATCGCGCTATTGGCTCGGGCAGGGATAGCGCTGAACAAAGTGAAACGACTCCTGGGGTATAAGTCGCTGATGATGACGCAATGCTATGCTCACCACTACCCAGAAAGTTTGCGGGATGGGGCGGGAATCTTGGATCGGCTGGCCAGGTTAGCACAATTTAGAACCGCCAGAAGGATCATCGACTGAGCTTCTGCGTGTAAATGATTGAAGAATGGGAATTGTCAATCAGCTGATATGTTCCCACGAATCGCACTGTTTGAGCGCCCAGAACACCGCCTCTTTGAGTTTCGTCAGCGGCAGGTTCTCCGGATCGCGCATAGCCTGCAGTTTTCTGTCGAGATTGTTGAGCGGCTCGATCGATCGTTTATCAGGAATCTTACCTAGTGCCCACGCCACTTCTGTGAGCACCGACCAATCTGCCTTGGGGTCCTCCAGCTTGGCGAGCAACGGCAGCACGACGGAGGCGTCCCCGTGCAGTCCGCCGAGTTGGCCCAATCCCTTGGCTGCTGCGGCTTGCACCTCGAGGTCCGGTGACGTATTCATGATCTCGACAAACAGCGGAATACCCTCTTTGCCGAGATTGCCCATCGCCCCAATCGCTTGCTTTGCCAGGTCGCGATTCTTGAGCGCTTCTCTCAATTTCGGCAAGGCCTCGTCGGCTTGCATCTCGCCCAAGAGAGAAAGAATTTTGATCTTTCTGTCCTGCGGCGTATCGGATCGATCGAGGGACTTCAGCAGGCGCTCTGGTTGACCCCATTCAGCAGCCAGCAACAGGGGAAAATCGTAGGTCTCGAGAATACCCCTCAACTTGCCCAGGGCATAGGTTCCCGGATCTCCGACATTGGCCGACTGCGCGGCTTGCTCCGCATCTTCAAACTCGGTTCGGACCTCTTTCTGCCATTTGACCTTCATACCACCGAGGAGATAGGTCATCTGGCAGGCAGGGCCTTTCCACAGCCGGGACGGAGCATCAGGCAAATCCGCATCGCCTCCGGCAGTCGTCGTACCTTCCCATGTTTTTCGCTGTTCGCATTTGACTTTGAACACAGCGTCATGGGGTTTACTTGCTTCTCGCACCACCGTATATCCCAATTCACCGATCCGACGGGCGACAAGCTCGACAATCGGGGCTGCATCAACAGCTCCCTTGTCTACGAGGGCAATCGCCTCGATGCGCACTGTTTGAATCTTACCCAGCAGCGCTTTCTGCTCCGGCGTGAAATGGTCCCGGTAGGCCCATGAGGGAGAAGAGGAAAGGGCTATAATAGTGCTCGCCAGAATTGCGAGCAGTAGCGCAACGCGCATCGTGCACCTCCTAACCGGTCAGCTGACGAAGAATTACTTACGCTGCCTGATTATAACCGTCATTGAAGGCTGCGGCTACCGCAGGTATGATAAGGCCCTTTTCGGCATCCTGCTAGACATCATTGATGAATAGTCATGCTCAGAAACGGATGTTAACCGCCCCATGTGCACGCAAGTGAACGCAGTCCTACCCCGAAGAAGTAGGGTTGACAGTGGGATACATCCAACGGTACAAAATACAGACACAAATATGAGCTTTCGTTTGCTTGCTCACCCTTCAGGAGTCGGCTCCTGAAGACCCCACCATGCGAGAGTGGCGGAACTGGCAGACGCGCGAGACTTAGGATCTCGTGGGTAACCGTGGGGGTTCAAGTCCCCCCTCTCGCACCAGACCACGACCAGGCAACCTGCGCTAGGTTCCTCAAGAAAGAAAAGGGTACGCGCCAACTATGAACATGGAAGTGACTGAACTAGGACCAATGAAACGCGCCCTCAAGATTGAGGTGCCGGCTGATGAGGTCACTCAACGGCTTGCCCGCGCCTACGTCGAGCTGAACCGCCAGGTCAATATCCCAGGATTTCGCCCCGGCAAGGTACCCTTGGCCTTGCTGGAAAAACGCTATGCCAAAACCGTGGAAGAGGATGTGATCCGAAGCCTCGTGCCGGACTTCTACGAAAAGGCCGTCCGTCAAGCGGGAATTGTGCCGGTCCACGTTGAAATCCCCCCGCTGGACAGAGTCAAGATTAAGAAGAACGAGCCCTTTACGTTTACCGCGACCGTCGAGATCAAGCCGAAAATTCAGTTGCGGGACTATAAGGCGCCGAGCCCGATGACTCTCAAACCTGACAATCGCACCATCACCGACGAACAGCTCGACCGTGGCCTTGAAGTCTTGCGCGAACAACAAGCCCGCCTGGAAGCCACCCCGACCGGCCATGCCATCGTGGACGGAGACTATATCGTCCTGGATCTGCAAGGCACGCTCGATGGCACGCCGTTGGAAGGCACGAAGAAGGACGGTCAACTCCACAAGGTCGGGTCACACGCATCCGTCTTGGGCTTGGAAATTGATTCGCATGTCGGGGGGAAGAAAGAGGGAGACGCGCTCGAAATTTCCCAGCCCTACCCAGACAGTCATCCCGATCCTCGCGTTGCCGGCAAGACGGTTGTATTTACCCTGACGATCAAGTCCGTCAAGGAAAAGAAGCTGCCGGCCCTGGACGATGAATTTGCCAAAGATTGCGGCCCCTACAACTCGCTCCAGGAAATCAAAGACAAACTGCGTGACGGGATGGAGCAGGCGTTGAAGCGAGAAATCGAGGACACACATAAAGATACGATCATGAAACGGCTTGTAGAGACCCATCACTTTGATCTCCCGGAAACCCTGGTAGAACGTGAGCTGGAGGCCATCATCCGTCAGCATGTACAGCAGCAACAACAGAAGGGTGGCGCCCAGGAATCTCCCGCCACGGAGGATCTCACAAGCCTTCGACAGGAATATCGGGACGAAGCGGCACGCCGCGTGAAGCTCAGCCTCGTGCTGGAGGAAATCGCCGAAAAAGAAGGGCTGACAGTCACGCAAGACGATTTCAATGCTGAGATCATGCGGCTGGCCTCGGACCTCAAGATGCCGGCCGCCGAGCTCGTCAAGATGATCAAAGCCGGCGGACAAGAGTCGATCGAAGAATTACGTACCAGGACTTTGGTGGATAAAGCCTTGGATTTCGTCTACCGCAATGCGGTGATTCAGGGATAGTGCTGAACGGTGCAGGCCTTGTCGTTCGCGAAAGGTGAAAGGTAAAAGGGTTCGAAGGGAGACCACTCTGCAATCCCTCGTTTCACTTTTTACGTCTTACATTTCAAATTTTTCGAGAGCGAAGTGAGAACAAAACTGGGAGTTTTTTCAGCATCCCGCTAAGTGGAAAGGAACCACGTGCATGCTAGTTCCCATTGTTATTGAGACAACTAACCGAGGCGAACGCGCCTACGACATATATTCTCGGCTCCTGAAAGATCGGATCATCTTCCTCGGTGCTCCGATCGACGACATCTTTGCCAACCTGATCATTGCCCAGCTCTTGTTTCTTGAAGCGGAGGATCCTGAAAAAGACATCAATCTCTACGTCAACTCCCCCGGGGGAAGCGTCACGGCGGGATTGGGCATTTACGACACCATGCAGTATGTGAAGCCCCCTATCAACACCATCTGCCTGGGCCAGGCCGCCAGCATGGGAGCCTTCTTGCTCGCCGCTGGAACCAAAGGCAAACGATTCGCCTTGCCGAATGCGAGGGTTATGATTCACCAGCCCATGGGAGGGTTTCAAGGGCAAGCCACTGAAATCGACATTCATGCTAGAGAGATATTGAAAATCCGCGAACGACTCAATGAGATCATGGCCAAACATACCGGCCAGCCGCTTGAGAAGATAGCCCTGGACACCGAACGGGACTACTTCTTGTCGGCAGAAGAAGCTAAGCAGTACGGTCTCATCGACGAAGTCATTACACGACCACCGAAACTTCTCAAGGCCATCGGTGGCGATGCAGGGAAAGACGCAACCAAGGACAAGTAACACGAGGAGGGCGCATGGGGAAGCCGGATAAGATGGATCGACATCTCCGTTGTTCGTTCTGTGGAAAGAGTCGCGACGAGGTCCGCAAATTGATTGCCGGGCCCACCGTCTACATCTGCGACGAGTGCGTCAACCTCTGTAACGACATCATTGCCGAGGATTGGGAAGAAGCCAAAGAAGAGATTTCGTCGAAACTCAAAAAGCCGGTGGAAATCAAACACCACTTGGACCAATACGTCGTGGGACAGGAGCGGGCCAAAAGAATCCTCGCGGTAGCCGTTCATAACCACTACAAACGAATCTCGTCCAAGGATAAAGATGTTGACGACGTGCAACTCCAGAAGGGCAACATCCTCATGCTGGGGCCCACCGGCACAGGGAAAACACTGTTGGCCCAAACCCTTGCGAAGTACTTGGACGTCCCCTTTACGCTAGCCGATGCGACCACGCTCACCGAGGCAGGGTACGTCGGTGAAGACGTGGAAAACATCATCCTGAAGCTTCTGCAAGCAGCGGACTACGATGTGGAGCGGGCCGAGCGGGGCATTGTCTACATCGATGAAATCGACAAGATCAGCCGCAAGAGCGACAGCCCGTCTATTACCCGAGACGTCTCGGGTGAAGGGGTCCAACAGGCGCTGCTCAAGCTCATCGAGGGAACCGTCGCCAACGTGCCGCCTCAAGGCGGACGCAAGCATCCGCACCAAGAATTTATTCAGGTCAATACGAGCAACATCCTTTTCATCTGCGGCGGAGCGTTCGTCGGGCTCGAACACATTATCGAGCAACGATTGAATCGGAAGGCGATGGGATTCGGAGCCGAAGTTCGCGGACGGAGCGAGATACGTCTTGGCGAACTGTTCGCGAGAGTTCAGCCGGAAGACTTCCTCAAGTACGGTTTGATTCCTGAGTTCGTCGGACGGCTGCCAGTCGTCGCCACTTTGGATGAGCTGGATGAACGAGCCCTCATTCGAATCCTGACCGAACCGAAAAACGCGCTCACGAAGCAGTATGAAAAACTACTCTCCTTTGAAAAAGTGAAGCTCAAGTTCACGGAAGGCGCGCTCGGGGCGATCGCACGGAAAGCGTTTCTCCAGAAAACCGGGGCGCGAGGCTTGCGCGCCATCCTCGAAGACGTGATGCTGGACGTGATGTATGATGCCCCCTCCCAGAAGCAGATTAAGGAGGTTCTCATCACCGAAGATGCCATCCTCGGCAAGCACGCTCCCATCCGAATCTTTGAACAAGACAAGGATGTGAAAACCGCCTAAGTCATTATAACTGTAGACTTTTTCACTCGACCAACGGGCCCTCTACGCAGAATCCACCAGGCCAGGAACACCCTGGCCTGGTGGTTCCCTCATATCTTCCATTCAGGAATACTCCTTGCTCTCTCCTCCTCTGGAGCCTTGACGCTCTTCATAACTCTACGCTTTCCCTCGACAAGATGAAATGCTGCGCTATACTTGCGCTACAGATTGAACGTGGAGGACCTGTGAGATATCCCGTGTCTTCAAGCCTTCGACACAAGGGTAAGGCTCTTGATCTTGACGCAAACCGTGAATTGATCACCCTTTTGGGGATCAACGGCGAACCTATGGGCAACCTGTCCTGGGACTTCGTCATCGACCAGATTCTGGCCTACCGTAAGCCCCAGGCGAGCCGGGAAACCAGAAATGAGCCGCGCGTGACACTCACCTTCCGTGTCAAATACACAACCCCGGAAGGTCAGCAGCTTGAAAGCCGCGCAGGAGGTATCGGCGGAGGCGGGCTCTTTATCGAAAGCCTGAACCCGCTACCGATCGGCACCACGCTCGCTCTTGAATTTTCGCTACCGGAGGAGCCGACGAAATGGTTGCCGGCGAAGGGTCTCGTCGCGTGGGTCTGCCCTAAGGCAGACCAATATACGTTTAGCCCCGGTATGGGGGTGCGTTTTACGGAGATTGACCAGGAAATTCGTAACCGCGTGCTAGAACTGGTGAAGTCCCTCCAGACTGTTGGACCGCCAGCCTAGTCACTATACATCTGCCACTGGATCGTCCCGCACTCAATACTACATGGAAGTGAGCATGAAATTTCCTGTGATCACGACGGAAAGCCATGAAGGCAAAGTCCTTGAGATAAATGCCTGCCAGGAAGTGCTCACCCTTCATAGCGCCATGGGAAAACTGCTCGGCACCCTATCGTGGGGAGCAGTCATAGAACAAATTCTGGCCACCGACGATGACGTGAGATTCGCCCATGCGCGGTCTCATCCGAGAGCCCCGCTCGCCATGAAGGTTCGCTGCACGACCTCGGAAGGCAAACAGTTCGACAGCTTAACCGGCGGCATCGGTGCAGGCGGCTTGTTCATCGAAAGCAGTAGCCCGCTGCCTCCTGGGACTGAACTATCCTTCGAGTTTTCACTGCCCGATCATCCTTGGGAAAAACACAAGGCTAAAGCGAAGGTCGCCTGGACCCGTAACAAGCCTGAACGGCATCTGCTCTTCCCCGGAATGGGCGTCAGGTTTACCGATATCGACGAAAAGGCCCGCATCGAGCTGGTCGAACTTGTCGACGCGTTAAATCGTTCACGCGTGACGGCTTAAATCCCCCGTTTCGCCCAGCGACGCACACCACTGTCCGGATCCTTCGCAACCGCCGATTCAAGCGCGGCCTTCACATCAGAATCGCTGAGTAGTCCTAGACGATAGGCCGCTTCTGCCCGCACCCCAGGCGCGGGATCTCCAGCTAGACGTTCTCTGAGCCAAGGAGAAGCCGCCGACCCTCCCCATTCTCCTACTGCCGCGACAATGCCCTGACGAACCTCCGCATCGGAATCACGCCCTGCTGTGACAAGCGCGGGAATCGATTGGCTTGCATCGACTTGCAGCAATGCCTGCACCGCTGTCCTCCTAACCCTTGCATCCGAAGACCGCAATAACCCTACGACAGGCTGGAGCAATCGAGTACCTGCCTCGATCTCGCCGATTGCCACAACCGCTGCCTGCCGAACCGATTCGACAGGATCTTCCAGTGCCTGCGTCAACAGGGCAACGACTCCCTCGGTAGCTGTAGGTTTCAAGCGCCCCATGGCCAGTATCGATGCTTCGCGGACTATTGCTGCCGGATCCTGATTGAGGGAGAGAATGGAGTCCACAGCTCGCGGGTCGCCGATCTTGCCCAGAGACTCTACAGCAACCCGCCGCACCTCCGGCGCCTCATCATGGAGCAATTCCAGCATGAGAGAGAACGTGCGCTCCCTCGATGAAGGCGGAGAATCCTGGATACAACCGGCAAGCGAGAGGACTGACAGGAGAACGACAGACCCGATGGTGCGAGAGGATGCAATACCCCAGTTCACGCTTGCTTAGGAGGTTCTTCGTGTAAGGCGGGTAGCTCTTTGACCGCTTCGATGGATTGCTGGAATTCCTTCTGGGCAGAATCCATCTCGGCTTGGATTGTCCGTATCTCAGGTTCAACCGAATTGCGGACATCGGCAACAGCGTGCTTGAACGTCCGCAACGCGTCCCCCAGTCCTTCTCCCAAACTCTGCATATCCCCTGGGGAAATACCCGCCGGCTGTGCAGCCTTTGTCTTCATCGCCGCCTGCTGTGACTGCACACGAGCCACGGCATCCTTGTTGACAATGGCTGATGGGCGCTTCGCGACTGGTTTTGCCTGCGCACCCGCAGGAAGAGGCGGGTACTGTGCCTTCATCATCGGCGCAGGAGCAGTGGCGCGGTCTTCCATCGTGGGAGGCTGCTGGCCCTGCCCCGTCGATTGGACAGTTGAGGAAGTCATTGGCGAAGCCGGTTGTGGTGGAGCCGCCATTTTATACATCAAAGCGGCGGTAGTTCCGGGAGTCGCCTCCGGTCCAGGTATATAGGGGGCCGCAGGCTTCAGAGCGGCAGAGGTCTGAGCAGGCGTAACTACCGGTGCCGGTGCTGCCTGGATCGTTGATTGAGCCTGCATAGGCGCCGGTTGATTCACTTCGGGCGGTGTTGCATCCGGCGAAGGGATATCGTTGACTTCTTTCTTGAACCCTCTGAGCGCTTTACCCACGCCTTCACCGATTTGCGGCAGTTTCCCCGCCCCGAAAATGATGAGGACAATGACGAGGATGATGATGAGTTCCGAGATCCCCATGGTACCGAACATGGTGTGGGTCCTTTCCCCTAGCTCTGGTCAATCACCCAGGGCCTTGCATTACCAAGAACCAAGTCAACTCTATAGGCCAGTAGGAGGCACTGTCAAGAAAGGGCAGGGGCTAGAAAATGGAGATGATCTCATTTTGCAAGGGCAAACCAAACACCACCGCTTCGCGCTCGGCGATGTAGACGTCCAATTCACTTCTGATCCCAAATTCGCCGGGCAGGTAGATTCCCGGCTCGATGGAAAAGCAGGTTCTCGGCATCAGACGGCGGGTGTCCTGCGTCTCCAAACCATCGATGTTGGCGCCGTTGCCATGAACCTCTTCACCGATCGAATGACCCGTGCGATGGACAAACTGATCGCCATAGCCAGCACGTTGGATGACCTGCCGGCAGGCGTCGTCGACCTCCCAGCCGAATGGGCGATGGCCGGCAGCTATTTCAGTCCGAACGAAGCCCAAGGCCGCATCCCGCCCCTGCCGGACCAAGTCAAAGATCTCGCGATGTTTCACCGGCACTCTCCGTCCGACATAACCGGTCCAGGTAATATCGGCGTAGACCGAACCGGCCTCCGCTCGTTTGGCCCAGAGATCGATTAAGAGCAACGCATCGCGGGGGACATCGGCAGACCCAATCTCTGTCGGACCATAATGGGGATCGGCACTGTGGGCATTGACGGCGGCAATCGGTGCACTCGACGTGACCATCCCGGCCTCGCCTATACGAGCCAGAATAAATTGCTGCACTCCATATTCCGTGAGGTTCCGCCCTTGTGTGACCGCCTCATGAACATGGTTGAATGTTTCGTCAACGATGCGCCGAAGCGCCGCGGCGGCAAACTGATGCGATTCGAGTTGACGATCCGTCCAACGCGCTTCAAACGTCTGAATCAAATCCGCTGAACTGACCACTTCGACGCCGTAACTTCTGATCAGTTCGATCGTGCCGGCATCCACGCGCGATACATAGGGAACCGCATTCAACGGGGAATACTGCATGGCCACACGGAGCCCACCGACGAGCAGCCGTCCAAGGATCTGCCGTTGCTGCTCCCACGATACATAGTAATTAGCCTGACCCGGCAACGTATCCAATACGTGCGGCTCGATGCGATGCAACAACTTGACCGGCGCCCCCTGTGCCGGAATCCAGTAGTACCACCGCCTCGTCACATGAAGCCTCGGATCGAGCTGGAGTATGCGATAGGCGAGGGGGTCGCTCCCGCGGAAATCGTAGAAGAGCCAGCCGCCGATCTCGGCATCGCGCAATGCCTGTTGAATTTCGCTAACACGCTGATAGATGGCCGTGGTCATGGTAGAGGGCATCTTATCGTCGGACTACCAAGTCGTCAATGAGATGGCGGCTAAGATCGGGAGTCATGCTACAATGCGCACCATGGCACTTGAGCATACCCCAGAGCCTTCCCAGTTCCGCGTGACTCTGTTTGTCGGACCACAGCCAGTGAAGGGAAATCCCTTCGCCTCCTCCTGCGTATTTAACGTCAAGAAGCGGAGTTGGAAGGGTGGAGTCCAGGTCGCCATCGATATCACTCAGAGCCAGATCGATCGGCTCAGCACCGACGTTGATTTCCCCCGCTGGTTAGCCCTGGCCCTACCCGATCTCGCAGATGCAGATCGGGTATTTCAACAGGAACGAGCCCATGAGCTGTTTATCCAAGCAGTCTGTTGGTGCAAGCTGGACTTGGCGTTGCAGTCCGGCATCACTCAAGAGAACCAATGCCTCGCAGCCGATACATGGATTGCTGAAGTCAGGGAGACCGTCATTAAGAAGACGAACTTCATTACATCGTACATTGCAGCTGAACTGGATCTCACACCAAGAGACGCCACTGCCCCATAAGACATTCCAGCCTGATATGGCAGGGGGTTTGCATTCACAGTTGGATTTGTTATAACCGCACTACTATTGAATTATGGAGGAGCGCCCTGGAGTCAACCACTGCCGCTCCGTTCGCTCTGACAAAGAAGGAGGATTACCTGTGAACATCTGCGCATCTTTACCCAACCGCCATCGTGAGGCTACCAGCTTCAAATTGGTCCTGACCTTTCTGCTCCTGGCCCTCTGCACCTTCACTATGGCGCCGACGGCATGGAGCCAAGAAAGCACGGGCACCGCGTCAACCGTAAGCACCGAGGGAGGAGACACATCGAGCGCGGGCATGCAGGTCGCTGCCGGTGCTTCCACCCTGTTATATTTTCCACTGAAAGCCGCATTTGCCATCAGCGGCGGCATTGTCGGGGGACTCGCCTATGTATTTTCAGGCGGGAATGAAAACGCTGCCAAGAGCATTTGGACCACCAGCCTCTACGGCACCTACATCATTACCCCCGATCATCTACAAGGCAATCGGCCCATCCGCTTCCTGGGGGTCGCTGACTCGAACGATGCGCCTGTCCATGCTCCGGAGCCCATCCGCTAGCCGATGAAGCCCATCATCGGCGTCACACCAGACTTCAACGCCGGTGATCGGAAGGAATGGGGTGGACGCGAGCCCACCTATTTTTTGCGCGCGCGCTATATTCGTGCTATCGAAGAACTCGGGGGCATTCCGCTGGTCCTTCCACTCCATGCAGACCGGGCCACCAGACGACGCCTCCTGCAACAGCTCGACGGACTCCTCCTCACCGGAAGCGGGCCGGACCTTCCACCGTCGCTGTACGGTGAACGCCAGCGCTATCCCTTCAGCACCGTGAGCGAACGCCGCATGAGTTTTGAGCTGGACATCGTTCGCCTGGCAAGACGGGCAGATCTCCCGCTGCTCGGCATCTGCGGAGGTATGCAAGCCATGAATGTCGCCTGCGGCGGCAGTCTGTTTCAGGATATTGCATCCCAAGTCTCAACCGTGATCCAACATCGGCAACCAAATCGCGCGACAAATCTGAGTCACACCGTCGCTGTCACACCAGGCAGCCTGCTCCGTCGCATCGTACGGTCGGTATCGATGCGGGTAAACAGCTCCCACCATCAGTCGGTCAATGCTGTCGCGCCGTCATTGGTCGCCAGCGCCCTGGCCCCCGATGGTATCGTGGAGGCAATCGAATCTCCGGCAAACCGATTTTTCCTCGGTATTCAGTGGCACCCGGAATTTCTCTTCGACCGGCATCCCCTCCACCGGCGATTGTTCGAGGCCTTTCTGCGCGCCGCCCGCGCGACAGACCGTGGCGCGTGAAATACAAGTGATGCGCGACGAGCGGGAAAGGCGGGAAGAGCGCGACTGGCAGGGACAGGACTCACGCGTCACGCGAGTCTCGCTCTTCGCGCTTGTCGCGCGCCACTCCACCATTTCACGACGAACTGTCATGAAAATACGGGCTAAGGAGGTATGGTGATCAGCCGACTTTTCCGAACTAAGTCCATTGAACAAATCCTCGCGGACGCAGATCATCCCGATCATCGTTTAAAAAAGACCCTCACGGCCTGGGATCTGACCGCGCTCGGCATTGGCGCGATCATCGGCACCGGCATCTTCGTTCTGATCGGCACCGCCATCGTCGGCGATGCCAACCGGCCAGGGGCAGGACCTGGAATCATTCTATCTTTCGTGCTCTCCGGCCTAACCTGCGCCTTTGCAGCGCTCTGCTACGCAGAGTTTTCCACCATGATTCCCGCTGCCGGCTCCGCCTACACCTACTCGTACGCCACGTTAGGAGAATTCCTGGCCTGGATTACCGGGTGGAACCTCATTCTCGAATACGGTGTGGCCTGTGTCGCCGTCGCCATTGGGTGGTCCGGCTATTTCAACAATCTGCTCAGGTTGGCGGGAATTGACTTACCGCACTGGGCCACACATCCACCCGGAGGGCCGGACGGAGGCGTGGCGAACTTTCCCGCCGCCATTATCGTGCTGCTCGTCACCGTTATTCTTGTGATTGGGATCAAAGAAAGCGCCCGCGCAACCGGCATCGTTGTGTGCTTGAAGCTCGCCGTCATCCTTTTTTTCATCGCCGTGGGAACACCGGCCGTGAATACCGACAACTGGACACCCTTCATGCCTCAGGGATTCGCCGGCGTCGGCGCCGCAGCGGCGATCGTATTCTTTGCCTATATTGGATTCGATGCGATCTCGACCACTGCCGAGGAAGCTAAGAACCCTCAGCGGGATTTGCCGATTGGAATCATTGCTTCACTCAGTATCTGCACTGTCCTCTACATTGCCGTGGCCGCTGTCCTGACCGGCTTGGTCCCCGTTGCGCAGATCGACATTCATGCGCCGGTGGCCGATGCACTGAGTAAGGTAGGCTTCAAGTGGGGAGCGGCGGTTGTGGCAATCGGGGCTGTGGCCGGTATTACCAGCGTACTCGTCGTGATGATGCTGGGTCAGATCCGGGTATTCTTTGCCATGTCGCGCGATCACCTCTTGAGCCCTTGGTTGTCAACCGTGCATCCACGCTATGGCACGCCTCACTATGCCACCATTCTCACCGGCATCGCCGTGGCCATACTCGCTGCCCTGATTCCCATCGGCGATGCGGCGGACATGACGAACATCGGCACTCTCTTTGCTTTTGTCCTCGTCTGTATCGGTGTCGTCATCCTGCGCTATACGAAACCCAACCAGGTCCGCCCATTCCGGCTTCCCTTCATGCCACTCGTCCCCATTCTTGGCATATTGGCATGCCTCGGCCTTATGAGTTTTCTCCCGTGGGTAACCTGGATCAGATTCGCCGTCTGGACTGCCATCGGCATTGCGGTCTACATGGGATACGGCCTGAAGCACAGCAAACTGGCCGGCCCTTCCCCTGGCCCCCGTAAAACGTAAGACGTGAAACGTAAAACGGGGGATTGCCGAGTGCGCTCCATCCGAACCGTTTCACATTTTACGTTTCACATTTCACGAACGACAAGGACGACCATTGAGCTTCCACCGTGCCACAATAGCTCTCCCGCAGCTCACTATACAGAGTGAATTAGTTCGATTTGTCTGTAGGCTGAGCTGCCAAGGCTGGGGCAGGGGCTGGTGTGCTATCGGCAGGAGCAGCTGGAGCGACTGCGGGCTCGGCTGGCTGGCCCGCTGGTGCTGATGCAGCAGATACTACTGGTTTGGGAGCAGTGGGTGGCTTGGGAGGGGCAGGTTTCTCCGGCTTGATGCCTCCCTCCCACGAGGGACCGGAGTACATATCTGCCGAGAGACCATTGGCTTTCCATTTCTCTTCAAAATCCGCAGCTGCCTTATTCGGCGTCTCACCACTGCCGACGACGTCATTCCACGGATAGGCCTTCGGGCCGATCTGGCACCCGGTCTCTAACCGCTTCAAATACAAAGAAATTGGATTCCCTCGGTATGGTCCAAGATAAATATGTACGGAGCCGACATATTCAAGCAAATGTGCCATCCCTGTCTCCAAAGGGGGGCATGATGCCATAAGAGGAGAGAGGAGGGCAAGGAGGCACGGGGATAGATCAGATCGCTACGCGTTAGTGCCTCTCGGAGCGACCCTTTCGGAATTTGCCGAAGGGAATCCTTCGGAAATTCCTTCGCGGACTCAGTCAGTTTCCGCTTTCCTCTTCGGCAAACTCTCGAAGGGGCCCCGCTCCTTCGGCAAAACGCTCCGCAATCTGATCTATCCCCGTGCCTCCTCGCCCTCCAAGGAATGGAATATGAACAGACTGGGTAAATGGGCTGTTTATTGACAGGCTTTTGAGCCGTCCCGTAGACTGCCTCGTATGCCTTCACGATTGATCACCCCTTCTCGCCCAAACAGCAAAAAGACCACTATCGGTTTCGTCAACCTGGGTTGTTCGAAAAATCAAGTCGATTCCGAAGTCATGCTGGGCACCTTGGTGACGGACGGGTTTGCCCTGACCGATGACCCGAAAAAAGCCGAAGTGGTCATCATTAATACCTGTGGTTTCATCGAAGAGGCCAAGCAGGAGTCCATTGATACGATCATTGCGCACGGCAAACTAAAAGAAACAGGATCCTGTCGAGTGCTGATTGCCGCAGGCTGTCTGGCGCAACGATATCAAGGAGACCTCCTCAAGCAATTGCCGGAACTCGACGGCGTGGTGGGGACTGGCGAGTTCGGAAAGATCGCAGAGATTTGTCGGGACCTGCTGGCGCCGAAGAAACGGCAGCAACGGCTCTGGATCAGCGAGCCCCCCTATCTGTACGACGCAGACGCGCCGCGCATCCGCCTCGGAAAGGCCCATAGCGCCTACGTCAAGATTGCCGAAGGTTGTAACCGCAATTGCGCCTTCTGCGCGATCCCCCTCATGCGGGGCAAACAGCGAAGCCGCCCGGTCGAATCGATCGTAGCGGAAGCCGTGGGCCTCGCCGCTGAAGGGGTGAAAGAGATCAATCTCATTTCCCAGGACACGGTCAATTATGGCGTGGATCTTGGTGTACGCCACGGCCTCGTCACGCTGCTTCGCGAATTGGTGAAGGTGAAAGACTTGCGCTGGATCAGGCCGTTCTATCTCTACCCGCAACAGGTATCGGACGAATTGTTAGATCTCTACGCAGGCGAAGAAAAGATCACCAAGTATATCGACATGCCGCTGCAACATATCAATGATCGGATGCTCAAGCGGATGCATCGGCTGGGCGATCGGGTCGCCATCAGTTCCCTCGTCGACCGGATCAGGACACGTATTCCAGGCGTTACCTTTCGGACAGCCTTCATCGTAGGATTCCCAGGCGAGACGGAAGAAGCGTTCGACGAGCTGAGAGGCTACGTGGAAGAGGCCGAGTTCGATCGGGTGGCGGTGTTTTTGTATTCAGACGAGGAGGACACGCCGGCTGTCGGGCTTGACGACAAAGTCGAGCGATCGGTCATGGACGAACGACGGAATGAAATCTTGGCTGTGCAGGAAGAGATTGCAGCAGCACGAGGCCAGGCCCGTATCGGCTCCGTGATGGAGGTCTTGGTCGAAGGGGTCTCCGAAGAGACCGAGTTACTGCTTGAGGGACGCCATGAAGGGCTGGCTCCGGAAATCGATGGCGTCGTCTATATCAATGACGGGTCAGCTACCGCGGGGGAGCTCGTCAAGGTCGAGATCACCGATGCGGCGCTGTATGACCTTGTAGGTCACATCGTCACATAGCAGGATGCTGAAAAAGAGGAGGAAGGGGTAGCTGGGACGATCCCCTTGCTCGCAGAACGCGCATGGTGAAACTGTGCTTGTTCGATGCGCGCAGTTGGGATCATCCCACCCACCCCTTATAAAGTAATGGCTCGCTGCGGCCTTGCTTGGGACAAGGCGCGTCTCGGCGTGCCAGGGTTGGACGGGTGAGAAGTCTGGCCTTTTTCAGCACCCTGCTTGATCTGCCATTTCCTGAAGAGGACGAAAGCAGCTCCGCATCCTGCTAGTCCATTTGCTTCCGATATTGTTGCTCGCCTGCTACACTTGAACTCATCACTCTCCTCAGAAAGGCAAACCTCCGATGGCACATCGAAAAGATTCTGTCGTCCTCCTGATACATTGTAAGGATCGCAGGGGGATTGTGGCTCGGGTCTCGGGCTTCATTCACGACTTCGGCGGGAACATTCTCGACTCGGATCACCATACCGATGAAGAGACGAACGAATTTCTCATGCGCATGGAGTTTGCCGCCGAGGGTTTGCAGATTCCACCCGATGAGATCGCCGCCGCCTTCGCCCCGGTCGCCAAGACCTTCGAGATGCGCTATGAAGTTCGCCCGTCCAGTCGCCGAACGAGGGTCGCAATGTTGGTCTCGAAACAGGATCACTGCTTGGCGGATCTGCTCCAACGGCACAAACGCGACGAGTTGCACATTGACATCCCCGTGATTATTTCCAATCACGATACCTGCGCCGTCTGGGCCGAGCTATTCAAGATTCCCTTCTCCGTCTGTCCCGTAACCAAAGAGACCAAGCCGCAGCAGGAGCAGCAAGTGCTCTCCCTGTTGAAGGACCACCGTACCGAGCTGGTGGTCATGGCCCGATACATGCAAATCCTTAGCGGCACCTTTCTGTCTCAGGTCGGCTGTCCGGTCATCAATATCCATCACTCCTTCCTGCCGGCTTTCATCGGCGCTAATCCCTATCGGCAGGCCTATGACCGGGGCGTGAAGATCATCGGGGCGACAGCGCACTATGCCACGGAAGACCTGGATGAAGGTCCGATCATCGAGCAGGACGTCATGCGAGTGGGCCACCGGGATACGGTCGATGATCTGGTAAGAAAAGGTCGGGATCTGGAAGAGATTGTGTTGGCTCGCGCTGTGCGCCGCCATGTCGAGCGACGGGTGTTGGTGTATGGCAGAAAAACCGTGGTGTTCGACTAGCCGGATGTTGAAACAGTCCGCCGGTACGAAATCGGCTGAGGTTCAGGCTAAGGTTGAGATAAAGAGAGTCCAATTACCGAGGTTCTCCCCTACAACGTTCACTCACCCCTCCGCCGTTTTTTGAAGCGCATCATTGAGTTCGGCAAATGGTTGCTATGGTGCTATCTGTATCGCACGCTCGGCATCATCGGACAATTGTACTACCGCTGGAAAAAGGAATATGGGGAGCCTAGGCTATTCTCGAATCGAATCTAGACCTGCCGCATTGCTAGCGATGGAAATTACGCGAGCTGCTAGGATTGGGGTTGCAGATTACAAGCAGTCACCCCCCAGCAGAACAACTCAGTCAGTCAAGAGGCCATTCTACTGATCACTTTTTGGCAACTGGCCCCCAGAGCGGAGAACCGACAGGTGCCACATTGATCAGTTTTCGGTTCACAAACTCGCCGAAGCCGAGTTCCGACAATTCGCGCCCGAATCCTGAATTCTTGATCCCGCCGAACGGCAATTCTGGCGCGGTCCATGCGGGCTGATTGACAAAGACCATGCCGCTGTCGATCCGCTCGGCTACCCGCCGACCGTGCGCCACATCCGCCGTAAAGACGGAGGCCCCGAGACCGAAGGAAGTCGCGTTAGCAAGCTTGATCGCCTCTTCCTCACTGTCCACCACGTAGAAGGACGCAACCGGTCCAAATAATTCCTGCGAATAAATGGGGTTGTTCTCGTCAATGTCCGTGAGAACTGTGGGCTCAATATAGAAGCCGGGCCGGTCTATTCTCCCACCGCCGAGTACCACGCTCGCGCCGCCTGCTTTTGCGTCATCTATCTGTTTCAGCAAGAGGTCCATCGCTCTCTCGGACGATATGGGACCGAGTGTTGTGGCCGAATCTTCGGGATTGCCGGCCTTGAGGGCTGCCATTCTTTGGACAAACCCGTCGAGGAAGGCCTTGCCGCGTTTCTTCCCAATGACGATGATACGTTTCGAGGAGACGCAACTCTGGCCTGTATTAAACATCCGTCCAAAGATCGCCGCGTCTATGCTCGCCTCCAGTGGGGCGTCTTCGAGAACGAGAAACGGATCACTGCCTCCGAGTTCCATCACCGACTTCTTGAGGTTACGCCCGGCGCGTTCCGCGACCGCGGCACCTGCCCGCTCACTTCCCGTCATGGTCACCCCGCGTACTCTGGAATCTTCAATTACATGCCCGATTTGGTTGAGACTGGCAAAGATATTGGTATACGCGCCGGGCGGCGCGCCGGCCAATTCGAAGAGCCGCGCGAACGCGAGGGCGCATTGCGGGACATTTTCCGCATGTTTAAGAAAAAGAACATTACCAACCATCAGCTGCGGTCCGGCAACGCGCGCAATCTGATAATAGGGAAAGTTCCAGGGCTCGATGCCCAAGATAATTCCGAGCGGCCGTGTTTCGAGAACGGCGCCAGGAGACTCATGAATTGCCCGCGGATTCAGGAACGCTTCGGCATGTGTGGCATAGTAGTCCAGGATATCGGCAGATAACGCGACTTCCGCTCGCGCCGTGCCGATAAGCTTACCCATTTCGAGAGTGATGTAACGGGCATACTCCTCCGCATTTTCACGTAGCGTCGCCGCCGCGCCTGACACGATTCGTGCACGGTCGGCAACTGAGCGATGACGCCAATCGGTCTCAAAACAAGCCTGCGCTGTGGCGAGCGCGTTTTCTAAATCGGTGTCGGATATTTCCGGGTACGTCTTTACGGTCAGGCCGGTGGCTGGGTTGATGGTCTGATAGGTCATGATCTTCGCCTCCGATTGTAAACAAGTCGTTCAGCACGCTTCTATTCTGTCAACATGTCTGGTCACACATTGCCCCTGTCAGACCGCATATCAGCCTGCATACTTGATCTCGACGCCAGATACCTAAACCTGCAAAGGCGTCTTTGCAGGTAGAAATGTGGCCCAAGAAAGATGACGTTGCCATGTTGGTCATCATCTCTCTTGGGTACGACTCCACCGACACATGCTCCCCCCAACGCTCACGGCAGCTAAACCGAAACCTAACGGTCCGCTATTCCGGGAGCGAGGATGAGATTAACAGGAAGCTTTTCCGCTAAGGTATAGGGACTCGCCTTATTTTCCTTCACCCACCGCTTCTCAGCCACAGATTCAAAAGGCGGGGCAAGTTCCCCTTGAAGAGACCACAGATCGACAGGTGTCTCGTCAACGGAAATCTCCCAATCGTACCCCCTGTCTTTTACGAAGGGAGCAATGACTTGATCAAGTGTCCTGACCCACCATTCTCTGAGGACCGGACCAGGTAACGTCCTAGCAATATGGTCGACCTTGAACCGGACAAATTTATTGTTCAGCTCGCCACCGACAAAGCAGGAGTCCTTGGCGATCTCCTCGTAAATGAACACCACATAGAACTTAGGGATCGGGATTCGCGCATAGACCTCCGTCACCTGCTTAGCCAGCGCCTTTTTGTCTTCGGCAGAGAACGTTCCGACAGGATGATAAACTTTCCATAACGGCATATTGTGTCCCTCCTCATTGGTTCGGCATTTGCTGTTTTGAGTTTGTCTGGAACATGAAGACCCATAGTCTTGTCTATCTCCGAATAGGCTACGTCGACTCTTTTGGGGCTAATGATCCATCGGTCAGCCCTCCTTTCTTATCAGGAAGCCAAGTTGCTATTCGTCATGTCGCTCTCAGGAGAGAAAGCAGCTTCATCCGCATGGTCTGCCTCAATGCTGGAGTCCAAATTTCGCTTTCATTCCCCCTATAAATGATGCATCGTCCAGCTTTCTTCGATCAGCAACCATTTCTTTAGCGGTCTCACCAGCGACATATCGGAGCTGGTCAGTGCCGTCGGTTGCTGCTTGATAAATTACATTTGCCACCACGATTGGATCAGAGAAGGTATGCGATAAAGATTCCAGAGCTTTGAATAACTTACCGACCAAGTCCTGGTATTCAACCAGGCTTGCGTCGTTGTTAAAGTCAAACGAACGCCCCTTGAAGTCAGTGTTAGTCATGCCGGGTTCAACGATCTTTACCTTGCAGCAGATTTGTTCCATTTCAAAACTCAGGGCCTCTGAAATCCCTTCCACTGCGAATTTAGTTCCGTGATACAAGGAGCCTAATGGGAAGGCCATTTTCCCGGCGATTGATGAAATATTGATCACCATGCCATCCTTGTTTTGTCTGAAATGTGGAAGGATTGCCTTGGTTACGTCCAAAAGGCCTATGACATTCACATCAAATTGTCTTCTGATCTTTTCAATTGACGTTGCTTCTAAAGGGCCGTACGCACCATATCCAGCATTGTTCAAGAGGACATCTATTTTGCCGAATCTTTTAATCCCTAATTGAACCGCGTCATGGATTGACTTGTGATCCTGAACATCCAGTCTGGTGACCAGTACATTTCCTAGAACCGTTAGCTCCTGCTCTTTTCCTGGCGTTCGCATGGTGGCAATGACGTTCCAGCCTTTTTCATGAAATAATTTTGCAGTAACTTTTCCTATCCCACTGCTTGACCCTGTAACCAGAATTGTCTTCCGCATAATAAAAGTCTCCTCTGGGGAGAATGTTTAATTTCATAACTTGCATATCGCAAGTTACAATAGCCAACTTAGTTGTAAAATGCAAGTTGCTATATTACATTGCTCCATGTAACTCAGCTATCCTTAAATAGGCAGGTGGTGAGCAATACAGGACGACCATGAATTAAGGATGACAACATGAAATTTAAGCGATCAGGCTGCCCGATCACCAATGCGCTAGATATTCTTGGAGACAAGTGGACGCTGTTGGTCGTTCGAGATCTGGTATTGGGGAAAAGGCGCTATCAGGAATTCATGGCCTCTTCGGAACGGATCGCCTCAAACATTCTTGCGGATAGACTAAAACAACTGGAGGCTTCCGGCCTTGTTACGCGACGGGCCTATCAGCAAAAACCAGCACGCTACGAGTACATTCTCACAGAGAAGGGCGAGGGTCTAAGACCTGTATTGAGGGCTTTAATCGTATGGGGGAAGGCACATTTCTCCATCACTAAGGTTATCCCTACCATCTAGGAATTCTAAGAGCCGGCTTAGAGATTAACCGTCCGCAATAAGGGGACGGTTAGGAGGGAGTTAGAGGTCGTCTAGTCGGCACTGGCGCCAAAGGCAGCATCACCGTAAAGGTTGAACCTTCTCCGGCCTTGCTCTGGACCTCGATACGCCCGCTGTGGGATTCGACGATCCAGGCACAGATGGCCAGCCCAAGGCCCGTGCCTTTCTTGGTATGGGCCCGCGCCTCATCGGTGCGATAGAACCGGTCAAAGATCCGACTCTGATCCTCTTGCGCGACCCCAATACCGTGATCGGTGACAGACACCCGTGCGTGAGTCTGTTCGATCGTCAAGGCGATATCGACTGCCCCGCTAGGACGGGAATATTTAACCGCGTTGTCGAGAAGGTTCAAGAACAGTTCACGCAAACGTAGTTCATCTCCCAATACCACCGCCGGTGCAGTGGCTCGAAGCACAACCTGGACGTCCCGTTCCTGCCCTAACAGCGAGGCCTGCCGATGGAGATCCTCGACAAGCGTGTCCAGTGGGACCGGCAGATGCTCCATCTTTACCTCACCCATGTCGGCCCGAGAGAGAAAGAGCAACTCATCCACAATGCGCGTCATCCGGTCGATTTCTTCGAGATTGCTCTCCAGGACGACTTTGTAGTCGTCGGTTTCACGAGGGCGACGGAGCGCGAGTTCGGTTTCCCCTTTCATGACCGTCAACGGCGTGCGCAGTTCGTGCGAGGCATCGCTGCTGAACTGGCGAATCTGCCGAAAGGAGGTTTCGAGCCGGTCGATCATGGCATTAAATGTATTGGTCAGACGTCCGATTTCGTCGGCCGAGGCCGGAACCGTCAGTCGCTGCGTGAGATCGCCTCCGGCAATGCGCTGGGCAGCCAGCGTGATCGTATCGACCGGGCGAAGGGCTCGGCCGGCCATGAACCAGCCTCCGGCGAGCGACACGGCCAGCGCGATGGGCATACTGACCAGCAGTACTAACAGGAGGCGGTTTAGGGTCTCTTCGACGGAGTCCATCGAGGTGCCGACCTGGATGATATAGAGCAGGTTGCCCCGATAGATAATGGGAACCGAAATGAGGCGTAACGCCGGTTCCTTGGGGTATTTGGCGAATTCAAGGAGCGAGCGTCCTGAGTAGGCGACTTCCAGGGCCTGGCGACTCAGGGGCATCTCATGCTGTTTCACGTTCGGCGAACGAATAGTGATGGTGCCGGAGGGGCTGAAGATCTGGAAGAACTTATCGATCCGCGCCAGTTCGGGGAACTGCGACATGAGTTCGTCTTCGTCGATGAGAGGGAGGAACCCACGTTCTTCCAGTGACCGAACGGCCGCCGCCGCTGTTTCCTCCAGCGATTCATCGACCGCATCGCGAAGGCTTCGAGCCGTCACCAGATACAGGATGGTTGAAAAGATAATGAGGATGAGTGCGAGAGCTGTGCCGTACCAGAGAGTGAGCCTGACGCGAAGCGGCATCAGTCGACCTTCAGCATATATCCGCTTCCGCGAATCGTGTGAATCAGTTTCTTTGAGTGGCCCCGGTCGATCTTGTTGCGGAGATAATTCACGTAGACATCGATGACATTGGTGAACGTATCAAAATCCTGGTTCCACACATGTTCTGAAATCATCGGACGGGTCAACACGCGTCCCGTATGGCGCATCAGATATTCGAGCAGGGCATATTCCTTTAAGGTGAGGTCGATCCGCTGACCGCCTCTGGTCACTTCGCGCGTGGCCGGGTTCAATGCCAGATCGTCGATCTGGAGCACGCCGGGACTTTCGGTGGACCCACGGCGAAGCAGGGCGCGAATGCGGGCAAGCAGTTCGTCGATGGCGAAAGGCTTGGTGAGGTAATCGTCCGCTCCTGCATCAAGGCCCTTAACCCGCTGATCGACCTGCGATTGGGCGGTCAGAATCAGAATGGGGGTTTGAATCCTGGCCTGGCGGACACCCTTGAGAATGTCCAACCCGGACAATGACGGCAGCATCAAGTCGACGATCAACAAATCGTAATTGGTGTGGAGCGCCATCTCAAGGCCCTTCGCACCGTCTTCACAGAGGTCGACGGCGTAGCTCTCCTCTTCAAGCGCGCGCCTGATGAAACAGCCGACTTTGGTTTCGTCTTCAATGACTAGAATGCGCATAGTGGCGATGGAGGATTATACCAAACCTGTGCCTACAATTGGTCCGTTTGGTTTGTCTGGTTGATTTGGTTCATCTGGTTAGTTTCTTTCAACCAAAGAACAAGACAAACCAGATATGCCAGATCAACCAGATAGACCAGTTTTTATGCCGGCGTGAAGCGAGTGACCGAGACCGGCTCGTAGGTCAGGGCCGGTCCCTGAGGGGTTCGCCGGGCTACCGTGTGCTTGAGCCACTGGGCATCGTCCCGTTTGGGAAAGTCCGACCGGTAATGGGCCCCGCGGCTTTCCTGCCTGGCGAGCGCACTGGCGACAATGGTCTCCGCGATATCGAGAAGGGACTGGAGTTCGAAGGTTTGCACGAGATCCGAATTAAACACCCGCCCTTTGTCCTGCACCGTCATAAAGGCGGCGCGACGGGTCAGTGCGGTGAGAGAAGAAAGCGCGGTTGTCATGGATTCGTGCGTCCGAACGAGGCCAAGATTGAGGCTCATCAACTGGCCAAGTTCTTCCCGAATCTGCCAGGCTCTGACCGACCCCTTCTGTGCCAGCAAATGCTCGACACGATGCTGTTCGGTTGAGAGGCGGTCTGTTGTGAGGGCCTGTGCCGCAACGGTTCGCGCGTATTCTCCAGCTCGAATTCCAGCGCGCCGACCGAACACGATCGTTTCAAGAAGTGAATTGCCTCCGAGCCGATTGGCGCCATGCACGCTGACGCAGGCGCATTCACCTGCCGCGTAGAGGCCGGCAATGCTGGTTTCAGTCCATTGATTGGTTCGGACACCACCCATCTGATAGTGCGCGCCTGGGCGGACAGGGATGGGGGTTTCGATGGGATCGAGGCCGGCAAACTCAATAGCGAGTTCTCTGATCTGAGGGAGCCGTTCGAGAATACGCTGGCGTCCAAGGTGCCGCAAGTCCAGCAACACGCACCCATCGACCCCACGGCCCTCCAGAATTTCTTGCCCGATGGCCAATGAAACAGTGGAGCGGGTGGCCAGTTCCATCTGCTGCGGGGCATAGGTTTTCATGAACCGTTCCCCTAGCGTATTTAATAGATAGGCTCCTTCTCCTCGAGCCCCTTCGGTGATAAGGATGCCAGTGCCCTTGAGTGTAGTGGGATGGAACTGGACAAACTCCATGTCCGCCAATGGAGCCCCGGCACGATACGCGAGCGCCATGCCGTCACCGGTGTTGATCACGGCATTCGTGCTCGTCAGGAAGACACGCCCACTGCCTCCCGTGGCGAGAATGACAGCTTTCGCCCCGATCGTATGCAGCCCTCCATGGATCAGATCCCACGCGACAACACCACGGCAAACTCCGTCTTCCACGATCAAAGTGGTGACATACCACTCTTCATACACGGCGATGCGCCGCTTGAGCAGTTGTTCATACATGGCGTGGAGGATGGCATGGCCGGTACGGTCGGCAGCGTAACAGGTGCGGGGGAAACCAGCTCCGCCGAACGGACGTTGGGCGATATGCCCCTGTTCGTCGCGGCTAAAGATGACGCCAAACCGTTCTAATTCGAGAATGTCGTCAGGGGCTTCGCGGCACATCGCCTCGATGGCATCCTGGTCACCGAGATAGAGTCCGCCTTTAGTCGTGTCGTAAGCATGGGCTTCCCAGGAATCGTTCTGTCCTAACGCCGCGTTGATGCCTCCCTGCGCAGCGACAGAATGGCTGCGAACCGGATGGACCTTGGATATCACGGCGACGTCGAGATCGGGCGATGCGGCAATCGCCGCCCTCATCCCTGCCAGACCGGCCCCGATGATCAGAATGTCGTGTAGTTTTATGGCCTGCATGTCCAATCCGTGTGACGTGAAACGTCAAAGGTGAAAGGTTTCGGACAATCCTACGTTTCACATCTTACCTGTTACGGCTTTGATATTCGCACTCATACGTGACTCTCAGTTCAAAGGCAAGTTCAGAAACTATAGTGCAACTATTGGAAAGAGGGGATGAGCGTGGTATTCTCCTGGCCTCAAATGAGTCAGCCGGCATATCAGACCTCTCAACCCGACAGGAAAAATTCAAAGGATAAGACAAACGCCATGGCCACACCGGACTTTCTGAGCCCGACCGACACGTTTACCCATCGCCATATCGGTCCCAGCGACGCCGACGCTCACGAGATGCTGGCCACGCTCGGTTTGCAATCGCTGGAAGAACTGAGCAAGGCAACCGTGCCCACCGATATTCGCTTGCTGAAGGAGCTGGATCTGCCCCTGCACCGCGGCGAACAAGCCGTGCTGGAAGAGATCCGCTCCATGGCCGCAGAAAACAAGATCTACCGTTCATTGATTGGCATGGGCTACCACGACTGCATTACTCCCGGCGTGATTCAGCGCAATATTTTCGAAAACCCGTCCTGGTATACCCAATACACCCCCTACCAAGCCGAAATTTCCCAGGGCCGATTGGAAGCCCTCCTGAATTTCCAAACTCTGGTGACCGACCTCACCGGCTTGCCCTTAGCTAACGCCTCGCTCCTGGATGAGGCCACAGCGGCAGCAGAGGCGATGGCCATGTGTCTCGCCATTTCCCGTTCGTCCGGCCACGAACGGACAGAGTTCTTCGCCGCGCAGGACTGTCATCCCCAGACCATTGCCGTGATGCAGACGCGGGCGGAACCGCTTGGCATGACACTACGCGTAGGACGGACGCAGACCATCGATTTTTCCCGGCCTCAGCTGGCCGGCATTCTGATCCAGTATCCGGCCACCGACGGCTATGTGGGGGATTACAGCGCACTGGTGGCGCAGGCCCATGCGGCCGGAGTTCTTGTGGTAGTCGCCACCGATCTGCTGGCCTTGACCCTTCTACGCCCACCGGGAGAATTCGGAGCCGATATCGCGGTCGGTTCCAGCCAGCGATTCGGTGTCCCGCTCGGATTTGGCGGCCCCCATGCTGCGTTTCTTTCAACCGCTGAGACATTCAAGCGGCAGATGCCTGGACGCATCGTTGGAGCGTCCAAGGATGTCACAGGAAAGTCTGCTTACCGGCTGTCCCTGCAAACCCGCGAGCAACACATCAGACGTGAGAAGGCGACGAGCAACATTTGTACGGCGCAGGTGCTCCTGGCCATCATGGCAAGCATGTATGCGGTCTACCACGGGCCGGAGGGCTTGCGGCGGATTGCCGAGCGCGTGCATGGCTTGACTGCGATGCTGGTGGCGGGATTGCGGCAACTCGGATTCGATATTGTAGCGGAATCGTACTTCGATACGATTCGAGTTCGTCTGACAAAAATGCAGTCCGAGTCCATCTTGATCCGGGCCAACGAAGCCGGCATCAATCTTCGCCTGCATGAGGACCACTCCATCGGGATTGCGCTGGACGAGGTGAGCACGGAAGACGAAATCCGCCGCCTGATGGAAATCTTTATCGGCCATGATCGGCTGCCTTTTCACGTGCGGGACTTGAGCCACAACATCACCCTGGGGTTCCCGGCGAACCTCACCCGCACCAGCAAGTACCTGACCCACGCGGTATTCAATCGCTATCACACCGAACATGAAATGCTGCGGTATATCCACCGTCTCGGGGCGAAAGATCTGTCGCTCGTCCATTCAATGATCCCGTTGGGATCCTGCACCATGAAGCTGAACGCGACGACCGAGATGCTGCCGGTCACCTGGCCGGAGTTCTCACGGCTTCATCCCTTTGCGCCGATCGAGCAGACCAAAGGCTATCAAGAGTTGTTCCATCAACTGGAGGCCTGGCTGGCCGAGATTACAGGATTTTCCGCCGTGTCCTTACAACCGAATGCCGGCTCTCAGGGTGAGTATACGGGGCTGATGGTGATCCGGGCCTACCACCGGAGCCAGGGTCAAGAACATCGGGATGTCTGCTTGATTCCCGTATCCGCGCACGGCACAAATCCAGCCAGTGCATCAATGGTGGGCATGACGGTTGTAACGGTCGCTTGCGATCGACTGGGCAATGTGGAATTAGCCGATCTTGAAGCCAAGGCTGCTCAACATCGCGATCGGCTCTCGGCCCTCATGTTGACCTACCCCTCGACCCACGGCGTTTTTGAGGCGGACGTACGGCGCATCTGTCAGATCATCCATACGCACGGCGGGCAGGTCTATATGGACGGAGCCAACTTGAATGCCCAAGTGGGGCTCTGTCGGCCCGGTGATATTGGCGCGGACATTTGTCATCTGAATCTACACAAGACATTCTGTATCCCCCATGGCGGGGGCGGGCCAGGGATGGGCCCGATCGTTGCCGCACGACATTTGGCACCATTTCTTCCAGGCCATCCGGTGATGCAACTGGGCGGACAGGACTCCATCGGACCTGTGGCGGCAGCGCCTTACGGCAGTCCCAGCATCGTCACGATTTCCTGGGTCTACATTGCATTGATGGGGCGAGACGGCTTAACCAAGGCGACGCAGATCGCGATCTTGAACGCCAACTACATGGCCAAGCGGCTGGAGAAATACTATCCCGTCCTCTACACAGGAACGTCGGGATTCGTCGCACACGAGTTTATTCTCGATCTTCGCCCGTTCAAGGAAACGACGGGAATTGAAGCGATGGATGTGGCCAAGCGGTTGATGGATTACGGGTTTCATGCTCCGACTGTCTCGTTTCCAGTTGCCGGGACGCTCATGATCGAACCGACGGAGAGCGAAACGAGGGCAGAATTGGACCGGTTCTGCGAGGCGCTGATCTCGATTCATGCAGAAATACAGGACATCGCCGAAGGCCGCCAGCCGCGCACGAATAATCTGCTGAAAAATGCGCCACACACCGCACAGGTCGTGACAGCCGACGAATGGACTCGGCCCTACAGCCGTGAACGGGCAGCCTTTCCCGCCCCCTGGGTGCGGGACCATAAATTCTGGCCCAGCGTGAGCCGCATCGACGAAGCCTACGGAGATCGCCATCTCGTTTGCACGTGCCCACCGATAGAGAGTTATCAGTCGTAGGGAGCTGGCTCCGGTCGTACCCCCAGGCGAGGACTGGTGCCTGCCCACCTCTAGTTCTTGCCTTTCGCGCTTGTCTCATTAGTCTCGCCTTTCTCGCCAGTCCCGCTCGTCTCGCGCCCTAGTACGCCTCTGCATTCATGCCGCCTCGCACACACCAGACGTGGCCGGTGCGAGTCTTACTGTCGTGGTCCACGAAGCCCCTACCGAAGTAGACGAACCAGGCGTCGGAAGCATCTTCGGCGCTCGTCGTCGCCGACCAGTAGCCAGCCGACTGGACGTTCTGAAAGGGATGGCCTGATGCAAGGGTCGGCCCTGGAGGGGCCACGGAGGGGTCGATTAAACTCGCCAGATCTGGGATAGACGGCAGGCGCCACCCTTTCTGACCACGACGTTCTTGTTGATGCACATAAAGCGGGCGCCATTCCACGTGGCGGTCGGGATCTGCGGGGACTTCTCCCAGACCAGCCCGGTGTTGTCATCCCGAACCGCGTCGTTGTTGAACGAAGCCAACAGCACAAACCGTTGCGCCGCAGGCAGCGCCTTGTCCCAGTTCGGCGAGGTGCCGCTCAGATCGATCCCCCCCCGCACTCTGTGCGAAGGTGGACGGATCGCCCATCGACACACAGCCTCCCGTGAACAGCCCACCCAGCACCAATGTGCCCATCGTGACGGTGAAAAACCATTGTCTCTTCATCATCCCCTCCCTTGGCCAAGAAAAACAGAATAGGCTGGTCTCACTGGTTAATTTGGTTTATTTGGTTTGTCTCGTTTGTTTGGTTGAACCAGATAGACCAGATGAACCCTCTCCCGCCCCGCGCCTCTCGCCCAAACATTGGCGATTGCAGCAGAAATTCTCATGAAGAATGCAGGCTAAGAAGGCGCCAGTAAAGACTACATGGGTCTGGCGAATGTCGTCTCGCTCGAAGAGTGTGAACGCATAATCCAACCCTTCCAGATAAAATACAAGGCTGGAATGACGATCAGCGTCAGGATAGTTGAGCTGACCATGCCGCCGATCATCGGTGCGGCGATCCGTTTCATGACGTCGGCGCCTGTGCCGGTGGTCCACATGATTGGGAGCAAGCCGCCCATGATTGCGGCGACCGTCATCATCTTTGGCCGTACCCGCTGGACTGCTCCTTCTATAATGGCCTCACGCAGGTCTTGTACCGTTGTCATGCGACCTTCGCGCACGCGCCGCTCATAGGCCTCGTCGAGATAGACGAGCATGACCACGCCAGTCTCAGCCGCCACGCCGGCCAGAGCGATAATGCCTACCCAAACCGCCACGCTCATATTGTAGTTCAGATAGTCGAGATACCAGATGGCTCCGATCGCAGCAAAGGGGACAGACAGGAGTACGATCAGCGATTTCGCCATCGAACGGAAGTTGAGATAGAGCAACAAGAGAATGATCCCAATGGTGACGGGGACAACCAACTTTAACCGTTCTTCGGCTCGGACCAGGTGCTCGTATTGACCGGCCCAGACCAGCCGGTAGCCAGAGGGTAATGTCACTCGGTCCCGGACCGCTCGTTGGGCGTCTTCGACGTAGCCGCGAAGATCACGACCGCTGACCGCAACCGAAACCAAACCGGCTAATGCTCCTGCCTCATCCGCAATCGACGGCGGCCCCTGGGTGATGACGAGATCGGCAATTTGTCCGAGCGGAACCTGCGCGCCACTCGACGTGGGAATCAGCACCCTCTTGAGCCGATCCGGATCATCGCGCAGTTCGCGTTTGTAGCGCACATTGACTGAATACCGTTCACGCCCCTCGACCGTAGTCGTGACGGTCTCGCCGCCAATGGCCGAGGTGATGACTGCTTGCACGTCTCCCACCGTCAGACCGTAGCGGGCAGCTTCGCGTCGATTTACTGTCAGATCCAGGTAATAGCCCTCGTTGAGGCGTTCTGCAAAGGCGCTCTTGGTACCAGGCACAGTGGCCAAGACCTGTTCGATCTCCAAGCCGATTTTCTCGATGGTCTTCAGATCAGGCCCCAGGACTTTGATGCCGACCGGGCTCCGCACACCGGTCGTGATCATTTCGGTGCGGGTTTGAATCGGCATCCACCAGATGTTGGGAAAGCCGGGAATGCGTAGTTTGGCATCCATTTCATCCAGCAAACGATCCCAGGTCATGCCGGGGCGCCATTGTTCTTCCGGTTTGAGGGTGATCGTGATCTCGGCCATGCCGACAAAAGCCGGATCGGTGGCAGTCGGGGCCTTCCCCATTTTGCCGAACACCCGTTCCACTTCCGGGAAGGTCGTGAGCAACTGATCCTGAATCTGTAGTACCTTGGCCGACTCAGGAATCGACAGGCCTGGCACAGTGGTCGGCATGTAGAGAATCGTTCCCTCGTTGAGCGGTGGCATGAATTCCGCGCCGAGCCTGGAATAGATCGGCGCCGTGAATCCCACGACCACCACCGCCAGTCCGAGCGTCAACCACCGGACGCGCAACGCGCCGGAGATAATGGGCCGATACAGCGAGACCAGCAGCCGGTTCAACGGATTCTTGGCTTCCGCCCGGATGCGCCCCCGGATGAGGAGGACCATCAGCACTGGAGCCAAGGTCACAGAAAGCGCTGTGGCAAAGAGCATTGCAAAGGTCTTGGTGTAGGCCAGGGGGGTGAACAATCGTCCTTCTTGGGCTTCCAGTGCAAAGATTGGCAAGAACGACACGGCAATCACCAGCAGCGAGAAGAACAAGGGGCGACCGACTTCCTTTGCCGCCGCGATAATCGTTTCGATCCGGTCTGCCTTCGGCGCCTGCTCCAACCGCTTGTGGGCGTTCTCCACCATGACGATGGCCGCGTCCACCATCGCACCGATGGCAATGGCAATCCCGCCGAGCGACATGATGCTGGACGTGATATTCAGATAGGCCATGGGGATAAAGGCGAGCAGCACCGCCACGGGGAGGATGAGAATTGCCACCAGGGCACTGCGGAGGTGAAACAGAAACACGACCGCGACCAGACTGACGATGATGCTTTCCTCCACGAGCTTTTCGCGTAGTACGGCGATAGCCCGATGAATGAGGTCAGACCGGTCATAGGTGGGAACGATCTGGACACCTTTTGGCAGGGCTGGCGTGATCTCTGCCAGCTTTGCTTTGATTCGCTCGATCACAGCGAGGGCGTTTTCGCCGGCCCGCATGATCACGATGCCTCCGACCACCTGGCCCTTGCCGTCCAGCTCGGCAATGCCTCGACGCTGGTCCGGCCCGATTTGGACATGGGCAATGTCCCGGATCAAGATAGGCGTGCCACGTCCATCCGTCCCAACTGGGATCAGCTCAATGTCCTCGATCGAGCGCAGGTAGCCTCTCCCTCGAATGATGTATTCGGTGCCGGCCATTTCTAAGACACGGCCACTCACCTCCGCATTGCTATTTCTGACTGCTTCGATAATCGTCTTGATCGGCAACCGGTAAGCCGCCAACGTGTTCGGGTCCACTTCGATTTGATACTGCTTCACAAACCCACCGACTGCCGACACTTCTGCCACGCCAGGCACGCTTTCGAGCTGGTAGCGCAGATACCAATCTTGAAGGCTGCGGAGCTGCGCCAGGTCGTGCGCGCCTGATTCATCGACCAATGCATACTGATAGACCCACCCGACGCCAGTCGCATCAGGACCGAGAGTCGGCGCGACTCCCGCCGGCAACCTTCCGCTCAACTTCTGCATGTACTCCAGAACACGACTGCGTGCCCAGTACAAGTCGGTCCGGTCCTCAAAGATCACATAGACATAGGAGACTCCATATTCTGAAACTCCCCGCACCCGTTTGACTTTTGGCCCAGCCAGCAGAGACGTGACGATTGGATAGGTGACTTGGTCTTCCATCAACGTGGGGCTGCGCCCTTGCCACTCGGTGTAGATCGTGACCTGGACATCGGACAGGTCCGGCACCGCATCCAGCGGAACTCGAAATCCCGCCCACAGGCCCCAGGCACCCAACAGCAAGACAAGGAGGATGACCAGGATCGGATTGCGAGCGCTCCCTTCAATAAGACGTGCGATCATGAGGGATTACATCCCTCCCCCGGCAACCGAGAACTGAAACTTTTCGGCAATGGCCGGTTTCCCTGGTATCGTCACGTTGGCTGTCACGACCCATGTCCCGCCCATGCCGAACATCACCGTACCTTCATAGAGTCCATCCTTCGTATGACGAGCCGTCACCTTGGAATCGGTCATGCCCGGCATCGGCATCGTATAGACGAATAGGACTTGGGCATTGGTCACTGGCTTGCCAGCCTGATCGTTCAGCGTGAGCTTGAGCAGCACGTTACCGGCCTTGGGGTTTTCCGGCGATGTTTTCAACGTGAGAGATAATCCGGCGGCCTGACGGGGCTCTGTAACGGACGGTCCCTTCATCCCCTCCATGCCTTTCATCTCGCCCATGCCCTGCATGCCTTCCATTCCCTTCATGTCGCCTTTCTCACCCGCCCGCCCCGAGGGCGCCGAGACGCCCCCATTTCCCATGTCCATGCCTTCCATCTTGCCCTCATATGCACCGCGCATCTGCCAATCACCCATGCCGATCCGGCCCATCATGGCCTGCATGTTCGAAGCCGATGTCAATTTGCTCTCTGCATCCAACAGGAAATTGGCCGAGGTGACGATCCGATCTCCCTCTTTGAGTCCTTCCATTACTTCCACCTCATCCTGGTTCCGGCGACCCAGTTTGACCAACATCTGCTCATACCGGCCTTGTCCCCGATCCATGAACACGAGTTGACGAAGCCCTGTCTCCAGAACTGCCTCCTTGGGCACGACTAAGGCCTTGGCTGCATCCGTCTGCAAGGTCACGTTCCCATACATGCCTGGCTTGAGTTTCAGACCAGGATTCGGCAATTCAAACCGCACGCGCACCGTGCGGGCTTCTGCATTCAACGAGGGGTAGATATAGGGCATGTTTCCGTGAAAGGTTTCTCCTGGATAGGCGGCAAAGGAGACTGAAATCGGTTGGTCCAGCTTCACCGCTGCGACCTCGGACTCATAGATATCGGCAGAGATCCAGACCCTGGAAAGATCTGCGACTTCATACAATGTCGTACCTGGTTCCACATATTTCCCAGGCAAGGCTTCTCGCTTGAGGACGATCCCGGAGGAGGGGGCATAGATCGTGAGCGCCGGCTCTGCCTTGCCTCGACGCTCCAGCGCTGTGATTTGCGCATCAGTCAGATCCCACAACCGCAAACGCTCCCGCGCACTGGTTACAAGGGAGGCCGCGTTGGCCTTGGCTTCGTCGAGGGGGCTCGTAGCCAGTCGGGCCTGCGTCCTTAAGGCCAATAAATATTCATCCTGCGAAGCCAGTAGATCCGGCGAATAGAACGTGAAGAGCGCTTCGCCTTTGCGTACCGGTCTGCCGATCGAATTGACGAAGACCTCGCGAACCCACCCGGAGATTTTCAGAGTGACCTGAGTCAAGCCACGTTCGTCGTAGCCGACCGTCCCGACCGTGCGAATCTCTTGCGTTAACGTCCGGTAGGCAGCTGAGGCGCTCCGCACTCCGATCAACTGTCTCGCCACAGCCGGAATTGCCACAGCTCCGGATGGCGATGAAAACATGCCTGGCATGCCTTCCATTGACTTCTCGCCTGCCGGAGCCACTTCCTTCATGTCCATCTGCCCCATGGACATCCCCTTCATTTCTTCCATCTCACCTGCCTGCGCTGGGGAAACCGAGACGCTCCCTGCAATCTTCTCACCCACCCCTCCTGGGAGTGCCAAGACACTCCCAGTTCCCATCTCACTCGCCCACCCTGGAGGCGCCGAGACGCCCACTGCACCCATCATCCCGTGGGCGGTAAAAAAGCCGACGGCAACTCCGGCGATCGCACCGATCGCCACGACACCGATCACAAAGTTTTTCCTGTATGACTGCTGGTTCATCGCTGTTTCTCCTTCCTGTCCAAATTAGCCCTGCCGATCGAGCGTGACACCGACGACCTGTTCAAGTTCAGCTAGGCGATTCTGGCGGTCCACGATCGCCTTGAAATACTCATGCTGAAAGCCTCGCCAGGTCCGTTGGGCGTCAATGAGATCCAAGAAACTCCCCTTCCCCACACGATACCCGACGCGCGCCGATTCCAGACTCTGCTCGGCCTGTGGCAGGATCGTCGTGCGGTACAGCATGGCCACCTGGTCGGTCGCCCGAAACTTAGCCAGAAGGTCGTTGACCTGAAACTTGGTCAGGTTTTCCAAGGTATGTTGCTGCGCTTGTGCGACTGAAACTGCAGCCGCGGCTTCCTGCACCCCTGCGTCGTATTTCGGCTTGGTCCAAAAGGCGAAGGGGATGCTCATCGCCACATAAGCGCCGAATCCATCATTGGCCTGATAATTCTGGAAGCGCTGAACCGCTACATTGAAGTCCGGATAGTATTGACGCTGGGCCAACGCGCGGGACTGCTCGCTCCGCTGCACATCAAGCTCGGCGGCTTTAAGCTCCGGCCTATCGTTGAGCGCAAGGCTATGCAGATCGTCGAGGGGCCTCTCGATCGGCAGTGGAGAGGGTTCTTGCGCGAGGCCCAGGGGTGATGAAGGATCCCGATCGAGCAGCGTGTTCAACATCGCTGCGGCAGTTTTTCGACGCTGTTCCAGGACGGGAAGCTGCTGCTGAAGCAGGGACAGCTCCACTTGAGCCTTGAGAACATCGGCCTGGCTTCCTTTCCCTGCACGGAACTTCGCGTTCGCGATCTCAAAAAACTGCCTGAGCAGCTCCACTTGTTCATGATGAATCTGGATCGTCTTCTGTATGAGAAACAGATCGTAGTAGGCCTGCTTCAGGCGGGCGACCAGTTCCCGTTCCTTCGCATGGATCGTTTGCTCGGTCATGTCAGCAGAACGGCTGGCGACTTCGCCTTTGAGCCCGAGTTTGCCGGGAAAGGGGAGACTCTGCGAGAGACCGAAGATACTGTTGCCCGTCTGCGTGACATTGAAGGGCTGTGGGACATTCCACAATTGGAGAGACAGGATCGGGTCGTCCAATGACCGCACCTGCGCAATCCGATTTGTTGCGGCTTCCCATTGCTTACGAGTCGCTGTCAGTTCGGGATTTCGAGCCAAGACTTCTTGGATCAATTCCGGCAGCACTAGCCTATCCCTGGGCGCAGAATCGGCATCCTGTGCCTTCGATTGCGTGCCACTAAGAAATATGACGAACACGATCGCGACGGTCAGACCATAGAGTCGTCCATGCCATCTCATGCGAAGGCCCTCCCAGAGTTCCCACAGGTTCGACGCTCTGTCTATGCTCCGGCCTTACAAGCGGGAAACGCATAGACAATGAACTGGTCCGCCAAGACCAGGCTTCGAACGACAAACGTTTTGATAGTGAAACGATGACGGAACGCGGGAAGGGAAGATCAGATGCGCAGCACGGAAATCTTGAGCAGGAGATCCTGTAGAGGACCGACCGTAGGATGATCGGACAGACGGTTGCCGGGAGAGGTAAGGACGGCTAGAAGCGCGAGCGAGGCAGTATCTTCAGGACAAAGAACCTGACAGTCACTGTTGAGATGGAGCCTGTCGGCAGACTGCACACCGAGCGTCTTAAACGTATCGCAGAACTGATAGCCAGGTTGTTCATTCGGGGTCGAGCAGCCATCCCCCATTGCTCCGGCGGTGAAGTCATTCACTGGCAGGAGACAGGCGTAGGCATTGAAGCTCAACGTGAAAAAGAGCACGATGAGTGTGCCAGCCAGAACTGAGGTAGCCTGATGAGCATGTCTTCGCATGGGGTCAGTCTATCCCTCCTCTATCCCGACCGTCAATGCTATCGCTAATACATACAGGCCGCAGGAGAAGCTTGTTATTTGGTTCATTTGGTTTGTCTCGTTTGTTTGGTTAACAAGACCAACTAAATGAACCAAACAGACCGGGCCTGTCGGAGACAGGCCCCTACATCGTCCCCTCGGGGATTTGATCCAGCTTATAAAAATCGATCGGGTCCAGTCGGCGATGAGTTGCCTGAGTCGGCTCGCTGCCCTTGGTAAAGAGTTCGACGGTGCTCCCTTGTCCCTCTTCGCCCTCAAGCAATCCCGTCGCCGGATCGACCTTGACGAACGTGACACCTTCCGGAATGGTAAAAGCCATGACCGGTAGCGGCTTGAGCGCAACTCGCATGAAATTGATCCAAATAGGCAGCGCGGCATGCGCCCCCGATTCCGTCTCGCCGAGTGACCGTCGATCGTCAAACCCGACGTAGATACCAGTGACCAAGTTCGGCGCGCCGCCGATAAACCACGCATTGATAAACTCATCCGTAGTGCCGGTTTTCCCCGCAATCGGCCGCCCAAGTACTTTGGCCGCCTGACCGGTCCCCTTTTGGATCACGTCTTCCATCATGTTCGTAATCAAGTACGCCGTTTCTTTGGAAATCACGGGAATGGCTTGCGGTACCGCCTGTTCAAGCACCGTTCCCGCGTTGTCCTTTACGGATAGGATCGCATAGGGTTCCGCGCGACTCCCCTGGTTGAGCAACACCCCATAGGCGGAAGTCAGTTCCATCAGCCCGACAGAGGATGAGCCAAGCCCCAAGGACAAATCTGCCGCCAGCGGACTGGTCACCCCGACCGTTTTCGCAAACTCAATGACATCCTTCACGCCAACTTTATCCAGCAACCGAACGGTCGCCAGGTTATGCGAGTGGGCCAAGGCATCACGCAAACTCACCATGCCATGGACTTTTCTTCCATAGTTCTCCGGCTTCCAGGTTTTCTCATCCTGGTCCTGTTCATAGACCACCGGCGCATCGAGAATCACCGATGCGGGGCTCATCCCCTGACTCATAGCCGTCGCGTAGATGATCGGCTTGAAGGCGGACCCGGGCTGACGGTGTGCCTGCACGGCCCGATTGTACTCGCTGCGAGCGAAATCGTAGCCTCCGACCATGGCCCGAATAGCGCCTTTATCCGGCTCCAGCGTAATCAATCCTCCCTCGACAAGGGGAGTCTGCTCCAGCTGCACATGGACGATGTCACGATCCAGCTTCTTCACCATGACCTCAATGACATCGCCGGGCTTCAGCACTTGCTTGAGGTTCTGATTGACGACGAAATCTTTTGCCGTATCGAACCCGGTCAAACGGCGCTTCGCCCATGCCATATCGTCAAAAGCGAGCTTGGCTACCGTCATGCCGATCTGCACAAGAAAATGGTCTTTTGCCACTTTACTGACGAACCCCTCGCGATAGTCCCCTGCCTTCAAGGCCTGATCGGTTATCGCTGCAACAACGGGCGTGGTCGGTGCAGTCGCATCGACCGTTCGGAGCGGGCCACGCCACCCTTGGCGCTTATCCAATTCGCGCAGGCCTGCCGCAAAGGCCGCTTCAGCAGCCTTCTGCATTTCCATGTTCAACGTCGTGAATACTTTAAGTCCGCCCTTGTACACCATCGCTTCGCCATACTTCGCAACCAGCAACTGCCGGATATATTCTACAAAGTAGGGCGCAGCCTGTTCACCGCCAGGACGGCGGAAACCGAGTATCTCCGCCGCAGCCTGTTCGCGTTCTGCCGGGGTGAGGAACTTCGCCTCTTCCATGCGAGCGAGTACGTGCTCCTGCCGTTTTTTCGCACGATCGTAGGCCTTGAAGGGCGAATAATGGTTTGGCGACTTCGGGAGACCGGCCAGAAATGCCGATTCTCCAATCGTCAGGGCAGAGAGGTCTTTCCCAAAATATGTCTGAGCTGCCGAGGCGACGCCGTAGGCGCCTTGGCCAAAGTAAATCTGGTTCAAATACAGTTCAAGAATTTGCTCTTTCGTCAGAACCAATTCCATCTTGTACGCAAGAATCAACTCGCGGACCTTGCGGTCGAAGGTGCGTTCTGACGAAAGGAACAGGGAACGCGCCAACTGTTGGGTAATAGTGCTGGCCCCTTCAACCTTGCCTCCTCGGCGCACATTCGTCCAAGCCGCGCGGAGCATGCCGATATAGTCGAGGCCGGGATGTTCAAAGAACCGGACATCCTCGACCGCGATGACTGCACGCCGCAGCTGTTCCGGAATGTCCGCCACCGGGGTGAGGATACGCCGCTCGATGAAAAATTGACCGATGAGCTGCTGGTCACTCGAATAGACCTGCGTCACCAGACTTGGCTGATAGGTTCCCAGCTGATCCAAGTCAGGAAGGTCTTTCGAGAAATGCCATAGCGCCCCGCCTGCTGCCAGCCCCCCCAGGAAGATTACTGCCACCAGGCTTATGAGCAAAATCTGCCACCAGCGCCACAGGCGACGCGATGGCTGTTGACGAAACGGATCCTGTAGGTATGTCGATTGATCCATCATAGTTACGCGGGGTTACCTTCGAAATGGGCTAGGAGCCTGTCCGGCATTGCCTTCGTAACGAAGCGAAGGAGGTGGGGCCAGATGCGAGGCCGCTGGCCCGGAAAAACCGGAGGTGTATTCACTGGAATACATTGAGGATTTTTCCTGGCCGAGAACGACGCAGATGGCCGCAGATCGTTCGCCGCAATAGAAGGGTCAATGTCGGACAGGCTCCCAGGCTTCCTGAGAAGAATACCACGGTCACCATACCGTGGAGGCCCTCAAAACTCAAGGTTCATGCCAGTATCGC
>JBAXBK010000014.1:0-79249 GCA_037142015.1 Nitrospira sp. | reverse complement strand
CTCCACCGACAGTAACGCGGTGGCGGATACGGACACGGTGACGATCAACGTGACGCCAGCGGGGGGGAATAGCGCCCCGACTCTTATGACGAACGCAGGCGCGATCGTCCTTGCAGGATTCTCTGATCCCATTACGTCAGATCAATTGCAAGTCACGGACGCGGATAATACACCGGCTCAATTGCTTTACACGGTGTTGAGTGCGCCCCTGAATGGCCAACTTGAACTGACCACGACCCCTGGCATGGCGATCACCATCTTTACTCAAGCGGACATCAATGCAGGGCGATTGGTGTATGTCAACAACGGGTCTACCAGCACGGGCGACAGCTTCACGTTTACGGTTAGCGATGGTGCGGGGGGTACGATTGCGGCGACGGCATTTAATTTTACGGTTATGCCATTCTTCCCTCCCCCGCTTGGCTGGCCCCCAGCCCCAGGGCCTGCATCCGTTCCTTTTGCGGACCTTCCTGGGCCACCTGCCGTGGGTGTTCAGAGGCCTGGGCTGGCACCATCTTTGGAGCCGACGTGGTCGCCAGGTCGACAGAGCGCTGATGTTGTGCAGGCGAAAATCGTTGATAAGCACGATGAACCAGCGCCACGGGCGACAAGGGTGAGGAATACGTTTACCAACGTGGAGCACGTGGAACCTGAGGATATCATGCCCCAAGAGCCGTCGGACCTTCCGCCGAATCCGCTGTCACCTCTAGTCAAGAGGGTGTTGGCCGTGGGCCACAATTTCGAAGAGCGTTTGACCAAGGAGGCCGAGATTCTTGAACAAGCGATCGAAGAGCGTGTCATCGAGACTGCGTTGTCTACAGGATTCATGGTGTGGCTCTTCCGCCGTGGATCTTCCCTGACCAGCTCTTTTACCTCGATGCTGGGGCGCCGTAAGGATGATGAACAGGGGAAGGGGTAGTCCCGCGCCTGGATCGGGTATTGGGCCAGTCGGCCAAGTAATCAAAGATGGGCTGTGTGATGGGATCAAAGTCATCATGCGAGTGACGCCACTTAACCTGATCGATCACGCGGACAGGTTCTCTGTACGGCGAGGAAGTCGGGCGGACGTTTTCGATCAGCTTGAGCCGCAAGTCAGACAAATCACAAAAGCCGAAGTTCACCTTCATGGCATTAGTATGTGGGTGCAGACTCTGAAGTGAGTCGTCACATAGGCTACGACTTTGCGCCTCTCACCTTAAATGCATAGCAGCTATTCGCACAACGGCCGCTGAGGAGAGTGAGATTTCTGGTTGGCTGGGAGATTCTCCGATGAAAACCCCATTCCTGTAAACGAGGCTTCCGCAGAGATCCGTTGATTTATCGACAGAGAGGAAGAGATCGTCTATCGGTGGTCAATATACCACCAAGTTCGAGCATGGGAACGAGAGGGAACTGATGATATGGGGCGTATCCTGAATTGTCCACGGTGCCGGAAGGACGGTCTCCTACGGACACAGCCGCAATCGCCACGCGAACATATTGCCTCTTTCCTCTTTGTGTCGCCGTTCCGCTGTCCATCGTGCAGTCACCGCTTTCTGGCGTCCCGTCTTTGGCTGGACCATCCCACCCATCCAATCGATCGCCGCGAACACCTCCGGATTCCCGTGCGGCTCTATCTTTCATTTTCCGGGGGCAAGGTTCGCGGTGAGGGAACGGTGCTCGATCTCTCGATGGGCGGCTGTATCATCAAAAGTCAGACCCAGGTCCATACGA
Source organism: Nitrospira sp. (assembly GCA_037142015.1). Lineage (GTDB taxonomy): Bacteria > Nitrospirota > Nitrospiria > Nitrospirales > Nitrospiraceae > Palsa-1315. The sequence goes on along the minus strand of JBAXBK010000014.1, from coordinate 77,536 downwards.
ACGACATCTTCTATCTACAATTGTCCCTTGAAGACAGCGAATCTCCACTTGAAGTGGCCGCGATGGTCCATTCTGTGAGCGCTCGCGGCATCGCTTTCAAGTTCCTTCGAGCCGCCCAGGAAAGCAAGCGCCTGCTTGCCTTCGTCCAGGCACAGACATTAGATCATTCGGCTAAACCCTCGCTCCACGCCGGTGTGGCCGCCTGAACAAGCCGGTGAATCTCTTGCCTCCCATACCATCCCCACAAAATAGGGTTTGATGCGGTTAGCAGGCTAGACCTTCGAGGATTCGCACGTCTGAGACAAGCCCTGTCTGTCTGGTTCATCTGGTGTGTTTTGTTCATTAGTGGGTCTCCTTTACCCAAACAAACGAGACAAGCTAAATAAACCAAACAACGGTCTTCTTATGCTGGCGAACTTTTCCCGCTTCCTGTTAGATCGGAGTTTCCCAGGCAGAATGAAGCGGATGGTTATTGATTAGTTCCTCATGTGCAGCAAGGTCATAGGGTTCAATGGTGAGATCCTTCTCGTCAAACGGCTCCGGGCAGGCAGGGGAGCAGAGGTAGGTGCGATAGGATTCAGCTTTCTCCTTCGTGGCAAATCGGCACAGCCCATATTCCGGCATCCCGGATGAGGGATACCAAAACGCCAGCTCAATCGCGCTCCCCTGGTAGATTCCGAGGGTGCGGTGTTTGATCTGAAACCCACCAGGCAGATGTGAAGAGGGCTCAAGCGACATGGATGGCCGTACTTCCGTATCATAATGGTTTTTCTCATGATAGCATGGATCCTACCCAGCGTTATAGATCGAGGCAGGGGGAAGGAGGATAACTATGGGCAGTCGCATTTCTGTATTCGCCACCATCGCAATCACGGTGTTGCTCGTCGGACTCCCAGGGTGCGGCTACAACGATCTCCAAGGATTGGATGAAGACACGAAGGCCGCCTGGAGCGAAGTGGTCAATCAGTACCAGCGGAGGGCCGATTTGATTCCGAATCTGGTCGCTACCGTCAAAGGCTATGCCGCGCATGAAAAGGAGACGCTTGAAGGGGTGGTGCAGGCGCGTGCACAAGCTACGGGGATTCAAGTGACGCCTGAGACGTTAAAAGATCCTGCCGTCTTTGAACAATTTCAGAAGGCGCAAGCCGGTCTCACCTCGGCATTGGGCCGCCTTATCGCCATTGCAGAGAATTATCCCAATCTGAAAGCTGATCAGAACTTTCGTGATCTCCAGAGTCAACTCGAAGGGACAGAAAATCGTATTGCCGTCGCGCGCAAGCGCTACATCGAGAAAGTGGCGGAATATAACAAAGGCGTCCGCTATTTCCCCACGAACCTGACGGCCAAGTTCCTCCTCCATATGGAAGAGAAGCCGAACTTTACCGTGGCTGACGAAAAGGCTGTGGCGAAGCCGCCAGAAGTGAAATTCTAGGTCTAGGCTGAGGTTCAGGTTGAGGGGCAAAGTTCGAAAGCAAACAGTCAGCTTTGTCCTTGCCTGCATCTTAGCCTCAGCCTTCACCTCTCTTTCTTTCGCGCTTGATGTGCCGCCGCTCACAGGTCGTGTCGTGGACCTCGCGCAGGTACTGCCGGCCACTGTCGCTGCTTCGCTCGCCCGTGATCTCGAAGCCCATGAGTCGAAAACCAGCAATCAAGTTGCTGTCCTGATTCTCTCCTCACTCGAAGGCGAACCGCTTGAATCCTTCACTCATCGCGTCGCGACCACCTGGAAGCTCGGCCAGAAGGGGACCGACAACGGGGTCTTGTTCTTAATCGCCATGAGGGAGCGCAAGATCCGTTTTGAAGTCGGCTATGGTCTGGAAGGCACATTGACCGATGCACGGTCGGCGCAGATTATCAGAAGTGAGATCATCCCACGGTTTCGCGACGGTGATGCATCGGGCGGGGTGGCCGCAGGGGTGGCCGCAATTTTGAAGACGATTGAAGGAACCTACCAGGCCTCTGACAAGACGGCGCCTGGGCTGGACAGCGATGCCATGGGGCAGGTTGTGGTGGCGGTGATCGTTGGATTAATGGTCGGGTTGGGCCTCATGAGTGTCAATCGCCTCCTCGGTCCGATCGCTGGCACAGGACTCTCCGTATTACTAGCGCCTTGGCTGGTGCCTGCCCTGATTACCGGCGGGATTACTCTGTTGCTGCTCACGTTGATCAGTGCGGCCAGTGCTGGTGGAGGAGGGCGAGGACGGCATCGCGGGGACGACTGGATTTGGTACAGCAGTCGCAGTGGGGGATGGGGCGGCGGCTCGATCGGCAGCGGTGGGGGTGGTTTCAGCGGCGGCGGCGGCGGTTTCGGAGGAGGAGGCGCCAGTGGAAATTGGTAGCAGGCTGGGGTTGACCGCTGAAGATCAGGAGCGGATCCGGCTGGCCGTACAGGTGGCGGAACGACGAACGAAGGCAGAAATCGTTCCAATGATCGTGTTGCGATCGGGGCTGTATCGCGAGGTCCGACATTGGGTCGGTCTTGGACTCGCGCTCTTGGCACTCACTGTTCTGCTCACGATTGAATCGCACTGGCTCCCGTGGGGTTGGCATGCTTCGAACGCGGCCTGGCTCCTGCTTTCGACGCTGGCGGCTTATGGATGCGGCGCGTGGCTGGGAACGTTATGGCCGGTGATTCGTCTGTGCACTTCAGCAGAACGGATGCGGCATAAAGTGAAGCTCAGGGCCGAGCATGCATTTTCCCAACATGCCCTGTCACACACGCGTGAGCGCACGGGCGTGCTCATCATGCTCTCGATCTTGGAACGGCAGATATATGTGTTGCCGGATCGATCGCTGGACGGTCTGGCTTCGACCGATCAATGGGCGCAGGTCGTCCAAGTTGCCGTCGAACAGTTACAGGGCGGCGACATCGTCAGCGGGCTCTGCCAGGGAATCCAACGATGTGGCTTGCTACTTGCCGATATCTGCCCGGGGTGTCCGAATGACAACCCGAACGAATTACCGGACGAATTGATTCAGGAGTCTTAATCGCCAGCTTGATAGACTGCCCGACATCGTTCCGCTAGAATCCCTCTATTCATGTCCGATCCTACGGTGGTATCCCCAGCTCCGGCGAATGCGCAGGATGAGACTCGCTCGGTGGTCAAAGCAGCCGGAGTGATCGGCGCGGCCACCTTCTCCAGCCGCATCCTCGGGTTCGTCCGCGATATGGTGCTGGCGAATCTTTTTGGGGCAACACCTGCGGCAGATGCCTTCTTCGTGGCCTATCGTGTTCCCAACTTGCTTCGCGAATTGTTTGCGGAAGGGTCGATGTCTTCCGCCTTCATTCCGGTCTTCACGGAATATCAGACGCAAAAGTCGAAACAGGACACATGGGAATTGGCGAGCGCTGTTTTTACAACGCTGCTGACGATCGTGACTGGGATCACAATTCTTGGCGTCATCCTGGCGTCCGGAATCGTCTGGCTCCTGGCGCCGGGGTTTCATGACGATCCGGCGAAGCTGGGTATGACCACGCTGCTCACGCGAATTATGTTCCCCTACCTGATCTTTATCAGCCTGGCGGCGCTGGCAATGGGCATCCTGAATTCCATGCGCGCCTTCGCGGCGCCGGCGTTCTCGCCAGTGTTCTTCAACATTTTCATTATAGGCTGTGCGTACTTTTTATCGCCGATGATGGCGGAGCCGATCCATGGTGTGGCTATTGGGGTGGTGGTGGGAGGTGCGGCACAATTTGCCATGCAGTTGCCCGGTCTGCGTCGGCGCGGCATGTTATTCGGGTTTCGATTCGCACCGGGTCATCCAGGTGTGCGGCGGATTGGCGTGTTGATGGTGCCCTCGCTTCTCGGTCTCTCTGTGACGCAGATCAACATTACTGTAAGCACGATTCTCGCCTCTTTCTTTCCCGGTGGGCCGACCTATCTTTTCTACGGCATGCGGTTGATCCAGTTTCCGCTTGGGATTTTTGGAGTGGCGCTGGCCACAGCCATTTTGCCGACGCTCTCGGCGCAGGCCGCACGTGGAGATTTTGATGAATTGCGGAAGACGTTGGGATTCGGCCTTCGTATGATCCTTTTTATCATCCTGCCGGCGATGCTAGGCCTGATGCTCTTGCGTCAGCCAATCATCCATTTGTTCTTCGAGCACGGGACCTTTACGGGTCACGATACTGCTGAGACCGCACTGGCGGTGCTCTGCTATTCCGTCGGCCTCTGGGCCTTTGGAGGCGTCCGCATTATCGTCTCGGCCTTCTATTCGCTACAAGATACGCGCACGCCTGCCATCACTGCGGCCATCGCCGTCGCGGCCAATCTCGTCTTCTCGCTCCTGTTGATGTCGTCTTTAGGGGCGGCTGGCCTGGCCTTGGCCACAGCTCTGGCGGCAATGGTTAATGGAGGTATCTTGGTCGCGGTGCTTCACCGTCGGTTAGGCGGCGTGGATTGGGGTTCTGTGGGGCGTTCGTCGTTGCGTGTGTTGGTCGCATCTGTGCCGTTAATTGCGATCTGCGCCTGGGTGGCGGCAGCCCAGGTCTGGACTCATCCAGGTGAATGGATCGAAAAATCGGTCATGCTCTTCGTAGCCATCGGATTGAGCGCGGGCGGTTATTTGGGTGTCCATGCCCTGCTGCGGTCAGAAGAACTCGGCCTGGTTTGGGGAATGGTCAGACGGAAACTGAAGCGAGGAGTGGCCTGAACAATGGGTAAACGACAGCCTTTGCTCTCATCCCTTTCCCCTCACCCATCAGGTGTCAGGGCCTGCGTTTTTCGCACGTCCTGGGGATGGATGGGTCTGTCGGAAACGACGAAAGGGATCGATGCTGTGGTGTTGCCGAAGGCCTCTCGGCAGGCTGTGCTGTCTGAGTTGCAAGCGGCTTCCGCAGAGCTCCTAGAGGGCAAAACCTCCTCACGATTGCAAGAGGCGCGGGCACAATTGACCGGCTATCTGGCTGGAAGGCGCAGATCCTTCAATTTGCCGTTGGACCTCTCACGAGGGACAAGTTTTCAGCAGAAGGTCTGGCGGACTCTTCGAGGTATCTCTTACGGCCGTCTTCGATCCTATCAATGGGTGGCACTTCGCGTAGGGGGCGGACAGTATGCTCGCGCCGTCGGCAATGCGGTGGGGGCGAATCCTCTGCCGATCGTGATCCCTTGCCATCGCATCGTGGCGCAAGATGCGTCGCTCGGGGGATTCTCGGGCGGCTTGCCTACGAAACGAAAGCTGCTCACTCTTGAAGGAACCCTGGACGAACTTCGACCGGAACGGCCGTAACCCATGAAAGCCGTGATTCAACGGGTGACGAGTGCGTCGGTTCGCGTTGAGGGCAAGACCGTGGGGCAGATCGAATCCGGTCTCCTGGTCTTGCTGGGAGTGGCGAAAGGCGATGGAGAATCGGATAGCCGGTTTCTTATCGAGAAGATTCGCACGCTCCGGATCTTTTCCGATGAACAGGGGAAAATGAATCGCTCGTTAGTGGACATCGGAGCATCGGTCTTGCTGGTGTCCCAGTTTACCCTACTGAGCAGGACAATGAATGGCCGCCGTCCAAGCTTTGACGATGCGGCGCCCTCGAATGAGGCAAAGCGACTATACGAGCAGGTTGCGGTAGGGCTGCGAGACCAGGGTACTCATGTGGAGACCGGAGTCTTTGCCGCGCATATGCAGGTTGAGTTGCTGAACGACGGGCCGGTGACCTTTGTGCTCGATAGCCGTGAAGCGTGAAAATCAGCCGGTTGCTCTGGTTCGTTTGGTCTGTCTTGTCTATTTGGTTGAACCAGACTAACCGGATAAACCACAAACAAAGAAGACGGTCTTACGGTCTTGTTGAACAGCCTGCAGGTTCCGACCTGTACTCAAGTCTGGCTCGTGAAGACCGAAAGAAGGATTAGGGGGAGCCGATTTCGGCACTTCGACCATCATCTGCTATACTGAGTTCATACGTGTTTGAATGTGAGAGAGGTGGATATGGGAACGCAAGTTCCGCCACGGCATCCGCTCCGTCAGCTGTTCGGCGCTTTGACCGAGAAGAGTTTTACGGAACATCTCGGGTGGCCAGACCCCAACGTCACCAGCTACCTCACCAACCTGCTCATCGACTTTACCCACAGCGACCAACTGTATAAAATCAAAAATCAGCAAGACCAATCTGTCGATACGGTGGTGGGCCTCTTGTTTGAGTCGGAAGTGTTGCTTGAGGCCCAGTCGATGGATCGTGAGCGGGACGTGCATCAGCATATCGGCGATTTCACGCTCTTCATGGCAGGGCTGTTTCCGGAATATCTGCGCCGCCTCAAAACGTCCGGGTTGATCTACCACAAAGATTTCCTCGTGGACTATATGAAAACGGGAAAGCGCTCCTACGGGATTGTCGCGCGAATGGCTGACGGTCCGTCACCAGAGGAACCTCCTCTGTTCAGAAAACTCTCCGACAACTTCGAGCTTTGCGTCGCCGGTCTGGGGTTCGTGCGATCCGATCTGGATCGCATGAAAGATCCGACATACCGGAAGGCTCAGAATCTCCTCCTCAATTGACCAGTTCCCATCCTCTTATTCTTGCTCATGGCGGCGCCGGTTCCAGACGTATGACGCTGCTACAGGCTGCTTGTCTGGCCGATGCGCTTAAGGCCGGCTATGGCATCCTTGCTCGGGGAGGCCCGGCGCTGATCGCAGTTGAGTGTACCATCGGCCTTCTGGAGCAATCAGGACTGTTCAATGCAGGACGAGGAGCGAAGCGCCAGCTGGACGGGGTGCAGCGAATGGATGCTGCCATTATGGAAGGAACCCACCTCGAAGCCGGATCTGTGGCCTCGATCGAAGGGATCCTGCATCCGATTACGGCGGCCCGCCTGGTTATGGAAGCGACGGACCATGTTCTATTAGTCGGCCCACTCGCCAGCAGATTTGCGCGGCATTACAAGCTTGATCGGCATCGTTCCACTGGCGTATCTCGCCGCCTCTCTTACGACGGGATCCTCGCGAGGCAGAAACATGCACCAACAGAACGACACGGGACCGTCGGCGCTGTTGCTCTGGATCGGTCCGGGACGGTGGCAGCAGGAGCCTCTACCGGGGGTATCGATTCGATGTTGCCGGGGCGGGTCGGCGATAGCCCGCTCATCGGCTGTGGAGTTTACGCCGACAATCACAGTGGTGCTGTGTCGATGACGGGAATGGGCGAAGGCATCATCCGCCTTGTAATTGCCAAGAGCATCTGCGATCGTCTGGCTATGGGAAAGAGCCCTGCGGTTGCCGCACGACAGGTGTTGCGCATGCTCGTGTCTCGAATCCGTGGATCTGCTGGGGCCCTAGTTCTCTCGCCGGACGGTAGATTTGCCATCAGGCATGTGACTCCCCATATGGCTGCAGGTTGGTGGAACGGAACTGGCTTGCCGACTGTACGAGGGGAATTTCTATGAAAGACGTACTCTTTCACCTGGCTTTCCCTACGCATGATGTGGCTGCGGCGAAGCGCTTCTATGTCGAGGGGCTTGGTTGTACTCTGGGTCGGGAGTCGAGCCATGCTGTTACGTTCGGGCTCTCGGGGTATCAACTCGTGGCCCATCTGACGACGGAACCCCTACCGCCGCAGCAAGGCATTTATCCTCGCCATTTCGGCTTGGTATTCTCGTCGAAAGACTCATGGCAACGGTTTTTGGAACAGGCTCAGGAGAAAAAACTGTCCTTCTATCAGCAGCCGCGCGTCCGTTTCCCTGGTACCAGGATAGAGCACCTCACATTTTTCCTCGAAGATCCCTCCCACAACCTGCTCGAATTCAAACATTACACGCATGAATCGGCCATTTTCGGCGAGCGAGATTATGGTGAGGTCGGCGACTCGTTGTAGCCTCCCTTCTGCTCCTGGCCTGGAGGCTCTGCCGAATGTTGGTCTGGTTCTGGGTCTGACTCTCGTTCTGAGTCTGGCTCCGGCTTTGGCTCTGGTTCTAGCTGGGGAGGTTGGGGAGATCTCCGAGTAATCCATTTGAGGATCCGGTCGTGGCGACGAGTGAGAGCGGTCGTTTTTCGTAGTGGATCGTATCGACGTGGCGACGGCAAGATGGCCGCCAGCCAGGCTGCCTCGTCGGCTGACAGGTCGCGCGAGGATTTTTTGAAGTGATGACGCGCTGCTGCCTCAGCCCCATAGATGCCCTGCCCCCATTCAACGACATTGAGATACAGCTCGAGGATACGTTCCTTTGTGAGATGCTGTTCGAGAGAACGGGCAATCAGTGCTTCCCGTGCCTTTCGAAGCAAGGAACGCTCAGATGACAGGTACAGGTTTTTGGCCAGCTGCTGCGTAATGGTGCTCCCGCCACGCTTGAGTTTGCCTGCTTCGAGGTTATAGAGAGCCGCGTCTTTGATCCCTTCCCAATCGAACCCTTCATGGGTAAAGAACGACGCATCTTCCCCCGCCACGACTGCCTGGCGGAGGTGGGGCGAGATACGTGAGAGCGACACCCACACCCATTGGCGTTCGATCTTGCGGCCTTGCGCCTGAGCCCCCCGCGCTTCCATCAGCGCTGTCGTGGTTGGATTGGTCGTGCGTAGGGCCGAGACGTCGGGCATGATGAGCAACCAGATGAAGAGGACCGCGCCGACGGGAAGGCAGAGGCCGATGATCAGGAGGGCCTTCACACGGCGAGAATGTGCGGTTGACTTCGGCATAGTTCGATGCGTATGAAAGGTACGAGGCGAGAGGCTAGGGGCAAGGGGGCTGATAAGAGCCATGCATTTGCCCCGCGCCCCCGCGCCTCTTGCCTATGGGGTGACCATTGAAAATCCTGAATGCAGAGTTTATCAGAAGTTGTGCGGGACCAGAGCAGTTTCTGCAAAGTGAACTCCCGGAAGTCGCTTTCATCGGGCGGTCGAATGTCGGAAAGTCGTCTCTCATCAACTCCCTCTTGCAGCGCAAGGGCTTGGCGAAGGTGAGTCGCACGCCGGGAAAGACTCGCTTGGTCAACCTCTTTCGGATTATCAGCGACGATCCCGGGTTGGCACGATTCGTGGTCGTGGATTTACCAGGATACGGTTACGCAAAGGTGTCGAAGGCGCTGCGGGCTCAGTGGGCGCCGTTGATCGAGCAGTATCTCAACGGCAGTGAACAGCTGCGTGCGGTGGTGGTGTTGGTGGAAAGCCGGGTGCTGAGTGAACAGGACAGGGAGACGATTGCCTGGCTTTTGTCCGTCGGGCGGCCTCCCATCGTGGTCGCGACGAAAGTGGACAAGTTAAAAATGAGCGAGCGTGTCGGTGCGCTTCGTCGGCTGCGGGGAGGGTTGGGATTGGTCGAGGGCGACGAACTTATTGCTTACTCGTCGGTGACGGGCGAGGGGCGGGAGCGGTTGTGGGCGGTCCTAAAAGAGCGGATTCGAACTTGATTTCGATGTAGGCCTTGTTCTTGAGGTTGGCCAGCCACGATTGGAAGGCATCTTCGCTTTTCTGCTGAAAGACGAGTCCCTGGATTTCATTGCGTACTTGCTCGAACGGGCGGAACTGTTTGGGTTTCTTGTCCTCCAGTCGCACAATGTGAAAGCCATCCGGGGTCTCGATCATGTCCGAGGTGCCGCCAGGCACCATGGTGGTGATCGTGCGCTCGATTTCCGGCAAGAGCTCTCCCTGCCGTACTAAGCCCAGGTGCCCTCCGTGCGACGCATTGGGGCCGTCGGAAAAGCGCAGCGCCAGATCCTCGAAGGAGTCCCCCTGTTTGAGCCGTGTCATCACCTCACGAACTTTTTCCTTCGCGTCGACTATATTGTCCGGTGAACGCGGCTGAATGAGAATTTGGCTGAGCGTGTATTCTTCCGAAAGCGCAAATCGATCGCGGTGTTCCTGGAAATACCGTTTCAGGTCGGAGTCTCCGACGATCACCGCGCTCCGCACGTCGCGGTCGACGATCCTAAACAGCATCATCTGTTCCCGGGCGCTTTTCATATCCGCGGGGTTTGCTTCGTCGATCGTTCTCCCCTGTTGCTTCATCTGCTGAATGGCTTGCCGGACTTCTTGGTCGGTGACCACGATGTTTCGCACCTTGGCTTCCTGGAGTTGCAACTTGCGCTCGATCATCGTGGTCAGCGCCATGTACTCCGCTGTCTTGAGCCGACGCGCAAGGGCATCGCCGCGATATTCTTTCTGAATCCGCTCCCGTTCCGGGGCGAGCTCCCGTTTCATCTCGGACAGCATGATGAGGTCCGAGTTGACGATCGCGACAATTCCATCTTCGATCTGCGCAGCAAAAAGAAGGGACGCTTGTGCGATCAGCCCGAATGCGAAGAGGATAGTGTGTCTCAGCCAGCCTGGTGCCATTATGACGAACGGATGGATCGTGATTATGGATCTGGGACTTGCCTTTTCCCTATGGGATCGAACGGTCGGCAAGAGTCTGGCGAATTGTACACGAATTGGGAGGATTTGAGGGGAATCTCGATCCGCGACGATTCAGTGTTTGCCGACGTCGTCGGTCACGAAGCGGGAGGCATCCTTGAGGCGGATGGTCGCCTTCGCGCGGATGTCGACGATCACATCGTCAAAACGTTTTCGGCGCTTCTCGTTGAGCAGCTCTTGCCGCAGACGCTCTCGAACAGCTACGTCCGCCTGAATAATTTCTGTATCCAACGACGAAACCATGACGAGGTAATAGCCGGCGTCCGCCTTGATCGGTGCACTGACGAATCCGGGCTTGAGGGTCTGAATGACTTCGTCGACTTCGGGGACGACCAAGTCCTTGCGATAGGGGCCGAGATCGCCCCCTTTCGCTTTCGATTTTTCGTCGATTGAATAGCGTTGTGCAAATTGCGCGAAGTGCCCCCCCTGATTGATCTGCCTTTCCAAATCTTTCGCAGCTGAAATATTGGGCAGCAGCATCTGCGACACTCTTACTTTTAGTGGCGTCAGGAGTTCTTGAGCATGCTGCTCATAGAAGGCGTCCAATTCTTCGCTCGAAAGTTCGATCTTGGCTTTGATTCGATCCTTGAGAAGCTCGTCGAGAATCAGTTGTTCCTTGTAGCGTTGCGCGCGATCGCGGATGGCATCGTTCTGGTCGAGTCCTAGCTTGCGCGCCTCCTGCATGAGCAATTCACGGGTGATGAGTTCGTCGAGGAAACGGCGCTTTCCCCCTTCCTTCTCGTACCGCGCTTTGGTGGCCTCGGCCAATTCTCCCCAGCGGGCTTCGAACTCGGTCTGCGTGATTTGCCGGCCGTTGACGAGAGCCACGACACCCTCCTCTGGCGGTGGCGTACAGCCGGTGAGGAACAGCAGGCTGCCACCGATAACGCCGACGAGTAGAGTGAAGAAGCGGAGAGCGAGGCGATTCAAGGATCCGTTCGATGTTCGAGTCATAGGCGCATGAAACCTTGTCAGCGAGATGATGGCGAAGACATTGTGGTGTTGGTATCACAGCCTCCCAGGCTTTGCAAGGTTGCTGTGAGTTCTCGAAAAATAGAAGGCCAGTCCTGATGCGGCATCTGGAGTTCAAACGAGAGCGGAGATAGGAAGCACACCCGTTTCTTGTACCGGTCCATCATTCGGTGAATCGCTTGGCTTGAGACCCGGCTCTTGGCGTCGAGGGTGACGACGACAGAGTGGGTCTTGAGCTCGATCGTGGTGAGGCGCAAGGCCTTGGCCTGGAGCCTCACCTGCATGACTTCGAACAGGCGCTCGACAGAGTCCGGGGCCAGCCCATATCGATCCTGCATTTCGCCATGCAGCAAGGCGAGGTCTCCGACTTGGGTGCAGGACGAGAGGCGCTTGTAAAAGGAGAGGCGCTGGTGGGGATCGGCGACGTACTCGTCAGGAATAAAGGCAGAGACGTGGAGCCGGAGGGTGGGGTCCAGCTCTTCTTCCACGATCTGGCCCTTGAGGCGCTGGACAGCCTGTTCCACCATCTGCATGTAGAGATCGAGTCCGATCGCGGCGATATGCCCTGATTGCTGCTTCCCCAGGAGATTGCCGGCGCCCCGGATTTCCATATCGGCTGCGGCGATGCGGAAGCCGGCGCCCAGTTCGGTAAATTGCTGAATGGCCGTGAGGCGCTTCTGGGCGTCTTCACTTAACTGCCCCTCATCGGGGACCAGGAAGTAGGCGTAGGCTTGGTCGCCGCTTCGGCCCACTCGCCCGCGCAATTGATACAATTGCGCAAGGCCAAACATGTCGGCGCGATTGATGAAGATTGTGTTGGCATGGGGCACGTCGATGCCCGATTGGATAATGGCCGAGGCGATCAACACATCCGCCTCCCGGCGAAAGAACTTCAACATCACAGCTTCAAGCGGTTTGGCATTCATCTGTCCATGGGCCATCACGATGCGTGCATCTGGTACCAGTTGTTGAAGCCAGGCTCCTGTCTTCTCCATCGTTTCGACTCGGTTATGGACGAAGTAGACCTGCCCGCCCCGACCTAGTTCCCGTAAGATCGCCTCGCGGATGAGCTTGTCGCTCGATCGGACGACCTGTGTGCGAATGGACAAGCGGCCGGCCGGGGGAGTTTCGATGATCGAGAGGTCGCGCACGCTTGCCATGGCCATCTGCAAGGTGCGTGGAATTGGAGTGGCCGTGAGTGTCAAGACGTCGACCTGGGTGCGGAGTTGTTTCAATCGTTCCTTGTGTTTGACGCCGAACCATTGTTCCTCATCGATGATCACGAGACCCAGGTTGTGGAACACGACATCTTTCTGGATGAGCCGGTGCGTGCCGATCACCACGTCGACGCTTCCGGACGCCACGTCTTTGAGAATGGTTTTGGCCTCCTTCGGCGATTGAAAGCGGGAGAGCAGGGCCACGCGAGCCGGGAATGGGGCGAACCGTTCCGAGAAGTTGTCGTAATGTTGGTGGGCCAACAGGGTTGTGGGAACGAGCACGGCGACCTGGCGATTATCTTCCACTGCCTTGAAGGCCGCCCGCATGGCCACTTCCGTTTTTCCGTACCCGACGTCGCCGCAGACCAATCGGTCCATCGGCTTGCTGGATTCCATGTCGTGGGCAATTTCTTCGATCGCTTTGAGTTGATCCGCCGTTTCTTCATACTCAAATGCAGCCTCGAATTCGTGATACATCGTGCTGTCGAATCCATAGGCATTGCGTGTCACAAGTTCACGGTTGGCATAGAGGTCGACCAACTCGTGGGCCATCTCCTCGATGTCTTGCTTCACCCGTGCGGTCGTTTTGGCCCAACTGGTGCCGCCCAAACGTTCCAGGCGCGGCGCATGGCCGTCTGCCCCGCTATACCGCTGGACATGGTTGAGTTTCTCCAGCGGAACGTACAGCGTATCGCTGCCGGCGAATTCCAGAATCAGATAATCGCTGTCGAAGTCCTGCACCGAGAGGCGTTTAAGGCCTCGGTATTTGGCGATGCCATGTTGGACATGGACGACATAGTCGCCCACATTGAGATCTTCCAGCGAAGAGAGGAAGGTCGCAGCTTTACTCTTGGCCTGCGGTTTGTGGCGCGCGCCTTTAGCAAACAGCTCTTCTTCCGTCAGAACGGCCAGGCGCAGTTCCGGGGCGAGGAAACCCGCGGACAGATCGCCGTGCAAAACGTAAAACGGCGCTTTGGTTTTGCCGAAAGTGGTCCAGGCCCCCGCCGCCCACTCCATCGCCGGCACATCGTGTTCGCGTAAGAGCGCCAGCAAGCGATCCACCTGGCCGCGACTTCTCGCGACGAGCAGCACGCGACAGGATTCCCGCAGGCGATCCATGATAGCGAGCGTCTGGCTGAAGGGCATACCACGAGCCCCAAGACCTGCACTGGCCGGAGTCTGAGCGGGAAAAGCCTGGACCGGATTCCAGGATGCATCACTCGCCATGAGCGGTTCGAGTGCGAGCGTAGGCCAGCCCTGTGTGAGATCCATGAGCTCCGTCCAGGAGAGAAACAACCGCTCCGGTGACGGGTAGGGCACGACCGTTTCCCGATCGGCATGGCGGAGATAGCCGTCGTCGATCTTGCCCCAAAGGTCTTCGCAGGCTCCTGTCACCGCAGCCGGCTGGTCCAGGACTAACAGCGGTTGTTCGGCGAAATAGTCGAAGAGGCTGTCCATGCCGGGATAGAGGTCCGGCGCGCGCCACTCGGCATCCACCGGAATGGGAGCGAGAGCATCCGGCGAATCCTCTGCACGGATATATTCCCGGGCGGGGAGGATCACAGCGTGATCCAGCTTCGCGGTGGATTTCTGCGTGGCGGGATCGAATAGGCGGAGCGAGTCGACGGTTTCGCCGAGAAACTCGGCACGCAACGGGTCGGCGTAGGCCGTCGAGAAAATATCCACTATGCCGCCTCGAATACTGAACTCCCCTGGGATTTCCACCACCGAGACTCGGCGATAGCCAAGACGTAAGAGTCCTCCGGTGAGGGTTTCTCGTTCGATCGTGCCGCGGAGTCTGAATTGCAGCGTGGTGTCGGTAAAGGTCGTGACTGGCAAGAGTCGTTGCATCAGGGCCGCGATGGAGGTGACCAGGCAGGTCTGTGGCGCGGTTTGGATGTGACGCAGGGCATTCATCCGGCGCGCGATCAGACCGACATGGGGCGCGCTGCCCTCGTAGGGGAGGGTTTCCCATCTCGGGAAGAGGGCGAGGGGCGCCGTTGGGATGCCGATCAGATCATGGAAAAAGTGCAGGTCGTCGAAGAGGCGTTCAGCCGCCTCGTCTGATCCGGTGACGATCAGCCATGATCGTTTGTCCAGTTTCCCAGACTGAGGATGGAGAAGCGTGGTGAGGGCAAGTCCGGCGGTGGATCCGCATAAGCCGGTGACAGAGGGACGACCTGTCTCGCCTGCCAGTGCCGAGGCGACAGGAACGAACCATTGGGACGCTGTAGGGGTGTGGGTAGTATCGGACACTGCGACGGCTTAAGTTGTGGTTGAGCGAATGCGTTGAATAATCGATGTGGTGGAAACGCCTGGAACCAACGGAATGGTACGGACGACTCCGCCACGCGCTTCCACAATATCGCGGCCGATAATCCGTTCCACCGTCCAATCTCCGCCTTTGACGAGGACATCCGGCTGCAATGAGGCGATCAGGTTGTGGGGGTCCGGTTCATCGAAGAGGACCACATAATCGACCGAGCCGAGCGCAGCGACCACCTCTGCCCGCTGCGACTCCGAGACAATCGGCCGGTCCGGCGCCTTGTTCAAACTCCTGACGGACGCGTCGCCGTTGACACCCACGACCAGCAGATTACCCAGGTCTTTCGCGGCCTGGAGGTAGCGTGTATGGCCCACGTGCATCAGATCGAAACAGCCATTGGTAAAGACGATCCGTTTCTTCTGCGCACGGGCTTGTTGCAAGAGCGGAGCGAGTTGCTCCTTGGTCAGGATCTTCGTGGGCATGGTCCCATCATACCGGCTGCGGGCTCGGATGGAAAGAGAGGAACATTACTCGTCGTCGTGGCTCACGCCGCCTAATCCAATCACCGACGCCCCGTGTTTGGTAATCAGCGCGTCCATCGCTTGGATGGCTTTGGCCCGTTTCTGGTCGAATAGCCCCGGTGGCGCAGGAGTCAAGGAGGAGAGCGCGAGCCCGGCTAATCGGTACTCGGTGCTTGGTCGAATGAGTTCCCGTAGCGATTGTTGGACGGTTGGCCACATGTCGGGATCGTAGTTCAGTGGGTGCGGAAAGCGGTGCTGTTTGGTTGTGATGACGAAACGGGCATTTTTTAGTTTCACGGTGCAGGATCCGGCGGCCAACCCATCCTGTCGGAGATCCCGCGCCAGCTCGCGGAGGAATCCGCGCAGGGTTTGCTCAAGAAAAGGACGATTGTGCGTGTCCTGTTCGAAGGTGGTTTCGTGGCTGAGGCTTTTGGATTCGCGATCGGCCACCACCGGTTCGTGGTCGATCCCCCGCGCCAGCTCTCGAACCCAGTGGAGTCGCGCGCCGAAAATCTGCCGCAAGGGCTGGTCCCAGCGTTGGTCCAACAGATCGCCGATGGTCTTGAGCCCGAGCGGCTCCAGGCGTGCGGCGGTCTTGGGGCCGATTCCCGGCAATGCACACAGAGGCCGCAGCGCCAAGAATGTCTCTTCCGTACCGGGAGTGACGATCACCAATCCATCAGGTTTATGACTATCCGCGGCCATTTTCGCGACGGTCTTGCCGGTTGCGACGGCGATGGTGCAGCGCAATCCCGTGGCCTCATACAGCGCATCCTTTGCGAGTTGTCCGAGTGAGCGAGGATCGGGGTGGCGGGTCTGGAGCTGTGTCGTGTCGGCATAGAATTCGTCGATGCTGCTCCATTCGGTGAGCGGGAATAATTGATCGGTCACGGCCTGCATCTGTTCATGCAGCCGGCGGTAGAGCGGCCTGTCTGGGGGAATCAGAATGAGCTGGGGGCAGAGACGTGTGGCCTCGCCTGTCGGCATGGCAGAATGAACGCCGAACGCACGGGCCACATAACTCGCTGCCGCGATGATTCCTCGCGGAGAGGATCCACCCACGGCCACCGGTTTACCTGCAAGGCTTGGGTCTGCCAGGACGGCTGCCGAGGCGAACATCGCATCGACGTCTCCGAAGAGGATCTGGCGAGACCAGCGCATCATCGGACATCGTCACAGGTCACAGGTCATTCCGTCAATCGTTTCGAAGTCACACAGTCTTCACGTCTGAAAGTCGAAGGTCCCGGTTATAACTTGATGACGGTTCGACTTTCGGGCTTTCTGACCCGGTTTCTCGATTGACCATTGACACATGACCATTGACGTGTGACGGGCTCATTTCCTCTAATGACCCTCGGCAGATGCCGCAGTGGTGCCGCCGCGGCTCAATCGTCCGCCGCTGGCGTCGGTACACTCGTCCGCATTGCCGACAGCGCCAGGAAAATCTTGCGAGGGCGAGGACTTCCTTCTGTAACGAATGGTAGACGGTGATGGCCAACGTACCGTCCCGATTCATCTCGGTCATCTTGCGGAGAAAATCCGATCCATGATTTGGCCGACGTTTCAGGATATCGAATTGCCATTGATGAATCATTTCGTGGGCCAGCGTGTTGACGATTTCCTGCTCGCCATACTCGCTTCGTTGGAGTGCTTGCTGGAGCAACGGAAGAGAGAGGCGAATTTCGCGCTTGGTCGGTGGGCGAAGACCGTCCTGATCCAGCCGTGGCCGTGGGCCTCGACGACTCACGAACAGGCCGACTGAGGAGGTCAGCCGGCGGCTCCAGACGAGCTCGATCGGAGGCAGCAGGCCCGCGAAGTAGCGTCCATTCAGTTCGCTCCACATGTGGGTCAGTTGCTGCGTGGTCACCCCAATTCTTCATACACCGCTGCCGCCAGTAACGGCACCATGATTTCGTGGTGGCCGATCAGGGAATAGCCTTTCCCGCCCTTCTGGGTCGGTCGCCGCACCACGTTGGTGAGGGGGCGGTAGTGAGCCATGAAGTCCATGTCCACGGTCGTAATGTTGGTCAGGTCATGACCGAGATTGCGCGCGAGCGACACAGTTTTGAGGAACACTTCCGGCAAAATGACGGCAGAGCCAAGATTGAGGTATACGCCCCCTTCCATCCCGGACACGACGGCTGCAAGCCGTCGAAAGTCGAAGAGAGAGGTTGCGCCAATGGCGGCGCCGTCCGCGGCAGGATGCATATGGATAATGTCGGTCCCGATGGCGACATGTACGGTTACCGGAATACCGAGCTTCGCTCCGGTCGCCAGGATGCTTGTCTCGCGATGGGGAAACTGTCCCTGTCGCCGGTTGATGTAGTGGCCGATGGATTCGCCGAGCCCTTCGCGGTCGTGAGCCCCACGAACGATCGCCTCGTTGAGCATACGGCCGGTTTCTTCCGCCATTCCGAATCGTCCCTCGTCGATCTCCGCATCGACTTCCTCCGACGTGTGTCCCATGAGGGCCAATTCAAAATCGTGAATGATCCCGGCGCCGTTCATGGCCACAGCGGACACAATCCCTTGCTGCATGAGGTCCGTGAGAATCGGACTCAATCCGACTTTAATGACGTGGGCGCCAAGCCCCACGATGACGGGTCGGCCTTTACGGTGAGCCTTCACGATGGCTTTGGCCACCGAGCGTAAGGATTTGACGCCAAGGATATCCGGCAGCGAATGATAAAACTGGCTGAAGCTGTCCCCACGACGCCAGGGGGAGGCGAAGTCGGAGACGCGGACCTTGCTGTGCCGTTTCTTGAGCGGATAGGTCGTGAGATCCGTCACATTGATCGGCGGGATCAGGCTTGGAGTCGTGACGGGGGGCCGATGTCGGTCAGGAGGCTTTGCCAAGGAGTTGTTCCTCGATGAGTTCACACAGGATGTGGCCGAGCGTGATGTGACTTTCTTGAATGCGAGCTGTGATCGTCGAGGGCACGACGAACGGATAGTCCACCAGACTGACCAGTTTCCCACCGGTCCCTCCGGTCCAGCCGATGGTGGTGAGGCCACAAGCCCGCGCCGCCTCTGCACCCCTCAACACATTGGGCGAATTGCCGCTGGTGCTGATGGCGATGGCGACGTCGCCTTTCTGGCCATGGGCGCGGATCTGGCGGGCAAAGAGTTCTTCGAAGCCGTAGTCGTTGGCGATGCAGGTAATGGCGGCGATATCGGTGGCGAGGGCGATGGCCGGGAGCGGATCCCGCTCCCGTTTATAGCGGCCGACGAACTCGGCGGCGATATGGGCTGCATCTGTGGCGCTGCCGCCGTTGCCGAAGAGCAACACTTTGTGTCCATCACGAAAGGCCGTGGCCATCAGCTTCACGACCTGCACGATGCGATCGGCATGTTCGCGCGCGAACTGTTGCTTGACGGTTGCGCTATCGGCAAACGTACTGAGTACACGTTCTTTCATGGAAAGCGATTCTAGGCAACCCTCCGCCATCTGTCAAACGTGGTTCGTAGGGCTAAGGCTTTTTTATTGTGGCAAGGGGGCCTGTCTGTCGAATGGCGCTCATTGCCAGGGCAATCATGGAGCCGACATCGGAGACCGTCGCCGGCAGGATGAGAGTATTGGTCGTTTTCGCCAATTCGCCAAACTTGGTGATGTACTGTTCCGCCACGCGCAGCTGGACGGCTTCCTGACCTCCCGGAACCTGGATCGTTTCCGCGACCTTGCGCAGACCCTCTGCGGTGGCCTGGGCAATGGCGAGGATGGCTGAGGCCGCTCCCTCTGCCTCGTTGATCTGCTGTTGCTTTTTCGCTTCGGAGGCTTTGATCACTTGTTGCTTTTCACCCTCGGCTTGGTTGATCGCCGCGTCTCGTTCGCCCTCGGAGGTGAGAATCACCGCCCGCTTTTCCCGTTCCGCCCGCATCTGCTTTTCCATCGCGTCCAGTACGCCCTTGGGGGGAGTAATATTCTTGATCTCATACCGGAGGACTTTGACGCCCCAAGGATCCGAAGCCTTGTCGAGTTCGTTGACCACTTGGATATTGATGTTGGTCCGTTCCTCGAACGTCCGATCAAGTTCAATTTTTCCGATTTCGCTCCGCAACGTGGTCTGCGCAAGCTGGATCAGGGCGAAATTATAGTCGCTGATGCCATAGGACGCGCGTTGAGGATTCAAGACCTTGAGGTACAAGATGCCATCCACTGACACCTGCACGTTATCGCGCGTGATACAGACCTGTTCCGGGATGTCGATGGCCGTTTCCTTGAGCGAATGTTTGTAGCGAATGCGGTCGATGAAGGGGAGGAGAATATGAAATCCCGCATCCAGCGTGGCCGCATATTTGCCGAGTCGCTCGACCACGTAGGCACTTTGCTGCGGCACGACCACAGCGGTCTTGGCGACGATAATCAGCACCAACACTGCCAATAACAGCACGACAAATAGTCCGCCGGTCATCGTTACCTCCTCCACAGTCGTTCGCCCTCCAGGCTGTTCTCACTCATTCGGCTGTAATCCACAGCGTGAGCCCTTCGACCCGCTCGACCTTGCATCGTTGACTCTTCTTCAAAAGGGCTGGCCCAGCATTATGGGCGGTCCACGTGGTGCCGTGCAGTTCTACCTTGCCGGTGCCGCTTGGCATGAGATCTTCGAGTAGCAGCGCACTCTCGCCCACCAACGAGTCCACGGTCGGCAGTTCCTTATCACGGGTTTTGATCCAGGCCAGCAACGGTCCGCGAAAAATCAGCAGTGAGAGGATTGCGACTCCCGAAAACAGCAGCCACTGGAGCCATTCTGCCTGGACGAGCCCCACTCCAGCCACCGCGCCTACCGCCAATGCCGCGAGCCCAAAGAAAAGAATATAAAAGCCTCCGGGAGTGACCATCTCGGCGCCGAGAAGCACGAGACCGGCCAACATCCAATACCACCAGATCATCGGGGGACCTCATTGAGTATTCGAGAGGGATGCGGAGAACAGAAGATCGTCATGAAAGTCTAAGCGCGATTCAGGAGACCGTCAAGCCGGAAGGCTTTTACGCCGTCCTATGTTATAGTTCGCGCGAAATGGCGCAGGACCAACCAGTCAAAGCTTTAGTTATCGCGCTCACCGGCCATGCGGCGGCGGCGGTTTATACGATCAATCGTCTGCGGCCGGACTCGCTCTGTTTCGTATTGCCGGAAGGGGCGAAAGCCCTCGTAGAATCCGAGGTTCAGCCAAAGATCGAGCACCTGCCTAGACGGTGGGATTGGGTGATCCTCCCGGAGATCGGCGAATTTGTCGGCTGTTATCAGACGCTCGCTCGGACGCTCCCGGAGATGTTGCGCACCTGGGAGGTGCAGCCAGGCGAACTCGTCGTCGATGTGACCGGGGCCACCTCAGCCATGGCTGGGGCACTGACGCTGGTCACCATGCCGATGAGTTCGAGGATCGTATCGCTCGTGCCGGCGCGAGAGGGGCAGGAAGATGACAGGGTCGATATTGCCGGGCAACCGTTCATATGGACGCAGGGAAATCCGTGGGATGAGGCGGCTTCTATCTCACGCCGCGAGGGCTGCGAACTATTCAATCGAAGATTGTTTGCCGCAGCGGCGAAACTGTTCCGCGAGGTTGAAGCGCGGGTGAGCGGCGGGCAGAAACCCCTCTACCGGGCCTTTGGTGACCTGGCCGATGGCTACGATCTGTGGGAACGATTTCACTATCGTCAAGCCTGGGAAAAACTCAAGGCTGCCGTGAAGGCCTTCGAAATGGCATCCTTGTGGGGTGGACCGCCAGGACTCATGTCTCTGTTACCAGCCATCAAAGCGAATGCGGGATTCTTGGAGAGGCTCGTCCTCGATCCAGCGCCCGTGAAAGATATGCAGGCCCTCGATCTACTGGCCCATGCCGGGCGCAGACTGCATGGTCTGCACGATTCGGAAGCTGCCATGGTCTCGCTCGTGCGCGCGCTCGAAGCCTTTGCCCAGAGGCAACTGTTCAAACAATACCAGATCAAAACCTGGGACGTGCAGCCGGAGCAATTGCCGCAAGCGCTGCAAGAAACTTGTCGATCTTGTTGGCTGGAAGATCTTGACGGCAAGTACAAATTGCCCTTGCAGGCGCAGTTTCGATCGTTGGCTGGATTAGGTGACCAGATGGGGCAAGCCTTTCTGCGCGAGTGGCCGACAATGAAGCCACTGCTCGATGCCGCCAGCCACGCAGTCCTCGGCCATGGGTTCGAGCCGGTCAAGGCCGAGCGAGTTCAGCAGCTGTACGATGTGGTCGTCAAGTTATCGGGTGTCAGCGAGACATCGTTACCGCGCTTTCCGATGCTGAATGTCTAGCGAGCCGTGCGAGACTGGCGGGAAAGGCGAGACAGGCGAGACAGGCAATCTTCTGGCAAGTCGCGCCCACCCGCTTGTCTCGCGAGTAGAAAACGGATTTGACCGCACGATCACTTTTTGCCACAGGCAACCTCCCACACTGTTTGACCCATACTGCCTGGCATGACCGGCAGCCACTTACCTACTTGTGAGTTGGTAGAAACCATCGTTCCACTTCCCATGTTGCCCGAGAACTCCTTACGCGCAACCACCCGACTGCGCCCCTCCGCACAGTCGAATTCCCATTGTTCCTTGGCAGTCAAAAACCTGATACTCCCTATGGTCTGTACAGTCTTGTAGTCGTAGAATTGCCACATCTTTACCAGATTGCTGTCGCGGCGTATGGTGGCAGGATCCACGTAGACAGTCTGTCCTGCTTCGTCACCGTCAGTCACTTTGAACCACTCCGCATAGGCTGGTCCACTGCTCAGTACGAGGAGGGTAAGTGCAATGAGAAAAAGTCGCGTCATTGAGAATGTCTCCGTGAGAGATCGTCTGGAGCGTAGCAGGATGTCCTTAATTGAGGATGTGCATGGGGGGGCAGTATGGCGTGGACCCAGGAGACCGTCAAGGCGCAGAGGGAAACGATTACCAGATCACAGTTGTTTCCCCAACAATGATGTATTACCGTTGGGTTATCTCATATGGAAAGAGGATAAAAAGTGTCATGAAGAGTTGTAGTTCGTTATGAACTATCTCGAGCTGAACATAACTAATCGATATTGCGATGGAAATTAAAATCTACTACGAAGATACCGACTGTGGCGGGGTAGTGTACTATGGGAATTACCTCAAGTATTTCGAGCGGGCGCGGACTGAGTATCTCGAAGAGCGCGGGTTGTCGGTGGCCGGGCTCATGAAAGAAGGCACGGTGTTCGTCGTGGTGCATGCGGAAGTGGATTATCGATCTCCAGCCCGCTATGGCGACTGGCTGGTCATCGAGACGGTCGTCTCCGGCATGACGCCAGCTTCCTTCACCTTTTCGCACGTGATCAGAGAGCGGGAGAGCCGACGAGTGGTTGTGGAAGGATCGGCTAGGTTGGCGGCAACGGATGGAAATGGGAAAGTGAAGCGCCTCGACAAGGCGATGGTCGCCATACTAAGATAAGCGCATTCAATAAGGAGTTATGAAATGGAAATGGCAGGGCTTTGGAGCTGGGTCATTATGGCCGGCTGGACGATCGGATTAGGCGTACTTGCCTGGTGGTTTTTCATGCCAAACCCCATGGATAGAGACAAGAAGCCCAAGAAGAAGGCGTAATCCAACTGTAAGTATTCTCCTCCAGCATCATCTTCCCCATCGCCCGAGTCCTCTAACATGACGGAGTTCATCGATCGCCAGCGTGTGTAGCGCGGTGGGTATCCACTGGCAAGGCGAGCCTGCATTATTCATGAACATTTCTGCTGCAATCGCTGATCCGCTGCTACGACGAGCCTTCGGTCGGCGGGCTCGCCTTTCGGACCTTCAACGTACTGCACGAGTACGCCTCAGATCCTCAGGGCTCCGCGCGCCGCTCTCGCAACGCGGCTCAGCGATTTCGCGACGAACGGTCATAAATAATGCGGGCTTGCGGGCAGGTTCAGTTAACTCTCTGGTTGGGCACTGTCATCGTGCAGGCGTTGGTTAAGGGCGGCGCCAAGCTCCTGGCACGTATTCATGAGGCCTTCATAGATCTTGAGGTTGGCGTTGTACTCAGCCATCGGATACTTGCTGAGGCCGCCTTGGCTCTTCTCATGAAACCGCTTGCAGATCTCCCGGAGAGCTTGGATCGCTTCGAGCAACGCCTCTGCGTACTGGTGGGAACCCTCCAACGACCCTGACTGTGTCTTCAAGGCCAGTGAAAGCGGAGCCAGTTTAGACGCCAGCCGATTGAGGTCTTTAAAGTGAGCCCCGAAGTCAGTGGCTTTAAAAATTCCTGGGATTGGGAGAGTCTTGCGCCACGAAAACTTAAAGATCGCGTCATGGATTGCGACATACTCGCCAAGGATTGCATTCGCTCGGATCAATTCATCGGGAAGGTCCGGCATCTGTCACCCACGAGGAGTGTGAGTGGCAATCATGGCGCAATGGTCTGGTTCGCTGCCATGCATAGTCAGGCACCACCTTTGTTTTGTTTCTCTTGTTTCCAGGCTCCCCAGGCAAAGTAAAAGCCTAGCGGGGCGCTGATGATGCAAACCCATGCCAGGGGAGATGATTCTGAGAATAGCCAACCGGCAAAAGCGGTATAGATAACTGCTCCTATAAAGTAGACGATGGACCAGGGAAACGTGCTCTTTTTGTTCGAGGGGGGATCGGATTGCGATGTCATTCAAATACTCCAAAGCGTCCGGTGATGCTTAAATATGTATTATCTGGTTCCGTATAACAAGCTACTGTCCTAGGAACCGTGAAACGTAAGACGTGAAAGGTGAAACGTAGGATTGCCGAGAGATCTTCTTCCGAATCGTTTAACGATTTACGTCTCACGGATTGCCGGACAGGTCAACCGTCAACTTTGCCGCCGGCCGTACGAACACATTGCACAATATGCGCCTGCGCTTCGGGCGACAAGCATGCGAGCGGCAACGTGCTGAACTGTGCCTTGGAGTACAGAAAAAGCCACACGCTCTGGAACTGCCACAGTTCTTTGACTGCGGACCACTGCAGTGTGGTCGTGCCGATGTCCGAACTCATGGTGAACGAGGACTCATCAGCGCGGAACGTGGCTCGCGGCTGACCCATCTGACGGAACTTGTGCAGCGATCTGCGATAGTGAACGACATAGACAACGATAGCGAACGCGATGCCCACCAACAGCACGGCCGCAAGCCCACCGATGATCCAAGAGGACTGACCCAGGGCCACGAGTATGACGAGACCGAGCGCGGCAATCAGGAGCGCAACAAAAAAGCCGACACCGACGGAGCGCCGCCAAAATGCGAACACTGCCTGACGGAGCAGCGCCTCGCTGTAGATGAGTGTAGCCTCGTGGGACGTGGTGACTTCCATGTGAGTTACGCTGCCGCCGGCGGGGGGCTGTGGCGATACAAAATTACATACACCCGAGGGGCCCGTCCCTTGGCTCACGAACGTTAGAAAGTGAAAGTTCGCTCCTCAGCGACCAAAAAGATCGGTTTCCCACCGGTGGAGATAGACACGGCATGGGCCAATGTTTCCTGCGCCCCCGCTGAGGAAGCGCAGGTTTCCAGTGCTTCAATCGACGGGAAGTGAATCTCGGCGATACGGTAAAAGGGTGGCGTTCCCTGAGGAGAGGCCAGCACCTTCGTCGCCACCAACTTAGTCTTGCCGACCAGCTTTTCAACCGCCATAGGTACGTGCTCGTCCTGATACACCTTCTCAAAGGCCGCAATATCAGTCGGACGAGGGTAGATCACCATAAATTTTACTCCAGGCATGCGTTCCTCCGTTTCATGTGTTTTTTACGCCGAATGAACAAATCTGCCGCAAGCGACTATACGCAAAGCCGTTCGGCTGAACAGTCTGATGGAAGGCGAGTCTACTTGAGAGCCCAACACTTGTTCAATAGTGCGGGCTGGGTTTAGAACAGGGGTGTTTGGAACTCTTGGCGACGACCGATCAGGGCTTCTGCTGGGGCAGATCACTGGCTTCTGGGATTTTCATCAATTCAATCAAAAGTCGCAATGTGCCAAACGTTTGCCATAACCTGCAGTAAAAATCGGTGCGACGAAACCGTGCCACTTTTTACTGCTCGCGTTGATAGCGTTGTTAGGCATTTTCTAAAAATGCCTCTTACGGTGCCTTGTCTATGAGCCAGCCCACAAGCCCATTGAACACTGTTTGCAGCGCCAACTGATCTGCGCCTCAAAACACAAAAGAGCGATCAATTTGACTTTGAAGATATATTTTCCAATGCTGAGTCGGGCGAATACGTTACGAAATAGAACCTTGAGAATCCCTTCATATCTGAGTATTTAGGCCTCACTACGACTGAGGAGTACATTAGCTTCCTTCCAGGAGGCGCAGACAGTGAACGACGGGCGGCTTCCTTCCAGTACTAGCGCCAAGCACTCTACCGTGCAATCTTGAAACGTAAACATCCAGTGCTCCTTGTTCTTCAGGTACGAAGCCGAGTCATGGTGAGGATTCCCGGCATTAGCGCGCTCCATTGCCGCAAGGCGTGACGAGTTTCCTATATGATGCACGGAGTAGAATCTGAGGCCTTTGTCCTAACGCGGGTGACCTTGGAGCACTTCGTCGTTCGGGTGGCCGTGGACAAGCTGCAGGCAAAGCGGAATGGTGACGACGGCAACGTGCTCTTCTGGCGTTTCATATGCGAGCCTCAGAGGATCTTGACCATAGTTGATGATCAGCCCGGCGTTGCCAGTTCCTGGCTGCGGCCAGTCAGAGAGTAACTCAACAGAGTCGGAAATGGGCATTCGTGAGGCCTAACGCTCCGCTTCAGCCACGTGACCGCCGGAGGCGGGCACGTCGGCTGGAAGCGATTGTTGAACCTCTTATCCCGAAAACATCTCCGCTTCGACCAGCTTCATGTATTTGTTCGTGTAGAACAGATCAGGTTCTTGGCGTCGAGCGCGAACGCGGATACTGAACCCCGGATTTTCAGGGCTGTCTGCATTGAAGAGGATCAAGCCGATGCCGAACACTTGGCACAGGGCGTCTAGCCGTGACAACTCATCGTCCGGGGAGGAAGCCGGAATGACGAGATAGGACCTGTGGCAAAACACGCAATACGCACACGCCTGTCCAAACGCCGTCACAAGCTGCGATGAGTCCGTCTTGATTTCAGCCGAAACAATGTCAGTGTGTGCTTTGATGATGTCGCTCTGTTTTGATTCACGCTTCCCAACCACATCAGGGGTTCCCCACTTGTCCCTGAATCTATTGCCGCCGAGCGGAATGGCCTTCGTGCACTCTTCAAGGTCGTTGACGAGCCAGTCGGCGAAGGACGCGTAGAAATCCTCTTCTTTTATTTTCTTGTCCGGTTGGGCCAGCAGTTCAGGCTTTATCTGGTCGGTGGTTTGATCACGAAACTCGACAAGTCGGAACAGTCCCCTCGACGGCTTATAGACCTTATGCGGATGAGTTGCGTCAAGGTTCCAGATGGTTCCGCGAATTGTGTTTTGGTTGAATGCCCCGTTGCTTTGGCCGATGCCGCGAACGAGTTGCCCGTAGCGAATACCTTCGGGGTGTTTCTTCAGCAACTCGAATGCGACATCCGTTATTTGTTCTCTCACTGTTGGCATAGCCCCTAATCTCCCAAAGAGGTCCAACGTTCCGGTTCAGTGGCCGCGCACTGCCGCATGTGCCTTGGCACTTTATCCATCACCGTCCGCTGCAACCGGTTGGTAGGCGCTGGCACAACGGTCAACTCTTGCCCACGTCGTCATTCTTCATAGGACTCTGGAGATACGCGTCCGCTCGGCGCTTCACTTAGGTGAACCCCATCATCCTCGCGAAGTGAGCTGAGGAAGCGGAACACGGAATCGAGGGCACCGTGCTCTGCCGCCCACTCCACATGCTCGCGCAGTCTTTCCTGTTTGTGTGCGGGCGTGCTGTGCCACCAACCGCCGAGGATGAGCGGAACTGCCGGATGCGATTGCCGCTTGTTCGGCAAGAACCGATAAAGCTCATACCACTTCTGCGGTTGAGGGCAAACACGGTCATTGCTCTCGATAAGGGTTAAAACGTCCGTAAGAGTGACCACGCGTACTCCTGCGCCTAACGATCAGGGCATAAGCCGCGGCGCGTTTTCTGCGCCGTCGGCTCCATGCCCTTGTTAGAGGCCAGTGGGAGATCGCTATTTAGCTGTGGGCTCATGTTCAAGAACCTGATTTTCGATTTCGC
This sequence comes from Nitrospira sp., assembly GCA_037142015.1. Taxonomy (GTDB): domain Bacteria; phylum Nitrospirota; class Nitrospiria; order Nitrospirales; family Nitrospiraceae; genus Palsa-1315. The sequence goes on along the minus strand of JBAXBK010000014.1, from coordinate 50,087 downwards.
GTATTTTGGCTTTCACGTTCGACTCGACAGCTTTAACAAGTGCCTCAATCTGCATAACACGGTTCTCAAACTTTTCCATATCATCCCGTCGGAACGCCATGGGATACAACGATCCTCTCGTTGATGGCCATCTTGCCACTCGTGGGTTGCGAAAATCATAATCCGTGTGCGCCAGCATGCGCATTCGCGCGTCAATCATCTCGTTGTGGAGACTTCGCAGCTGGCTCGGTACATATTTTGTTTTAAGACGATGTTCTTTGATGAGTCTGCCCTTGTTCCCCGAAAAGGGTCTCGCATAACCAACCATGATGTCGCGAAGAATTGAGTGTCGAACGTCTTGACGGCGGTAACGCCTGAGCATTCGTAACGAATGTCGGACGGTATCAAAGTCAATTGAATAGAGTCTGTAGAAACAATACTGCTCGAACTGCTGTGCTTGCAAGCGTACAGCTCCCGGCTTTCCTGCCCCACTGACCGGGCGTCTAACTATTAAGTGAGCTGCGGGGGCCATGTCATTCAGTGGCGGCCTATCCCAACAGCCTTCATATTCCTTCATGCCAGATTTGTGAGTATTGTTATGCACTTTTGAACATGTGTCAATGAAACTTCATAGTATAAGACCGCTGGCCTGGCAGCCTATCTCCCTATTGGCCCGCGGTCTATTTCTGGCTGATGGAAGCACAACGGTCGGCTCACCCCAACCGATCCGCAGGGCTGCAGACATCGCGTCCACCTCGATTCAGTACATGCGCATAGATCATTGTCGTCGTCACGTCCTTGTGTCCAAGCAGTTCTTGGACTGTCCGAATATCGTATCCGTCCTCAAGAAGGTGGGTCGCGAAGGAATGACGAAACGTATGAACTCGGAAACGGGGACATTCTGAATTCCTGGCGGCGGCTAATCACGACTTTCGCGAGGATTCTTCAATGGCTCTAGAAGTTCAGCGCTGGTGGTGCACCCGCTGTCACGGAGTTGGACAAATCAACGGCTCCCAGGACCTTTATCAGTTCGCAGATGTATACGAGTGCAAGGTATGTGAAGCTCCCCAAAGCATAGCGATTTGGGCCAGCACGAGAGTCACCATATACACCCACGCTTCCTCCAGACGGCAGGCTTGACCAATTTTGATTTGCGGACAGTCGCTTTGAGTCATTTAATGGGTCAGCAGCTTCAGGGGCAGGACGGAACATTTGGCAGCGGCACTACGTCAGCTCAGGAATCGGCGGCACTTGCGAGATGGCCGAAAACAATTCCTCTTTCGCGTCGATGAGCTCAAGCCAGCGAAGGGCATCATCCAGTTTCCGGAAGATTTCAAACTCGTCAGGCGATTCGTCCGACAAAATTTGGTACATGCGTGCCATGCCGAAGACTACGTCGTTAGTGACCACCAGGGCGCGCCGGGCACCAGTCCCATATGGATTCAGTCTGACCATCTCTCTGATACAGGAGGCAGTGATACGGACGTCCGTTACATCACGCAGGTCGGCGAGCTGGTGAAAGTTCCGGGCGAAGCGCGGGTCGGCAGTCAGAGCATGTACGTGCGCCAGAAGTTCGCGATCCGTTATCTCGCCCCATCCGCGGGATAGGACTAAGGATCGTGCCAGATCGATTGTGTAGGCACAAGGCATAGCGCGATAATCTACTGGAGTTCATGGGACGCTGCAAGAGGGGAGGAGCGCGGGAAGGCAAAGATTCGTAAGGGCCAAATGAAGAGATACTCGTCGTCAGCTGCCCGACGCTCTGGACTCAGAAACGGGGACATTCTGAATTTCTGGCGGCGGCTGATCACGACTTCCGCTGAGGACTCTTCAATGACTGTAGGAGTTCAGCGTTGATGGTGGACTTGCTGTCTTGGCGTCGACGGTGGTTACTGCAGCGCTTGGTATCAGCGTTGCGGCGGTAGATAACACCTGATGAGCCGAACACTGCGGCGACATCCGGATCTAAGATCACAGCGACCGCACCGTTCTTCATGCGGTCGGCAAACCGATTGGATCGAGCCCTCGCATAGTCGAAGCGGTATTCAGCCCGTATCTCGTCCTTAGCTTTTCCTTCACTCTTGAGAACGTCGGACACCAAGCGATCGTAGACAGCCTTGCTGGGTGTCATACGCTTTGAAAGGAGTCTCCCGCGGCGTCCAGCGTAGTTACTGACCAGGTACTCCTGTTTGCGAATCCCGCTGTCCCTGACCTTCTGGGGGCATGAATGGACGACGAGGTAGCGTCGACTTGAGGCTTTGGTCAAATGAGCGATGGGTTCCCTTCGGTTGCTTGTGCGGACACAATCCTTTCTCGCGGCGAAGTCGTTGAGGCCGGAGGTCGCTTCCCGGCCTCCGTTCCAGTTTTCTGCAGAGGTCGCAAGATGGTCGAAGTTCAGACTCACTTGACTCTGGGGCCAAGGGTCTTGTGGAGAGCGATGAGGGTGGCGCAGTTGATTGTTGCGCCGAGACCTGATGGAGGAAGATCAGGATGAAGCTGACGGCGATGAATACAGCGAACGTGGTTCGACCTTGCGCCATGAAGCTTGCGGGACGCACACTCCATGCCAGATCGGTCTGATTGACAATACAAAAAGCCGCATGCTGATATAACGCGTATCGCGTTATTCCCGCAGGGCTTACGAGGCTTGCGAAAAAAGCGGGACGGGTGAGAAGGATAATGGTTCGAGGTCCGAGGTTCTAAGTTTTCTGAACTTCGAACCAGGAACTTCGAACTTCGCGTCCCGCACGTCTTGCTTGTCTCGCTCATAATTCACGGAGGTTTATGTCATGGATATGATGGGACGTGTGGGGCTGATCGAGATTCCGATCTTGATCGCACCTGATCAGAAGGTCTGGATGGATCGCATGATCAAGGAAGGCAAGATTGCCATTCCTCCAGGCGGAACGCTGGAAAAGGGCTCGCTCTATTCGATGTTTGTCCGCATGCTCCTGCATAACGCGATGGAAGAGCAGAAAAGGCAGGAGGTGCTTGACGCAGAAGACGAGGACGACGAATAACCAGGATGTTGAAAGCCGCCGCCAGCTGCGTTCTCGCATCGCGCAAGGCTTCAACGTGCAAGAGCACGCCTCAGCCTTGCGCTCCGCTGCGGCCTTGCTGGACAGCGACTTTGAACATCCTGGTGAGAAAAAGGCTGTATCCAAAGTGGTTGAAGAGTATCTCGCTCGATACAGGGAAAAGAGCCTACGCGATCAGTTCCTCAAAGTGCTTTGAACGCTGAAAATGCGGCTTTGATCGTGTAGTCGATATCGTTGGTTGAATGCGCGGTCGAGAGGAAGGCGGCTTCGAATTGAGAGGGGGCTAGATATACCCCCTGTTCCAGCATCGCATGAAAGAATTGCCCGTATCGTTTCGTGTCCGACAGTTTCGCAGAATCCCAGTCCACCACCGGGCCTGACGTAAAGAAGGCTCCCAGTATCGAGCCGACTCTGGTTTGCATGAGCGGCACGTCTGCCTTTTTTGCGGCCTCTCCAATCCCTTTGGCCAAGGCGGCCGACTTCTCTTCCAGCTGTTTGTAGACCCCACGGGCTTTGAGCTGCTTGAGCGTCGCAATACCGGCAGACACGGCTAACGGGTTTCCCGACAACGTCCCAGCCTGATAGACCGGCCCCAACGGCGCGATCAGATCCATGATCTCTTTTCGCCCTCCATAGGCGCCGACCGGCAATCCGCCGCCGATAATTTTCCCCAGCACCGTCAGATCCGGCGTAATCCCATAGAGCGCTTGGGCGCCTCCGTAGGCTACGCGAAAGCCGGAGATGACCTCGTCGAAAATCAGGAGGATGTTGTTTTCTGCGGTGAGTCGCCGGAGCGACGAAAGAAATTCCGGCGCCGGTGGCACGACGCCCATGTTTGCGGCGATCGGTTCCAGAATAATGCAAGCCAACATGTCCCCTTGTTCCTTGACGATCTGTTGCACCGCCCGGATGTCGTTGTACGGGGCGGTCAAGGTGTGCTTTGCAAAATCAGCCGGAACTCCCAGCGAATCCGGGATCCCCAACGTGGCCAAACCTGAACCGGCCTTCGCCAACAAATAATCGCTGTGGCCGTGATAGCAGCCTTCAAATTTCAGAATATTGTCGCGCTTCGTAAAGCCGCGCGCGACACGAATTGCGCTCATGACCGCCTCGGTGCCGGAGCTGACCAGCCGGACCTTTTCCATCGAGGGGAAGGCCTCGCGGATCATGCGGGCGAGTGTGACTTCCAGTTCGGTCGGAGCTCCGTAACTTGTTCCCATTGCAGCAGTTTTCTTGATCGTGCTGATGACGGATGGGGCGGCATGACCCAAGATCATCGGGCCCCATGACAGGACATAGTCGAGGTAGCTGTTCCCATCGACATCGTAGAGGCGGGCGCCTTTGGCGCGCTTGATAAACCGGGGCTGGCCTCCGACGGAGCGAAAGGCCCGCACCGGGCTATTTACACCCCCGGGGATCAATTGCTGTGCTTCGGCAAACAGCTTGGCGGAACGAGTCGTTTTCATAATGGGGGCGCACAGTATCACGCAGTCGAACCTCGGTCAAGAAGAGGCGATTCATACGGTGCAGTAAGGCGACGGGAGCGAAAAAGTGTCTGAAAAATACGATTCTCGGCACTATTTGCTATGGGCTGTTTCATCGCGAGCTAGGGACTTTTCGTAATCCCTTGCAAATATACCGATTCATGCTACCAATCGAATACGGCCCTGGGCTTGCATTCTTGGGAACTCTGGAGAGGCACGATATTAACGATGAAGGTCATCTGTTCGTGGTGCAGACAAGAAGGGAAATCCGAGCTGGTAGGGGAGAAGGCGCCTCTCGATGATGCTCGAGAAACGCATGGGATTTGTGCCCTTCATCGCCACAATGTTCAGGCTCGCTGGCAGGCATCGATTCATGCCGCCGCACATTCTGTCGGCGCGGCTTGATTGTCTTCTGCGCTCCTCCTCGGGATAGGCGCCTCTTTTTGTCGATCTGCCGGAAGTCAGGCTCCCATTTTTTCCTGAAACATCTTGAGCAACTGGTCGATCCCACCGGCTTCGATCTTGCCGTTCGGCCCGCGAGAAACTCGAAACAAAGCCACTATGGAGGTGTTTGAGCGTTACATGCGGTCGCTGGGTAGCACCGAAATTGGACATGCTACCCACTATGGCTACCCTCTTTAGACGAAGCGGTGACACTTTTTGCTATCGCGTGACGGTTCCTCGTGGTCTCCGGCCATACTTTCGTATGGTGCAGATTTGGAGAACTTTACGGACAAACGACAGAGACCAGACTACTCTGAAGTCTACACAGTTCACCGTTCATTTCCAGAAGTTGTTCCTCACACTGAAGAAGGATGGCGCTCGCATGTCCCCTGCTGAGATCGATGTGCTCATTGAACGATGGTTGTCCTCAGAGGTTGAGTCCCTCCCTAGAAGACAATCTGGCGGACTTTTGCGTCACGGATGAATGGTTGGAGGGCGCTGACATGGTGTGGGAAATGCAGCATGAGCGCCTCCATGAGACCATGGCCTCCAGTGACTACCGCACGGTCAGCCAAGAGGTCGATAAGGTTCTGAAGGATGCCGGATTACCTCTACTCGCGCGTGACTCAATCGAGTTCAAGCGGCTGTGTCGTCGGCTACTCCGTGCCAAGATTGAGTTGGTGGGGATTGAGAAGAAGAGAGTGCATGGGAACTATCCACCGCGTCAGGTGCATTCTACGGCCTCGGTGCCTCCGAGTATCCCCGCCGAAAAGCCTTCGTTGCTGTTTGACCTTCCCCCAATTCCGTGAACACCGGGTTAAGCCACTACCGTCCTCGCTTCGTACTCGGCCGGGGAGTCATAGCCGAGGGTCGAGTGACGGCGCGTCCGATTATAGAACACCTCAATGCACTCAAAGATATCCCGTGTCGCGTCGTCACGGGTCGCGTAGTGCCGATGGTACACGAGCTCGCGCTTGAGTGCCCCGAAGAAGCTTTCGACTCAGGCATTGTCCCAGCAGTTACCTTTGCGGCTCATGCTGGGGATCATGCCGTGGGTGGTGAGCACCAGCTGGTAACTCGTGGCGGCATACTGGCTGCCGCGATCCGAGTGGTGCAGGAGCCCGGCTACTGGGTTCCGGTTCGCCAGCGCCATGGTGAGGGCCTGCTCAGCCAGCTCCACGGTCAGCCGGTGGCCCATCGCCCAGCCGACCACGAGGCGCGAGTACAGATCGAGGATCACGGCTAGGTAGAGCCAGCCTTCTGTGGTCCACACGTAGGTGAGGTCCCCGGCCCACACCTGGTTCGGATGCGCCACCATGAACTGGCGATTGAGGGTGTTCTCGGCCACGGGCAATCGGGGATTCGACTGCGTGGTGGCTCGCCACTTCTTCACGGTCTTGGCCCGGATGCCGTCCTGGCGCATCAGCCGGGCGACGCGATGCTCGCCAATGCGGTGTCCCTGCTTGACCAAAGTATCCCAGATGCTGGGACTGCCGTAGGTCTCACGGGACTCTCGATGGATCACCCGGATAGCTGAGAGTATGGTCCGGGCGGACACCGATCGGGTACTTTCAGGCCGTGAGCGCCACGCGTAATAGCCCGCTGCCGAGACGGCGAGCGGGCGGCACATCAGGCGGATCGGATAGCGACGGTCCTGCGCTTGGATCGCGCGGTATCTCATGGGGATTCCCTCGCGAAGAACGCCGCCGCACGTGTTAAAAAATCCCGTTCCTTCCGCAGCGTCTCGTTTTCCCGTTTCAGCCGTGTCAGTTCGTCCTGCTCAGCTCGCACCGCCTGGCGCGTGCGGCCCTGGGATTCGACCTGTTGTTGCTCGCGCCTCCAGCGATACAGCACATGGTCCGAAATTCCAAGCTCCCGCGCCACCTGGGCCACTGGCCGCCCCGATTCCCTCGTAAGCCGGACCGCCTCGGACTTGAATGCATCGGTAAACTGACGTCGCGTTGTTGTTGGCATGCTGACCTCCAATTTCATAATTCTCCCACTTATGGAGGTGTCTATGAAATCGGGGGAGGGTCACACACTCCTGTAATACGTCTCCTCACGCAGAGTCCACTCTAATACCGTTGACATTCATTTTTCCTTATTGCAGAGTTCTCTCCTACCCTGGAGGGACTCTCACCATGCGTAAAGGTCTTCTACTTTACTTCGTGATCTTTGCCAGTCTTGGGACATTCTTGATTGAGCCACATTCGGCGCTGGCAAAGGAGGCCGAGCAGAAGTCACCAGCGAGTGAGGATGTGAAGAAGAAAGTTGAGGAAGTAAAGAAGGAAGATAAGGATACGCCTGATAAGTCCGACAAGAAATCGGAATGTCCTAAAGGTATGAAGGCACAATCTCGACCTTCATCGGATCTCTGCCTACGCGAAGCGAGGGAACGTGAGTGACCGAGAGCGGAGCATAGCAACGCGGCTCTGACCAGACTCTCTACACCCCAAGAGGCCTTGTAGACCTCCTAGGCCTCGTCATCCTCGTTGTACTCCGCGGCCTTCCCGTTCGGATGGTCCTTGCTCCACTGGTCCACCTTAGCCGCCCGCTTCGTCGTGCAGCAAGCCCGATCATGTAGCTGTCAACAGCTCGGACCTGAGCCGGATACTTCACTAAGAACCTGTAGACCTTCTCTGGTATCGTTCTCGCGGTCACTGCCGTTGGTCCGGTCAACTTGTCCCGGTGTCGGCGCTGACGTTCGTCGTTTTCCGTAGCCCGCTAGGGTCGTTTTGCGGGAGACCGCTGCCGCCGATTCGCCTTCCGAGCCGGTTCCACATTAATTTCTTTCATTCCCCAGTGGGCCCGCTTAGCTTTTTCTCCCTCCGATACCGCGAACAGCACGTGAAAGGGCGTGGCTTGTCGCGCGCCCATTCCCGCCTGTCCGCTTCCCCAGGCCTCTCCCGCATCACGCAAGATCTCAAGAAAGGTTTCATAATCTGCATCGTCGCTGGGCAACACATGGGCCGCATCGGTGACCAATAAAATATAGCCCTTGGCCGGCAGCCACTCCAGATCGGTCAGACATTCCTCCAAGGCGTCCCAGTTGTGGCCGAAGTAGTCGGGGAACTTCAATGCCCGTGCAAATTCTTCAAACAGATTTGCCGGCGTCTTGCAGTGACGGCCCTTGATGACCTTCAGCGTCAACCCCGTCGGTGGGTGCACCAGCGATTCGGCTCGCTGTTCGGGTATGACCAGGAGCAATGAGGTCCAGGGGGCCTTCGTCGATTGGAGATAGGCGGTCAAGGTCAGTGTGTGTTTCAGCGTCATGGTATCTCATTCAAGGGCATAAACGTTCGGTAATGGTCGCCGGTATAGTAGGCCCTACCAGTATCTTGCTCAATGACAATCCGTTCCGCATTCCGCGAGCGGCCGTGTACTTTGGGGTTTACATCGTACTCGCGATAGCGGCCTAGGGGAAGACGCCGTTCTCGATTCTGGAACACCCTCCCGCCGATATATCCGGACAGGGCCTTGCCCTCATGTTTTTGAATAGCCTCCAGCAGGTTTTTGGCTTTTTGTAGGGGGTCCTTCGCAGCTCGATGTAATTGTCGGTCGAGAGGTGGCGTGGCATCGTGAAGAGGTGGCCCTGCGGGCAGAACAGATGGGACAGAGACAGACGATACGGTCGGTTCAGACGATGAGCCGGCATTGGGGGAGCCTGTGATGCCACCGACCAGTAGCCCACCAAGGACGACGAGTATTCCATAAATCTTCCAAGTTCGATCCATAGTTTCGCGTTCGTAGTACGAGGCGAGGCAGCACAGTACAAACCCTAGCATGCACGATCTTGGAGGATCAACGGGCACGAGAGAAGCAGGCGCTCAAGGCCAGAAATTGTTGCTATCGCTCATCCGCCAGCGTAGCATCCAACGTATTCATCTTGCTGAGGATGTCCTCCAGTCTGGCATCTTCCGCCAACGGTGCGGGTAGGTACGAAGCCTCTTACACTGGGACGAGCCAACGAGGTACAGATTGGAATCCGCCGCAGACCGGCTTGAGTTTGTGACAGTCGAGGGACTCCTGGCATACGGGGAGATGTTGGCGTGTCGCACTGCCGGTGAGGGAATTGCGTTCCCACCCATCCCAACCTCCTCAGTCGATCGACCACAGCGAACCCGTGACGCGATGGAGAAGATCAGGGCATTTGTGCAGGTTGCGCAAGGGGGCTTTCCCGGGGCAGGGGAGTATCGGACAACCCGTCGCGCGCTGATCGAAGAAGGTTGCCGTGGTGACGAACTGGTGTTCTTTGCCGCCTGGAATGCTCTCCTCGCAGCAGGCGAGTTGGCTCCGCTCCTCCGCATGCCAATCAGGTCAGTGCAGAAGCCGACGCATCGTCGGCCGGTGGCGATCGTGCCGCGCGCACAACTGACGCCGCAGTTGGTCGAGGATCGTATCGTGCTGGACCTGGGCGAGGATCGGTTTTGGCTTTTGCCTCGGGATTTAACCGGTCGCACGCTTCTGTTCACGATGCGTCATGGTATCTCAAGTATGGAGAGCGGCACCTATCGAGTCGGGCGCCGCTTCGCGAACGTACTGGATCCTGAGCGAGGTGTCCCTAAAGCCGACGCGGTCGGTGCAGACCTGGCCAAGATGCTGGGTGTGGTGGGGCAACAATTGGGCTTCCTGCACATTCAGAATTATCTTGATCCGCGCACCTTCGTCCATCTGGTGAGCCAGAGCCCCAATACACGGCAATTGTATGAGCGGGTGATCGCGGCGCTGATGCAGGCGCAGGCGCACGATGCTGAGGCACTCCCACCCGCCTGCGATCCCGCTTTAGACTCCCAGGATTTCGGATGGGTCACAGGTCTGGAGAAGAAGGTGGAAGCCGAGGAGGCCGCAAAGGCATTCGACGTGGATGTGCAGACGGCCAAGCGCTTGATCAAACATCCCCTCTACAGCTACCCGGGTGGGCATTCTTTCTTCGATGTTTATGTGGATATCGTCGATGGCTTCCGCCGGTTGGGTCAGTCCCAGCAGGGGAAGGCCGTGTGTCTGTACAGCCACAGCTCCACGCTGCGGGCGCTCATGATTTATCTCGATCCTCGTCCCTTTCGCGAAGCCTTCACCGAGTTTGGTGAATATAAGGAGGGACAGGATAACGTCGTTCTGCTGACTTACGAACAGGGACTTTTATCCGGCTATTCCACCGCTGTGGGTTTGTCAGCACGGGAACGGGTGGTGCGGGAGGCCTGGGTGAAGGTCGAGCGCGAACGCAGAGACCGGATCACGCTCAAGCCCCGACAGATCAAGCGGATCGTGGCATTGGTCTCGGGTGGCGATTTCGCTGGTGCCGGCGCTGCGTTGAAAGAGTTGCGCGTAACAGGACACCGGTTTGGCCTGGAAGTCCATTTCGTCCGTCACGGGTTCTTAGGTCTGGCCAACAACTGGATCGAAGCCGTGACCGAGCAGGATACCCGCGGTATGGGCAGCCATGCGAGCAGTCCGATTGGGAGCAGCCGATTCGAAGATTTTAAGGACGAGCAAGTGCAACAGGCCACCATGCGGCATCTTCGACCCTACATGGAAGACGGAGCCTTGGTGGTCATTGGTGGGGACGGGAGTCTTCGAGGCGCGCGGGCGCTTTACGAAGGATTTGGAGTCCAGGCAGTGGGGATCCCTGGCACGATCGACAATAATATCGCGGGAACGACCTCCCTGGGTTTTCATTCGGCCGTATCTCTGGCGAATCAATCCATCGAGTCGCTGAAAGCCACTAGTTCCGCCATGGGCAGCGTCTTTTTCGTCGAGATTATGGGGGCAGGGTCCGGCCATCTTGCCCTCGCCTGTGCGTATCAGGCCAGGGCTGAAGGCCTCTTGGTCAACGAGCATCCCGATCCCGACGCGTATATCGACGACTTCATCCTGGGCACGCTCAACCGCACTTTTGGCGTCCCGAACAAAAGTCACCTGTTTGTGGTAGCGGAACAGACGCCCCATCGCCATCACCCCGATGGCGGCGTACGAGGCCTCGTCGAGTATGTCGCCAGTACGCTCACCACGTGGCCACAGTTTCAGGCACGCCCCGGTGAATATCGTCTTGCCCCTACGACCAAAGCCACGATCCTCGGGCACACGTTACGGGGGGCACCCCCGACCCCCGAGGACAAGACTATCGGGCAAGATCTGGCCTATGAAGCGATTCGCCGACTTGTGAAGGAGCCGGAGCGGGTTGTCGGATGCATGTTGGCCTATCGCGGGCCTGGCACTATCGAGGCGATTCCACTCCACTCTGTGGCACCGAAGCAGTTCGACTGGGATATCTTCGCCCGAATGCACGGAAGCGAGCTGCCGTAGCGGGATGAATGGAGCGTGACTACTCATCGTGACAGGGCGACTCGATCATGGATGAACCGGGCGTCTTGCGCCTGAAACGGCGGTTGCATTGTGGGCCTAGAGGTCGTTTGCTAGAATGGCATCCTCGGATGTCACTGCGAGCAGAGCGGGAAAAGTGGGACGCGAGCAAAATGTGGATCCAAAGTTCGACGTTCGGGGTCCGAAGTTCCGAGCACCTCGAACTCTCGCTTGTTCCGTCTGTCTCTCGCGACGTATATCCCCATTGACCAACGGATCAGCGACAGAATTGTCTATGCGTAAAGCCAAAATCGTGTGCACTATTGGGCCTGCCAGCGATTCGCCCGCCTTGCTGGATCAGCTAATAGAGAGCGGCATGGACGCGGCGCGACTCAATTTTTCTCATGGGACCCACGAGTCGCATGCGCGTGCGGTCAAGGCCATTCGCGAAGCAGCGGGTCGTCGGCATGTGGCGGTTGCGATCATCCAGGACCTGCAAGGACCGAGGATCCGTGTTGGAGAAGTCGATGAGGACGGGCTCGATCTGGTTGCCGGCCAGACTGTGAGGCTCGTGACGACTCTTCTCCGGTCCGGCGGTCAACTCGGCACACGGTCTATCACTCCATCCGGCATGCAGGAGATCCCGGTGACGTACCAATACCTGGTGCGGGATGTCCGGCCAGGTGCCCGCATCCTGATTGACGATGGGTTAATCGAGCTGATGGCAGATCGGATTACCGTAGGCGCCGTCGAATGCGGAGTCGTGACCGGGGGGCGACTCACTTCGCACAAGGGCATGAACCTGCCTGATACTCGCATCAGTGCGCCCACTCTCACAGACAAAGATCGGGACGATCTCCGGTTCGGCATCGCGCAGGGGGTAGACTATGTGGCCCTCTCGTTTGTCAGAGGTCACGATGACATAGTGGCCGCAAAAAAATTCGTGTCCGAATGGGGTGGGGACGTGCCGATTATCGCGAAGATCGAAAGGCCGGAAGCGGTTGAATGTTTGGACGCGATTCTTGATGAGGCGGACGGTGTGATGGTGGCGCGGGGCGATCTGGGAGTGGAGATGGGGCCGGAGGCGGTCCCGCTCCTACAGAAGCGCATCATTGCCGAAGCCAACCGCCGCCGCCGACTCGTTATCACGGCCACTCAGATGTTGGAGTCCATGACGCATCACACGCGCCCGACAAGGGCCGAAGCGTCGGATGTGGCCAATGCCGTGCTCGATGGGACTGATGCCGTCATGTTGTCCGCAGAAACGGCGATTGGCCAGCACCCGGTTGAGACAGTCCGTGTCATGGACCGAATCGTTCGAGCCGCAGAGGAAGGGACTCGATTGTGGAGCAGGCGCTCCTCCGACGCGCCACAGGGGGGAGGCTCGTTCCCGGAAGCCATTTGTCATTCGGCCTCTTCGGCAGCCTCAACTGTCGGGGCGAGCGCCATCGTGGCCTTTAGTGAACGGGGCACGACTGCGCGTTTGCTCTCAAAGCAGCGCCCCGACGCGTCAATTATTTCATTGACTCCATTTGAAGCCGTACGACAACGGATGGCGCTGTACTGGGGTGTGATCCCTCATACGATGCGGCAGATCACTCAAACAGATGAGCGGATCGATGAAGCGGAGCGCCGCCTGAAGACCGAGGGACTGGCGACAACGGGACAGCGGATCGTAATTCTGTCGGGAACCAGGATTGGTCAGCCCGGGGAGACCAATTTCATGAAGTTACACACAGTCGGTTGAGCTGAAGTGGTTGAGTGGGCGCTGTGCCCGCACAAGCCTACGGACTGAGACCTCCATTGTCGCACGTGCGCAAGGGAGGCTTACTCAGTTCCTCAGGGAGGAGTGCAGGTTGAGAGAAAAGAGCGCACGATGATACCCAACGTTATGGCGCGGCTAGTGTTTTCTCTGTGTCAGTTGCTTGTCCTGGTGTTGTTATACGGAGATGGGCTCGCGCAGACTGGATCGCTCAAGCATTCACCGGCTGATGTGGTGAAACGATATCTGGCGCTCGATTCTAAGGGGGCCAGGCTTGATGCCATGTCGCTCGAAACTGTCGCGTCTTATACGGGCTGGAATGAGGAACCGGCGTGGGGGCATGTCGTCGTGACGCGAGGCTTTGTCGTGGCGGAGCAGTATCGCCAATGGGAAGTGATCGATAGTTTGGAAGTCGTGATTCCGGTCACCTTTCAGGTCATCGGCTCGGTGTATTTTGAAACTGCAGGTTTCGTTCAGGGGGTTGAGACAGAAGAGGTTCGGTTTCGCGTGAAAGCCGTCAAGAATCGATGGAGGATCGTTGAGCCGATGCTTCCTCCTCACGTGGGGCAGAAGCGTATGGTGAATTTCGTGCGCGAAGCCTGGGTGAAGGAAACCGACCCGGCGAAGCGAGACCGTCTCGGATCGTTGCAGGGTGAGTTACGAGAGGCGAAATAATGATGGGAAAGACCTCGGTCGAGCTGCTGATCTTCGATTTGGATGGGACGCTTATCGAGTCCAAATGGGACATTGCCGCGTCGGTGAACTTCACATTAGCCGAACTGGGACTGCCGCAGCGTCCAGTTGAGGAAATCTTCGGATTTGTGGGAGACGGAGTGAAGCAATTATTGCGCTTGTCGGTCGGCGAGAGCAGCCGAGTCACCTTCGACGAGGCCTTGCGGGTGTTCAGAGGCCAGTACCTGGCCCATTGTCTCGACCGCACGACGTTCTATCCCGGCATTGGAGAGATGCTGACGCATTTCGCAGGCAAGCAGAAGGCGGTGGCCACCAATAAGTCGATCGAGTACACCAACGTGATTCTCCAAGGACTGGGGGGAAATCATTTTCAGTACGTCGTCGGAGGCGATCGCGGGTTTGGGTTGAAACCGGAACCGGGCATGCTGTTGCATGTGATGGAACAATTGCATGTGCCGAAAGAGCAGACCGTGCTTGTCGGGGACAGTACTAACGACATCAACGGCGGGCATAATGCCGGCATTCGTGTCTGCGCAGTCGGGTATGGTATGGGGAATCGCGCCAAGATGGAAGCCTGTCGCCCAGACTGGTTTATCGAACGGCCTGAAGAATTAATGGAGCTATTCATATGAAAAACAGCTTGAGGCTAAGGTTGAGGTTAAGTAAGAGAGAGTTATGTAATCTGAACCACCACCGCGTCCTCGCAGCAGGTCTGCTTATCAGCCTCAGCCTCAGCCTGAACCTTAATCTATCGCATGCGTCCTCGTTCGGGCTGGCAGATCGTGTGGTCGAACAAAAACTGACGAACGGGTTGACTGTGCTCATGGTCGAGCGGCATCAGACGCCGGTGGTTTCCCTCAACATGACTTTCAGGGTCGGGGGAGTCAACGAGCAGGTGGGTCAATCCGGCCTGGCGCATTTCTACGAACATATGGCGTTCAAGGGGACGAGGACGGTCGGGACGAAGAATTATGAGAAGGAGCGCCCCGTTCTCGATGAGTGGTATCGAGTGGGCACCGAGCTGGAGCAGCGGCAACGAGACCTCGCACGAAAGAGTCCTGAGAGACCGGCCAGTCCCGAGGATCGGGCCGCTGTCGAGGAGCTACAGAAACGGTTTACGGAACTGCAAGAAAAAGCAGGACAGTTCGTGGCGGGCAATGAGATGGCCTTACTTTATCAGCGTCACGGGGGTGTCGGGCTCAATGCCTCGACCGGCAAGGACCTCACCCGCTATATGATCAACCTTCCGGCGAATCGTCTGCCGCTGTGGGCTGCGCTCGAAGCCGATCGAATGGCGCATCCGGTCCTCCGCGAATTCTACAAAGAGCGAGGAGTAGTCATGGAAGAGCGGCGGATGAGGAATGACGACAGTCCTAATGGACTGTTGTATGAAACTTTCACCTCGGCAGCCTTCCGCGCTCATCAATATGGTATTCCGACGATCGGTTGGGAGTCGGACATCCTGTCGCTCACACCGGCCGATACCGAAGCCTTCTTCAAGGCCCATTACGGTCCTGGCAATGCGACGATCGCAATTGTGGGTGATATTCATCCGAAGGACGTCATGACCTTGATCGAGCAGACGTTCGGCAAGATACCGGCTTCGCTTCCGCAGACCCAGCCCGTCACTATCGAGCCGCCTCAACGAGGAGAGCGCCGCGTGGAGGTGGAATTCGATGCCGAACCATCGCTGGTTATCGGGTTTCACAAACCGGCGTTGGGCCATTCCGACGACTATGTCTTCGATGTGATCGACGCGGTGTTGAGCGATGGACTCACCTCTCGGCTCTATACGAGTCTGGTCCGCGAAAAACGGATCGCCGCTTCGGTGAGCTCCGATTCGAATTTTCCAGGGGTCCGTGCTCCGAATCTGTTCGTGCTCAGTGCCACGCCGCTTGCGCCCCATACGACGGCAGAAGTCGAGGCGGCCATCTATGCCGAACTCGAACGGCTCAAGATGGAGCCGGTCTCCGCCAAAGAGCTGGAAAAGGTGCTGAATAACCTGGATGCAGATTTGGTGCGGGCGCTCCGATCCAACAGCGGCCTTGCGTCCCAACTGGCGTTGTATCAGACGGTAGCGGGAGATTGGCGCTACGCGTTAAAGGCTCGGGATAAAATTGCGGTGGTGACGACGGCGGATATCCAGCGTGTGGCGACAGAGTATTTCATAAAATCGAACCGAACAGTAGCCACGCTGGTGAAGAAGACCGGCGAGAAAAAAGTCGCGACGGTGTTGCAGGGTGAGGTGGCGCGATGAGGAGAGTGAAACGTGAAGCGCGAAACGTGAAACGATGGAGTATTGCTTTGTGCTCGATGCTCATGGCAGTTGTCATTCCGCTGGCTGCCTGGGCGGGGGATCTTGCTCTGGGCGATCCCAGGCAGATGACGTTTAAGACGGTCGAGTTCACCCCGCCGGATGCGGATCGCGTGGTGCTCAATAACGGGATGGTGGTCTATCTCTTGGAAGACCATGAACTGCCCCTGGTCAGTATGACGGCGATGATACGAACAGGTAGCTGGCTCGATCCGGCAGAGAAGATAGGCCTGGCTTCATTGACCGGTTCTACCATGCGGTCAGGTGGAGGCGGCGGTCTCTCGGCTGAACGAGTGGATGAGGATCTTGAACAGTTCGCCGGGGATGTCGGCATCTCGATTGGGCGGCAATCCGGTTCCGCGTCGCTCGATGTACTTAGCAAGGACCTGAAGCGGGGGCTTCAGATTTTCTCGGGCCTCATTCGGACACCGGCTTTTGAGCCGGCGCGGGTTGAACTGGCTAAGTTGCAGGCCATCGAAGGCATTCGCCGCAGGCAAGATAACCCTGGCTCGATCGCCGGACGAGAGTTTGTGAAACTCTTGTACGGAGCCGACCATCCGTCGGCACGGGAGAGCAGCATCCAATCCATCACTCGCATCACCAGAGACGATCTGGTGGCCTTTCACCGGAAGACCATTCATCCGAACGGCATGATGCTGGGAGTGACGGGCGACTTCGACAAGTCCGCAATACTGGCCATGCTGCGCGACGCATTCGGCGATTGGGAAAAGGGCGATGTGCCGGTGCTGACGATTGCCGATGTGCCACAAAGCCCGACGGCGAAGCCCGTTGTACGGTTCGTGAACAAGGATACGTCGCAGACGCATCTCCGCATCGGTCATCTGTCGATCAAAGAGCAGGATCCGGACTATGTGGCGTTGGCGATTGCGAACGACATTCTGGGGGGCAGTTCCTTTCGCAGCCGTCTCTTCAACGACGTGCGGACCAAGCGGGGGTTGGCCTATTCGGTCGGCAGTCGCTTGAACTCCGGGGTGCATGATCAGGGTATCTGGCTAATGCGCGCAGAGACGAAGTTGCCGTCGACACAAGAAGTCACCGCCAGGTTTGTCGCGAACATGGAACGGATGCGGACAGAATTGGTGACGGACAGCGAGCTGGCAGAAGCGAAAGAGGCTTATGTGAACTCGTTTGTGTTTTCCTTCGCCAGTTCGTCCGCAATCGTGGGGCGGTTGATGGAATTGGAATACGATGGGCTTCCCAAGGATTTTCTCCAGCAATTACGTGCCCGCGTGGTTGCGCTGACGAAAGAGGAAATTCTGGCGGCGGCGAGGAAACATTTCAATCCAGAGCGGTTGACCATCTTTGCCGTCGGATCCGGCGAGGCCCTGCCGAAGTTGCTGTCGGGATTCGGAGAAGTGAAGGAAATAAAGTTAGTTCCGGAGAGCTGAGAAAAGAGTGGACGGAGGCTCGGCTATCCCCCCCTGCTCCCGGAGCGCGCACGATCAGAATGTGCTCGCTCGACGGCCGCAATAGGGGAATAACCGAGCCCCCGTCCTAGGGAATGAAAGCTTCCGGATCTTTGGGTGGGGGAGTAGTGAAAAGAGGCAGATGGTCAAGTCGAAGCTGAAGGCTTAGGTATGCCCCTCGAAGACGATTTCTGTGACATCATCAAGAAGGCGCGAATAGGCCAGGGACTTTCGGTCGGCGATGTCGCCCGGATGGCCGGATTGCCTGGTGGCGATATCACAGCATTCGAGCGCGGCGTTTGCTCGCCAGATCGAAGTGAGGTTCAGATTCTGGCTACGGTGCTAGGGCTTCGTCCTGGTCCGTTGGAACAGATCGCGATTGAGAAATGGGAACCGTCCGCGCAACCGCCGACGGCCTGGGTTGAACGGATACAGGGATCGATCAATGGTTATGGGGTCCAGGGCTATGTGGTCCATGACGGTGGGGAGGCGCTGCTCGTCGACACGGGGTACAATGCGCCGGCGATGATCGAGTTCTTGTCCAAGCACCGCCTGCGCCTGATGGGGATATGTCTGACACACGGCCATGCAGACCATGCAGACGGAATCGATCAGATTCTGAATTTTTGTCAGGCGCCGGTGTATCTCGGAACGGAGGATGTCGATCTCCTCAGCTGGCGGCCTCCTGTAGCACAGATGAAGGCGCCGGAACAGGGTCAGACGATTGCGGTCGGGCGCTTGCGCGTACAGTGTCTGACGACGCCGGGCCATACACCTGGCGGGATCTGCTATCGAATGGATGCCGGGTCAGAGCACCTCTGTTTCGTCGGCGATACGTTGTTTGCGGGATCCATTGGCCGCTCGAATCCCAGTACCCTGTATCAGACCCATCTGGGATCGGTCCGGACTAGAGTACTTGAGTTGTCGCCTGAGCATCGGTTGTTGCCTGGTCACGGACCGGCCACGACGGTTCGCGAAGAACTCGACCATAATCCTTTCGTGTCTATTCGTTGAAGTAGGCCCATGAGTCTTGACCAGCGGAACGACGACCAGCCGATCCGCAGCGGAGAGCTGCCGGTTGTGGCAGGACCAACCGAGGATCTCAACGATCACACCGGGGACGGTGAATTCGAGGAGACTCCCTTCTCGAAATGGATCCTGCCCATCAGCCTCTTTATCGCGACGATCTTTACCACCCTATGGGCTGGAGCCTATCAGGCTTATAGCGGACCGATTCGTGGACCGGTGAATCTCCTGCTTGAACAGCCTGAGGTGCTCTGGAGCGGGATTCCCTTTGCCGCCACGCTCTTGACCATTCTAGTCACCCATGAGTTCGGGCACTATGCGCTCTCCCGCATTCACAGGGTGCCGGCCTCGCTGCCGTTGTTCCTTCCGGGCCCTCCGTATTTCGTCGGCACATTCGGAGCGATCATCCGGTTACGTGGGCCGATCGTGAATCGCCGCGCGCTGTTCGACATCGGCGTGGCTGGTCCGCTTGCCGGCTTCATCGCCGCGGTAGTGGCACTGTTCATTGGCCTGAACCTGTCAACGGTCGTGGATCGGACGGCGACCCATGGATTGCAGTTGGGTGAACCCTTGCTCTTGCAGTTCATCGCGTGGCTGGTCGTTGGATCCATCCCTCCTCAGGCTGACATCGTCTTGCACCCCATCGGGTTCGCCGCCTGGTTCGGTCTGTTTGTGACGTCGTTGAATCTTATTCCCATCGGTCAGCTCGATGGCGGACATGTGGCCTATGCTCTGTGGGGCAAACGTCAACGTACGATGGCATTTGTCATGGTGCCGATCCTCATCGTGCTGGGATATGTGGGCTGGCCCGGCTGGTGGCTCTGGGCTTTCATGGCAGGACTCTGGGGTTTCGGGCATCCGCCAGTACACGATATCCATGTCCCCTTAGGCCAAAAGCGGATCGTTGTCGGATGGATTGCATTGGCTGTGTTTGTCATTACCTTTGCTCCTGTTCCTTTCTCCTTCCACTAGTAGGATGCTGAAACAGGCCGCCAGCTTCGTTCTCACATCGTTCAGACCCTCAACGTACCCCTGAGGGTACGCCTCGGGTCCTCACTCGTTGCGGCCTTGCTGGACAGCCTGTTTGAGCATCCTACCCACGACCATCCCGTACAACTCCCCAGATTAATCAGGAGATTTTCTTCTCCGATCGCGCGCTCAGCCCTACAGTGTGTTTATGGAGTCCAGTGCGACCTCGACCCTGTCCTGTCCCAAGTGTCAGGCTGACCAGCCTGACGGAGCGACGGAGTGCGTGAAATGCGGGATCATCATTGCAAAGTATCGGCCGCTTGTCTCGCCACAGAGGCAGCAGGAATCACAGAATAGCTCACGCTGGGTGTCTCTTGCCAAGGAGTGGCTCGTTGACTCAGATACGCCGACGGACTCGTTGACGTTTGCCGGACGGGTCGCAGTCTTTCTGTTACTACTCTGGTGGGGCCGAGCCTTCATTTTCACGCCGCTCGAAACCAACTACACGGGGGAATCGTTCCTCCATCTGATCAATCTGCCGTTCCACGAAGCCGGCCATCTTCTATTTATCCCGCTGGGGCGCTTCATGACGATTCTAGGCGGGAGTCTCGGCCAGATCCTGATGCCGCTCGTCTGCCTGGGTACCTTTCTCATCAAGACGCGCGATCCCTTCGGCGCCTCAGTCGCTCTCTGGTGGACGGCGGAAAGCTTCATGGACATCGCCCCCTATATCAACGATGCGCGGGCGATGGATCTCATGCTGCTTGGCGGGGTCACTGGAAAGGAAACGGATGGGCATGATTGGAACAATATCCTAACCACGTTGGATTGGCTGGAGTACGACCATCGCTTGGCTCATCTCGCCTACAACTTCGGCATTCTCCTGATGCTGGCCTCGTTCGCTTGGGGCGGGCTGCTTCTCCTGAAACATTACCGCCGACTCTCTCCGTAATCGTGCGTGAACGGCCGCAGATATTCTTTCCCGATAGACTTTCACCAGATCAGGAGGTCCGCCACCTTTTTTGAATCAATGGATTCCTGTGCGCTTTCGAAGCTCGACCCTGCCCGGCTGGTCTCATTCATCTCCCATCTCATCTCCGCACGGGTTTTGATCCTTTCTTGACGATCCGCCCGTCAATTTTGACACCATTTTGATATGACGAGTGGTACAGGAGTAATCAAGAAGGCAGGGACTCACGATGGATTTCCTTTATCTCGGTATCACAGTGCTCTTCTTCGCGATCTCCGTGTGGCTGCTCTACAGCCTGGATCGTCTCTAGGAAGGAGAACGACATGCTAGTGCTTGTCGGCATTCTCGCATTCGGGCTATTGGTCTATCTCATGGTCGCGTTACTAAAACCGGAGTGGTTCTGATGACGATCAATGGACTGGTCCAAATCGCACTCTACTTTGTCGTGCTGCTCGCGCTGGTCAAGCCGTTGGGTTGGTACATGGCACGGGTGTATGAAGGCCAACCCTGTGGGCTAGACCGGGTGGTGGGTCCTCTAGAGCGGCTTATCTATCGCCTGTGTGGAGTGCGCGAAACCGAGGAGATGGACTGGAAGACGTACGGGATCGCCATGCTGCTATTCAACGCCGTGGGGCTTGTCGCGCTGTATGCGTTGCAGCGACTCCAAGGATTCCTGCCGCTGAATCCAGCGGGGTTAGGAGCCGTCACGACCGATCTTGCCTTCAACACCGCTGCCAGCTTCGCGACCAATACGAATTGGCAAGCTTACGGAGGCGAAACGACGCTGAGCTATCTGACTCAGATGCTTGGACTCACCGTGCAGAATTTTGTGTCCGCCGCAACCGGGATGGCGATCCTGGTTGCGTTGATCAGGGGCCTGGCGCGACAGAGCGCCACGACCATCGGCAACTTTTGGACGGACCTCATCCGCAGCACGCTCTACATTCTCCTGCCGCTGGCCCTGCTCTTGTCCCTGTTGTTGGTGTCACAAGGCGTCGTTCAGACGTTCGCGTCATACCAGACAGCCACATTGCTCCAGCCGGCCAGTTATGCCAAGCCCATGATGGATGCGAACGGCCAGTCGGTGCTGGATGAACAGGGCCAGCCGAAAACAGAGCCAGCGACGGCAACCGAACAGGTACATGCAGTCGGACCGGCAGCCTCTCAGATTGCGATCAAGCAGCTTGGGACTAATGGCGGAGGATTCTTCAACGTCAATTCCGCGCATCCGTTCGAGAACCCGACACCCTGGTCCAATTTTTTACAGATATTAGCGATCCTGCTAGTCCCGGCGGCGCTCTGTTACACGTTCGGGATGATGGTTGGAGATACACGTCAGGGCTGGGCGCTCCTTGCTGCGATGACGATGCTCTTACTGTTTTTTATTCCACTGGGGCTATGGGCCGAGCAAAGCGGGAATCCGGCTTTCACCGCGCTGGGGATCGATCAGGCTTCCGGTGCAGGACAATCCGGCGGGAACATGGAAGGGAAAGAGACACGATTTGGTATTGCCAACTCCGTCCTGTGGTCTGCCGCGACGACCGCCGCTTCAAACGGCTCCGTAAATTCGATGCACGATTCCTATACCCCTTTGGGCGGACTCGTGCCGCTCTTCTTGATGCAGTTCGGGGAAGTGGTGTTTGGCGGGGTCGGCTCGGGTCTCTACGGGATGATCGTATTCGCCATTATTGCTGTGTTCGTCGCAGGACTGATGGTCGGGAGAACACCTGAATATCTTGGGAAGAAAATTGAACCCTATGAGATGAAGATGGCTTCCCTGTTGATTCTCATCATGCCGATGGTGGTACTTAGCTTGACGGCAGTTGCGTCGGTGACGGGCGTCGGCACCAGCTCGATTTTCAACCCAGGTTCCCATGGGTTCAGTGAGATGCTCTATGCCTTTAGTTCGATGGGGAATAATAACGGGAGTGCGTTCGGCGGGCTGAGTGTCAACACACCCTTCTACAACATCACCGGCGGGATCGCGATGCTGATCTCCCGTTTCTGGTTGGCGATTGCCACATTGGCATTGGCCGGAGCGCTGGCGAGGAAAAAACTCGTGCCGGCTGGGCCCGGAACCCTGCCAACCCACACGCCGCTGTTTATCGTGCTGCTGATCGGCGTCGTCGTACTCGTCGGAGCGCTCACCTTCGTGCCCGCACTTGCCCTCGGACCAATCATAGAACACATCCTGATGGTGAGCCGATGACGGCATTGGAGTGGAGGATTTCGAGATGACAACGCAAGAAAAGAGAAGCCCATTGTTCGATCCTCAGATTATGCGACGGGCGCTGTTGGAATCCTTCCGGAAGCTTGATCCGCGTCACCAAATTCGCAATCCGGTCATGTTCGTGGTCACGGTTGGGAGTGTGCTGACTACAATTTTATTATGTCAGGCGCTGTTCGGAAAAGGCGAAGCGCCTGTCTGGTTTATTCTTGCCGTATCTCTCTGGCTCTGGTTCACCGTGCTGTTCGCGAACTTTGCCGAAGCGATGGCGGAAGGGCGCGGAAAAGCACAGGCGGAATCGCTGCGCAGTTCTCGGCGTGAAATGAACGCGAAGAAACTGGACCAGCCGGAGTCCGGCGACCAGTATCGCAGCGCTCCATCCTCCATCGTCCCGGCGAGCGCCTTGACGCGGGGAGACGTCGTCTTGGTGGAGGCCGGCGATTTTATCCCCTGCGACGGGGAGGTCATCCAAGGAATCGCCTCGGTGAATGAAAGTGCCATCACGGGCGAAAGCGCTCCCGTTATTCGAGAGACCGGCGATCGCAGCGCCGTGACAGGGGGAACACGTGTCCTGTCGGATTGGTTAGTCATACGGGTCACTGCTAACCCCGGCGAGACATTTCTGGACCGGATGATTGCAATGGTCGAGGGGGCCAAACGCCAAAAGACGCCGAATGAGATCGCCCTCAACATTCTGCTGGCGGCACTCACGGTCATCTTTCTCTTGGCAACGGCCACGTTGCTCCCCTTTTCCCTCTACAGTGTGCAGTCGGCAGGCCAGGGGGCTCCTGTCACGGTGACGGTCTTAGTCGCGCTGTTGGTCTGTCTGATCCCGACGACGATCGGAGGGTTGCTCTCTGCCATTGGCATTGCTGGTATGGATCGAATGGTACAGGCCAATGTCATCGCCATGTCGGGGAAGGCGGTCGAAGCGGCAGGCGACGTGGATGTGTTGCTGCTCGACAAAACAGGCACCATCACGCTGGGCAATCGCCAGGCGACTGCGTTCTTCCCGGCTGACGGGGTGAGCGATCAGGCGCTGGCCGATGCGGCCCAGCTTTCATCGCTAGCGGACGAGACGCCGGAGGGGCGTAGCATCGTCGTCCTGGCCAAGGAAAAGTATGGATTGCGTGCGCGCGACATTCATGAGTTAGGCGCAACATTCATTCCCTTTACGGCTCAAACCAGTATGAGCGGCGTCAATTTGAACGGGCGGGAAATACGCAAGGGGTCTGATGGCGCGATCGAAGCCTATGTGACGGAACGGGGTGGGCACTTTTCCCAAGCGGTCCGCTTACATGTTGAGACCATTGCGAAGCAGGGGGGCACACCGCTGGTTGTGGCGGAGGGGCCAAAAGTGATGGGCGTGATCTACTTGAAAGATATCGTCAAGGGTGGCATCAAAGAGCGGTTTGCCGAATTGCGACGCATGGGCATCAAGACGGTGATGATCACCGGTGACAATCCACAGACTGCGGCAGCCGTGGCGGCTGAAGCCGGTGTGGATGATTTCCTGGCGCAGGCCACGCCGGAAACCAAGCTCAAGCTGATTCGAGAGATGCAGGCTGGCGGCCGGCTCGTCGCGATGACGGGAGATGGCACGAACGACGCTCCAGCGCTGGCTCAGGCGGATGTCGCGGTGGCCATGAACACCGGCACGCAAGCCGCGAAGGAAGCCGGCAATCTGGTCGATCTGGATTCCAACCCGACCAAGCTCATTGAGATCGTGGAAATCGGCAAACAGCTCTTGATGACCCGCGGCGCGCTCACGACGTTCAGTATTGCCAATGATATCGCGAAGTATTTCGCGATTATTCCCGCGGCGTTCGCCTCGACCTATCCCGTGCTCAGCGTGCTTAATATTATGGGACTGGCTACTCCGGCCAGTGCCGTATTGTCGGCCGTGATATTCAACGCGCTGATCATTATCGTTCTCATTCCCCTCGCCCTCCGTGGTATCCGGTATCAACCGATCGGCGCCGCGCGGCTGCTAAGCCGGCATCTCCTGGTCTATGGGTTGGGAGGGATCATTGTTCCATTTGTGGGAATCAAGCTCATCGATTTGTTGCTTGTCGCCCTGCGCTTAGTCTGAGGAGGCACTCATGCGGACCCAACTTCGCCCGGCTTTGGTGTCACTCGTCGCCCTGACCCTAATCACCGGGCTCCTGTACCCGCTCGTGATCACAGGTCTTGCTCAGATGCTGTTTCCACGGCAAGCCAACGGGAGCCTGATCCTTATCGACGGCAAGATAGTCGGATCATCGTTGATCGGCCAGCCGTTCGACGCGCCGAAGTATTTTTGGGGACGCCTCTCCGCCACGTCACCGTTCCCCTACAACGCCGCCGCCTCGTCCGGGTCAAATCTGGGCCCGACCAATGACGCGCTGATAAAAGCCGTGCAGGCTCGCATCGATGCGCTCAAGACTGCCGACCTCGACAATCCTCTTCCCCTTCCGGTGGATTTGGTCACCGCCTCAGCGAGCGGTCTCGACCCGCATATCAGTTCCGCGTCTGCGGCATACCAGGTGAGACGAGTGGCGCGTGCCCGGGGGATAGAGGAAGCCGTGGTTCGCCAACTTGTCTCTCAGCATACGGAAGGACGTCAGCTTGGGATTCTCGGAGAACCCCGGGTGAACGTGCTGGCGCTGAATTTTGCACTGGACACTCATGTGAAATAGAACCACTCGCACGATTATTTCGAGAACAACGAACAACTGTGCTTCGGTTGTCGTGAGACGGCAAGAGATCTCGTTGACCGATTTTTGCATCTCTTCTACACTGATACGAATATTCCAATCTACACTGCACTCCGTGTCACTGACCGCACACATCTGATGGAAGAACGACGACCCGATCCCGATGCCTTGCTGAGGCGCGTAGAGGCTGAAGAGGCCAGGCAGACGCGCGGCAAGCTCAAGGTCTTTTTCGGCGCCACAGCGGGCGTGGGGAAAACCTACGCGATGTTGCAGGCTGCGCACGAGCAACGGTGTGACGGGGTCGATGTGGTCATCGGATGGGTGGAAACGCATGGTCGCGTGGAAACGGAAGCCCTGCTGGAAGGGCTGACGATTCTGCCGCCACGCCTGGTCGAGCATCGCGGAACGACATTGCGGGAATTCGATCTTGACGCAGCGCTCGCCCGTCGTCCTCAGCTCATTCTCATGGACGAACTGGCCCATACCAATGCCCAGGGCTCTCGGCACCCGAAGCGATGGCAAGATGTCATGGAACTCTTGAAGGCCGGCATCAACGTCTATACGACCGTCAACGTGCAGCACCTGGAATGCCTGAACGACGTGGTTGCTCAGATCACAAGTGTTCGGGTGAGTGAAACGGTGCCGGACTCAGTGCTCGAACAGGCTGATGATGTCGAGCTGATCGATCTTCCCCCCGACGACCTCCTTCAGCGACTCAAAGACGGCAAGGTCTATATGCCGGAGCAAGCGCAACAGGCGCTCCAGAATTTCTTCCGCAAGGGGAATCTAATTGCCTTGCGGGAATTGGCCTTGCGTCGGACGGCGGAGCGTGTCGACCAGCAGATGGAGGTGTATCGCCGCGACCATGCCGTGGTCCGTACATGGCCTACTGCTGAAACCATCATGGTCTGTGTGAACATGAAGCCTAGAGGACCCCGGTTAGTGAGGGCTGCCAGAACGATGGCGACGGGTCTCCATGCGAAATGGATCGCCGTGTACGTGCAGACTCCCAGGCATCTACGCATGCCTCAGGCCGACCGCGACCGGGCAAATCAGACGCTTCGCCTCGCGGAGATGCTTGGCGCTGAGACGGCGGTGCTGAGCGGAGCCAATGTCGTGCAGGAACTGCTGACCTATGCCCGCACGAGAAACGTGTCCAAGATCATTGTGGGGAAGCCGGTCCGTGCCCGATGGAAGGAGGTGGTGTTCGGTTCAGTCGTGGCTGATCTCGTGCAACAGAGCGGGGAGACGGACATTTATGTGATCACTGGCGAAGCCGGTGAAAGCCGCCCGTTGGCGACGCAGGCAATGAAGCGGAACAGTGAGTGGTCATCCTACGGGCTGGGTGTTGTGGGCGTCGCGCTCTCGACCGGCCTTGCATGGCTGATGTTTCCGTATTTCAGCACCGCCAATCTCATCTTGGTGTACTTGATGGGAGTGGTTCTTGTGGCGATCCGTTATGGACGAGGGCCGTCGGTCCTCGCATCAGTTCTAAGCGTCGCCGCGTTCGACTTTTTCTTTGTCCCTCCTTATCTCACCTTTGCCGTGTCGGACATTCAGTATCTCCTGACGTTTGCCGTTATGTTGGTCGTTGCGCTGACGATCAGTGGACTGGCTGTCCGCACCAAGCAACAGGCGGATGTAGCTCGTCATCAGGAACGGCGAACGGCGATCCTCTATGCCTTGAGCCGCGAGCTGGCCACCCATCGTGGGCTGGCCACCCTCACTCAACTGGCTGTGCAACACGTCCGAGAGGTGTTCGAGAGCCAGGCGGCCATTTTTGTGGCCGATCTCAATAAGCGTCTGGTCCTTCAACGGGGCGAACAACTGGTTTTCGACTTCAATCCAAATGAATCGGGAGTAGCGCAATGGGTCTTCGAGCATGGCGAGCGGGCGGGCCTGGGCAGCGATACATTGCCCGGGGCCAGTGCGTTGTATCTGCCATTGGTTGGATCAAAGGGTCCTATCGGTGTGTTGGCGGTCCGTCCAACCCTCGCGACGCGTTTCCTGGATATGGAGCAACTGCATCTTCTTGAAGTCCTGGCTAACCAGATAGCCCTTGCCTTGGAACGTGCCCGTTTGGCCGACGAAGCGCAGCAGGCGCACGTCTCGGTGGAGACAGAACGAATGCGCAATGCCATCCTTAGTTCTGTTTCGCACGACCTCCGGACGCCCCTGGCGACGATTACCGGAGCCGCCAGCGGTCTTCTTGAAGAGAAAGATCAGCTTGGTCCCGCGGCGCGTCATGAGTTGGCGAAGTCTATCTATAATGAGGCGCATCGGCTGGATCGGCTGGTTCGAAATTTATTGGACATGACGAGGCTAGAATCAGGCGCAGTGCAGTTGCAAAAAGAGTGGCACCCGGTCGAAGAGATTGTAGGAGCCGCATTGACGCGTTTGGAGAGTCGGCTGAGTGGACATCAAGTAGGCACCAATTTCCCTCCAGACCTGCCGCTTGTGCTCGTGGATGGTGTATTGATGGAACAAGTTTTGATCAACCTGCTTGAGAATGCCCTAAAGTTTACCCCTCCTTCCACGGCCATCGAGCTATCCGCAAAGGCCTCCGATCACGAACTGGTTTTTGAGATCGCCGATCGAGGGCCCGGAATTCCACCCGGCGATGAACAGCGCATCTTCGATAAGTTCTATCGGGCCGGTCCGGCCCGTGAGGGGGGTGTGGGGCTTGGCCTCACGGTTTGCAGGGGCATCATCGAAGCTCATGGCGGACGGATTTGGGTTGAAAAGCGTTCCGGTGGCGGCGCCGTATTCCGGTTCGCTCTTCCGATCGAGCAGGCTCAGCCGACGATCGAGCCAGAACAGGCCGAACGCCATCCGGTTGTGTGAGGAGATGGAAGGATCCTGAACTAGCATGGCCATTCACGAGGCGACCGTCCTTCTTATCGAAGATGAAGCGGAGATCCGCCGATTTCTTCGGACCTCCTTACCCGCCCATGGCTACCGCCTCTATGAGGCGATGACTGGAGCAGACGGGCTTGCCCAGGCGAAGGCGAGAAATCCTGACATGATCTTGCTCGATCTGGGCCTTCCCGATGTGGACGGGATCGAGGTTATTCGGCAAGTCCGCGAGTGGTCCACCATTCCGATTCTTGTGCTGTCGGCGCGCGACCAAGAACAGGCGAAGGTCGCCGCGCTCGACTTAGGTGCCGACGATTATGTCACCAAGCCGTTCGGAGTCAACGAACTGCTCGCGCGGATGCGTGCCGCGCTTCGGCATATCGCCGGACCGCCTGGAGAACGGGCCGAGCCGGTGTTTACCCTCGGCGATCTGAAAGTGGATCTTGGGCGACGACAGGTATTTGTGTCGGCGAAGGAAATTCATCTCACGCCGATCGAATACAAGCTACTCACGACGCTGATCCGGTATGCCGGCAGGGTAATGACTCACCGTCAGCTACTGAAAGAGGTATGGGGCCCGCTGCACGTGGAGGAAGGGCATTATCTGCGAGTGTACATGCGCCAGTTGAGAAACAAGCTTGAGGAAAACCCGGCGCATCCACGCTATCTGGTCACGGAGTTGGGAGTTGGATATCGGCTCCGGACGGAATGACCCACTGTCATTGTCTTTTACGACCTCTTACATCGACGCACTCACGTGGACTTTGCAGAGGTCTTCAAGTGCGAGCATCAGCGCGTGGGTTCCGCTCCGGCCATGCCCGAGCGTTTGGACAGTCTGGTAGAGTTGGTGCACCAACGTGAGACCTGGCAGTACGAGCCCCATACGTTTCGAATCCTCCAATGCAATGCCCATGTCCTTGATGAAATGCTCGACAAAAAATCCTGGGTCGAAGTTGCGCTGGAGAATTCTCGGCGCCAGATTGTCCAAGGTCCAACAGGCGGCTGCGCCGCCGCGGATCGATTCGAGCATGCGGTTCAGATCGAGGCCTGCCTTGTACCCATAGAGCAAACTCTCGCAGACACCGACCATTGTCCCGGCGATCACGATCTGGTTACAAAGTTTCGCCTGTTGGCCAGCGCCGGGCTCTCCCTGATGCACGATCTTTTTCCCCAATAGCTCGAACAGCGGCATCACGGCTTGCACGGATGCCGTGTCGCCTCCGATCATGATCGAGAGCGATGCATTCCTTGCGCCGACGTCGCCGCCGGAGACAGGCGCATCGATGGCCGCTAGACCTTTTACTGAGGACACCACTGCGATTTCACGGCTCAATGCAGGTTGCGTCGTCGTCATATCGATGAGGATCATTCCAGCTCGCGCGCCGGCCAGGACCCCATTCTCGTCGAAATAGATGGTGCGTACATCCTGAGGAAAGCCGACCATTGTGAAGAGGACATCGGACTCAGCAGCCACAGCGCGTGGATTCTCGGCCCATTGCGCGCCGCGATCGAGCAATGGTTGTGCCTTCGACTTCGTGCGGCTATGGATGGTCACGCGGTAGCCGTCCGTGAGCAGATGGCCACACATCGACGATCCCATCACACCGGTGCCGATCCAGCCAATTGTTCTGTTTGCCTGTGCGACTCTGTCCAGAACGCCTGTCATTGAGGTTTCACCTCGTCGAGTAGCGGGGTGATTCGATCTGCCACTGCCTGAATGACGCCTTCTTTATCTCTCGCCACCTTCACCCCCTGAAAACTCAAATAGTAGCCCCCGTGACTCGGCGACTGGATCGTGGCAGTGAGTTCAATCCGTTGCCCGTCTTCGATATCGGGGTCTTTGACGGTCGGGATTCCGCAGAGCCCGTATACGGCGACGTTGATCGAGGATGTTTCGTCTTCCAGGTAGAACAAATAGGCGCCGTAGCACATCGTGCCGGCCTGGAGCTTGTAGGGATCGAGCGGCGTCACATTGCGAACCGTGCCTCGCAATGTGACTTGTTTCAAATGAAACGACCTTGGCTCGTCAACGATCTCGCGAATGGTGATGGGGTCTGCGGCTGAAGCACAGGAAACGCCGACCACAGACCACCCAAGCCAGAGGATGGCGAGGAGGCTCACCAATGTTCGTGCACGAGATGCGCTACGGTGTATCACGGTTCTATTTTACAGAAGGTCGTTGCAGAAGTCCCTTCCGCCTCCTCGACGAACTCGTTATAATCGACGACCTTTCCTGGAGAATTACCCATGATCGATCGTGTGCATCTTGAACGCTACATTACAGATAGCCGTCGTCGGTTTGAAGACCTGCTTGGCCAGATGGTAGAGATCCCTTCGATCAGCATGGACCCGGCCAAGGCCCCCGACATCCGTCGGATGGCAGAGTTTGCGCGGCAAGTTCTGACGGACCTAGGGGCCGAGGCCCAGATTGTGGAGACCGGCGGTTACCCGATCCTGTCCGGCGGCTGGATGACCGGAGCCCATCATCCGACGGTCACCATCTATAACCATATGGATGTGCAGCCGGCGCAGGAGCCGGAATGGAAGCAGGCGCCCTTTGCCTTCAAAAACGAGAACGGTCTGTATCACGGTCGTGGTGCGACGGATGACAAGGGGCCAGCGCTCTCGGCCCTGTTCGGCGCACGGTACGCGATCGAGCAAGGAGTGCCGATCAACATTCGGTTTCTTTGGGAACTGGAAGAAGAAATCGGCAGTCCGAATTTTGCGGCAGGATTGAAGAACCGAACAGCTATTCCTCGACCGGATTCAGTCGTGGTGTCGGACACGATCTGGCTCGCGAAAGGAAAGCCGGCCATGCCCTATGGTCTACGCGGTTTGCTGGGCGCGCGCCTTACGCTTCGCACGGGAACGAAAGATGCCCATTCCGGCGTGACGGGAGGCGCGGCGCGTAATCCGCTCGCGGAACTGATGGAAGTGGCGCATGCCTGCGTCGATGCCAAGACCGGCAAGGTGAAGATTCCCGGTTTCTATCAGGATGTGGTCGAACCGACCAAGGCGGAGATCAAGAGTTTCCTTGCATCAGGGTTCCAGGTCAAGAGCTTCAAGCAGGCCTATGGATTTCAGACGCTCCGTACGAACGATCCTGCCGAGATCATGCGCAGGATCTGGGCTGCCCCGACGTTCGAGGTGCATGGCTTGACCGGTGGCTATCAGGGGCCGGGGGTAAAAACGGTCGTGCCAGGCCATGGCGAACTAAAAGTGAGTATGAGATTGGTGCCGAATCAGACCCCTGAGAAGGCCTTTGCATTGCTCAAGAAATATGTCGCAAAGCTGAATCCGAATGTGAAGGTCGAACGGGAAGGGATGCTGCACCCGTTCAAGGGCAGTTTTGACGGGCCCTATGTCGATTGTGTGAAGCGGGCGGTGAAGGCGGGGTTTGGGAAAGAACCGGCGTTCGTCCGTGAAGGCGGATCAATCGGGGCAGTGGTCACCATGCAGAAGGCCTGGAAGGTGCCGATCCTGTTTATGGGATTAAGTCTGCCCGAGCATGGGTACCATGCGCCGAACGAATACTTCGACTGGGGCCAAGCCTCGGGCGGGATGAAGGCGTTTGCGCATTATTTTTCGGAGCTGGCGAAGATGGGAAAGAGGTGAGGGATGGAGCCTGATGATCTTCTGTGCTCGCGCAACGCGCGGTCGCGGGAAGCCCTCGCTCGGGCTAATGGCACGTCTCGGCGTGCCAGTGGGTGGGCGGGTGAGAAAACCGCGCGCAGTGGAAGATCAATCAGCCCCCATCCCTGAGAGATAACGAGCGAGCTTGGAGGGAGCATTTATTTCGTTGGACGCGCGCAATCGAGGATCAACCAGGCTACCCTGTGAAGAGAGACATGATCGAGGGGGTTAGGAATGTGCTCGGTCGATGCGCGGAGTGAAGGACAGTCCGGCGACTCCCTTGAGCAAAAAGCGTGACGACGGTGCGGAGAAGGAAACAGAACATCCTCGTTGAACGAGCGTAATCGAGGATTAATCAGACTGCCCTTTGGAGTAAGAGGTCCTTGGTTTCTTCCAAACGAGGCAATTGTCCTCTCCCAATTGAGGAACACGTCGTCCCTCTTTCATGCCAGGGGTTTCCAATTGTCCATCTTGTTTCCACTCATGGATCCAATCCTTCAGGTCGCTTTCCCAAGTCAGGGGAAATGTCATTGCGGAAGCCCACGCTTCATCATAGGTAAGCTGCTTCTTGGTTCGAAGGAGTGCGAGGACTGCCGCTCGAGCACGAGACACATACCTTTCCCGTAAAGAGCGAAAATATTCGGATGGGTCTTGCGTCACAGTTCCAGAGAATAGTCCTAACTCTGTTTGACCTGTCCGTTCCTCTCTTTCTCGTTTTTGAGCTTCATCTCTCGTTTTTTCCATAACGGGCATTGCCTTCTTCTCCGCATCTTTGAACACCTGTATGCCTTTGGGGTCTCGTGTGGCATAGATCAGATGGAAGTGGGTCCGGTTCTTTTTGGGATGAAGAACAATAGCAGAGCTTGTATATCCATATGCGCCAACATTTCTTACGCATTTGCTATAAGCCGTAACGATAGCGTCTTCTCGATCCTTCTCCTCAAGGCCTTTCAGTATGTCTTTGAATTGGCTAGAGCCAAAAAGCTTGATGAAACTCTCTTGGTTCTGCTTCTGCGGCCACTCTATGAAACGTCGAATGTGTTCGGTCATGAAAGTAATCAGCACCTCTCCAGGATTTAATCTTAGGAGCGGAGTGATGGTTTCCAGCGCAAATCCAGACCATCCCGTTGGATCTATGAATATGAAAGGAAACGAAGTAGGACCGCCTCCTTGTACAAAATTCAGAATGTCCTGGATGGCATCTTCAAGCTTCTTGTTTTTTGTTTCTATTACGACGTCATCTTGTTGGCCCGCGAATTGTTTGAGCTTTGCATAGGCAGATGGAGTCTTCTCGAGGAAGAAACAGCGAAGCTTCAGAGTTTTTCCAGTTAGTTTCTTGTGGATATCGCGAGCTCTGCGTAACTGCTCGAGGGCAATCGCAAATGAACTATCCTCGAACTTTTCTGATTTGACCTTCCAAGGCCCTGAGAAACAATCAACGTAGGTTAGGGTGTCCCAGTGCGAGCCAACAATGATTGCAAAGCGTTCAAGATAATATTTAAGGATGATGTGTTTGACGAGCGTTTGTTCTCGGCGGGCGTAGAGATCGCCGTTGCTCAATGGAGTGAACCTGCAGGACGTAGAGATTCAACTTTTTCAATGGCAATCAACCGTCGCTGGTGGTCCATGACGGGTGCTTCTGCGCGTTGTGGGAATTCATTATATGTCTTGCCGTCGAGGGAGCGGCCGGCTTCACTTTTGCGGATACCACCCCATTGCTTAAAGAAGAAAGGAATTTTGGCCCTTCGGCACTGGTTGCGGATTGAAAGTACCCAGGATTTCTTCATAGGTCTGGCGCCAGCTCCACTTTCACCGCCGACGATCACCCAGTTTATTCCGGTTAGGCTAAATCTTCCTAAATTCTCGAGTAAGGGTTCTATTGAAAGAAAACGAATTCTTGCAGGCGACAATTGCAAATGATCAATACGTTGGAGCCCATGCTTCTTGTTCTCGACGCTGACGCCCCACCAGATATGAGGGAGCGCCGCAGCAAACTTGAGCTTTGTCTCCAGCATATCTCGCATTCGTTCCGAACGCTTCGTCAGTACCTGATACGTGTGCCAATTCGCTAACTGCATCACGCGAACAACCGACACGATGTATTCGTCGTCGACCTCCTCTTGGAAGAGATCGCTCATCGAGTTCACGAAGACCATCTTGGGCGTACGCCAGCGGATTGGTTCTGCCAGCTTCTCTGGTACCAAGCGCAGATCAAATCCATATTCATAAGGATGGCTGGGGACGCCTCGAAAACGTTCGGCAAAAGTTTCGGCGTAGCAATTTGCGCAGCCAGGGCTAACTTTGGAACAGCCCCTAACAGGATTCCAAGTCGCGTCAGTCCATTCTATTTTCGAATTATCACTCATCGCTGAAGAGGCAGTGCTCCTTGTACGCAGTTTAGCCCAAATCCTAGGACAAGGGAATTGCTTCACGTACAGAAAGGTAGAGAAAATGGTTGCATTAAGTCGATCTCACATAGCGAGATCGATTTCCCAGCGGCCGCGCCGGTCAGGGAGGGCAAGTGCCACAGTCAAATGGTCGAGAAATTCGCGGCGGTGGATTTCTTCGGCGCCGAGCATCTTGATGTGTGGTGAAGATTGTTGGCAGTCGATGATGCAGAATCCCCAAGCATGTAGCTGACGCACAAGAAATACCAATCCAACCTTTGAGGCATCAGATTCACGGGTGAACATCGACTCTGCGAAAAAGACGCCCCCGAGCGCCACGCCATACAGTCCGCCTACCAACTCTCCTTCCTGCCAGGTTTCAACGGAATGGGCGTAGCCTTGTTCGTGTAAGCGTGTGTAGGCTTCGAGCATCTCCGCCGTGATCCAGGTTCCACCGTCCGGATATTGTGGTCTTGGCTCCGCACATTGCTGCATCACGTCGCGAAAGCATGTATCGAGGGTGACGGTGAAGATGCCGGGACGAAGGCTTCTTTTCAGGCTGCGTGAGACATGAAGATTTTCGGGAAAGAGAACGGTCCTGGGGTCGGGCGACCACCACAAGATGGGCTGGTCTTCGTCGTACCAAGGGAAGATGCCGTGGCGGTAGGCTTCGAGTAACCGTTCTGGTCGGAGGTCGCCGCCGACAGCGAGTAGACCTTCAGGGGTGGACAAATCAACGGGCGGGAAGCGCAGATCAGAGGGGTTTGCGCTGAGCCTGAACATGGCTCAACAAGGTACTCGACACGACGTAAAAAGGCTACGGTTTCTAGCAGGCTGCGGGAAAACTCGGTTTATACACAAAACGCCGATGGAATCTTCCGTGGGCGCCATGTCAAAATAGTTGCAGGATGCTCAAAAAGGCTCGATTTCTCACCCGCCCAACCCGGCGGCTACTTCACCCTCCCGCCTGAGTCTGCCAAGACAGCCTCTTCGCCCATGGGCGCGCCTTGTCCCAAACAAGGCCGTAGCGAGCGCCCAAAGGTGATCCTTCCAAGCTTGCTCGTTATCTCTCTAGGGGTGGGGGCTGATTGATCTTCCACTGCGCGCGTCCAACGAGGGCTTTCTTAAGCCGCGCGTTGCGCGAGCACAGAAGATCATCAGCCTCCATACCTCACCCTTTCTTTTCCTCCGCCTGAGCCAGCAAAGGTTGGAAGATGGGATCTGCGTCCAGCACCGCCGTCAACGATTCTGCCCCGATGAAGAAGTTCCAGATATCCGGAGTCTGTCCGGGAATTTCAGCAAACCATCGTTTGGCTTCCGTCAGTCGCTCTAAGAGCGCCCGATTGTCCTTGTCCGGGGTGAATAGCAGACTGTAGGCTTTGGTGTACTCGGCCATGAATTTATCGAGCGGCAGATCGGCCAGACCGAGCGCTTCGCGGCATTTTTGGGCAAGTGGTGTGGCGACGAACGATTGCGAAGGGTGTCTGTAGATCTACTGCGAGTGTGGCGAGAGCGTTGGAGTGAAGGGAGAGCGGTAGATCCAACTCAGCAGCCTTTGAACTTCCGTACCATGCACTGTTGCGTGAGCCGCTTGGCTTCTGTAATCTGTTCGGGAGTCATGCGCCCTGCCACATCGTTTCGATTTTCCTCGGCTTGTTTTTGCTCGTCACCCTTCATGTGTACTGCTGCGAGGCTCACCCACAAATACGCCCGCACATAGTCCTGCGGTACGCCTAGACCTGCGAAATACAGTTCCGCGAGGTTGTTCTGTGCAAGCGCATGCCCCTGCGCCGCGGCTTTCTCGTACCACTGACGCGCTTGTGCATAATTCTGCGGCACGCCTTGTCCTTTGGCATACAGTTCTCCGAGATTGTTCTGCGCCTCCGCATTCCCTTGGGCTGCAAGCGATTGGAATGCGTTCAACGCAGTCGCGTGATCACCGCGTGTATTTGCAGCAGTAGTATCTTCGAGTGGACCCGCCCATGCTGTGCCAACAGTCAGCAGGAGCCCAATACCTACAGAAAGAACCATTCGTGTCATTGAGAATTCCTCCTGAGAGATCGTCTGAACTGTTGGAGTGTGCTCCCGTTTGAAAAGAAGTTCAAGGATGCCTGGATAGGCTTCGCGGCAGTTTGTGGGGGATGGCATGGGCTGGTCGCTACGGATGATTGCACATGGTGTCTGCGTGTCTACTGCGAGCGGGGTGCGGGAAAAATTGGAATTCGACGGACCCTACTGGCAGCTCTTGAACTGCCGTGTTTGACACTGACTCGTCAGTCGTTTGGCTTCTGAAATCTGCGCGGAAGTCATGTCACCTGCGATCTCATCTCGATTTTCTGCTGCTACGTCCTTCTGCGGGTCATTCGTCGAGAGGGATGCTGCGACGTTGTACCACATGAATGCACGCACAGAGTCCTGCTTCACGCCATGTCCGAATTCATAGAGCCCTCCAAGATTGTTCTGAGCACCCGCGTGCCCCTGCGTAGAGGCTTGTTCGTACCAGTGCCTCGCCATCGAAAAATCCTGGGGGACGCCTTTCTCGAAGTCATATAACACCCCAAGGTTGTATTGCGCGTCTGCGTCTCCTTGGGCAGCGGCTTTCTCGAACCACTCACGCGCCTTCGTGTAATCCCTCAGCACACCTCGCCCGTAGTAATACAGCAACCCGAGGTTGGTTTGCGCTTCCGCTATACCCTGGGTTGCCTGTGTTTGCAGGTCTGCTGTCGAGGTGTCGCTTGGAGGAGAAGCCTGTGCCTGCTTAGAGGGGAGAACGAGTGTAGCCAGGAGAATTATGACGACTAGGACGCGCATGATGGCGCAGTATGGCGCGGAGGGTAGAGAGCGTCAAGGCGAAGGGTGAGCACTGCTGCACAGGCCCTCAACAGGAAACTGCGACGTTGCTGTAGAGTTCGTCTGGGTCGTGTCTTGCCCCGCGCTTGCTCGTTATCTCTCTAGGGATGGGGGCTGATTGATCTTCCACTGCGCGCGGCTTTCTCACCCGCCCACCCACTGGCACGCCGAGACGTGCCAGTAACCCTGGCGAGGGCCTTCCAATTCGCTAAACTTCGATTTAGGGAGTGGCCAAGGCTGCCCTTTACTGCGCGCATCGAACGAGCACCGTTTCATCGTGCGCGTTCTGCGAGCAAGAAGGGCACCTGGCCGCTCCCTCCCCATCCTTCTCAGGCCGCGCGTTGCGCGAGCACAGAAGATCATCAGCCTCCATCCTTCACCCTTTCTTCTCATCCGTCTGCGCCAAGATCGGCTGGAAGATGGGATCTGCGTCCAGCACTGCTTTCAACGATTCTGCTCCGATGAAGAAGTTCCAGATATCCGGAGTCTGTCCGGGAACTTCAGCAAACCATCGTTTGGCTTCCGTCAGCCGCTCCAGGAGTGCCCGGTTGTCCTTGTCCGGGGTGAACAGCAGACTATAGGCTTTCGTGTATTCGGCCATGAATTTATCGAGCGGCAGATCGGCCAGCGCGAGCGCTTCGTCGGCATCCTGATAGGCAACCCGTATATTCAAGTCGCCGAAGATGCGGTTCCAGGCCACTTTATTGACGCGGGACCAGGCCAATTGCAGCAGGGCCTCGGCTCTGCCGGCTCGTTGCTCAGCCGGAATGGCTGTGACTAAGGATCGGTGGGTTTCGATCGAGGCTTCTTGATCGTTATTCCAGCGCAATGCCACGCCTAATCGATATCGGTTATCGAGTTGCTTCGGCCGTACGATAGCCAAGGTTTGCATGGCTGAGAGCATACGGTACAGATAGTCGGCGGTTGTCGGTTTGTCGAACCCACCCATTTCCATCCCCAGCGACAGGTCCACTCTCACTGATTGGGAATAGATGTTCCAAAAATGTTCGTTCACGACCAAGTCAAGCGCCGGATCCTTCACCGTGAGTTTGTGGAAAGGGGTGGCCTCGCGCAGAATGGCGGCATAGAGGTGTTGGCTCAGCACCGTGAGGGCGTCAACCTGATTGGGATCGATGATGAGCACACGGTTCAACAGGGCGACGCGGTCACGCAGCTCAGGAAAGGTGGCGGCGCGAGCTGCAGCGGCGGTCAAGAGTCCTGGGCTGTCTGTCGGTCCCCACCAGATCAGCGAGTTGGGCAGGGCATGGCTGGTTTCTGTGGCAAACGGAATTTGTTCCTGCCTGCCGCTGCCGAAGATGGAGCCGCTCGTGACGGGAAGGTTCACAACTGCCTGGTCGCCCGCGAAGCCGTGCTTCTTCAGTCCGGAGAGGACAACCCATTGAACGGTGATTTCTTTTAGCGCGCGCCTGGTCCGCTTAATCGTTGTCGTCCACTTGACCGAACCAGATGCATAGGTCAATGGTGCGGTCAGGGGATCTTGGTAACTGATGGACAATTTTACCAAGGTGGTCGGCGCCGCCACGATCGGGCCGTTCGGTCGAAGGCGGAACGAGGCCGAAGGGAGCGGCGTACTTTCAACAATGTGAACAGTGAAGCCGGTTCCCGGCGGCGTAAGACCCAACAAGTCGGTCACGAAGGCCGAGGCGGGATAGCGGTTCAGGTCTTCGCTAAAGAAGACCAGTTCTCCATTGCTGGGCCACAAGACCTCCATGCCGACATCGGTTCTGGCGAGGGTGGGGGCATGGGCTTCTCGCAGGCGCTGCCAGCAGGAGTCGTAGACTGGGTCGGAGTCGATCGGATAGGTCTTGATGCCATGGGGGACTGCAGCCACGAGGGGATACTGACAGACGAAGTCGAGCTGACCGACGCCCACCTTATTTCCCGCTCCCATCGCTTCGGCATAACGCTGAGCCGTCGTTTCAGCTGAGGTGACAGCCTGCTTCGACTTCTTTGCAGCAGTGGCGGCTGATGCTGATGGGGCCTCGATCAGAGTCATTGCGGTCACAATTGACAGGATTCCGGCGAGAAACAGGATCTTGGACCAACCACGCTGGAGGATCTGCAGACGCATTATGTTGTAGCTCCTAGTATGAAGGACGAAACGAAGACCGTTATTTAGTTTGTTTGGTCCATCTCGTTTGTTTGGTTGAAGGAAACTAACCAAATAAACAAAACAAACCAGATCAACCAGACAAACTACCCTCGTAGAGACGACCTGTCTCAATGTCATTCGACTACGATCACGGCCTGCATGTTATGTCCCGGCATGTCGCACAGGTACGAGAAGGTTCCGGTATGTGCCGGTGTGAATTGAAACTCAATGAGGCCCTCAGCCGGGATAATCACACGCTTGAGTCCGTTTGGGCCGAACTCCGGGGCTCCGTTGCCGCCTACGTTGAGGTCGGCGCTGAGGAAAAGCTCCTTGGCTACCACGGTGTGAAGTTCTGTGTCGTGGCTGCGGAACCGTAGCACTGTCTTGCGATCATGATGCAAGTGGACGTGCTGTGGGGTGAACATCCGTGAGCGGATCTCCACAGTGACCGATTCTACCTCGTCTTCGATTGGGAGTGCGATGGCGGGAGTCGCCAGCACGAGTGCCAGATATATGAACCAGAACGTCCTTTTCACTGTGCGTTGGCCGTATTGAGGATTGCGCGGCGCATGTTCATCCGGTCGTCCGACGTCAACTGTGGAGCAGGACGATGTCGGCAGAGCGTCACGGTCTGTTGGAGTGAGGCGATGAAGACTTCGCAGTTCGGGCAGGCTCCCAGATGTCGGCGTATTTCCTGGCAGATATCGGATGGGAGTTCGTCGTCGATATAGGCAGACAACTGCCGGAGCAGATCCACGCAGTGGCCCCGGTCATTGGTATGGCGGTGAGACGATGGCCCGGCTCCTTTTTTTGGTGCCGACGTCTTTTTCTTGGTCATGAACGCATGCCTCCAGGCTTGTGGTCATCGTGACGGGTGATGCCGCGAGCGCTGAGTTCTCGCCGCACAAACAAGCGGGCTCGGTGCAGCCGAGATTTTACGGCGCGCTCATTCAAGCCCATAACGGTTCCTACTTCTTTGGCGCTCAACCCTTCCATATCACGGAGCACCAGGGCCATCCGATATTTGGGGGGCAGTTTCTCGATCGCCTGGTCAAGGGCCTGCCGAAGCTCCTTGCTTTGCAAGGCCTCTTCGGGGCTGAGCCCGTCCATCGGGATCTGAAGACGAAACTCTCCCTCGGAAGCGGGCACGAATTCTTCGAGTGACAGTTCGTGTTCCGGCTGCCCTTTGCGCTTGCGCCGCATCCGTATGCAGGCTCGTGAGGCAATGGTGTACAGCCAGGTGGAGACTTGCGCCTCGCCTCGAAAATCTTTGAGTCCTTTGTAGGCATTCAAAAAAGTTTCTTGAACAAGATCCTTTGCCGACTCCGCTTCACCGCACAAACGGTATGCGTAACGATAAATCAAATCGACATAGTCTCGATACAACTTATCAAATTCACCAGACTCTTGCATGGCCTGGCGTTGGCGCGGCGTCTTTGGAGCAGTGGTGCGCATGGCTGGCGCGAAGTCTAGGGGCTTGGTTGGAGGCCTGTCAAGCCAAGCCGGCTGGTTGCTCTGGTTTGTTTGGTTTGTCTCGTTTGTTTGGTTGAACAAGACAAGCTGGAGGATTGTTTGAGCCTGTTGCCCGGTTAGTGCATCGGTGAGGCACTACGACGAGGAGTTAGTGTCTTCGTGGGTGGGAGGGTGACGGTCACATGCTCATGGTCGATATGCAATGTCATCTTTTGCCCCACCTTCACCTGAGGAATCCCGATTTTTGAATTGAGCATGACCAGGCCGACGGGAGTGCGGACAAAGACGAAGTTTGATTTGAGTTTAGTGACGGTTCCAGAGAGGAGAAGTTGCACGTCGGATCCGGACGGCGGGGCCTGGCTGACCTGCAGGTCGTACTGTAAATCATGCACTCCGGTGATGGTATTCGTGTCATCGACTTCGACGGTCAACGGATCTCCCTCGCGATAGTTGGTGAGCTGTTCTTCCTGCGTTCCGATATTAACAGTCTGGTCACCGTCAGGCCCCCACCAGCGTAATGTTCTCGGTGTATCGCCCCCGGACGTCATTGGCCCGCTGAGGAAGCGATGGACGAGCGATCCGTCGGTCCGCTTTCTGACTTCTATGACGGAATGGCGATCATGCACCCAAAAGTGCACTTCCTGTGAGGCCTTGAGATCTTTCAGCGTTGTTTTGGAACTGAGGGTCAGCAGCCCGATTGGGGTCTTAAGAAAGACGATTCCGGTCTTGGTCCGCCACACCGATCCCCGTAGCATGATATAGGGATCACTGGTGATTGGATCGATAGCTGCAGAGGGTGGAGCTGGGACTTCGGCGGCTGGGAGTGGGAGCATGCCGTCTGGCGCAGGCAGTTCCTCGGCACGGACAGGGCCGAGGAGGGTGAGCACGACCATCCCAGCGCAGAGGGTTTCGATCACACGTCGCGGCAGCCTGCGAAGCGACGAATCGCTTATCCCCCCGGTCTTCGGTTTATCGCGAACCGCAGAAGGGTGAGCCACTTTATTTGCGAAATGCAGCATGGTTGAGCGAATAACATGATGTCTATGAGGAGTCAAGGTGAAACCCCTCAGGACAGTGACTTGGAGGGTGACCCCCTTACAAAACTGCGCTATTCAGAGGAGCATGTCCGTCGGTCGACGGGTGGAAGTATCGTGAATCCATGGCATTGCATG
Organism: Nitrospira sp.; assembly: GCA_037142015.1. Classification (GTDB taxonomy): domain Bacteria; phylum Nitrospirota; class Nitrospiria; order Nitrospirales; family Nitrospiraceae; genus Palsa-1315. Next base: position 8,274 of record JBAXBK010000014.1, on the reverse strand, counting down.
GAGCGGAGGGCAGAGGGGTGAGGGTCAGAATGACCCGGATCTCACGGTTTGTTGAATTCTGCACGCCGAATCCTGTGAGCAGGAGGGGCGGTGTGACCATGTGGCAGATGCGGCGTATTTCGAATTGTGCCGGGTCTTTCGTCTCGATTCGACGTTGGAGTTGTGCATGCACATCGTCACAGAGCTCTGTGAAAATGGATGGCATGGATTCAGGCGTTACCTGTGGCCAGAGATCATGGGATGTATTGAACAACGCCATCAGAGCGCGGGCTGCTCCATTCATGTGCAGGATGCGCGCGGATGAGGAGAATACAATCATGCCAGAGACATCATTCTGTGGCGAGTTTGCTTGGCTTTGTGAAAATGATTGGGGCATGCGTCTCCTTTCGGGTGGAACGTTCTCCCCCTCTGTGCAAGAGTTGCACCCAAACGACAGGTGCAGGAAGCGCGATTATCCCGTACATATCGACAGCAATGCGTTCGCTAAAGCCAGTTTGCGCACAAAGTCTGTGTCATGGTGGCGGAAATTGAACCGGCTACTTCTTGCGGACCAGCATACGAATCGGGGTTCCCTCGAATCCGTATTCCTCGCGGAGTTGGTTTTCAAGAAAACGGAGGTAGGCGGGCGTGATATTGTCCGGGTGACCGACGAACAAGGCGAAGACCGGCGGTTGTGTCGCGACTTGAGTCATAAAGGCTGACTTGGTGATCTTCGTCGGTTTACCTTTACGCACCGGTAGGGGGTGCGTGGCGAGTATCTCCTGGAGAAATTTGTTTAACGCTCCAGTCGGGATCCGTTTTGAAAAAGCCCCGAATACTCTATCGATGGTCGGAAAGAGCTGGCTGAGTGAATCGGGATGAGCTGCGGATGCGAAGAGAACAGGCGCCCAGGTCAGGAAGGGAAAGCGCCGCCGAAGTTCCAGTTCAACCTCCTGCCGGGCCTGGCTATCGCCTTCCCGAAGATCCCATTTATTCACCAACAGGAAGCAGGCCCGTCCTTGCTTGATGATGATCCCGGCGATCTTCGTGTCCTGCTCGGTCACGCCTTCAATGGAATCGAGCAACAAAATTCCGAGGTCGGATCGCCCGATGGCCAAGTGCGATCGGACTACGCTGTAACCTTCGATTCCCCGGTCGATCTTTCCACGCCGACGAATACCGGCAGTATCGGTGAAGAGATACCGCCGTCCTTGGTGGAGGGCGATCGAATCGATCGAATCCCTGGTGGTTCCCGGCACATCGCTGACCACCACTCGGTCTTCACCAAGCACAGCATTCACCAGCGTGGATTTACCGACATTCGGTCGTCCAACGACGGCAATGCGGGGCATTGTCGTCTGCTCTGGGTTCTCATCAGGGACCGGGAGGAATGGATAGATGGCATCCAGGAGGTCGGAAACGCCGATGCCATGCTCCGCAGAAATAGGGTAGAGCGTTTCCGTGCCCAACTGGTAGAAATCCGCCACGAGCGTTTCGACCTTAGGGGTATCGATCTTGTTCACCACGACAAACAACGGTTTCGGCGTTCCGCGCAAGAGACGAACGACTTCCTGATCCGGGGTCGTCAGTCCCGTCCGTCCGTCCATCAGCAGAATCAAGAGGTCCGCTTCCGCAATGGCGAGTTCCGATTGACGTTTGATGAGGGCAAGCATGCCTTCCGAGGCCGATGGGTCCAGGCCCCCTGTGTCCACGAGGCGAAATGGCCGATTTCGATAGGTGGCGTCGGCGTAGTTACGATCCCGGGTAACGCCTGGAACGTCGTCCACGATAGCCGTTCGTTTACCGAGCATACGATTAAAGAGCGTCGACTTGCCGACGTTGGGGCGACCGATAATGGCGACAATCGGTGGGTGAGCCGTCGGGGCTGACGGTACTGGAGCTGTCTGCAAGGGACTGGTTTTGGTGCTTTTGGTGCGTGGCATGGAGAATCGTACTCTGACCGTAACATAAGAATTTTGGCAAACACAACCGGCTCGTCTTCTCGGGCGGCCTCCGCTATACTTTCCCAATGACTCAGCACTCAGCACTCAGTCCTCAGCACTTCCTCGATTGGGGCGAGATCGACGACGTTCTGCTCGATATGGACGGAACGTTGCTCGACCGTCATTTCGACAATTTCTTTTTCGAAGAGGAGCTGCCCCGTCGTTATGCGGGGCTCCACAGCCTCACTTTCGAAGACTCGCGAGACCGGCTTATGGCCATGTATCGGTCCGTCGAAGGTGAATTGGCCTGGACCGATCTACATTACTGGACCAAACGGGTGGGCATCGATGTCGTGGCAATGCATAAGGAGCTGGACCACATGATCGGCTTCCTTCCCGGGGCAGAGGAGTTTTTGCGACATCTTCGGCAACTCGGGAAGCGCGTGACGATTGTGACGAACGCACATGAGGCGGGTGTGTCGGTGAAAATCGCCAAGACCGGGCTCGATCGGCATGTGGATCGTATTGTCAATGCATTTGAAGTGGGATATCTAAAAATGCGTCCGGAGTATTGGCCCAATTGTCAGCAGTTGCTGGGGTTTGACCCGGCAAGGTCTCTCTTCATGGATGATGATGAGGGCTGTCTGGTTGCGGCAAAACAATTTGGCGTCGCGCATCTCATTCATAGTGCCAAGTCGAGCTCTCAACTGCCACCTACCCCGCTCGCCCAGTTCGTCTCGGTGACCGGTTTTCCCTTACTCCTTAACGACCGGCCTGTGATCTAGCCTCCTTCGTCGATTCTTGTTGCTCCCACTAGGCTATGTTAGAGTCCATCCTCTTTTCCGAGACAAGTGGAACTCAGTGCCAGTATGAGCAAGACCTACGATCATCATGCCCTCGAAGTGAAGTGGCAGGCCTATTGGGAGGAGCACCGGACCTTCCGCGTCGCTGACGACCGGGCCAAGCCAAAATTCTATTGCCTCGACATGTTCCCCTATCCCTCAGGGTCCGGTCTCCACGTCGGACATCTTGAGGGATACACCGCGACTGACATCGTCTCCCGCTACAAGCGCATGAGAGGCTTCAATGTGCTGCACCCGATGGGGTGGGACGCATTCGGGCTTCCTGCAGAACAGTATGCAGTGAAGACCGGAATCCATCCGGTTGTCACGACAGCCGAGAACATCACGACCTTCAAGCGCCAGATGAAACGGGTCGGTCTGTCTTATGACTGGGAACGTGAGATCAGCACGATCGACCCAGATTATTATCGCTGGACACAATGGATCTTCTTGAAACTGTTTGAGCGAGGGCTGGCCTACGTGGCTGAAGTGCCGGTGAATTGGTGTCCCGAGCTGGGGACGGTGCTCGCCAATGAAGAAATTATCGACGGCAAGAGCGAAGTCGGCGGGTTCGACGTGGTGCGCAAGCCGATGCGCCAATGGGTATTGAAGATCACGGCCTATGCCGATCGGCTGCTCGAAGATTTGAAGCTTGTCGAATGGCCGGCCAGCACATTGGAGATGCAGAAGAATTGGATCGGCCGGTCGATCGGCGCGGAGGTCGAGTTCGATCTGGCTGGCGTTCCTGGTACGGTTCGGATCTTTACGACGAGGCCCGACACCTTGTTTGGCGCCACCTATATGGTGCTGGCTCCTGAGCATCCGCTAGTGGCGGTCGTCACGACCGCCGATTGCCGTATCGAGGTCACTTCCTATCGCGAGACAGCAGCCAGAAAAAGCGATCTCCAACGGCAGGAACTCGAAAAGGAAAAGACCGGGGTCTTTACCGGCGGCTATGCGGTGAATCCGGTAAATAAGGAACCATTACCTATTTGGATTGCCGATTACGTGTTGATGGGCTATGGAACCGGGGCCATTATGGCTGTGCCGGCGCATGACGAGCGCGACTGGGCCTTTGCGAAGACCTATGGCTTGCCGATCCGTGAAGTGATTGCGGGAGGTCAGGTTGAACGAGAGGCCTTCGTCGCGACCGACAAGGGGATCGTCGTCAATTCCACGACGCCGGATAGAAACTTTACCATCGACGGGTTGACGCCGGACGATGCCATTCCGAAAATTACGGCCTGGTTGGAGTCGCAGGGTAAGGGCCGCAAGGCGGTGAACTATAAGTTGCGGGACTGGCTGTTTGCCCGTCAGCGGTATTGGGGTGAGCCTTTTCCGATTGTGTGGGTCGATGGCCAAGCCCTTCCGCTTCCGGAAGAACAGCTGCCGCTGCTGTTGCCGGAGACCAACAACTTCAAACCGTCCGGGAACGGCGAAAGCCCACTTGCGAATCTAACCGACTGGCTCACGACCACTGACCCAATTAGTGGGGCAGCCGCCCGCCGTGAAACCAATACCATGCCTCAGTGGGCCGGTTCCTGCTGGTACTATCTGCGGTTTATCGATCCGAAGAATCAGGGGCAGCTCGTCGATCCGGCACAGGAGCGTTATTGGATGCCGGTGGATCTCTATATCGGCGGCAGCGAACATGCTGTGTTGCATTTGCTCTATTCACGCTTTTGGCACAAGGTTCTGTACGACATCGGAGCGGTCAGTACGCTGGAGCCGTTTAAGAAACTGGTGCATCAAGGGATTGTGCTGGGGGAAGACAACCAGAAGATGTCAAAATCCCGCGGCAACGTCGTGAACCCCGACGAGATCATGGATCAGTTCGGGGCCGATGCGGTGCGGCTCTATGAAATGTTCATGGGCCCGCTGGAGGCAGTGAAGCCCTGGAGTACGAGGGGCGTAGAAGGGGTTACGAGGTTTCTCGAGCGGGCTTGGCGGCTCATGGTGAATGAAGAAGGCCGGCTCTCCAGCACTGTGGCGGGAACAGCTCCCTCCCTCGAACATCAACGATTACTCCACCAGACGATCAAGAAGGTGACGGAGGATATCGAAGGGTTGCGGTTCAATACCGCGATCTCTCAGATGATGGTGTTTACTAACGAGATGACGAAAGCCGAGCAGCGTTCCAGATCCTTGATCGAGCCCTTCGTCTTGCTTCTGGCGCCCTTCGCGCCCCATCTGGCTGAGGAACTATGGGAGGTGTTGGGTCATAAACCGAGCGTTTCTGAGGAGTCTTGGCCGATCTTCGATCCGTCGTTGACAGTCAGCGATCGATTGACCATCCCGATCCAGGTGAATGGAAAGTTGCGGGCTAAAATCGACGTAGGAGCCGATGCCACTCGCGAGCAGGTTGAAGGGTTGGCTCGTCCGCAGATCGCGGAGTGGTTGCAGGGCAAAGAGCCGAAGAAGATCGTGTATGTTGAAAAAAAGCTGATGAACTTTGTGGTGTAGCGATTAGGCCGGGTGGGCGAGAAGAGCGGGAAATGCGCGAAAAGCGAGAAGGGCAGGACATGGAGGAAGGCTTGAAAGCCAGGATCGTTTTTGCCTGTCCCGCGCTTCTCGCTTGTCTCGCCTGCCTCGTGCTCTTGGTCGGTTGTGGCTATCAGTTCCGTGTGGAGGGAGCCGGGCCTACGATCGGGGGGGCAGAGGTGACCTCCTCTCCTACGTCACCGCCCCCGCGGTTGGTTGTCCGAACGTTGGAAAACAAAAGTTTTGAGCCGAATTTGGAAACCCGCTACACCAACTATCTGCGCCATGAATTTTCCTCCGGCAGTGGGGCCCAAGTCGTTCCAGAGTCTGAGGCCGCCGATCTCGTGTTGTCCGGGCAGATCCTCTCAGTGGTTCTCCCGTCGCTCAGTTTCAGTCAGACCACCACGCTTGAGAGCCGCGCAGAGGTCATGGTCCTCATCAAGGTGGAGGAGACCAGGACGCAACGTCTCGTATGGACACAAGCGGCGAAAGGCAGCTCGGAGTTCTACGTGACGACCGATCTGCAATTTAACCGTGTCTTGCAGAACCGGGCCTTGGAACAAGCCGGTCGTTTTATCGCTGAGGACTTGGCTTCTCGTTTTCTGCTCCAGTTGGAGTCGGGGCAGCTGGCAAAGCCGACCGAGCGCTCAGGGTCAGACAGCGCGGGCACCAACGTCAAATAAATCGGAACCTACTGTGGCCTCAGCTATTTCACATGCCCAACTGGCTGCGCAGCTTGCGCAAGGAACGGTTGCGCCGCTGTACGTGGTGGTCGGTGAGGAAGATTTGCTGCGCGATATGGCTCTGGGTGCTCTGAAGTCTGCGTTATTGGGAGAGGGCGAGAGCGACTTCAATTGCGATTTGTTCTATGGAGACGACGTGAGCGGTGCAGAGATTGTCAACTGTGCTTCTGAGGTAGCCGTATTTGCGGCTCGGCGAGTAGTGGTAGTGAAAGTGGCCGATAAACTTCCAGCCCGGGAGTGCGACGCCATCCTTCCCTATCTGAAGGGGCCGAATGACTCCGCGTCCGTGATCTTCGTCGCACCAAAGCTGGATGGGCGGCTCAAGTTCACCCAGGCGCTGGCGAAGGTTGCAGTGACGGTCGATTGTTCCCCCCTCAGAGAGGCGCAGTGGCTTCCTTGGCTGAAGCAAGATGCCGAGCGGGTCGGGGTTCGGCTCAATGAGGAGGCAATCGAGTTACTGAAAGAGGTGTGTGGCGGCTCGCTCTATTCGGTCAGGCGCGAGCTTGAAAAGCTGGCTGCGTATGTCTCGCCCGGCCAGGTTGTCACTGTCGGCGATGTGGCGACGTTGCGCGGCACGGAGCCTGGCGCTTCGGTATTTGATTTGACCTTGGCGATCGGCGGGAAAGACCGCGGGCGGGTGTTGGCGATCTTGGCCAGGAATCTGGAAGCAGGAGAGGCTCCACTGAGAATTCTCGGCTCGCTGGCCTGGCAATATCGGAGACTGTGGAAGGTCAAGGAAGTTGCCCGGCAAGGGGGCCGTGAGGGGGAGGCTGCTCGGACTTTGCGTATGGACCCCTACAAGGTGCGGGCGTTTCTCGATCAGTTTTCTGACCCGCACTTGCATGAAGCGCTTCGATTGTTTTTGGATGCCGATGCCAAGCTGAAGGGTGGAAGCGGTGGGCGCCCCGCGCGAATTCTTGAAGACCTGTTGTTGCGGTTATGCAATCGCGCAGAAGCCATCGCCACTCCTCCTTCATCGAGCCGTGGCGCTTCGGTGCCACAACCGATGAGGGGGAGAACCATCTCGAATGTGCGAACGATTACGAGTGGGAAGCAGACAAGGAGTTGACGTGGAGCGTGAGGCGGCCAATGCGGCGCGAGGCCGTATTCGGTTTCATCACACCTTTTGTCACGGCCTTACCGAGGGCCGCCGTGGCTTGGCGCAGGGAGACTTTCGCATCCTCGATCTTCTTTTCCGCCACGGCCGCTTGGACTTTCTTGACGAGGCTCTTGAGGGCGCCCAACGTCGCACGGTTACGGTCGCGCCGCTTGACAGCTTGACGGGCTCGGCGAATAGTCGATTTATGTACAACTGGCATAGTAGACTCCTCTAGAAAAAGAGCGTACTTGTATCATAGGGCTCGGCGAAGCGTCAAGATGAGCCATTTATTAAAGGAAACAGGCCGATGCCAACCATCATTGCTCGTGACCGCTTAATCCTCGCCCTCGACGTGCCCTCACGCGATGAGGCTGAACGGCTTCTCGATCGGGTGCAGGATAAAATAGTATTCGTGAAGGTCGGGCTTGAACTGTTCACGGCTGCCGGACCGGAGATGGTTCAGCACCTGATTGCGCGAGGGAAGCGGGTGTTTCTGGACCTCAAGTTTCTCGATATCGAAGAGACTGTTCGTCGAGCCACTGCGCGGGTTGCGGCGATGGGTGTAGAATTCTTGACGGTCCATGCAAACCGCAAGGCGCTGGTCGCAGCGGTCCAAGGCCGTGGAACATCCACACTGAAACTGTTGGCTGTGACGGTGCTGACCAATTTCGACAGCCATGATCTCCGCGATATGGGCATTCAGCGAAGTGTCCAGGATCTAGTCACCGCACGCGCCTTGTTAGCATCCGAAGTGGGCTGTGACGGGGTAGTGGCGTCTGGCGAAGAGCCGGCGACCCTCCGCCCCAAGGTCGGTCCACGATTTCTGATCGTCACGCCCGGTGTGCGTCCCGCCGGCGAAGGTGTCGATGATCATGCCAGGGCGACCACGCCCACCCAGGCGATTTCGGCGGGTGCTGATTACTTGGTGGTCGGCCGACCCATCAGAGATGCTTCGGATCCTGCTGCCGCCGCCGCCGCAATCCTCTCAGAAATGCAGGCAGCCTTTGATGCCAGGGGATGAACGAGCTGACATCGAGTTGCGGGTCTTCTTCTCTCTTTGTTAGAATCCTCTCCCCTATGGCGCCTGTGTCGAGAGTCTTCTCCGTATGGTGGGTGTAGCTCAGCTGGTTAGAGCGCCGGATTGTGGATCCGGAGGTCGCGGGTTCGAAACCCGTCACTCACCCCAT
>JBAXBK010000013.1:0-79512 GCA_037142015.1 Nitrospira sp. | reverse complement strand
AGTGGTCGGCAGAAGGAGGTGCGTTCCGAGAGGGAGGATCAACTGTCAGTCGCGGTGGGATGCTAGAACGATAGCTAGTGACAGGAGCCGAAAGTCCGTTGACAACCAACCAGGTATAGACTGCCAAGTGACTCCACCTGTATGGACTTGACCCATCGGGTTTCAAAGACAGTCACGGTCCTGCCCCATCCGGAGCGTAGGGCGCGCACTTCGATCAACTGCTTCGCCTGGGGGGCTTGGCCCATAAGGAGGAGGATTCCCTCCTTACTCCGGTTGAGTGCGAAGGCCTCTCCTTGCTCGATAATGACCGGTTTCCCCTCTATGGCCTTGAACATTGCATACGGGCACATGTGCCGATAGTCCATGCGTGCCTCACGTCGACGTTCCGTAAGGGTGACCATAGCCGACGTCACAGCCGCCGCTTGATCGATGTCTTTATTTCCTACTTTCTTTTCCCGCGGGGGAACCGACGCGGAATGAGGGAACGTTGCTTCAAAAGTGTGCGTCGCCATGACTAGGCCTCCAGTCTCAACAGGTGAGGTGATGTCTTGTGATTTCATGAAGGAAGAGAGCAAACACCGTACCGCACAAGAGGGGAGGGCTGACTCTATTTATTATGGGGGTATTTCCACGTACTGCACCCCTCTATCCTCCATGGAGCACATTTCCATGAAGGGAAACGAGTTCACCTTTCGAGATCAGAACCGCCCTATCAATTTGATTTCACAGGAACCTTGTTACTGTAGCCCATGACCTACAGAAACAAGGGGATTCCTTCACACAGACTGATTGGTCTGGTCTATTTGGTTGATTTGGCTTATCTGGTTAGTCTGGTTCAACCAAATAACACTCTTCTTTCGCTGGCGGTTTTTTTCAGCATCCTGCTTAGTCAGCGGAGAAAGAGGAACCAGAGATATACAGCACTCATCAGTACCGACCCCAACATCACGGGAAACCCAAGCTTGAAAAACTGCCAGGATGAAATGGGATAGCCAGCTTTGCGCGCGATATCCACAATCACGACGTTCGCGCTCGCCCCGATGATCGTGCCATTCCCCCCGAGACAAGCTCCGAGCGCCAACGCCCACCACAGCGGCATGATGTCCGGCTGATGCACCAAGGCGGAATAATCTGAAATCTCAGGGTGCAACGACCGGGCGAGGTCCACAATCAACGGATTCATGGCCGCGACGTAGGGAATGTTATCGACTGCGGCTGATAGAATTGCCGACCCCCAGAGCACCGCCATTGTGGATCCTGTAAGATTCCCCTGCGTCACCGAAACCAACTGATCTGCCAGGTAACGAATCACACCGACTTTCACCAATCCACCGACCAGTATAAATAACCCGATAAAAAAGAAGATGGTTTTCCATTCGACATCGGTGAGAGCCGACAACTCCACGACACTCCCTGGCGTCCGCCTCGCATGACCGATCAGCATGAACAGGCTCGCGCCAAGGAGAGCAATCGTGGCCGGCTCAAGATGAATGAGGGAATGTACGCAGAACCCTACATTGACGATTCCGAGCAGCCAGAGACAGCGGTGCAAGAACGGCCGATCTAAAACGGCCTCCCGTGAACTCAATGCCAAAACCGCCGTCCGGAGATGCGGAGCCACAGTCATTGTTCGCCCAGCGATAATCCATAGTACAGCCACGAACACGACCAGAATCGCCACCGCAATCGGGCCCAAGACCACGAGAAAATCGAGATAGCTCAATTCGGCCTTGCTGGCGATCATGATATTGGGGGGATCGCCGACCAGCGTCGCAGTCCCACCAATATTCGATGCAAGCGCCTCTGTCACCAGAAATATAACGGGATTAAGTTCCAATCGCTTGGTAATCGCCAATGTAACGGGCGCCATGAGCAGCACCGTGGTGACGTTATCGAGCATGGCCGAGAGCACGGCCGTCAACAGTGCCAGCAACACCAGCAGACGAAACGGTTTCGCGTCGGCCCGCTGCGCCGCCCAGATGGCCAAAACCTCGAAGAGACCGGTCTCCCGAACGATGTTGATGATCACCATCATCCCGATCAATAGAAACACAACGTTGTAGTCGACGCCGAACTCGTGGGAGTAGAACGCCTCGTCTTGCGACACCACACCGAACCCGATCATGACCGCCGCACCTAATAGCGCCACAATCGTCTTGTGGATCCGCTCGGTGATGATGACCAGATAGCACACACCGAAGATGAGCAATGCCAAAGAGATGGAAGACATTCAATACCCTTTGTCGTCTGAAAATGATGCGGGGCTCAGAACCTTTTGCGCATTATCTAGAGCCCACTACTTTAATGCAATGAGAGTCGTCTTTTGCGATGCAGTTCATGCCCGGCCTGTTTGGTGAGATGGCCGCTGGTACCCAAAACCCATTGAGGTACCGCCGGACTCTATAAGTTTCCCATTCCTACCCTGTCGGAATACGCACTCACCAATACGTTCGCAGCCACGCTGGCGTGAAGAGCCACGTGGACTCTTCTTCGTACAGTCATATAATCATCTTCAGTACAGAACTCACTTCACAGAGGTTATGTCGTTCGTTTCGGCTTAACAACAGCTTAAGCCATCTTCGCTCACCATGGTTCGGTTCTTGTTCAAGGCTGGGAATCATATCGATCAGTAGGGAAATAGCTGGTCTCGGGCTCCGAAACCTCATGAGGAGGCACCATAACCCAGATCCTCCCGGTCTGCGTGGCGGGAAGCGTGCACCGCGTCGGTTTGTCGACTGGCAAACGTTCTTCAACTTTGGCGATGGCAATTTCAGGCCCAACAAAAAGATTGACGGTAAACTTTCCAGCGTGGTGATGCTGCTTCCAGGCTCGCGTGGGCCTGCACCTGGTCTGCCGGCCGATGGGGTACAGTCGTTGGCTTCACGCAATCTGATGCGTCACGTCAACTTCGGGATACCGTCCGGCCAGGCGATAGCGCGCAGAATGAACCTTCCGGCGTTGACGCCGACACAACTAGAGGCCCTCACGCCCTTCGGCATGGAGAAGAGTACACCCTTCTGGTTTTACATCTTGAAGGAGGCCGAAATCATGGAAAGTGGCCTTCGCTTAGGACCGGTGGGAGGCCGCATCGTCGGTGAGGTGTTTATTGGCCGTCTGAAGGCCGATGATACTTCCTATCTGGCGGCTCAGCCGAACTGGACACCGGTGCTGCCGTCTGCAACGCCGGGCGATTTTCGCATCACCGACCTGCTGACATTTGCCGGAGTGGTTCCACCGCTGAACTAACTGCAGCGATCGAAGGGGTTGGGAGTCTTCATTGCCTTGAGTGAGTGAGAAAAGGCTCCCGACCCACTCTTTTCTAACCGGACGCTTAGAAAAGATCTCTCCTCCCACTCGCCAGACCCTGCGACTACTTCACTCACTCGGCCCGAGTCTGCCAAGACAACCTATTTGCCTAGCGATGAGCATTTTTCTGGGAGGCCTCTCCTCATCAATCAGAGGGTTTATGTTCCGAGGCCTGCCAATAACTTATTTCTCAAGAGGTTCCTTGTTTCGCCCCTTGCACGCTGTATAATGAAAATTCGCTTTAGAGCACAATGCGGCCAACTGTATTTATCTCCCGTACCCATACAGTGGTTTATACGGAGAACTCTTTGTGTTTGTGGATCGACGACTGCGTGCCATCTGCTTCATCATAGTTCTCAGCGCTCTGAGCGCGTCGGCCTATCCCTCCATTGCGGCCTCGCCGTCTCCGGCTCCTGAACAGGCTACCATGGCATCGAAGACGCTTCGTCTCAGTGTGAACGAGGCGCTGGGATTGTTCGTCAGTCAAAACCTCGATGTGCTCATTGCCAAGTATGGAATCGAGTATACAAAAGGGCTGGAAGTCACCGCACGGCTCTTTCCGAATCCAGTGTTGTCGGTGGGAACAGTCAGCTCCTATACGCAGGGAAGGACTCTGTCCAATAGCGGGCAGTTGTTTACGCAAGTCGCTCAGTTGTTCGAATTAGCAGGGAAACGGGGCTATCGAATCGAAAGCGCCGGGTTCGGCACGCAATCGGCAGAGGCGGCCTTCGAAGATGCCGTGCGACAACTCGGGTTTACCGTCAAGGATACCTATTACCGGGTTCAGTTAGCTCAGCGCAGGCTGGTGTTGGCAGAAGAGAATCGCGACCGTTTTTCCCGTATCCTCGCGATCAATACCATCCGATTCAATAAAGGGTACATCGCGGAAGTCGATCTCATACGGATTCGCTTGCAGGTGGTGGACTTTCATTCGCAGGTCATTCAATCGCTGCAGGAGTCAGAATCGGCGAGAGGCGATCTTCGTCAGTTGCTGCGGCTATCCCCCAAGACGATGCTGGAATTGACCACGGATTTGGATTTCCGTCGGATCGATCCCAATATCGAAACATTACGCGTGACCGCCCTTGATGCGCGTCCGGACATCCGCGCCAAACGCTTTACGTTTTCCCAGCGCGAATCCGATCTGAAGCTGGCGAAAGCCTACCGGATTCCCGATGTGACGATCGGTGCCGGGTACGCAATTCAGGGAAGTCGGGGGCCTGATAATCCAGGTCAATTCGCGCTCAGCGCCGGCATCCCCTTACCCCTGTTCAACCGGAACCAAGGTGGGATTCTGCAGGCGGAGGTCGCTCTCCAGTCGGCGGAAGCAGAGGTGAATAAGACCGTCAATCTGGTTGAGAATGAAGTGGAAGTCGCCTACCGCAACCTGCTGCAGAGTCGACGATTGGTCGAAGCCTATGTCGGTGGGGTGTTGGAAGATGCCCGCTCGACTTTGACGATCGTCGATCGAGCCTATGAACGGGGCGGCGCCACGATCCTTGATTTGCTTGATGCCGCGCGCACCTCGCGGACGATCCAGCAAAATTATATCGAAGCCTTGTTTAACTATCAGCATCATCTCTTTCAGTTGGAAAGCGCCGTGGGACAGGAGATCAGGTCGTGATGAGCCAAGTTAAGGGTGAGGTAAAGGCTGCGCGAAGGGCGGTGGAGGCTGGAGGTTGGAGGCGGAACGTAGTTGCCTCTACCTTCGTACCTCTAACCTCAAACTTTCTAGCCTTGGTGTTAGCCTGTCTGGTGCTCTCTGCCTGCGGGCGGGAAGAACAACCCACGGTTTCCAATGCCGCTACGACTCCACCCCAGATGGCCGGACCCGCGGTGGAAGCGCATCCACGGGTGGAAACGGCTCTCGTTGAATTTGGGTCGGGAGCCCATGATCTCACGTTGGTTGGGAAGGTCGCCTACGGGGAGGATCGCTATTCAAGAATTTCCTCTCCACTCCAAGGGCGCGTTCTCGAAGTGCGTGCGCATTTGGGTGATCGTGTGCAGGCCGGGAGTGTGCTGTTGGTGTTGGACAGTCAAGAAATTGCCCAAGCCTATTCGGAGTACGTCAAGGAAGACTCGGACCTTCAGTTTGCGACCCGCGCACGAGAGCTGGCCAAGGATTTGTATGAGAGTAAAGCGCTGGCGCTCAAGGATCTCAAGCAAGCGGAGAATGAGTTAATCAAGGCGCGCGCGGAATTCCGCCGTGCGAAAGAACGGTTGTTGTCCTTGCGGGTTCCCGCACAGGAACTCGAGAAACCGCTCGACCGGCAAAAAATCACGTCGCGATTCGAAATGAAGAGTCCCTTGACCGGGATTGTCGTGGAACGGAATGTGACGCCAGGCCAGTCGATCGGGGGAGATTCCGGTCAGGTCGTGTTTACAGTAGCCGATCTCGATATGCTGCAGGTGATAGCGGATGTCTATGAACGGGATCTCGCTTTGGTGAAGGAGGGACAGTCTGCCAAAGTCAGCGTAGAGGCGTACCCGGACGTGAATTTTCCTGCAACCGTGGCCAGCATCGGCGACGTGGTCGACCCGACTTCCAGAACCATCAAGCTGCGCGCCTGGGTCAATAATAAGGATCATCGGCTGAAGCCGGAAATGTTTGCGCGCCTCCATATCCAGGTCGGCGAGTCCACGCCGCTACTGATCATTCCCCGTGAAGCGGTGTTGGAAGTAGATGGGAAACAGTTTGTGTATGTCGTCGAAGGCGCCGATCGATATGTCAAACGGGAAGTCAAAGTGAGCACGATTTCACCGGACCAGGTACGGGTTCTTGAAGGGTTGACGTCGGGACAGCGTATCGTGACGAAGGGCGCGGTCTTGATCAAGGGACAGGAAGTCAAAGGATAGCGCTCCCACGCACGGCTCTCCTCCTTCGAATTGGAATCAAACGCACCCTATGATAGCCAGAATCGTCGAACTTTCTCTCATCCAGCGGGTCATGGTCTGCATCCTGGGCTTTCTCCTCCTGTTCGGCGGGCTCTACTCTTTTCATACCCTCGATGTCGTCGCCTATCCCGATCCCTCGCCGCCGATGGTCGAATTGATCACCCAGTATCCCAGTTGGTCGGCTGAAGAGATCGAACGACAAATCACAATTCCTATCGAGGTCGCACTCAACGGTATGCCGGGCGTCTCGGATGTTCGCTCGATCTCGATTTTCGGGTTGAGCGACATCAAAATCTATTTCAATTTTGATACGGAGATCTTTCGCGACCGGCAAGAAGTCTTGAATCGGTTGGGGTCGGTGAAACTGCCTCCCGGAGCGGCGCCGTCGCTATCCCCTTGGTGGACGATTGCCGAAATCTATCGATATGAACTTACAGGGGCCGGCGAGACCACGCTCACAGACTTGAAGACGATTCAGGACTGGCAGGTTCGACGGGAGTTCCGGCGCATTCCCGGCGTCATCGATGTCACGGCATTCGGTGGAACGACCAAAGAATATCACGTTGATATCGATCCGGGGCGATTGATCAGCTACGGCGTCAATCTGTCGCAGGTCATGTCCGCCTTGACCAATAGCAATGCCAATGTCGGAGGCAACTATCTGACCATTGGCCCGCAGAACTACAACATTCGTGGACTGGGCCTCATCAACGGGATTGCTGATATCGAGAACGTGATGGTGGCGGAAAAAGACGGGACACCGATCTTCATCAAAACTCTGGGGCAGGTTGCGGTCGGATCACGGGTTCGCCTGGGGAAGGTTGGTATCGATGAGCGCGACGATGTCGTCGAAGGTGTCATCCTTCTCCAACGGGGCTACAAGTCTCGGCCCGTCCTCGAAAAGGTGCTGCACAAGGTGGAGGAACTCAACACCTGGAAGTTGCCGGCCGGGGTCAAAGTCAAAACCTTCTACGATCGCTCGGCCTTGATCCAGACGACGGTGGAGACCGTCATCGACATTCTCATCAGCGGCATGGTCTTGGTCTTCATCATTCTTTTTGTGTTTTTGGGCCATTTGCGTGCCGCGGTGATTGTAGCGTTGACCATTCCGGTCTCATTGCTTTTTACCTTTTCGATGATGGTCCTGATCGGAGAGTCGGCGAATCTCATTTCACTCGGGGCCATCGACTTCGGTATTGTGGTTGACGCCACCTTGATCATGGTGGAAAACATCTTCTCCGTCTTGGCGCACAGGAAGCTCCACAATTTAACGATGCCCCAACAGATTGTCCGCGCGGCGCGGCAGGTCGGAAGACCGATTTTCTTTTCCACGACCATTATCGTGGTCGCGTTCATTCCGCTCTTCACGATGACAGGTGTCCCGGGGAAGATTTTCGCCCCTATGTCAATCACCTATGGGTTTGCCTTGGTGGGCGCACTGTTGATGGCCTTTACGCTGGCCCCCGTGCTCTGTTCTTTCTTACTCAAGGGCACGATCAGTGAGGATGACACGATGGTCGTGCGCCGAGTCCGTCGCCTCTACAACAGCATCTTGGGGTGGGCATTAGACCATCGGTCTGCTGTCGTCGGCATCTGCGTCGGGCTTCTGGCTATTACGTTCGTGGCGTTGAAGTCGATTGGAGGGGAATTCATGCCGGCCCTGGAAGAAGGGAACCTCTGGGTTCGTGCCACGATGCCTGTGGATATATCCTTCGACCAGGCGGCACGATTGACGAGCGAGGTTCGTCGGTTGTTCCGCGAATCGCCCGAAATCACGACTGTTATGTCGCAGCTGGGCCGTCCCGACGACGGCACAGATCCGACGAGCTTCTCCAATGCCGAGTTTTTGGCCAATCTCAAGCCGAAAAAGGAATGGCGTCCCGGATTGAGTAAAGAAGCGCTGATCGAGGAAATTGATGGGCGTCTGAAAGAAATTCCGGGGGTCATTTTCAATTTCTCGCAGGTGATTCAGGACAATGTGGAAGAGGCCATGTCGGGGGTGAAGGCGGAGAACTCCATCAAACTCTTCGGCCCCGATCTGAAGATCATGGAGGCAAAAGCGAGCGAGATTGAGCGTGTTATGAAGGGAGTTCGGGGGGTGAAAGATCTCGGTATCTTTCACCTGGTGGGGCAGCCGAATCTGCTCATCCAGGTCGATCGTGAGGCCAGCGCGCGCTATGGATTGCAAGTGTCGGATGTGAATGTGGTGGTCCAGGCCGCGATCGGGGGGCAGGCGGTGACGCAGGTATATGAAGGTGAGAAATTGTTTGATCTGGTCGTACGGTTTTTGCCGGAGTATCGACAGGATACTGAATCGATCAGCAACATTCTGGTAAGCACGCCGACCGGCGCGCGTATTCCGCTGAAACAGCTCGCAACGGTCACAACGCAGACCGGGGCGTTTACCATCTATCGCGAAAACAACGAGCGGTACATCCCGATCAAGTTCAGCGTGCGAGGGCGTGATTTAGAGGGCACAGTCACGGAGGCAGAAACTCTGATTCACCAACAGGTCACCTTGCCTGAACGGTACCGGATGGAATGGCATGGAGAATATGATCAGTTACAGGATGAAAAAAAACGCCTGATGACCATCGTGCCAATAAGCCTTGCAGTCATCTTGCTCCTGGCTTTCCTCGCCTTAGACTCCTTGCGCGATTCGCTACTGGTATTGTGTGCGGTTCCCTTTGCCTTGGTCGGAGGCGTGTTGTCGCTCCTGCTCACCGGAACGGATTTCAGCATTTCAGCGGCGGTGGGATTCATCTCGCTGTTCGGGGTGGCAATCCAGGGTGGTTTAATCCTGATCGTTCGGATCCAAGACCGTAGGAAGGCAGGATATGATCTAAGGGCCGCCATCTTGAAAAGTTCCGGGGAGCGCATGCGGCCAGTACTAATGACGACTTTGGGGGCAGCTATCGGTCTTTTGCCGGCCGCTGTGGCCACAGGAATTGGTTCGCAGTCACAGCTGCCGCTGGCACGAGTGGTGGTCGGCGGAATGCTGACGGCAGCGGTCTTGATTTTGGTCGTCTTGCCGGTGTTGTATGAAATCGTCCATCGGCGTGATGGGAATCATAGCGATGGAGGAGAAAGGGGATGATCCTGCAGCAACGACGTTCCTTACTGCAATCCCTCTTCAACAGTCGATCGAAGCACTAACCCCACATCCTCGACATAGAGAGCCCAAACATCAAACAGCCTGGCAGCGATCCGCTAGGCATCTCGTGCCGATTATGCTACAAACCTGCCGAAAGATTCTCGGGCTCGCTCATAGGTTGTTCACATGGCGATGGGACAGCGTTCAATATCTCCCGTGCGATTGACCCTAGCGGGAATCGTATGCAGCCTGGCCATGACCGGCTGCCTCTCACCCATCACACTGAATCGCGCCGTAACGACCTATGATGAGGCGATCACGGATGCCATCTCCAAACAACTGCTCATCAACATTGCCCGCGCCCATCAGCATCAACCGATTCACTTCACCGGCGTCTCGAATATCGCCGCGACGTTCGATTTCCGTGTCAGCGCCGGCGCCACTCCGGCGCTCACGGGAGAGGCCAGCAGGGGACTTATGCCGATCTTCGGCGGGAGCATGGCGGAGAACCCCACCATCAGTATTGTGCCGATCGAAGGGGAAGAGTTCACCAAGCGGCTCTTGACCCCCTATCAGGAAACCAAGTTCATCCTCCTCCTCAGGCAGCGGTACGACATCGATCTGATGCTCAGGCTGATGACGCAAGAACTGCGGATCAAGCAGAATGGCCAAGAGGTCGCCTACCGCAATCAGCCCGCAGATCGGATGGGCTACGAGATGTTCCGTCGCGTGGTGACGCACATCTCGGCTATTCAGGACGCGAACCAGCTCCATGCCGAACCGCTCGTCTACAATCGAACCTGGACGATTCCCGCCAACGCAGTCACAGCCGAAGGCTTCCAGGCATTACAGAAAGAGTATCTCGTCACCTACAGCCAGAAAGACAACACTTACACCCTTCGCAAGCAAGTCTTGGGACGAACGCTCATCACCAACTATGACCCGGACACGCTCTCGCCCGATGAGCGGGCTCGATTGATCGACGAAACGGAGGAAGGACACCTCAACGATGTGGCCTTCGACATCCGCCCGGGGCACGTCGGAGGGGAATACCCCCTCAAGGGAGATTTCCGGCTGCGGAGCTTTAATACCATTCTCAACTTTCTGGGTCGATCGATTGGAGAAGACCCTGAATACCACGTCGAAAGTGATCCGCGGACACCAGCATTCTACGAAAATCCCAACCACACAATGGAACTCCTGCTGTCGGATGGAGCCCCCTCGGAAACCGACCTGTCGATCAAGTCCCACGGAAAATATTACGCCTTGAACACCACGGGGCCGTCGGCACGCTGGAACCGCGAGGCCTTCCAATTGCTATATCTCTTATTCCAAATGACCGTCAGCGAGGTGCCTCGCGTCGGAGTCCCCAGCATCACGATTGCGAAGTGACTGGGGCATAGAGTCTCCACCTCTGTGATCTTCGGCTAGAGCCACCCGCTTCCGTTGCATACACCTGCCCAATAATCACCGTGGCAACCGTACATGTAAACCACGCGGCCTATGATCCAGCCTCCCGCCCAGCCATCATACAGAACAGCAGCAGCCTTCTCGTGGAGAGAGGGCATCACCGAATACCTCCCTGCCTCCAGAACCGCTTGGGAACATCAAACGAGTACCGGAGTTGAACGGCCGTATATTTTTGAACAAGCCCTGGCTTATCTAATGGTTGGTCCTGCTCTTGATACACGCTCAGCTCCATATCATCGCGAAACCGCAACGCCAGCCCGATAATCCAATCCAACTCGGTGGGGTTGAGTTTGTTGCTAGCCTCCCGATCTGTAAAGAAATTCACATCTCCATATAACACGACCATATTTTTGTAGAGGTCGAGATCCGCATGGGCCACATACCGAAAAAGGGCTCTCCCTGTATTATCTGGCCGCGCAAAGTAGCTACTGTTATGAAACAGCCAACCGGCACCGGCATAGGCTGTCAGGTTCTGATTGGGAAAGGTGCGCTGCCACCAACTGAAATCCTGTCTGGCTTGAAATCGAGAAGTCAGTAACGTATCGGCATACGCTTGGACGAGCCCGCTCTTGTCAAGCGGCGCATCTCGCTCGTACTGGAGACGCCAGCCCCACCGGTCGATCAGTCCAGTGAAGGCATAAGTGCCATCCCATTCACTCAGTTCGATCCAGCCTTTTGTTCGATCTGAGAAGAAGTTTTGATCGGTGTAGAAGGTCAGGTATTGCTTGTAGATGTCGGTTTCCAGGTGAAGCATGTGTCGGAGGCCGACCAATCCTGTGTTATCGGGACGAGCAGCAAAACTCCGGTTGGACACGAAGGCGGCCGTAAGGAAGTATCCCCCGAATAAGGTCTCTTCGGCTTCCCGTGCCGCCGTGCTGTCCGGCTGCTCCATTGATGGCAACGGACGACCGTACTTTTCCAACGCAAGGGATAAGGAAGGCGAGACCAGAAGCCCAATGAAAATCAGGACCAGGAAGCCAGCCGCGCGAGCGAGGGTGGTGCTCTGTCGCTGTCCCAGACACTTCTCTATCCCTGCTCGCGTAACAAGCCAATGTGAGGAAACGACGAGGTAGAGCTGTGTGTGACCGACGATGAGAAACGTCATGATGTCCTCCTTGCTCCCTGTCCCCGAGGACCGGGCCGGAGCCATCATCACGCTCGTTGGATTAGACCACGAGAGGAGAGGCTACGCAGGGAGATCGGTAGGTATTCGAGGGCCTGGAACTCAAGCCAGCTATATCAGATTGACTACTACTACCACCTGCTTCCATGTCTCTCCTCCCCTGACGAGATAATTGCCCAGTATCTGATAGGTTGCTGTGTAGCAGCGTTCAAACAGCAGAACCCTGGAGCTTCTACCTCAGCGAACAAGATGTGTCAACCAGAAATTCCGACCATATGCCTCATGATCGACAGGACAGTCTTTATTGAACACAGGTGTGAAAAATCTCCTCGCAGTGATCTGTAGCATCAACCGACCGAGGCACCGACCTATACTCTACCCCCGCCACGCGATCATCTGCCATAAGCAGATGTGCCCAACATCCATGATGTGCTCCTGACCTACTGGACTTAGAGGAGGCAAATGATTCCTCAAACATGGGCGCTTCTTTGTAGTATGACAGTACGGTTCCCTCGTCCGTCTTGGCTTCTTTAAGAGGGCTGCCTGCACAAGCGAGGAGTTTTTGTTTGCTTTTCCCAAGCAAGGTTTTTCCGATAGGGTTCGGTTCAATCGGCTGAGACGCAGCACAGCCGATGAGCCAGACGGCAATACATAATACAAGAACAGAGATGGCGCGGGTCATGTTAGCCAGGATTTTTCGAAGAACAACCCTAGCACAAACCATCTTCTTTTTCTGCCATCCATTCTAGGCAACTCGCACAAAGGAACATCACGGATGCCCAGGAACCTAACCATTATATCTGGTATGGTTAAGAGAGTCTTGTGAGGGTACTAATGTTGTACTTCGGTCGAATTGTCACGGTAGTATTCCTGTCTGTTGTGTCTCCCAGTTTTGCCGCCAGTCAGATCTACACGTATAAAGACGACTCAGGCACCCCGAATTTCACCACCGAACTGGACTCGATCCCGGAGAAGTATCGCAGCCGAGTCGTCCCGCTTGATTCCGATACCTCCTCACCAGTTGGAGCTGGAGTGCCAAACTCTCTTCCGTCCGCCGTCCGGGTCGTTACCGCAAGCGGCGAATACCGTATGGGCGATCACGACACCCGAGCCGACGCCGTCCGATTAGCCATTGAAGCGGCAAAGAGACAGGCGCTTGAGCAAGTTGCGACCTACCTCGAGAGCGTAACCGAAGTCAAAAATTTAGACGTCACACGGGATGACATCCGGACCTATACCGCCGGAATCGTCATGGTATTGAATCAGGAGGTCAGCACACGACTTGAGGGAGAGACAGTGGTGATCCATGCCGATCTTACGGCGCAAGTGGATCCCAATGAAGTCGCTCAGGCGATCACCGCGCTTCGAGAAAATGAGAGCGCGAAACAGGAACTCGTGGCGCTCCGAGCCGAAACAGACCAATTGCACCAACAGCTCGATGCCGCCAATCAGGCATTAACCACCGCTGTCTCGCCCGATGAGGTTCAGACGCTCAATCAGCAACGTCAGGACCTGTTAAACCAGATGCAAACCAATGCGCTCGTTTCCCAAGCCTGGACCGATTGGGTCTATGTGAGGCCGATCGTCTATCCCTATCCATGGATCGGCGTGCAGCAAGTTCACGGACTGTTGCTCCAAGCGGGGCAGATCAATCCGCAAAATCGTCATCTTCGTGTTTTGCAACAAGTCGTGACGGTCCAGCGCGGCGCATTCCCTTCATCGCCCGCACCTGGATTCTCGCCGCCGATGCAGCCTCGTGCCTCCCTGCTTGTGCCGCCCCCGACCCCGCAGCAGCTCGCCCCCTCACCGCGCCTGAGTCAGTCACTGGGATCGAATCCTTCGACTATGCCGCAGCACTTCTCTACCCCTCTGCCCCCGACACTGCAGCAAGTTCATCCACCCCATTTTGCGCAACCTAACCCTCCGGTGCTTCGCGCGCCCTATTCAGCACCCTACTCAAGCCAACCAATGGGTCCTCAACACTTCGGTGGGATGGGAGGGCGTTCCGGTGGAGGTGGTCAGTTCGGCGGCGGACATCGCGGTCGCTAATGATGTGTGGATAGTGCTGTTCGCCTATTGAGGTACGGAGGTCCTGGGATCAGAGCCGGCTGGCGTTGGAAAGAGATTTCGTTTGGGAATCACGGCGGTGCTTGAACAGAGTCCGGCCTCCTTGTCCACTTTGCGGTCCACGATCCGCACATTGGTCAGCACTTCATTGACCAGCCCTTCGCGGACGACTTCAATATCCTGCTCCGCCTCTTTTCCCGTCCGTTCCCGAATACGGTCGGTCGATCGTTCTGTCACCTTTACATGAGCCAGCTTGGAAAGTTCGACACGCGCCGCCAGATCAGCGGAATGCTGGCAGAGATAGAGCCCCTTCGCGAGATTGCCAAACCCCGTGGCCCTGATGTATTCGCCGTCGGAGGGCCCAATCTCGGCGGACGGAATCTGCACTCCCTGTTGAACGGACGGAGGGGGCATGGCTGTGCTGTCCCCAGAAGCCGAGGCTTGGGGTGAGGATTGAGGGTCGCTTTGTTGTTGCGAATGCTCTTCGGCCTTCAGCTGTTGAAAGTCCTTGTCTGCATGTTGCAGCACGGCTTCGGAGTTCGTTGCTGGCGTTGGTGCCGTTGAGCAGCCGAGCGTCATGAGGAGGCTGCCCAAGACCAGTCCCACGCTGTCAGTCCTTTTGATCATTCCCCTCACTTCCAAGTGCGATCAGGTTACGGCGCTTCTGGCAGCCCGTCAATCCAATGATAGACCGGGTGACATCTTGAATATCAATTCGCTTGTCCAGTCCCCTACTCGTACGCGGCCCGAGGAAATTCGATGCATGGCGTGCATGCCCCTTTCTCTCGATCTGTTTCAATCGATTTACGAAGAGAGATTGTTGAACGTGCCTTGCTCAGATCGAAACTTGGAAACGCCTTACTTTCTGTCCTTATGAATGTCGATCACCTCTCCCCTGTCATTCACTTCAATCGTGACCTCAGTGCCGACAGCGATATCCCTGAACATACGGTTCTCGGGTCTGAGGGGGAAACTCTTCTTCCCTCCCGACGTCGCGAGCGTCATCTGGGACGTGCCATTATCGATCGAGGCGAGCGTACCGGTGATGAAGCGAGGAGCCTTGCCTGGTTGCCCTTTCGGACGGGCATCCATAACCATGTTGCCTTCGTTGACCCAGAGCGTCATCGCATCACCGACTTTCGGGGCGCGATGGCCCTCACGAACAGCCGCCGCTTCGGTCAGCGTGAGCGTAGCTCCAGTAGATGTCTTAACGGTATAGAGACCGGACTTCACCTCACTCACCACGCCCTCGACCTTTTGATGGCCCGCTTTCATATGAGCGACCTCCTCGAGGTCCGTCGGATTTGATTGGGCGGCCAAAGGGGTCATCAACACGACGGCGGGGATGACGAAGAACGAGAAGATCGAAAATATCTTACGAAGCATGTAGCACCTCCATTGTTCGACGGTCTCTGGATCGCCTATTTTTCATAGGGATACTTGGACCATACACTTAACTCGGATAGTGGATGGACGGGACAGGGTCACGGCAGTACTGTTGGGAAATGGATTGTTCTCGGTTCCTCTGACCGGCTGTTTGGACAGCTGCGCGTAAGATCTGCAACAATTCCTCCGCCCCATACGGTTTACTCAGCCATGCGAAGGCTCCTTGGAGAAATCCCGTGCGAGAATGAACATGGTGAGTCGAAATAACGATGACGGGAGTCTTCGGCCAGAGGATTCGACTAACGCAAAGGAATTTTGAGCCCTTTAGTCTGGGCATGTCCCAGTCCATAACCACGGCGTCGAATGCCACATTGAACATGCGCTTCACAGCCTCGTTCCCGTCCCCCGCACGATAGACTTTGTACCGCGCTTGCTTGAGCACATATGCCAGTCGTTTTTGATGACGCACATAATCTTCCGCAACAAGAATTGTTTCGCCTCTGCCATCCATCGTGTACTCCCTTGTGTGAGGTGGCATACTTTCACCAACAGTCTGTGTGCCCGCGCACAGCAAACACTCAGTGTGTCATCTCAGCATGGAGAACGTGACCTGCTCGATCGAGCCCGCTTGAGTAGCTGTGCGCAGGACATTCAGCAGCATCGCCGGTTCATAGGGTTGATCAACAGTGGCTACAGCATCGACTCCACCCACGTCACCAGGCCCGTAGTTGCGGCCACTAGAAAGGAGAATGACCGGCGTGTCAGGCCACGCGGCCCTGCAGAATTCGGCGAACTCGATGCCGTTGAGACCGGGCATATGACTATCCGCAATGACAGCCTTAAAGTGCCGTTTCCGCGTCTCATCTGCTCCTGCCGCACCATCAGAAGCCATTTGCACGGCATATCCTTCTTGCTCCAACTGGACCTCCAAGCGAGCTCGGCGACCAGCGTCCTCTTCAACAACTAGTATTCGTTTTCCATATCCGTTCATACGGCCTCCTTGTACGCGTGAACTGGGCGAATCAATCAGCCCATTTCCGTTAAGGGAGATCGGTCCCGTCAGACGTCACATTCAATGGAAATCTGCTGGCCAAGTATGCTTCCGCTTCCACCGAAAATAGGCCATTTGCAAGACTTGGAAATGGTTGTCCATGAACAAAAACTCCGCTTCAGATAATGGCCTATCCTGATACAGCACATGGCACAAGACCACGGCGCATCTCCCGAATTCCCTGAGACTGTTGTCCGTTTGGTTTATATCCTTGTCATCACTTAACTTATCGGCTGCCTGAGTCAATCCGGTTTCACCAGCTAGATGAGCCATATGCCACCCCTTCTTTATTGTTGATTCACCGGGGAACAGTCATGTGGCGATCTGCTGATCCTGCTGACGGACAGAATTGCTTCGGGACATCAGTGCCGACGCATTTGTGGACGAACTCTTTCAGTCGCACTCCCTCTCTGCCCGCCAACAGGATTCCCCACAGAAACGACTGTGCGTTACTCATGCGTACCTCCTTTGGGTCTGTACGATCGGAGTGGGTTGTTCAAGGTGTTCAGGTTCAAGCTTCTGTATTTTGGCGGAAGGGATCCCTACAGGAAGACGAGGTGTCCGAGCACGTGGGCTCTTCGCAATGACACCGTTCGTTTGTGTGGCTCGCTCCAACGCGCGTGGCTGAATAACGCTCAGACTTCTGCTTCCCTCTATGTGTGGGTCAACATATCTCGACACACGAGAACTAGCTCTGTTGGTGCGAATGCGTGGGTCCTCAAAGTTTCCGCAGTTCAGACACCGAGCCGTCTCGATCCCTCTGAGGGATTTGTCTTCTGCGAGATCGCAAATAGTTTCGATGACCATCAATCCACCGCACCGTTCACACGACATATCGTTCCCTCCTGGCTTTTGTCGCTCGTTCACTTGTGCCAAACACTGGGGCCTGACCATTTGACTAGAACATCCTCATGGACATCCGCTTCCACAATTTCCTTCATGCAACGACTGCGTCGTCGTCCGGTTCATACGGAGGGATTCGTTGTCAGGTAGTTGCAGCGCGTCCTGGACCTGGTTCACGGCAACGAAGGGCTGCCATCCAAACGGGGAGAGAAATTCGACTGTGGCGGGTAATGCGGCAACAGACTGACTCACACTTCGCTCATCGGACAAAATGGGTTTCTGGAATTCCTGAACCGGTCCGATGATTGTGGATGTCTTATCGTGCGCAGAAATTCCGATCTCGAACGGAGTCGTTCGTATCGTGTGGATTTGTCTCTTCCCATCACAAGGGAGAACGAGAAATTTCAGGATCTGCTTCTGTGCTTTGGCCTGGGTCTTCCCGATAGATGCGATCATGGCTTGGACGTCCCACTATCTTCAGTGAACTGGCACTCTGCTGCCGCGGCCAGACTTGCTGTGCCACCGATCTGAATGAGGCTCACAGCGGCCAATATAGAAAGGACCAGAGGCGACAGCCACTCGTTTTTCTTCTGATGTGCGTTCTGAGGGAGTTGAGGCATTATGGTCAAGCCCTCCCTATTCTTCAGATGCTGTAGCGGCATTACACAGGACATCGGCATGGCGCAGGATCAGACAGTGCCCAAACCCAATGTCAGATGTTCAGCAGGCTTGCTGTAGGCCATCCCCTACATGCCCGCTAATGGCCAAAGAAAGGACCGCGTGGAAAGGAATGGGGAAATATTATAATGGGTTAGGTCCGCGGTTGATTCGAGATGGATTTCGCCACAATACGTGCACGGTAGGCACTGACGCTGTTCACGCTCAAAAAGAATTCTATAGGACTGTGCTGTGACGGGATTACCAAATGTCTCAAGCCCAGGACCAGGAACTCACGACCTGACAGCCTGGCGTGAGTCAGCTGACGATACCCCCTTGCGGGAGTTGCGCACAATACAGTCGGCGGCAGAAGCCTGAATGTACATTCTGCCGCCATGGCTTTTAAAAACATGTTCAAGCTCAGCCGTAACCGCATATCGCCCGTTGCACTTAAAACTTGAATCCGCCATGGCCTTTACAACCGCGTTACAATCACGCTGAGAAGCGCAGCCTCATCATCGGCATAGATGCTCGTTTGTATTTCGGCCCTCTTTTCTATCTAATCTGGGCGTTAATGAGGTGATACGGCTGCGTAGCAATCAATCACTTCCGTCCCCTATTACTCGCATGTTCTAACGCTCGAACCACAACCGGCTCTAGCAACGCTAGGTCTAGGGTTTTGATGAGGAAGTCGTACGCTCCGAGTTTCATAGCCTCGACTGCCTCTTCGACTGTTCCATAGGCGGTCAGCATGACCACCACCGCATCTTGTGTTTTCTTGCGAATGGCCGCCAGGGTCTCGATCCCCGTTCTCCCAGGCATCTTCACGTCGAGGAAAATCAGATCGGGAATATGTTTCTCAACCGCGGCCAGCAGTTCATCTCCGGACTTGAAGGCCTGGACTTGGTGCTGGCCCTCTGACAGTCGCTTCACAAATGCATTGAGAAGCACAGGTTCATCGTCTGCGACATAGATTCTAGCTGGCATTACGGCACTCCTTTCTATCTTGTTCGTTATACCGACGTAGTGTTCAGGCTGCGTAGTACTCAATACCTCCATCACTCGCGACTGCCAGCCAATGACGGCGCTGCGCACGTGCAGCTTTTCAGCCAGGTTGGGAATTTCGGCACAGATGATCCCGGAGGAAAATTCGGCCATGAAACCGCTCTTGAGTTCGGCGCGGGCACGATCAACACCGATTTCTTGGTACGGCGCTACGGAGAGCAGCAGAAAGCCGTCGTCGGGGATACGGCAAGTTTGCATGTTGGCCGCGATGATGCCGGCTGCCTTGCGGATGGGGTCGGCGAGGTCAGGACTGTAGGGGCCGATGATAAGTGCCAAGTTGGGTGCGTGCAACCAGTCGAACCCGCGTCCAATGCCGATGATCCATTCGCGATGCTCGATGTCGAGTTCACGGTTGCTCTGCCTGACTTCCTCGATATGGGAGATGTTGCCCTCCACAAGGGGCAACAAATCTTGCCGAATCTGGTTAGACATGTCTGGGTAAAACTGGGCTAGTAACGCGGGCAGGGTGTCGTGAATTGTGGGGGAGACGGTGGAGAGGTCCAGGATCTCTCCATTGCTACCGTGGAGCACAAGGCCCTCTCCCTCAGTTTCAAACCCGCACACCAGAGGATACACCGTGCTGTGACCGGTGCCGAAGACCGCCTCCATCTGTCGCTTGATCCCGAACGTGTGATTGCGGGCGGCGTCGGTGTCGTAATTAAAACCGGCACAGCCGCGATGGGGGTCGCTTTTGGAATAATGGTACGTGATGAGCGCCAGAGTACGTCGTCCCTGCCTGACCATGCCCAATACATGATCTGCCACTGCTTCCCCGAAATGCGGCCAACCGAGGTCGAAGCGCCCGCCGAGATTGCGGAATGGCTGGATGATGCCGGTCGGCGTGCCGGTGGCCACAGACAGGTTGAGTCGTCCATCCATGCACTTGAGCGCGACGATGGAGGTTTGGTGCTGTGCGGTGTAGAGGTTACGAGCCAGAAAGGATTCCGGACTCTGGAATCCCACGGAATGGCGGCGAGCATGATCCATCAACCAGTCTATCCGTTGCCGTATGGGCATGCTGCGAATGGCCACGTTGTCTACAATTGTTGGCATTATGGCACCCGCCTGAACCGTTCAGGCATTATTATGGTTACAGATGAACCAATCGGTTGATGGCCTGGGGTAATGGATCCTCAGCATAATCATGAGGCACGGTGCGCATCATCTTCCTCTGTCGATTCATGTGTCAGCTCGTTCGGGCTGGCACCAGCTTTGAGAGTTTCAACGCCCGCTCACACTTTGCGCCTTCGCCTGATGCTTCCCTGCACGCCGCGCCTCCTCATGCAAAGGCAGTGAGGTTCCCGGGGGGTTGACTCACGCGATAAGCCAGCGTGTGGTTCGAGAGCCCACGGAAATGGTCCATCCCGACGAGGACACAGGCATGCCCGCCTTCGATGCAGCGATCCTGGAACCCATGCAGATATTCCATGGTGGTATGGTCCACGATTTTTCCGGCCAAAATGATCATGTAGTTGGCTTTCATGCCCTCAGGAACCACGATACTCTTGAGCGCCGCATCGAGTTTCACCAGATTCATGCAGGTGGCCGACGACAGATAGATTTTGAAGGGGTTCTTCATCTCGCCGATTGTGCCCCGGAGCACCGCGTTCGCCGCGACCGTCATCACCTCACGAGACCCGCGGGCGTCTCCGATGCGGATGACGGGATTGCGGAACAACTCTTTGAACGCAGCCCCGATCCCTTCACCGGGAGACGCCCGTACCACATCCTTCACGAGCAAGGCGATCTTCGTCAGCGTGCCGACGATCATGCCGTCCAGAATGTCTGAGGTGGCCAACGTGACCACGACGTTAACCATGGCGACAAATATCTGTTCCTTGCCGACCGAAAAGATCCGCTTGAAGACTTTGTGCGAGCAGAGTTTCCATCCGATCCAGATGAGCAACCCGGCCAGGGCCGATTTGGGAATGAGATTGATGAGGGCGGCGGCGAACAACAGGATCAGCAACTGGAAGCAGGCATAGTAGAAGTTGGCCCAGAGGGTACGGCCCCCTGCGAGCATGTTGGTCGTACTTTTGAGCCCGCCGGGGATGATCGTCAAGCCCCCGGCCAGACTGGAGAGGGTGTTGGAGACCCCCATGGCCCGCAGGGTGACGTTGGGGTTCGACTTGCGTTTAAACGGATCGATTTTATCGATGGCGGCGATCGTCGCGAGTGACTCGGTCCCGTCGATGAGCGTCAACGTAATAATGATGAGCAATAACGATCCCCATAAATCGGTGCGCTCCATGGCTTCGACAAAATGGGGGAGGACAATGCCATGCTCAAACACATTGAGCGGGACTTGAATGAGGTATTTCTCCTCGATCCCCAGAATCCACGAGGTCAGGCCGGCGAGGATGATCACAATGAGGGGCACCGGGATGAGCTTCGCCCACGTGGCTTGGATACGGCCAAGGATGCCGCTGATGAAAAAGAGGAGAAAGAGGGACACCGCGCCGATGGTGCAGATCAACGGATTCAAGCCCATAACCTGTTCGGGGATCAGCATGATCGCTTTGGGAATGGATTTGATGGGCGGTGTGATGTACCCGAGAAATGCCGGGACTTGTTTGACGATGATCAGCATCCCGATCGCCATCAGCATGCCTTCGACCACCGAGATGGGGAAAAACAGCGCGAATCGCCCGGCATTGAAGATGCTCAAGATCACCTGGATGACACCGACGATAGAAATGGCCACCAGCAAGAGCGGATAGCCCGCCTCCAAATCTCCATGACCCAAGGCGAGCGTACCGGCCAACAGCGCCGGCGCCAGACCGGCGGCCGGGCCGCTGATCGTGATATAGGCGCCACCGAGGAAAGGGAATACAAATCCGGCGATGATCGCCGAAATCAGCCCGCAGACAGGAGGCGCACCGGAGGCCACCGCAATCCCAAGCGAGAGCGGAATCCCCATCATGGCGACTTGCAGCCCCGCCATCAGGTCGTACCGCCAATGTTTCAGCCCGGCCACCCCGTTCTGGGGTTTCTCTCCTGCCGGGATATCATCTACTGTCACAGTTACCGTTCCATGCGAAGACATGCCGTTCCTCCTGAATTTCAGGTGCCTTGTTAGGCTGTGAAGCGATATGCGTTGTTATTTATCCGACGCAGACTTGGAACGCTACGTGAATTGTCTCTGCTCATCTTCTTTGCGCCTCCTTTGCCACCCTCCTATGCAGTTGCGTTCCTGCTCGTAGCCCACGGCGGCGTAGTACAGCACGAGATCGAAGAAGTGGCCGAGCAGGAGCTGTAGTTCCATCTCCCCGTACAGTTCCATGGCACTATCGGACAGACCTTCGCGCTGGACGAAGGCGCCCACATGCTCCTTGGTGGAGATGATGGCCCAGGCAAAGTGACTGTAGGCCACGCCCTGCCTGGCGCGCACCGCGCCTAGCTCGGTGTAACGCTGCTCCACCTGGGTCTCGGTCTTGTCCAGCAGCCAGTCACTCAGGTTGCGATAGATCTCGCGGGTTCGGGCTTGGAGTTCGCTCGCCGGGACTTTGTTCAAATCGCTGCACCGGGGAGAGTTCCACACCTTCTCGCTGAGGTCGCGGGAAAGCTGTTCAATGTGATTCTCGATCAAACGCACCAATTTGACGGCCAGCATGGTTCACCTCAAGCTTCGGTTAATAAAATTGCATACCGCCCTGCCGCAAGCTCTTATGCAATCTGAGAGACATTGCCCCTTTCACTCCACCACCCAGATCGCAAAACCCTTTGCGTCGCGCAGTATATGATCGGTCGTGCCACCACCAAAAATCTGTTTGATTCGGGATGTTCCCTGCCGCCCCACAATGATGGTGTCGTGATGTCCGCTTCGTGCCTCTTCGAGAATATTTCGGGTGATATTGTCCTCATAGCCATACTTCACCTCTAAATGGCTCATGTCGAACCCTGATTGACCCAGCATCGTGCACGCCTCCTTCAGGACATGGCACTCGGATTCCCGTTCCTTCCGAATCCAGGCTTCCTGTTCATCGTGCAACTGCGCGCTCAATTTCGCCTCGGCCGCAGGATTCTCCGATCCGCCATGCTCCAGCAACCCCCTCGGCATGGGCTTGAGCACATGAAAGAGAGTGACGGCAACATCAGCGGTTCGGCCCAGGAGAGAGCCGACATACTGGACCACGCGATGGGAGTTCTCGGACTCGTCGACGGCCAGAAGAATTCGCATAGCGACCGACATCGTCATCCTCCTTCTCTACCTTTTGAAACATAGGCACGCCTCAAATTCTGGGCACGTTTCTTCTCTAGCCATGCCACCCACTCGTAGCACTACTGCGTGAATTTCCTCTTGAGTTGAACATAGACCGTCTCTTCGTACGAGCTGCTAGCTCGTGACTGATATAAGCCTTTTGGCTAAGACCACAGATGTTGAACACAGTCGGCGTACCCCATCCCTCCTCCATTCCCAGCACCACGAACCACACCACCACCCCCAACGATAGGAGCCCAGTGACCACCACGAGGAAAAAGAGGAGGAGGATTAGCACTGGTTATCGCCTCACAAGAGTTTCGCCACCACTTCGCGCTATCTGGCTCGTCATTAGTGATGAGCAACCAGTTCTGCATGCTGTTGTTTCTCGCCGATCGTCAATTCTTGATTCATCGGGCGGAGCTGATAGCTCATCCCCATTCGATGGAGCGCAATCAAGTTCCTCCGGCTCAGCCGGTCGATGGCGAGAAACAATTGCGCATAACTGAAATCCGGTCGCCCGATGATGAGGTCATCCATCATGAGCATCCCATACCGTTGAAGCATATTCAGAACGGCCTCGTCTGCATTCGTATTTCCTGTGGCCATAATCTATTCCTCCTTTTCTCTATGCGCCGACTTCCTATACAGCAAACCGACTCCATTGCGTGCAGGGGCTCCTCTCCACACCCTGTTCCACAGCGATAGCCAGGATGCACAAGAGAACACCTGGACTCGATGACTTACGAATCCAAGCAAAGACTCCATTTGTCGTTGCCATTTCACTCATATCCCATTACGCCTTCGAGATGATGATGACCGGGGTGTCTGACCGAGTGGCCCGACTCTCCGCCAAGAGCTCGAGCCCATTCAGGTAGGGCAGGGGAAGTCGGTCACCACGGCATCGAAGTGTTGCTGCTGCATTTCGCTCAAGGCCTCCAGACCGTCACAGGCCTGAACTACGGTGAAACCGGCCTGTTTCAACAAGAAGCAGTCTCTTGCCATTCACTCTCAACTTCCTCAACTACCAGCACGAGTTTTCCATAACCGATCATAGTGCCCTCCCTTCCGATGTAGTGACTTCAGGAGATTCCCCGGCGAGAGCGCCTCTCCCCTTCAACGGCAGCTTCGCTTCCACCGGGTTCTCAACATCGTCGCAATGGCAGTACCGGTTCTCGATCACCGCCCTTCCACAAACCAAGTCATACATCGCAGCCGTAAGTTCTGCAGCCGACACACCTCCACAGCGCTGGCAACTCATCTCTCGTTCTCCTTTCCCCAGCAGGCGTCAGCCCATGAACTAAGGATGCGTACACTGCCTGCCGGTTGCTGCAACTCTCAGAACATGCTCACCCATGGTCTGTGAACTGAAGTAAACACCATCGCCTCATTGGGAGGAATAAGATTGAGCCGCTCATGCGTGTGGGAATTGGCTATTGCCGTCTGTAGGAATTGTCTGACGGAGAAGGGAAGAGGCAAGAAAGGGAATCAGGGCGTAGATGGCAGCGGCTAGGGAACTAACCTAGGAAGTCACAGGAAGGAACAGCTAATGGGGTCACTCAACGATGTGATGCTGGACAGCATAGCGGGCCAAATCCGCATTCGTTTTGAGGTTCAGCTTAATCAGGATGCGGGTACGGTAGGTGCTAATGGTCTTGACGCTGAGGGAGAGTTGATCGGAAATGTCCGTAATCGTGCGTCCCGCGGCGATCAAGCTGAACACCTGGTGCTCACGATCGGACAGGGAATTGTGGAGTGGCTCCTCACTGTCGCCGTGCTGATGAAGGTGTGCCGCAAGGAGTTCAGCCGTCTTGGGCGTGATGTATTTCCCTCCCTTCCAGATTGTCTTAATGGCACGAACCAATTCCTGTGGAGCGGTTTCCTTCGTCAGGTACCCGGCACCCCCGGCACGTAACACTCTCACGGCAAACTGGTCCTCAGGATGCATGCTCAGCACCAGCACAGGAAGGCTCGGGCAGAGCCGTTTCAATTCGTGTAGCCCCTCCAGCCCCCCACGCCCAGGCATCGTCAGATCCAGCACGACCACGTCCCACCGCTGTTTCCGTGCTTGCTCCAGCAGCTCCGGGACATTCGATGCTTCGCCGACCACGGCTCCTGGGAATTCATCGATGAGAATCTGGATGAGGCCGCGGCGCAGGTACGGATGATCGTCTGCAAGGAGAATGTTAATCATCTGTTGTCCGATACAGTGGGATTCGAACCGTGACCGTCGTTCCCGTTCCCGACGTTCCCTGAATGTCGAACTCACCGCCCTGCTGTTGAGCTCGCAGGCGCATCCCCAGCAGACCGAATGATTTCGGCCCAGACTGCTCCACACCACTAATACCTCTGCCGTTATCTCCAACTTGCAAGGACACCTGCTCACCGGATTGTTCCAACCTGATGTCGACAGTGGTGGCGTGGGCATGCCGAGCCACATTGGTCAAGATCTCTTGGAGGATACGGAACAATGAAGTCGATTGCTCAGGGCTCAACCCCAGGTTGCGAGGCCTGATGGTCGTGCCACAGGCAATCCCAGTCCGATGTTGAAATTCCTGCACCTGCCATTCGACCGCAGCCTCCAAACCGATTTCGTCCAAGACGCCGGGCCTCAAGGTCGTCGCAATATCGCGCACCGATTGAATGGTCGAGTCAAGGAGTTCCCGCGCCGAATCCAGTCGTGCAAGCACCGCGGCATGCCGGGCCGATTCGATCGACTCCGTGATCCGCTTATGGACCCATGCCACATCCAGTTTCAATCCCGTCAACGCCTGCCCCAACACATCGTGCACTTCCAGCGCGATTCTCGTTCGCTCTTCTTCCCGCACTGATTCTAGGCGAACGGCGAGCGCCGCGAGTTGGTTTCGAGAATTGAGCAGCGCCTCTTGCCCTCGCTTCCGATCGGTAATGTCCATCGAATACCCGATGATGCCGATTGGAGAATCTGTCTCATCCTTCAGCAACGTGAGGGATAGCTGGGCGAAACGCAGTGCCCCGGACTTGGTCTGTCTGCGAACCTCGACCTGGTGGGTTCCTTTGGCTTTCGCAGGACCGATGACCTCACGCTCTAAGAACTCCCGGTCTTCCTCCGGGTAGATGAACGAAATATGTTTACCGAGCGCCTCTTCCACCGAATATCCCAGCATCTTTTCCGCCCCTCTATTCCAGCTCATCACACGGCCGTCCAGGTCGATGGAGATGACGGTTTCCTGGATCTGATTGATAATGTCAGCCTGTCTTCGTATCACCTCACTCGCTTGTCTTCGCACGGTGACGTCGGTCCAGAGGCCGACGATTTCATGCGGGGATCCGTCCGATCGCCGAATCAACATCGCCTCATCCCTGAACCAGCGGTACTCGCCGCTGTGTTTCTGCCAGCGATATTCCATCGCCAGAGTGCCCGTTTGTGGTAGCTTCTCAAATTCCATCAAGACTTTCTCGTGGTCGTGGGGGTGAAGCCGCGAGGCCCAGAGGGATGAATCATCCAAAAAGGAACGTGGAGAGTAACCAGTCAACGCCTCGATATTCTCACTCACCCACAATGCGCCGTAGTCCTCCGAAGGCTTTGCAGAGTACATCACAACGGGCAAGGTCCGCAAAATCAATGCTTCGCGGGCTCGGCCTGCCTGCACATCTCTCTCTGCCTGCCTGCGCTTCGACAGGTCGTAAGAGATCAGCCTTCCTCCCCCGATAGCGAGTAGAATGGTTAAGAATGTTCCGCCTACAATGAACGACAGTGCGAACGAGGCCGCACTGTCTGCCTGTCTCGACCAGTTGGTCAGTAAGACCTGCTCCTGGTCCCGCATCTCACCGAGCACCACTTTGATCTTATCCATGGTCTCTTTGCCATTGTGCAGCCGGACTTTCAGCTCATTCGCGTCAACCCCTCCCGCATTCCTTATGTCGATCGATTTTTTGAGCTGTGCCAGCCTCAGATCTATCAGGCTGCGCAACGCAAAAAGGTGCTGTAGCTGAAACTGGTTATCCGAAATCAGGTCGGTAAGGTCGTGCAGCACTGCATTCATCTGATGGCCCGGCTCGGGATATGATTGCAGGTACTGGTTCTCACCGGTAAGAAGATCGATCCGCTGCGTGGATTCCATGTCCTCCATTAGGGAAAACAGGTGCTCGATCGTTTCCTGCACTTGATGGGTTTGCGCGACCCGGACTTCACGACCTATAAGGTCGGTCGTGCTCCTATAAGAGACGAGCCCGATTCCAAACAGGAGAACGAGTACGACCCCAAGGCCCACCGCAATCTTCTTCTCTAGCGAAAGGTTCATACTGGACCCAGTGGCCTGGTGGATCGACATGCAACGTAGCGGAACGCATAGAGCCCGCTGCATATCAACACGATTCCGGCGAGGCAGACCAAGAGTCGCTGCGTAAGCGAACCGTTGATCAGACGTTCAAGCATCGATGCGCTTCCTTCTAGCAGGATACTGAATAAATCCACTAGCTGCGTTCTCACTTCGCTCTCCTGTCCCTCGAACTGCATCAGAATGGCACAAAGTCCAGCCTCTGTGGAACGACAGGAGGCATTTCGAACTTGGAATGCTCCGAGGAATCGGACGACGTCGGGCGTTCCCCCAGCGTAACGCTCATTGTGCGCCTTACGCCGTCTCGAGACACTACGATCTCAATGAGCTGCTGTGCTTTCAACTGCTGGAATACCTTGCCATACTGCTCGCTGGTCTTCACGTCTTGCCCATTAACCGCGACGAGGATATCGCCGCCCAAGACCCACGACTCTCCCTCGATGGTGACATCCAGTTTACCGGCACGGAGCCCAATCGCAGCGGCCAGACTCCCATCTTCCACATCGATGATGAGTAAACCACTGGGTAACGGAAGCGCGATCAGGTTTTGCAATTCATCGGTCACAAGCTTTCCTTTGATGCCCAGCCAGGGGCGAATCACCCGGCCATTCTTCCGTAGTTCCGCGACGATGGATTTGACGGTATTGATCGGGTGGCGAATCCGATATTCTGGGCGCCAAACAAAATGGACGCCTTAATTCCAATCACATGATCCTCGGAATCGACCAGCGGCCCACCGCTATTGCCGCGATTGATCGGCGTCGTGGTCTGAATGACCCGCTCTTGGAAGACTTCCTGTTTGGCCTCAATGAGTTTACCGAATCCACTCACGATGCCGCTCGAAAACGCATAACCCAATCCAAATGGATGTCCAATCGCCAAGACTTTCTGACCGATTTCCAGCTTGTCGGAATCACCCAGAAGGGCAGGAGAATACGGCCCCTTCGGAAGCGTCACTTGGAGTAGCGCGACATCCGATTGCGGATCGCTTCCGATCAGTTCTGCCGGAAGACGAGTTCCATCGTGCATGGTCACCATGATTTTGGCCGCCCCTGTCACGACATGGGCATTGGTCACGATCGAGCCATGCTCATCGATCAGCAGACCAGACCCAAATCCTTTTCCCGCAGCCTGCGTGATATGATGAGCGCTGACATAGGCTGAGGCGATCAGGACGGTGGCGTTCGCCAGCTTCTTGTAGACCCGCACACTGTTTATTTCTTCCGGCGTGACCAAGGCAGCAGCGAGAAGCCGGGGAGCTCCCACCCAAACGGTCAGGACTAGGCAGGCGACCAGCCAGGAACGAAGACTCCCTCTGGAAAGACGGCAACGCAGCATACAGACCTCCCTATGAGTCGATGTATGCCCCCCCAATCACGGAGGGAGCCGGAGACGCGGACCCGCCAGCCACTCTCCATCGTTGCTCATACTTTAGAAGAGCAACGTTCCTCGATCAATCCAAAAGAGCCTTGAGGTTACTGTGAGCGAGCGTTGGCGAGAAGGGGTACCTGTATCCAGCTCGCGTCAGGGATTGAAGGTCGTCATCTTGGAGGCAATCACCAAGAACCCGCCACCTACAGAGGAATCACAGGGAGCCTCCCCTCCCTGAATCGGACGAGATGGGAAATTCACGGCTCACGATTTCCCGTTCGGCCTCCAGCCAATCCTCTTCGGCACAGCCTTCTCGGCAGCCCCGCTGGATATACAACTCATAGGCCCGTGTGGCGATGTGCGCATGCAAATCGTCGAACGACGGTTGCGCGTGCTTCACAGTCTTGCTGATCGGCGTGTTTTCACCAGTCTGATTGATTATAACCGTGCGTGGCTTCCTCTCTCCTGTTTCTTGTGCTTTCGGCAACTTCATGATGCTCCCTCCCCTTCATTTAGACCTGTACTCACATAGGCAGGATTGCCTGTCTCTTCTGATCATATACCGGCATTCCACACGACATCAGCATGGCGCACGATCAGATGTCGCCCAGCCTTAATGTCAGATATTCAGCCGGCTTGCCGTAAGACAATTCCTACTCGAATGCAGGGGGCCTGGGAAGGTCAGAATGGGAAGGAAGGAGGAAAGATAATGGGTTAGGTCCACGGTCGAGACAATCAAAACAGTGCAATGCCCCTGATTCCTGTCTGCTACTCTCGCGACAACGTTAACAGATGCTTCCAATTACCTTCACCGGTGAGCATGAAGGGACAGGGCCGTCTCAATCATTGAGTTTCAAATACGAAAAGTCATGAACAAACAGACACCGGCCATCGGTTCCAACTGGCATTACATCTGCATAGTCCCACCATTGAGAAGTCCATAGGATCATCCAGCGGCAAGACCGCAGAAAAGGACCACGTTATGGTAGTTCGACAATATCCTCGATTCCAAGCGGCTTTTTCCGGCACCCTCGTCCACCAGGGTCACCTCCATCCGATTGACAAGGCTCTGGACCTGTCACACAAAGGATGTCGACTTGAAAGCCCCCTTCGGGCCTCCGCAGGAATGAAGGTGGATCTTCTGCTCTATCTCCCCAAAACAGAGATCCCAATCCTGATCCAAGGCGCTGTCGTACGCTGGTCCGGCGCGCACGGGATCGGGATACAGTTTCAGTCCCTCAGCTCGCCCAACCAAGAGCGGCTAACCCACACCATCCGGCAGCTCGAAACCACAGCGCACAGTTAACCCGCATCGATAAGGCAGTGCCTCAACACATCTCGCGCGTACGGACAGGCGATCAGAATGATCGAATGTCCGTGTTTTCTCGCCAGCCCTGATGCCAGGTGCTATAGTTTGAACTAAACGTTTTCCTGTCATTCATACAGCAACGGAGGAGGCATCATGGCAAGACACCCCAAAGCAGCGGGAGAATCATCCGCTACGCATGAATCGATGGAAGATGAGATCCGGTCTCTAGCCTATCAATTGTACTGCGAAGGCGGCTATCAGAACGGTCGTGATGTTGAGTACTGGCTACAGGCCGAGAAGCAAGTGCTGGTTCGCAGGAAGGCACACTTGCGAAAAGTCCTCTAATCGCCGAGAGATTGCGGATCAGCTGTCGTTGTTCGATGGCCCAAACTGCCCATGAAGCAGGCGCTTAAAAGTATCCGCACCTGAACTCTCGCATATTTGCCTTAACAAACACTGCCGTTTCTTTCATTCTTCCGCACTAAACAATCGTCGCGCGAGGACAAACTCCGCACTGGTTGGCTCAAGACCCGCTTCCCCCATCTCAACCCCGGCGACCTTCACTTTTCTGAATCCGGAAGCGTGTTTCGTGGAACTCCCAAAGGGCAGGCTTCAGCCTATCAACCGAGTCTTCGGTACAGCCTGCTGATCTGCCACAGGCAGATGAAGGCGATTGGCACGAACCACGGGGTCTTCGACATATCCGCAGTTGATGCATCGTAACGTCGAGCCTACGAAACCACTCTCCGCTCTCAGATCATAGTGGGTTATGAACGCAGATTGGTCGTTGACCAACAGTCCACGGCACCGATGACAGGTCATACTCACCTCGTTAGCTTGGCTCACCCTTCAACCTCAGAGCCTCCAGCTCAGCTTCACTGCATGTCAGATAGATAGAGCTAGGTTGAGGCACGCGCGCGCTGTCCCATTTGCGCACTAAGTCTGATTTCTGATCGTTGCGCCCCTTCTGAGATTTTACGCGGTCCCTTTTCACGACTTCCTGACTCGATGCTGAGGCTCTTCACGAACCTTGGCCGGCAATTCTCGCTCAGCAGCTGCAGGGTGAAGGATCCCGTACTGGCAAGGGTCAGCTGCAGTTGATTCTTCCGGCTCAAGCGGCTTACCTCGGAAAGCAGTACTTGCAGGGGAAAACTTTTGCAGCTCAACACCAAGTCATCGAGCCTACAATCAGGAGTGCGTCGCATGACTTCAAGGATTTGCGCTGAAACAGTCAGGTGACGAGACATAATAGAGGACCTCCCTTTCAGGCAGGAGATGAGAAACGATACGGCACAATATTCTGCCACTCTGCTCAACGGGAGACTGTTCAAAACTGCTCATATTTGAAAAATATTTTCCACCCTGGCGTCCCGCCTTTCCTGGGCTGCCAGCGAGAATGAAGAGGAACCTAATCGTGGAGGACGATATTGAGGAGGGAGCTGTGCACGGTCAGGCCACCGTTGTACTCGATAAAGCCCAGCTTGCGGAACTTGTTCATGAAGAAACTCACGCGAGACCGCGTCGTGCCGATCATCTCGGCCAGCGTTTCCTGGCTGATCTTCGCCAAGGCGGGCTCAGGCTTGCGCTCTTTCCCAATGTGGGCCAGCAACAGCAGCACCCGCGCCAGTCGCTTCTCGCTGGAATTAAAGAGCTGATCTACCAAATCCTCTTCGATCCGCAGATTGCGTGACAGCACATAGGCCAGGAACAGCTCGGAGAAGGCGGGCTCGTCATGAAGGACTCGAATCATGGCGGTTTTCTCGATACGCACGATCGTGGAAGCGACCAAAGCCGTCGAAGTCGCCAAGCGAGTCGTCTGGGTGGCCAGGCAGGCCTCGCCAAAAAAGTCGCCGGGCCCCAGTATCGCGACGACGGCTTCTTTCCCCTGGTGGGAAATCACAGTGAGCTTGACCTTCCCCTCTTGGATATAGAATGCGGCATCCGCCGCATCCCCTTGCGAGAAGATGACGGTCTTCTTGCCAATCGACAGAGTGGTTTTGCCCCGGCCGACTGTGGCAAGGAAGGTTTGGGGATCGAACGTCTTAAGACGTTTTCGTGGCATGAGCGTGAACTCCGACGCCAAGTATACCGCCGCGCCCGAACCAGGCACAAACTGTTTCGAGTGTCGACAACAACCCCCGGAAACATTTTCTGAGTTCGCGCCGTTGGCCTCTCATTGCATGTCGTGGCAAAGATCAGGAGACTGGAATGGAGAACGTCCCTATTTCTGCTCTCGCACCTCTCTGTTCTACCGGAGGATTATTGACAGCGGATGCCGTCACTACAGTATGTTGGTGTAAAGAGAGGCATCACGTGACAGATCAGGCCATTCCCGCCACATCGCTCTCCGGCCCGCCGGTATCGCATTGGTTCGGTTTCTTTCCTGAATTTCAGCACGATAGCCTCGGCTTTCTATTGCGCTGTCATTCCTACGGCGATGTCGTAAAGCTCCCGATGGGACTGATGGCCGAGTGCCTCTTTCGCCATTCGGATCTGGCCATGTACTTCCTCAACCATCCAGCCGACGTCAAACATGTGCTAGTGACCAACCAACAGAACTACATGAAGACCCAAGTCCCTCCAGGCGAATCACGCGTGTTTGGGAAAGGCATGTTGCATACGGAGGGCGAGACCCATCACCGCCAACGGCGGCTATTTCTCCCCTTCTTTCATGGAGACCATGTGGCCTCCTACTCCGGTCTCATCACCGAAAAAGCAGCCGCGCTCGCCACAAATTGGCACGATGGCGCCACTATCGACATCGGACGTGAGATGACACAACTCACTCTGTCGGTCATCTGGCGACTTCTTTTTGGACAAGACGTCGGTTCCGATGCCACACAAGTAATCGAAGCCATGATGGCCGGACACCACTTGGTCTCGAAACAGTACAACTCCATGATCGCCTGGGTCACGCCCTTGTGGGTTCCGACGACGGAGCATCGAGAATTCTCTCGAGGCCAGCAGTTTCTGGATGCTCGTATCAGGGATCTTATTCGGGACCGCCGTGCGTCCCATCACCAGAGCCAGGATGTGCTCTCGCTTTTGCTCGCAGCCACCGACGAGGCAGGCCAGCCACTGAGCGACAAAGAGATTCGGGATGAGCTGGTCACCTTCCTGGTAGCCGGCCATGATACAACAGCGACTGCACTGACATGGACCTGGTTTCTCCTCTCCCAGTTCCAAACCGTGCGAACACGTCTGGCCCATGAGTTAAAGACCGTGCTGGGAGGCAGGCTCCCAACGGCGGCAGACCTGCCACGCTTGGTCTATACGGAAATGATCTGGGATGAGACGCTTCGGCTTTACCCTCCAGCCTGGTTGTTACACGCGCGTAAGAGCCGCGCCGAAGACAGACTCCCGTCCGGTGTCTTCCTTCCAACCGGTACCAGAGTGTTCCAGAGTCCCTGGAGCATGCACCGAAATGCTCGGTGGTTTCCCGATCCCAACCGATTCGATCCGGATCGTTTTTCGCCAG
The DNA here is from genome assembly GCA_037142015.1 of Nitrospira sp. Classification (GTDB taxonomy): domain Bacteria; phylum Nitrospirota; class Nitrospiria; order Nitrospirales; family Nitrospiraceae; genus Palsa-1315. Next base: position 45,877 of record JBAXBK010000013.1, on the reverse strand, counting down.
AAGCCAAACAGGCGCGGCCGGCCTTCAGCTACTTCCCATTTGGGGGAGGTGGGCGCCGGTGTGTGGGCGAATCGTTTGCAGAAATGGAAGGCCTGCTGGTGCTGGCGACAATGGCCTCGAAAGTCCGCCTCCAACTGGTCGAGGGACAAACTATTCTTCCCGATCCTCTGATGACGTTGAAGCCAAATGTCCCGGTCCACATGACCGTCGAATCAGTCGGTACCCTCGAACACCATCCCACGACAGCCTAAATAAGGCAGAGACGAGCACAAGACCAACAAGAAGGGCCGCCGCGTGCGAACGAGGTTCGTGCAGTCTCTCACGCTTCATCTTCGCGGAGGATATAACCGGCACGCTCCATTGCCCGGCGTACGGTACTCATCACTGTAGGAGCATCGGAATGCGGCAGCACAGCCACCTCCGGTGCGGCCTGGAGTTTGGCCAGAAGCTGCGCAGCTTCTGCTCCGGCTAGTTCGTCACAGGTTTCATACAAGCCCCCCGATCCTTCCTCCAAAACATTGTGCTCCTTGAGAATGCCGCGGATACCTGCGATGACGGCGGCCGTGGGAGTCGGTATGAGCAACGTGCCGAGTGCTCCATGATCCAGACGGAGCTTCGAGGCGATGAGAAGTGCCTCCCCGCCTCGCAATCGCTGGGCGGCGGGTATGAGAATCTTTTCTTCCATGCCGATGTGGCGGAGAAGCCCGGCTCGAAATTGAGCATACGCTCCTTGATCGACATGGTCGGCATGGGCCATAGCCTGTTGAAGCAACGATTCAAGTCGCCCGTGGTCTTTCACAAGAAAGTCTGTGATCGGTCCAACCTTTTGGTTCTCTCCAGATGTCATCCGTTGCCTCCGATTATGCGTTTGACGCATTGGACATCGCCACGCGCGGACGGGGCGATTCGAAAGCCAGCATAGCTTCCCAATCTTGCTGATTCAATGGCGGAAGGAGTCATCGCACAACGGTCTTTCCTTTCCTCGCCACTGATCACCGAGGTGTCGTACAATTGGCCCCCTATGCGACTTCGTACATTTATCCGTTGGTCCGTGATTGTTTGTGGAGTCCTGGCGTTAGCGCTCGCCGTTTTCGTCTTGTCCTTCGACCTCAACCAGTATCGCCACCCTCTCGAAGCCGCCGCCAGCAAGGCGCTCGGGCGGGCCGTTACATTAGGCGGCCCCCTCACCCTCGCCGCCTCCCTTTCGCCCACGATCACGGCCGAACAAGTCCGCATCGCCAATCCTGGCTGGGCCTCACGCCCACACCTCGCGGAAGCGGCGCGTGCCGAGATTCAGATCGATCTCCTCCCACTGCTGCGAGACCGGCTGGTGGTCCGGCAGATTGGTCTTGATGGAGTCGATATTCTGCTCGAATCAACCGCAGATGGGGCCAACAACTGGACGTTCGGCGAGAAACCGGGCGACCTGCCTAACATGCTCCAGCTGCCCTACCCTTTGACGGTTACCGCTCGGCGATCAACACTCGCCTATCGCTCCCCGACATCGAATGTTGGTTTCGCGTTGACCACAATCCAAGCGGTCGTGGCTGAGGATCGCCCCTTACACCTGTCCGGTGAGGGCATCTTCCGTGGTGTCCCGCTGACATTGAACTTCGAAGCCGGCACGCCGGAGAACCTTCGCACACCGGCTGCACGCTGGCCGGTCACCCTTTCACTCCAGGCTCTCGACGCATCGCTGACCGCCCAGGGAACGGCGGCTCTACAGGCAGGAGCCCATGACATTGATCTTCAAGTCGCTCTGCGCGGGGAACGCCTCAATGCGCTTGATCCGCTGCTTGACTGGGAGATGCCGGCACTTGGCCCTTATGAATTGGTCGGTCGGGTTTCAACCCAGACGGATGGAATTGCGTTGAATGACCTCAGAGCGAAACTCAGTGACAGCAATGTCGCAGGTGATGTCACCCTCGCCCTGACCGGTCCGCGCAAGCGTCTGGCCGGGAAACTCACTTCACAAACCGTCCGGCTTGATCAACTCCTTAAAGCCATCAACAGACCCATCGAGTCCACACCCCCCCCGGACCTGTCCTCCCTCGTTGCTACCCTGCGAGGCTTCGATGCAGCTGTGGAATGGCAGGCTGAGCGCCTGTTTCTCGGCTCTACAGTCCTGGATAAAATCAGCCTGACAGCGCGGCTTAAAGACGGTCGTCTGGAAGTGAAGCCATTCGCTGCAGATCATTTCGGCGGGCACATCGTAGGAGCCTTGGACATCGATACGCAGGGCGAAGAGCCGACCCTCGCCGTCGAGATTGCGGCACACCGTCTCGATGTTGGGCGGACGCTCGCCCAGTTGACAGTGACCGATCGGATCGAAGGAATCGCCGATCTCACACTCAACTTCAGCAGCCGCGGTTCGACATTCGGCTCACTCCTTGCTCAAGGCACGCTACAAGCAGCTGTTGGACCGTCGACATTTCTGTTGCACCAGGAGTCGCATGACAATCCGACTTCCTTCCGTCTCATCACCGCCGAAGTGTCGGCAGCCCAATCCAAGCCGATCACTCTGCAGCTCAAGAGTGTTCTGCGCGACCAGCCACTGACCCTCACGGCAATCGGCGGCCCACTTGCTCATCTCGTCGAGGCGCCGCAGGCATGGCCCATTGCGCTGTCGGCTCAATCCCCCACGTTTATGGCCAACGTGAAGGGAACAGTCGCGCCCCCGTGGAATCAGCCAGGACTTGACCTCGCTGTCACATTGAAGGGGACGCAATTACATGCTCTCAGTACGATGTTCCCAACATCGGGGCCCTATGAGTTGACCGGTCAAGTGACCGGGGCCCACGACACATACCGTGTCTCGCGCCTGGCTGCTCGGCTCGCGGGCAGCGACGTAGCCGGCTCGGTGACCCTCGCTATGACGGCCCCGCGCCCACGCCTGACCGGCACGTTAACTTCCAAGAGCGTGGTACTTGATCAGCTCATTGATACGAATCCCTCAACACCAGTCCCGGGAAAACCCGCGCCACCCCTGGACTTTGCGATACCAATCGAGGAGCTCAAGAGGATTGATGCCGACCTGTCCTGGCACGTATCCAGCCTGATCCTGCGAGCAAAGCCTCTGGGCGACTTCGGCCTCACCGTGGACCTTCTGGACGGCCGCCTCCATGCAGCACCCGTGCAAGCCCTCTCATCGGGCGGGACGATTCGGGCCAACCTCGACGTGGACGGATCCAAAGTACCCCCGACCGCTTCCCTCACTGCAACAGGCCGCAAAATAGATTATGGCCGGCTGACTCAGGTGCTGGGGATCACCGAACGTCTCGCAGGCAACGCCGACTTCGACATTGCGCTGGCTGGTACCGGAACGTCGTTTCAGGGCTGGCTCCGGCAGGGCTCTCTTTCTTTCGCCACAGGACCGACGACGATCACGATTCACGACCAACACCAGGGTCCCGACCTGCAGTTCGAGATAGGGAAAGTCACAGCGGCAAGCAAGGAAGGCGGACCGGTACAGACCACCGCTGAAGGAATCTTTCGAGCGCAGCCATTCACGATCAATGCATCCGGCGGTACGGTGGCCGGCCTGATCGCACATCAGGGAGCCTGGCCGCTAGCTGTCGCGACCCAGACCGCCGGCGCCTCCATCGATCTGAAGGGGGAGCTGAGGCTTCCGCTGGATGGCGAGAACTTTCTTTTCCAAGCTCACCTCAAAGGCGATCGCCTCAAGGACCTCGATCCGATACTGAATCAGCAGCTGCCTGCCCTCGGCGCTTACGAGTTCACGGGCACTCTGGCGGATACCAAGGCAGGATACCGGCTCACCAACATGGACGGTCGCATTGATGGCAGCGACATACACGGTAACCTCACCCTCGTGGTCGGCGGTCCGCGCTGGCGACTCAACGGGGATCTGAGGTCCGAGACCGTCACGTTACCAATCTCCGATCAGCCCACAGCTTCGCCACCGTCGGACGAGACCAGGATCATTCCGAATGTGGCGGTCCCGATAAGCGGTCTGCGCGAGTTCGAGATGGATCTCGGATGGCAAATGAACCGGTTCGTGGCCGGGGCAATCGACCTGGGTAAAATCACGTTCAAGGCTCATCTTGAGAACGGCCGGTTACAGGTGACTCCGTTCCAGGCAAACCTATTGGGCGGCGTCATGGATGGAAGCCTGAGCGTGGATGCGAGCAAGCAGGTTCCCATAGTGGCTCTGAAGACCACGATCAGAAATCTCGACCTCGGCCGATTGCTGAAAGGGCTGAAGTCGGCTGAGGGAATCGAAGGCGCAGCAGACATCACACTTGACCTCGAAGGCCGCGGAACAACCCTTCAGGAATTGCTCCGTCGCGCCAACGGGCAAGTCGAATTCATCGGTGGGCCCGGCAACATCAAGAGCCGGTATTTGAATCTTTGGGCAAGCGAACTTGTCCTCGCAATGTGGTCGGACACGTGGAAACCGCAGGAGTTGACGCAGGTGAATTGCCTGATCGCCCGATTCGGATTGACGGAGGGCCTGGGGCGGAGCGATGGAATCCTCTTCGATACGACCAGCATGACCGTTGCCGGAATTGGAACAGTGGACCTGGCGGGCGAATACATCGACGTGGTGCTCACCCCGCGGCCCAAAAACCTCACCTTGATCAGCTTGGCACACACCGCCCGGCTGAAGGGGCCACTCTCCAATCCCGATGTTTCCACGGATCCGAAGGACATCGCCAAGAGCGCCGCCTGGGTTGCCCTTGGTGTGACGAATCCATTCGGGCTTGCCATCAGTGTCGTAGCGCTCGGAGTCGGGGTCGTAGCCGGAGTCAGTAATGTTGGAACAGGAGTGGCCAACCCCTGTGACGTCGTTCGCACCGATAGGGATGGCAAATTGAGTAACTCCGGGCAGACCTCACGCAGCTTACTCGACCGCGCCCAGGATCGTTGGAGTGACTTCCGCGAATGGCTCCACAAGTGATTCGACGGAAGAAAGCCCAATAGCGCGCGGAATTAATTGGAGGTCCTTTTCGACAGACGGTCTGTAGCTAAGGCCACGCTTACCGAAATAGCGGACGTGCGTCGCTAACTCAATTCGACGCCAAAACTTTGGCGGCTTTTTTCACATCCCGTGGATTGACCCAGAGAATGGCGCCGAAACGTCCCAGGCCGGCAGAGAGGCCAGTCACCGCGGTCATGTTGATCTTCGCTGAACCAAGTCGATCGGTCAGATCGGCCATCGCTCCCGGGCGATCATCGCCTTCAATCAGCAAGCACATTTTCGGCCCCTGGACTTTCAACTTATGCGCTTTCGCGGCGTTCTTGAACGATGTGGGATCTTCGGGCACCACATCCACCTGTGTGCGGCGACTCCGAGGAAACGCATGCACGGCCAGCAGATTCACTCCAGCCGCACGCAACGGAGTAAGCACGCCGGCTAATGTCCCAGGTTTATCCCCAATCTGCACCTTGAAATACTGAGCGGTCCGAATCACATCAGCCATCATACCCTCCTCTCCCCGCCAAAATAGCGGGTATCATCAGACAGGAAATAATTCGTGCGAAACAATGTGTATTGAAATGATCGCCACAAGGAGCAACCTCCGCAGGCATCTCGCAATGATGGGATAGAAGTTAACGCGGTATAGCCTAGGCAACCAACCGGCGGAATGCAATCGGTAAAATCCACTTTCAAGTACAGAGTCGCAGCTTCCGACGGTCTATCTCACAGATGGGCCAGCGGCAAGCACATTACAGGGCCTCCGCTTTGGCGTAGAGACGAGCAGGCGCTTCTGGAAAATACAGAAAGAGTGCCGGACAGAGCCAGCCCTCCCCGTTGTCGGCCCATCGATACCACACGCCCTCGTATTCTTCCCGGACCTTCTCCAACTTGACTTGATAGCCAGGGAACGGCTCCGAGGCAAACAAGAGCCGAAACCCCTTTTCTGCGTTGGGTATATCTGCGACCATGGTGTCAATCATCTCGGGAATGCCGGACACGAACGGCTCTTGAGAGAGTTCCACTCGTGGATCGTCAAAGACCCAGGTTGAACCGTGCCGGTACGGCACGATGACATGGATGGCATTAGCCACAGAGACACCACTCCGATCGTTTTGCCATGAGTCTTATCATTCGTGACAGCACGCTACCACCGCCGCTTCGGTGAGGGCAATGCGCACCCGAGGCGAACGAGACGACCAACAAAGACTCCCGACCCCTTTGATTTATCAATGCGCGCAGACAAGACGATCAGAAGGTGAGAAAGTATCTGCTTCTCGCCTTATGTTTATAGGGGAACTGCGCTTGTCCACTTCCGATCAAAAGCACTCACAAGATCCATCATCAAATCTTCGACGAGATCTCTAGGGATAGATATGATGAATGAATCCTTACCTCCGATGTCTTTTATTCCATGACCAACAATCTTTATTCCAAGGTCATCAAGAATGTAGCGATCGTGCAGCGTTAAGGGTGGTGACAGTCTCCTCAATTCCGTCTTTGGCCTCTCGTGTCGAAAGTCTTTTATTGAGTGTCCCACTCGCGTCGAATCCTCTTTCCCGCTCATCTGAAATGTAAGAAATTGTACCTCCATCCCCTGTGGGATTAACTCCAAACTATCCAGAGATCGAATACCATAATAAGGATCACAGATTCGTACAGAGCCCTTAAGGCCGCCAAACAAATCGCCAAGTCGCTGCCGGGCCAATCTTGGACGACCGGATTCAATGAAAGTAACTTGAACTCCTTGAGGAAGTAGATCATCCTCAATGTCTCTGCGCCCTTGCGTCGTTGCACGATACTTCATCACCCCATCTATTTTCCTCCGACTAATCTTCGACCCAGCTCGAGAAATGGCATTCGAAACCTGCTTCTTTTCAATCCCTACCCCACCGGCCTCCAAAGCGTCATGTACTTCTTCAACGGAAAGATACGAAATGCCATAAAGATCTTTCGCGAGAACCAATGCGCCTAATGCCATTCTTAATGGTGTCCCAAGATCGGCAAGACTATCCCTGTAGGAGCTATTCAGCCCCTCGAATGATTTCCAGACATCTACTACCTGCAGTTCGGGATTCATGGACTATCCTCTATGAACATATGCCCATTTCGCGCCATCCTTCACTCGGCCCAACTCTTTTAGTTTCGTTAGTGCCAAAAGAATTGGAGCCACTGTAGTGTTGGGATAGATATGACCGCTCTGCTCGAGAACCAGACGCACATCATTGAGGAAACGCTTTTCTTTGAAGTAGCCCTCTGCTTTAAGGTCGAGAATGAGCCCCGTCAATCCCGATTTCTTTGGATTTTTTGACGGTATCGCCTTGACACTTGTACCTAATTTTTCACCATGCAATGGTTTCGAAGGAGTCGAGGCCCCTCCAACTGCTGCGATGATCTTTGACACCTCTTCCGGGGTGCCCTCGACGACTATCGTCGTACCGTTCGCGGTTGAAATATTCGCCTTTGCCATTTTGTCCCCTCAGCAAAGTGGAGCTGTTTACTATCGCAGACGTTCGGCAACATAGGAACTGAAAAAGAGCGGGCAAAACTATGAATATTTATTTCTTGTCTTCTTCCTTGTTTGGCAAGTCATGATCAACAAAGACAACCCCCCTGTGTGGGATTTCAAGATTACCGCTGCTATCGAAGTCAACAAATCCAAACTTGTTCTTCGCATCAATAAAGCTTTGGTTGAAATGCCCAGGTGGCTTCTTCCCAACCTCGGCATAGCATGTGTAGGCATGATTCAAAGTTACGATTGGCAATTCCTGCAGTTTCTTCAAGTAGTAGACCGCGACTGCGTTGAACGCTGCCGCTGAACCAGGCTTTTTCTTCTAAAAAAACTCTCTGAACGAAGGGATACTCTTGCTATCACCTCGGAGATTCAGATCCTTATCAATAGAGTAAGACTCCTTAGAACTGCTCTTATTTGAAGCGCTCTTGACAGGCTTTGGTTTGATAGATGCACTCACCTTATTAGCTGTTTCTGAAACCACTCCACTGACCTGGATTACAGGAACGGACTCTCCTAAGAAGCGAGAAACCAAGAGGTCGTACACCTTTGGTCTCACCTCAACAGGAAACTTTTCGATTACTTTTGCAATATCTAACAGTTCGGCTTTCAGATCATCATAAGTAGCCATTCTGGCCCTCCTCAGTATTTCTTCAATTCATCCAGCATTACCACTGCGACGCATTCGCTTCAAGTAATTTGACCAGCCTCCTTATATGGACGACGCCCCTGGTAGCTCCGAGAAGTCAACAAGAACGCTGGGAGATGGAAATGGGAACAAGCTACGACCCGCTGCTGGAGTATGTCAACTGACTAGGTAGGCGAATTACGCGTAATTGCTGAGCTTGGTGACCTTCCATATTCAAATACTCCTTCCAAGCTCGCCTGTTTTCCCTTAGGGATGGGAGCTGATTGATCTCCCACTGCGTGTATCCAACTATATATTGGTCCCTCAGAGCTTGCTCGTGCCTCCTCTCAAGGGGGTGGCCTGGATCTATCCCTTACTGCGCGCATTGACCGAGCACGGCCCTTGATCTGACAATCTATTTGGTCTTCTGTGCGCGGGCAGCGAGCACGAGGGATAGACCAGACCGCCCCATCTCCCTTCCAAGCTCGCTCGTTCTCTCCCAGGGATGGGGCCTGATTGATCTTCCACTGCGCGCGTCCAACGAATGCTTGTTCATTTGGTCTATCTCGTCTATCTGGTTTGTTTGGTTGATCGGACTGGAAATTCATTCAGAAGAACCAGACAGACCAGAAAGACCGGCCAACCAGACAGACGAGCCCGAGCGCGTTGCGCGAGCACAGAAGATCATCAAGCTCCATCCCAATATCCCCTACTCAACTTTTTAGTTTGAGCATGGCATACTCCAGCCGACACCAGTGGAGACGCGGCCACCATCACTCAGGACTGCTGCATCGCAGGACAGCCCCGCAATTCGCTCGACCAAACATGACCTCATCTGAATACAACAGAAGGCGCTGTACCCATACGGTTGCCGCCTACGATTAGCAGGATGCTGAAAAAGTCCGCCAGCGGCGTTCTCGCATCGCTCAGAGGCTCAACGTACCGAAGCGTACGATTCGCCTCTTCGCTCGCTGCGGCCTTGCTGGACAGCCTTTTTGAGCATCCTGACGTGATTCTGGCGTTCGCGCCGTACGGAAAATTCCAGCCATATTGTTGGCATCAACCGAGGTTTTCCGCAGCCTGTTAGACTGAGGGACACATGGGTGACACTCATCAGGAAGACACCGCTGATCCAAGCTTGAATAGATGGTACAAAAACCCCGTCTATGTTATTGGCGGATGTGTCGCGTTTGTCATCTTCGCACTCGTTGTCGCTTTCGCGATTCACTCACTCATGCAGAAGCGCGCGCATCAAATGGCCGAGCGTGCCTGGGTGAGGGTTCAGGGCGCGACGATTATTGGCCCCCTCATCCAGCATGATGTCCCAAGAGTGACCATACTCTTTCAAAATACCGGGCGCTCTCCTGCACTGACGACGAACATACGTCTGGTGATGACCGTATGGCCCTCGAACAAGCTTCCTGACTGGGAAATGCCTCCGAAACTGACGACTGATGCTGAGAGCGTTGGGGTCATTGATCCAGGATCTGTTGTGAGCCGGCCCCTTTCCTTGATGACACCCCTGACCGATGAGCAAGGTATGTATTTGGAGCGCAAAGACTGGTTCATTGTGGTACTTGGAGTCGTGTCGTACTCCGATATTTTTGACAATCCGCATGAGACCAAACTTTGCCTCATATGGCGAGATACCTCAACCGAACGCCTGAGTCCCTGTGAGAAATGGAATGACGCAGAACAATGCGGCTGCCAATACTGTCCAGAGCAAGCCTTTGAACCGCGTGCGTACAGAACAAGTAGTTCTCGATGCTCCGCTTAAAAATGGAGAGAAGGCATCCCAAGATACGTTAGTATGAGTGCAGGCCACCAAGGAGGTGCATCATGAGTAACGGAACAGTTTACAGGGGCAGCTGCTTTTGCGGTGCAGTTCAGTTCACGGTCAGCGGAGAGCCAGCCGCAATGGGGTATTGCCATTGTGAGTCCTGTCGAAGCTGGTCGGCGGCGCCAGTCAACGCCTTCACGTTATGGAAACCCGAATCGGTACAACTCACGCAGGGAGCAGACAGCATCGGCACGTACAACAAGACGCCTCTCAGTTATCGCAAATGGTGTAAGACCTGCGGAGGCCACATCTTCACCGAGCATCCCAGCTGGGGACTCACCGATGTCTATGCGGCAGTCATTCCGGACTTTCCGTACCACGCCGGCATCCATGTCAACTATGACGAGACGAAGCTGCGAATGAAGGACGGGTTGCCAAAGATGAAAGACATTCCGAAGGAAATGGGTGGATCGGGCGTCAGCATGGCCGAATAATACATTCGGCGCCTCAAGCGACCGCGTCCTTCTACCTTCTCCCTTGAGGGCGGGCTAGATTGGTCTCCCACTGCGCGTGTCCATTTGTATTTCCTCCTTAGTTCTATGCTCAGCCAAGCAAGGGCGTGAGGGGCTTTTGACTGCGGCCGTCGAGCCGAATCTCCCCCCTACTCCAAACATCTGCTAAAGGGAGTGGTCGAGGCTGCCCTTTACTGCGCGCATCGAACGAGCACATTCTGATCGTGCGCGTTCCGCGAGCACGAGGGATAGGCCAGACCGCCCCCTCTATCTCTAATTCGAGATCACCCTCGGCGCCTGAAGGCGGCTGAGACAGTTTTGCCAGAGAGTGGCCGGGTCCTGGTCAAAGATGCCGATCGAATCTGGCGGCAAAATCGCCCACGCCCCCAGAAGCATCTCAGCTTCCAGCTGCCTCGGAATCCATGCGGCAAATCCAGCAAAGGCCCGGAAGGTTTCAGTCGGCTTAGCCCGCGTAATAATGTTCTCCAAAGCGCGAGGTGTGCGCCCCAGATAGACCCCGTCGAAGACCGATCGTGCGTCCGCTGGAGGCTCCTTGAGTCGGAACAGCAGAAGAAAGCGGGTCGGCTCTACTGGCCCACCCGCAAACAGCCGGTAGCTGGTCCCCTTGAGCACAGTGATGTCCGGCAATGCCTTGGACAGGAGGACGTTCGTGGAACGATTCAAAATAATCCCGACGGTTCCCTCAGGCCCATGCTCCACAACGAGCACAACGGCCTGGCGGAAGTTTGGATCTTCCAACGATGGGCTGGCCACTAAGAGCACACCCTTCTCGACCGACGACGGCGAAAGTTCCTTCCCCGCCAGAGCGGGCACCGCATGCAGGACGGTCAAGAGCCCCCCGAGCAGGAAGCTCGCCATGACTTTCCGTGCACCAGTGAGACACGGTACGCTCGAGCACTCAGACGTGAGGGTGGGGAATACGTACATCCTACGATTCAGTCGGTTGCAGTGGGAAATTACGGAAAGGCTACGACTCGCTTGCCATAAGTGTCAACTCGCGAAATGGCACAATGCAGGATTTGCGGGGCTTCGCGGTCCCGCACGACACGCAACAAGGCCCGCAGGACTCCTGCCCTGCGGGGCCTTGCTACACATGCTCCTTCCGAGCTTGCTCGTACCACCCCTCTAAGACGGGTGGTACGAGTGGTCTTCCGCGACCGCGCGTTCCGGGAGCACAGGACCAACGTGGGTGTTCTTCCAATCCTTTATTCTTCTTTTTCCTCCACCCCCCAACTTGAGAGCAACACTTCCCTACCCTTTGCTGATTGGAGATGTTCCGCCACGCGCAAGCTGATCAATGCCTTTTCCATTTTTTCAGGCACATACTCTTCGAGAAAATCGATTGAGACCACAGCATTACGCTGCTCGCCGGCGGCGGGTTCGACCAAAAACACCTGCGCCGCCCTGGCAGCATCGTACGAGTCACGAATCGAGGCTCCGGGGAAATATCCCTGAAAATACCCACGCACAGCCGCCAACTTTTCCAGTTCTTCGTCTGTATGCACATCCGATCCCCACGCCATGGCCTGTCCTCCTCTATTTTAAATCTGGTGATCTCAATCTTCGTTGCGCGTACCGAACGGAAAAAATGTTCCGTCCCATCTCGCCTGCCGCTCGCTCGTGGAACGGCAGCAATGTTGGTCACCCTGCCGCCGTTGAGCGAGCACATTCCAATCGTCCGTCGTCTCCAACCAAGAAGGATGTCAGACGGCCTCTATTCTACCTCAGACTGGGGGTTGCGCGAGCACTGGAAACTACCGGGTGACCCTTCGTCGCCCGCCAGGCAATTGCCATCCCCACAAATAATAATAGGGACGCCAGAAGAAACGGCGCGCCAGGGAGATGCCAGCCTGCTTGCGCGCCGATAAAGAGCGCGAAGGCTTGTGTGAAGAGGCCCGGCCCAATGAGGCCGGCGATACCGGAGAGCCCCGCAATGGCTCCTTGCAGCTGCCCCTGTTCTGAGCTGCTCACGCGGCGGGACATAAAGGCCTGCGCGGACGGACCGGCGAGACCCCAGAAGGCCATGATGGGAATCCCCGCGCAATAGATCCATCCTTCGGTCGCCACTCCGTAGACCGCAAAGCCCAGCGCGCCGCTGAGCAATCCTGCGAGGAGGGTCTTCCGCTCCCCAAAACGGGCTGTGAGCGGCCGCATGAGCAGCCCTTGCACGATCATAGCGGTGACGCCGGCGCCGGCCAGCATGAAGCCGACTGCCTTCGTATCCCACCCGTAGCGATAGCCGACATAGAGCACCGCAACGCTCGGCAAGACTGCATGCCCGAGGTAGCCGAGAAAGACGACCGACGCGAGACTGAGGAGTTCGCGATGCGACCGCAAGAGTTTGAACGAGCCGGCCGGATTGGCCCGCTTCCAGGCAAAGCTCATGCGCTTCTCACGCGGGAGCGACTCCGGCAGGACGAAGAATCCGTAACAGGCATTCAGAAGACTCGTCGCAGCCGCGCCCCAGAACGGAAGCCGTGGATCGACCGTGCCGAGCAACCCGCCCACCGCCGGACCGAGTATGAAACCTAAACCGAACGCCGCGCCGATCATCCCGAAGGCGGCAGCCCGCTTCTCCGGCGGCGTGACGTCGGCAATGTAGGCGCCGGCCGTACTGAAGCTGGAGGCCGCGATGCCGGAGATGACACGGCCCACGAAGAGCCAGGTGACGCTGGGCGCGAGCGCCATGAAGATGTAGTCGAGGCCTAAGCCGAGATTCGACAGCAGCACGATCGGCCGCCTCCCGAAGCGGTCCGACAACGCGCCCTGCATGGGCGAGCAGACAAACTGCATGAGCGCCCAGGCCATGCCCATGAGGCCGTAGATTGAGGCGGCCTCCGCCGTGTCGCCGAGCATGAAGTCTTCAACGAGTTTCGGCAACACGGGTATGACGATGCCAAACGAGAGCACATCGAGCACGACGGTGATGAGAATGAAGAGGATCGCCGCCTTCCGCGGCTGGGTGGAGGGCTGTGGAACGTTCATGCGGGCTTACGGGCTCGGAGATTTCTGTTCATCCACGCATCCTAACAGGCAGTTCTATCCTGCGCACAGAAAAGAAAGCGCGATACGGCCAGGACACGGACGGTGACTTACTCCGATGAGAGCAGTACAAACCTCGGAGGAGTGATCTTCATGCGAGAGCCAACAGCAACAGGTTCACAACAGCGGAGGCAGGTATTGTAATCAGACATCACGCCTGATCTGCTGAGTTGCTGCTTGAAGAGTCTCACCAACACACCCGCCTATCCATTTGGCGGGTCAGGCGCACCTGCGCGCCAAGCCAGGCCAACATGAAGGCATTCTCCCTCCCGCTCCGTGGCACGATCTCCCCGCCCATCGGGTATATTGTTATATGCCCTCCCGCCCCAATCACCGCACTCCCAGCCATCCCCGCCGCCGCAAGCGGCGCAGGTACCGACTCACCCTCAAGACTCTCCGGCGTTTCGTGCGCGCCCGTTGGCGTACGTTCCGTACCGTCAGAAAAGCCATGCTCGCCTGGCCGCCGATCGTTCGTGCCGTTGTGATGCTGGCGATGACCTTCATGTTCTTGCTCGGCATCAACTGGACCTATCAGGCAGTTAACAAGCCGGCCGAGATCCTCTTTCCCTTGGACCGCTCACTCAACAAAAACCCAGCCGAAACGTGGAAGCAGTACGGCTCACTCTTCCGCAAGCATGCAACATCCGTCATGACACCTGAGTTGCTGGCTGCCCTGGCGCAGGCCGAGGGCGGAGGAAATCCGGTGGCGCGGACCTACTGGCAGTGGCAAACGACATGGAACCCGTTGGAGCTCTATCGCCCGGCATCGAGCGCGGTCGGCATGTACCAGATTACGGACGGGACATTTCAGCAAGCCAGGCGTTACTGCGTCCATGACCATCGGGTGGTCGAAGACGGCCCCTGGCACAATCCGAATTCCTGCTGGTTCAATAGCCTCTATACCCGCGTCCTGCCGAGCCATGCCATCCAATTGACCTCGGCTCTGCTGGATCGACGCATCATAAGTGCCATTGCACTGAGACCGAACGGCAGCGTTACGCTCCAACAGAAGCAGAGTCTGGCTGCCGTGACCCACCTCTGCGGCGCTACAGCAGGACGAGCCTATGTGACTCGTGGCTTCCGGCTAACCCCCCGCCAGCGATGCGGCGGCCACGACGTCAGAGACTATCTGACACGGGTCAATGCGATGAGACAGCAGTTTGCCAGGCTGGCAGCCGCAGGCTGAGGGTGCTCGGAAGTGCTGAGTGCTGAGTTTTTTGGGAAAACCAAATGACCAATTATAGGAACAATAGGCGCCTTCACAAAGCCCACTCGACAAGCCCCTGGATAGAAGATCCTGCCTGGGTTTGCTATCCTCACCGGCTCGAATGCGAAGTCTCAGCCTGGAGGGCTGTTCATGGTTCACATGCGCCCTGCGACCGAATCTGATTTCCCTGCCCTGCTTCTCGTACAACAGGCCGCGTTCGGCGAATACGCCAACCTCTATACAGTGAGTGGATGGACCACGGAAACGATCGAGAGCCTCAGGGAAGATGCCAAGGAGAAACATATCTTCGTGGCGGAGGCGGAGGGAGCGGTGGTGGGGTCGGTGCGCTTTTGGACCGTGGCCGGGGTCTGCATCATCCGGCTGTTATCCGTAAGTCCCACCCACCAGGGCCAAGGAGTGGGGAAGGCGCTGGTACGCGAAATCGAACAGGCCGCGACCGATGCCCATAAGTTCTATGCCTGCACCATGCTACGGACTGCCAGGAACATCCACCTGTTCATGAGCCTCGGATACAAGGCAGAAACCATTCTCCCCGATCACTACGACCATCTAGATCTCATCTGTTTCGCCAAGTACCTCCGAAAGCCAAGTACTGAGTGCTGAGGTCTGTCTTGTCTATTTGGTCTATCCGGTCTGTTTAGTCCTCTGAATCGATCAACCAGACAGACCAGATCAACCTGATAGACCAGATTTACCGCCGATAGTATGGTTGCAGCAGATTCTTGAACACATAGTTGGCCACGCGGTTTCCTTGCTTGACCCCTTCGGTTGCGTCGAATGCCCAATGGATGCCGAGGTAGATGCGGCTTCTGGCGTTTTCTTCCTCCGCCTGCGACAGAGAGGAGAACCTACGCTCCATAATCAGGCGCGGGCTTGATTCATTCACACCCTTGGTTACGCCATTGAACTCATCCGAGACAAAGGTAAAGGTGATGCGGTCGGTTCGGTAAAAGTTCCGCAACGTCTGGAAGAGCGCCCCGCCGAACACCGCGTGGCCGGAGGGATAGGCGGGAAAGGGCGGGGTAAAATTCACCCCCATCAGGTTGCTGGCCGGTGCGCCGAGAGGGGAAAATGTCGGATCTCCGATCGTGAATTGGTTGCCGTCTCCGCGCCCAGTCGGACCTGTCTTTTCGTCGGCTTCACGAATGCCGGTCACCGGCCGCCAATACTGGTAATAGTATTTGGAATCCCACGCTGCGATACCGGCGTCTGCCATCGCGACATTCACGAGCGCCAGAAGCCGCGCGAGGTCCAACGCATCGGTGTCCGTGCCCATCTTATGGGCGATTCTCATGGCAACTTGATTGTAAAGTCGTGGCGGAGCACAGAGGCTGGGCGTCCCGTCATAGGCCCAGAAGATCCCGATTTGGGTTTGTTCCGTCGTACGTGTGGTGGGAGTTATCAGCCCGTCGCCTCCCAGCTGCTTCACCTCGTTATAAGCAGCGGCATATTCTGCGCTGTCAAGACCGGGCAGTGGCGATACTCTGAATTGATCGCCCCGTTCGAGGACAAAGGGTTTGACGTCGCCCCATTTGGCGCCCAGCGCGACCCCGATCTGGCTGATGGGGTCTTGCCGCCACTTGCCCGGATCGTTACTCGTGTGAAAATTCTCCGGCCCCGAGCCCACCGTCAGTTCTTCGTACTGCGAGCCGTCGGTCGCGCGCGAGGTGAGGACGGCGGCGGCCGCACGCTGTCCTAACGCAATCCCGTTGGTCTTTAGCTGACCGTCAGGAATCTCGCTCAGATCCTCAGCGAGGAAAGCATTGAGGCGCGCCTCTTGGGAGGGGAAAAGCGCGACGAGTGTATCGTGGGCCGCTTGAGCGACCGCTGCAGGGAATGACGTTCCCACCTTGGCCGAGGCCAGGCCGATATAGCTTTTGTAGCCCCCTTCGACTGCGTTGACGGATTCAAAGATTGCGAGATGGACGATGGCCATCGCCCTGCTCGATCGGCCTGGCCCGAGTTGATGTCCCAAAACATGGGAAGCGTCTGACGGCGTATGGTCGAGACCGCTGGCATCAATGGCGATCTGGTTCCAATCACGGACGGCAACGGCCCGATCGAGGACATGGCGCGGGCGATGTTTCGCATTGGGTTGAGCCTGCGGAACGCCTGGATGGATCCGCGGGCCAAACGCCTCATCGAATCCTCCGCGCAATCCCTCCGCGAAAACCCCCTGCGGAGTCGCCAGTGCGAACAGCACCGCGAAGAAAACCCAGACCTTACCGATTGAGGATATCATCATGCTCCTCTCCTTCTACGTCTTCACCTGAACACGCGACAGAGTCACACAGTCACCCGCCCTGGCTTACAAGGCACGCAGGAAGTTCAGCATATGTTGCTTGTCGATCTCGTTGAGTCGATTGAACTGCCCGACCACTTGATTCGCTTCCGACGGCACATACTGCTGTCCGCCCCCGGAGCTGGCGTGGGCTTGAATGGCTTCGAGCAGATCTTTTGTGCGCCCGTCGTGCAGGAAAAAGATTCGCTTCCCGAGGCCCCACAAGGGTGCCGTGCGGAACTCATCGCCCCCGGCATTGCCCTGGCTCACATCGTCGGCCAGGCCCGGTCCCATGTTATGGAGCATCAGGTCGGAATAGAGGTTGACGGCCTTGTCGCGCAATGCCACCACAGCCGCCTTCTTGCCGGTATGCAATGTCGGGGTGTGGCACATTGCGCAGCCAACGTCTTCGAACAACCTCCGGCCCCGGACAATGGTGTCCGTGTCAGACGCCGGGGCCGGTGGCGCGAGCAAGCGCATGAATACGGCGAACCTCACCACGTCGCTGGGTACTTCGAGAGGATCCGTGGCGTCGAAGTTGGTCCGATTTTCCGGCGTCGCATTGAACAGGCAGCTCGGTGTCTCATCCCGTTCCTGCGGGAAGAGTTCGTTCGTGATTCCTTGCTCGACGTTGTAGGCTTCGCCTGAGAAAATTTCGAGCGACTTGTTCTGGGCTTTCCAGCCGAAACGAGTGATGGTGCCGTCGTTCCCGCTGGTGTTCGGACGGCCCTTCATGTTGGCCCGGCCACGAATTCCGAGCCCCTGTTTTCTAGCGCTATGAGCCGTCAGATTGGCGAGGAGCGCATCGTCGTCGATGGCTTCGATCAACCCTGCCCCAAAGAGCGGGGTTGGAATGCGGAACACCACGTTCTGGCGAGCCACTGCAGTGCGAAAGTCCGGCTGGTGAAGATAACAGCCCGACGCATCCTTTCGCCCGCTGATTGTAAAGAGCGCATGGACTCCACCGTCTGGCGTACCGTCCGGGTTAAACTTGAATCTGGCTTCGCGTACCGGACCGTCTATCTTAATAAACGACGGAACCTCGTTGTTCGCGCCTTCTTTTTTCGCTACCTCGACCTGCGGATTTTCAGCCGGACTGGATCCCCCTATAGACGGGTAGGAATGGCAGCCGCCGCAGCTGTCCAGGTTGAAGCGCGGCCCGAGTCCCAGTTCTGTCTCGGGAATGAATTGCTCACCTCGTACCGACTGTACTTCTTCAAACTGTTCACGGCCATTGTCAAATGATCGCTTTTCGATCCAGCTCAGCCCTGAGAGGGCCTCTCCGGCCCCGGCAGCCCCTGCGCGGATACCAGGATCGTGAGCCGAAAATTTTCCTACCTGGGACCAGACCTCTTCAGAAAAAAACGCTCCGGTCGCCACCAATGATGCCACCGACAGTACGACGCCTCCGAGCTTCACGATGTATGATCGAGGAGTCATGATGATCTCCCTTTCGCTGTATTCCACTGCTTCATCATTCAGAATCTGCCGTGGCATCGTATTGAGCATAAGCCGTGCCCTGCGCACAGAGGGTCCGAGTCCCTTGCTATGCATTGAGATTCTTCAAAATTACTCGCCCGAACATGGAGACCTGAACAATAAGTGCGCAGCGGCGCAGGGGTTCGCCTTCAAACAAAGATTAGAAAACACCTGGCGATAAAAACGCGACCGATGCCAAGCCCCTTCCTGCAGTGACGCACGGTCTACGGGCTGGATGAATGGTAAATTGCAGAGCAGCTGGCCCGTATGAGATGAGAATGGAGCGGAGCAAGAAGCACAGCCAGTGGAACTGTACTGATCCCTTGCAAGCAGATATTTGGGTCCCTATACTACTTGGTCACAATGAATTGGAAGCAATCCAACTGAAGCGCGAGCCTGTTTCTACTTTCATTGCTCTTTGCGGTACCCAGTTTGCTACAGCACCACCAACGTACGTGTTTCATTCATCAGGACAAAGGAGATCTATATGAGTGATGCAGGTCATGGCCTCGTTGGCAAGCGAGAGCAGGAATTCACAACGCTTCTATCCTTGCGTGCAAATAGTTACAACCCGCAAACCCTTGCGAAGCTTGCGGAAGATATGAAGGGGGAGATTGACACAATCAAGGACGGCCCAGACCCGGAGGAAAACATTCTGGTACCGGCGGGCTACACCTATTTGGGCCAATTCGTCGATCATGACCTCACGTTCGATAGTACCTCCTCTCTCAATCCCGCAAGTAGCGCCGAACCGTCGAACCTTCGCACGCCGCGATTCGATCTCGACTGCCTGTATGGCGATGGGCCTGACGCTCAGCCCTTTATGTATGACCCAAGCGGTGACAAGCTGTTGTTCAAAGACGACCCTGCTAAACCGTCGGCCAAACCGACAGACCCGGCAGCCCGTGACCTGCTACGAAATCCGAACGGGCGCGCGATTATCGGCGATAAGCGGAACGATGAGAACTCGATCGTCAGTCAAATTCAGCTGTCGTTCGTGAAGTACCACAACGCCGTCGTCGATGAACTCAAGACGCGGGCGCCAAAGACGTGGAATACCCCCGGCAAACTGTTTATTTCTGCACGCAATGAAGTGCGCTGGGCATATCAGCAACTGCTCGTGGAGGATTTCCTGCCAAGGATTGTTCACGCAGAGGTGCTGGAGAACCTGAAGGGAACCAGTTCCGCTCCGCGTGCGCGCAACTATGCGCTCTATACTGAGGACAAACGTGGAAACCTGCCGCGCGAATTTGTTGCGGCTGCCTACCGATTCGGCCACTCCGGCGTACGCACTGGCTATCGCATGAACGCGGTTCCAGCCAATCGATTCAACATATTCCCGGCAAGCGATGATCCCACGACGATGGCCGGTGCGAAGAGTCTGTTGGGCTTCGATCCGATCACCGTCAATCAGGTCATTGACAACTGGGGACGTTTCTTTCCCACCACATTGCCGAACGAACTCCCGAAAGAAAATCGGAGCGAACCGGCTGATGACACTCCCAATGGCGCGATTCGGCTGCAATTGGCATACAAGATTGACCCGACTCTGGTTGACACTCTCGGTGTACTGCCGCGCAGAGAGGTTGCGGGTGAAGCCACTGCTCAAGAGGCGTCGGCACGAATCGCTCCGAGCAAGCTACCCGACATGGTAGTCTCTCCGCCCCGCCCTTCTCTGGCATTACTCAACCTGCTACGCGGCGATAGCTACCGTATCCAGACCGGCCAGGCATTCGCCAAAGCCCTTCGCGATAAAGGCCTACCCTGCAAAACCCTCGAACAAAAACATCTGGTGACCCGGCAACCAGGGGCTAAGAACGGGCATTTCAAATTCGTGCCCATTCCCTCCGAGTTGCAACACGAAACCCCACTGTGGTTTTACGTGCTGGCGGAAGCACAAGCTCCGCTGGTAGACCACTTCGGCAGCAAGGAGTTCAAAGAAGAGGACCTCCTCGAAGGCATCGGTGCGAAAACTCAATTGGGATGGGTGGGTGGCCGCATCGTTGCCGAGATATTCTTTGGCTTGCTCGATTCAGACGACGAGTCTTTCGTAAAAGCGGCCCCTCAGGGTTGGCAGCCAATTCTTGGAGGAGACAAGAGTGTCATCTTCAGAAATCTCCTCAAGTTTGCGGATAAGACCAATTCGTAACGAAGCCCTTCCTTGCAGCGACCGCACAAGGCGGTCGCTGCGCTCAATCGTTGGGCGCCATGGATGATCCCGGACTTGGCCCCCACGCCACCTTCAACAAGGTGATAGCTTCAAAGAAGGAGTCAGCGCGCTTATGGCAACTGCTGTGCGAAAGCAGGCAAGGCACCACTTCGGAGCCCCATCACCGCTCCCTCTTCTAGATTCCTATAAGGTCACTTGCGTATTCAATCGAATGCGGTTTTCCTCTGTGCATTATCTCCGCTAGCAATATTTCCTTTCGCAATCATGTGAAACATGCCTATAGTCGGCATCACACCGCAAGGCACATGCATTGCACAATACACATCGACGGACCCGAGATGGCGCGACAGGCTGCCGATGGCCATACAACGAAGGAGGATCTTCCATGCCGAAATCCTATTATGCGACCCAACAGCCAATGCGCATCCAGGCGCGCGCCGGCTCAATAGCTGAACGGAAGTATTACGAGAAGAGCGCCCTGCCAGGCGGAGTCTGGCCTATGCCGAAGGTGATTGCGCCAGGCATCGACCCCTCGCCGCTCGATGATCTGATCTTCCACGGCGGCAAGGTTGTGCCGCAAATGGAGTTCCAAAATATTTTTCTGGGCCGCACCAGCTCATGGAAAGCAAGCGATATCGAACGGATTGATCGCGCCATCAGCCTGGCGATGCGCGACCGGCGGTTGAACAACGTGATGGTCCAGTATTTCCCTGGTGCGACACTGGCCTGCGACATACGCGACTCGTTCGTGCTGGATAAAAACAAACCTTCCACGCTCGATGAACCGGACGTTCAGGCGCTCGTGACGGAACTGTATGATAACTCGTTGATCAAGAAAAGCGATCTTGCCACGACGATCTTCAACCTGATCCTCCCCTCCGGCACCGTGCTCAAACTCGACGACTCATCGTCGCTTGAGGGATTAGGGGGCTACCATGGTTCGCTACACATCACACGTAAGGGCAAGCGGATCACGCTCTACTATTCTGCGAACGTCTACTCCGAGATGCGAACCAACGGCACGGAGAACGGCATTGCCGTGTTCAACAGTCCCTGGAAGAACGTGGTCGGCACGCTCTACCACGAGATCAACGAGTTTCGCACTGATGCCGATATCAACGATGCGATCCAGCACAACAGCAACGACTTTCTCGGATGGACCTCACGGCGCGGGCACGAAGTAGGCGATCAACCGGTATTCAAGGCAGGGGAAGTCGGCAACTTGAAGCTGGTATTCAAAGAAGTGAAGGCCAGTTCAAGCAGAAGGAAGATGCCGGTGCAGTTCATGTTTTCCAATGCCGTGCACGGTGCCGAGGGTCCGATTAGTAAGCCGCATGCGTAGCGCCGAGATGCACTCATCGGATGGCCAGGGGCAGGAACCATTCAACTATTTCAGTCTTCTTTTTCTTCACCAGTCCGCCCCAAGCCGATCGATCACGACCTGATGAACCACGGTATACTTGCCGAGCGTCGCCAGATAGACCGCCGCTTCGGCCACATCGAACGGATCGATCTTCTCGCTACGAAGAATGTCTTCCAACGAGGCATCGACCAGATCGTCGGCCACACTGCCAGGACAGATAGCACTCACCTTAATGTGATGCGGCCGGCCTTCATCGGCCAGCGATTTCGTCAAGGCCATGATCCCGTGTTTCGAGGCGCTGTAGGTGCCTGTGCCAGCCCAGGCTTGCACACCGGCGACACTCGACATGTTAATGATCGTCCCCCCGCCTTCCTTCTTCATGTGCTTAAACCCGGCCCGGCAGCAGAAGAAGGTTCCGCGTAGGTTCACGTTCATCACCTCGTCGAAATCCTTCGTTGTCGTGTCCGCGAGGCGCTTGCCGCCGAAGACCCCGGCGTTGTTCACGAGAATATCCAGCCGCCCGTACCGCTTCACGGTTTGCTCGATCAGCCGTTCCACCTGGCGCTCATCGGCCACGTCGGTTTGAATGGCCCAGGCCTCGCCGCCGGCCTTCGTGAGCTGCGCGACCGTCTGCTCGCAGAGCGCCATCCGCCTGGCCGTGACCACAACTTTTGCGCCTTCAGTACCAAACCGCAGCGCGATCGCCTTACCGATGCCGCTGCTGCTGCCCGTCACAATCGCGACTTTGTCTTTCAATCGATTCACATGTTCACCTTTTCCCTATACCTCTCTTTAAGGGAGTGGCCAAGGCTGCCCTTTCCTGCGCGCATCGAACGACCACCGCTCTTCCATCTGCTTCCTTGAGGGCGGGCTAGATTGCTCTCCCACTGCGCGCGGCATTCTCACCCGCCCACCCACTGGCACGCCGAGACGTGCCATTATCCCAAGCGAGGGTCTTCTGAGACCGCGCGTTGCACGAGCACAGGAGATCATCTAGCCTGCCCTCTCAGACTCCTCCAAGCTCGCTCGTTATCTCTTCAGGGATGGGGGCTGATTGATCTTCCACTGCGCGCGTCCAACGAGGGCCTTCTGAGGCCGCGCGTTGCGCGAGCACAGAAGATCATCAGCCTCCATCCCCTTCTCCGTCATAGTATTTTTCGCGATAGATAGGGCACAAGCCTCTCTTCTGAAGCAACGATGTGGCGTCGGCGATCATGCCGCTGTTCCCACAGAGATAGACGGCGAAATTCTTGACGGAGGTAATTCGCTCCTCGATCAGCCGCAGGACGCGACCGGATTCACCGGACCAGCCGGGATCTGGTCGGGAGAGCGTCGTGACAACCGTCAGGGTCTGGATGCGGCTGCTCAGTTCAGCCAGCTTCTCCTGATCGTACAAATCCCGCTGGTTGCGCAGGCCCCAGAACAGAGTTGCCGGTCTTGGATTGGAACGTTCCGTATTCGCCAGCAGCATGGACCGGATCGGGGCGATGCCAGTGCCACTGGCCACGAACAGCAATTCACGTTCAGGATCGTCCCGCAAATAGAAATGCCCCGCCGGCCCTTTGAACTGTGTCTTCGCTCCTTCTTTGAGATGGAACAGAAAACCGGAACCAGGACCGCCCGACACTAGATTGAACAATAATGTAATGGCGTCCGAACGGCTGGGTTGCGAGGCGATGGAATAGGCGCGCGTGAGGAGACGACCGGTTTGCGGATCCGGCATCTCGAACGACACGAATTGGCCCGGCTTAAAATCGATGGTCTTCGGTTCGATCAGCCGCAGATCAAGACGGCGCACGTCGTGGGTGAGATTCTCGATCGACTCAACTTGTGCGGTATAGGTTTCGACCGGCATGGCGGGGGATTTTAACAGGATGCTGAAACGGTACGCCAGCAGGGGAGGAATGGCCCGGTGAGTCCCCTGTGCTCGCGCAATGCGACATCCCCGGCGGGCCTCCAGCCCGGCAACTTTATATTTGATCGATCGTTCCACTATGGAGTATACGTGGTCCCGTCACGAGAATTGGTGTCTCCTCCCATGTCCCACCCGAAGGAATTCAATCCCGATGAGGCCATCGAAAAGGCCATGCAGGTCTTCTGGCACAAGGGCTATGAAGCCACGTCGATGGAAGATCTCCTGACGGCAATGGACCTGAATCGCGGCTCGCTCTACGACACCTTGGCGATAAACGCCAACTGTTCTTAAAAGTGATCGACCTGTACTGCCACGGATTCGTCGGCGAGAAATTCTCGTTGCTCGATCAACCGGGGCCAGCGCTCTTAACACTCCGCCAATTTTCCTATGGCATGATCGAAGGCGGCCTCGCCGATCCGCAACGCCGAGGTTCCCTCATCGCCAACACAATCATGGAACTATCGCCGCATGAGAAAGAGATTGCGAACACACTCCGTCGGGTCCTCAAAATGGCTGAAGACACATTCTTTCGGGTCTTGGCCCGCGCCAAACAGCAGGGTGAATTGAACAAGGATAAAGATCCGCGCGCGCTGGCGCACTTTCTCACGACGATGCTGCAAGGAACCATTGTGATGATTAAAGCCGGAGCGTCGGCTGACGCGGTGAATCAGACGGCAGAGACCGCACTCTCAGTCTTGGATTGAAGCGTTTTTTTGATCCGTTATAGAACGTTCGTTCACCACTTGAAACAACAGAGATCTTCCGGGACAGGAAAGGAGGCGTTCTTCTATTCCATGTAGCTGGCCTGAAGCCGTCAGATGGTATTGACCCGGCCTGGCTGACGTGCTGAACTATGCACCTATTACTTCACCTCATCACACAGGAGGAGCGGACCATGGCGACGAAACCATACAAGCAACTCGGATGTCTGGATGTCCAACCGACGGACAGCTGCGGATTCCAGGTGCGGGCTGAGACGGAGGCGGAACTGATGCAGTTGGTAGCCACCCACGCCAAGCAGTGCCATAAACTGGATTCAATCCCACAGGAAATGGCGGCCCAGGTGAAGGCGGCGATCAAGACGGTCACTGTCACGGTCTAAACGAACTCTTGACTGGGGAGCCGTTCCCTAAGCTCATCACTCAGGGAACATCCCTTCTCAAGAAATCACCCTTCACAATACACGGAGGCTCCAGTGCACCGCTTAATCGGAACCCTCACCCTGTCAATGTTGCTGATCGGCCTCTCCGGCTGCAGCTATCTCTTCTATCCCCGCGCCGGTGAATACGCAACACAAGCCAAAGGCGCCAGCGGTGTCGAGACGCTGCTGAACCTCACTACTATGATGGAGACAACGGCTGCCAAGGCCAAGGGCGGGAAGGGCGTTGATACCGCCTTCGACGATCTGCACAATCAGTTCCATGCGCTTAATGATGCATTCTGCGGTGTGACGGATGCCCAGGCCAAGACACCGACCTACGACTTGGCCGTGACGCACAAGAAGGAATTGACGGCCATCTTCAAGCGGCTCTGGAAGTTCAAGGGCGACCAGCCTCATCGCGATCTGCATCTTGATCTTTTGAGCGCCGAATTGAAGGAACTGCGCGAGACATTGCAGACAATCAAATAACCTGCCGAAAGGGAAGAGATGATGGGACAGACACCGGAACAGATGATTGAAGGCCAACGGCAGGACTGGAACCGGGTCGCCGGGGGCTGGGAGAAGTGGGATCGATTCTTCGACGAGCAGATGGCGTTTCTCAATCACCGACTCGTGGCCGATGCGCGACTGCGAGCCGGCATGCGCGTGCTCGATCTCGGGTCGGGAACCGGCTATCCCGCCCTGCTTGGCGCTCAAACCGTTGGGCCGAGTGGAAGCGTGATCGGGCTGGACCTCGCCGAGCAGATGCTCGCCGTCGCGCGGCGCAAGGCCACGGCACTGGGCCTCGCGAACGTGACGTTCCGCAGCGGCGACGCGACCTCACTTCCATTTGAGGCGAACTCGTTTGATGCAGTGACCAGCCGCTTCTGCTTGATGTTTCTTCCAGAGATTCCAAAAGCCGCCGCTGAAATCGCACGCGTGCTGAAGCCTGGAAGCTGGGTCGCTGCGGCTGTCTGGTCTTCGCCTGACAAAAACCCTTCGATCGGTCTCTCGATGGAGGCAATCAAGAAGGTGGTCGAACTAGCCCCGCCGGACCCCACCGCCCCCGGCATCTTTCGCCTTGCTAAGCCTGGCGATCTCGCCGGGATGTTGCAGCAGGCCGGATTGGTCGATGTGACAGACCAGGAATTTCTCGCGGAATGGTCGTATGCCTCGGCCGATGAGTACTACACGAGCCTGATGGAAATTGCGGCGCCGGTACAGAACCTCATGGCAAAACTCTTACCACCGCAAGTACAAGAGGTAAGACGGCTCATCACCCAGGATGCCACCCAATACCAGCGTGACAAACGCATCACATTCCCCATCGCCGTCCGAATGGTGGCGGCACGTAAACCGCGCTGATGTGCCCATGGCGACCGCTTACGATGGTTTCAAAGACTACGTGCTGGATCAACTGGCCGATCTGCGCGGCGTGACCTGCCGCGCGATGTTCGGAGGGTACGGGCTCTACCAGCACGAGATCTTCTTCGGCATCATTCATAAGGGCCGGCTCTACTTCAAAGTCGCGCCTAAAACGGTCGGCCGCTACAAGGAACAGGGCATGAAACCATTCCGACCCAACGCCAAACAGACACTCAAATCCTTCTATGAAGTGCCCGTAGACATCATTGAAGACTCTGAACATCTCGCAGAATGGGCGAGACTGTCCACCAGAGTCACGAAGGCCTGAGTCAATCCCGTAGAGCCTCGCCGTAATCCTCGCTCTGAGCGATCGCCTCTCCGCTCCATCTGGTTTTTCAACAAGAGCAGGCCTATAGCGGGATCGTTATTTTGGATGAGGCCCTTGGGTCTAGTTCTGCAATATAGACCGCACTCCGCCCGTTGAAGGCGACCGACCAACTTTCTCTTGGAATCTTTCACCGTGAATCCTGAAACGTTTGCCCACGGATGCACAGATGACGGGATGTTGCTGAGCAGGACTTGCCCAACCTGTAGGACCGGCGGAACGCAGCTCAGGAGGAATCGCTGCTCACATGGCAATTGGGCTTTCAAGGAATGCCTGGCGTGCGGCTTTGTTTTTCCGGAGAATCCTCCTGATTACGCCACCCTACAGGGTCAGTTCCCATGCGAGAATACGTCCGGGCTTCAGAATGAAGCACGACGGAAGTTGTACTGTCGCGGCGAGAATGTTGTTCGGTCTGCGATAAGAGGCGTACGGAGCCTTACAAACACCGTGATACGACGGAACAAACACGTTTCGCTTGGCTATCGGTATTTTCGTGAAGGCTGGATCGTCGATCTTGGTTGCGGCTTAGGAAACTTTGGCCCGCCTCCGCCCGATCTTCGAGGGCCGCGGCTGGCGCATTATCCATGCCGACGGGTTATCGGGCCTCCAGCCACTGGAAGCTGCGTCCTGCGATGGGGACTTGGTCGAGAGCTACCTTTAGCACGAAGCGCCGCCGGCAGAAGTGCTGCGAGCGCTGTCGCGCGTTTTGCGGGCCGGGAGTGCAATTATCCTCAAGTTGCCGAACTATGCTTGCTGGAATCGACTGGTGCGAGGAAAGAAGTGGTGTGGATTCCGGCTTCCCGACCATGTGAATTACTTTACTCCGGACACCTTGCGAGCCCCGCTCGAACAGCAGGGATTCGAGATTGTTAGATTCACATTCCTTGACCGGCTGTGGACCAACGACAACATGCGGTGTGTGGCACGAAAGAAGGAACACTGAGCTCCATACCGGAACTGTCCCATCCCACTAGGCAGGACCGATTAATCATCCGACCAGCTTCTGCGTAGGTCATACCCTCCACTTTTATCCCTGGTGCAGGGTTCCCTCCCAATCATCTGTGAGCTGTTTTTTGCCAGCCTCAGAATCGCTTGATATTGTAGAAGATCAGGCCCCATTGACCGAGAGATGCCACCCTGTGGGAAGGCATCGCCCTTGCTCTCTCCAGGGTTGTTACAGACCGGTGAGCAGAGGGGGGCATGGAACCGGGTACGCCAATTCTACAATCACAGACAGGTGATGCTGGACACCGCCTGCCTTTCCTTTATAGAAACACGGTGGTCCTCTGTCTTTGCGTCACAGCATTCGGCATGCCCACTGGCGCGACGGGCGCATCCACCCCTCCCCAGATACCGCTCTTCGCTGAAACTACAAACGTAGCGCCCCCTCCGATCGCCCAGGCGCAATCGGAGCCCCAGGTGCACAAACGATGGGTACGGCGGCAGCGCACCATGACACTCAACCCCTCAGCATTGGATGTCATGAATCGCCCTCGTGCCGATGCCCAAACCGACGTGGCACTGAACTTCTTCGATACCGGGCTTCGAACGCTGAACCTTGACCAGCCGCGCGAGTACCCCAAACAAACAAAGGTCTGGCGCGGGCGGCTGCGAGGAGAAGCTGGAAGCAACGTAACCTTAGTAACTCACGGCACGACTATGACCGGAACGATTCTGTCGAACCACCGCCTGTACAAAATCGAGGCGGCCGGCGGAAACCTTCATCGCCTCGTAGAAGTGGATGAAGAAGCCTTACCCCCGGATCACCATCCCCTCGTCGTGGCAGACGATGATCCCGTTGCGGCACCTCCCACGGGAGGAACCCCACCGCAGACCGATACCACTGCCGCAGCAGCGGGTGATGCTGTTGTCGACTTGCTGGTCGTCTATACGTCTTCGGCAAAAACCCAGGAAGGTGGCCAGGCTGCAATGGAAGCGTTGATCGCATTGGGCGTCGATTCGGCAAATCAAGCTTACAGTAACAGCCAGATTGCTATGCAGCTCCGGCTCGTCCATACGTCCGAGGTAGCCTATACAGAATCGGGCGCTATCGACGCCGATCTTACCCGCTTGCGTAGTACGACCGACGGGATCATGGACCAGGTACATCAATTGCGAGACCAGCACAATGCCGATCTCGTCGCGTTGATCGTGGACAACGGCGGCGGCTTTTGCGGCATTGCGTACGTGATGGCAAACGGCCCACGTGCCGGCTTCGCCAGTTCCGCGTTCAGCGTGACGGCTCGCGATTGTGTCGCAAACGATACCCTCGCGCACGAATTGGGACATAACATGGGCAACGCACACGACCGGGCCACGGGTGGAACGGGCGTCTATCCTTACTCCTATGGGTATCGGGATGAAATCGGAAAATTCCGGACGATCATGGCCTATGCCTGCCCGATTCAGTCCTGCCCGCGCGTGAAGTTTTTCTCCAATCCGCGACTCCTCTACAACGGACGCCCTCTCGGTATCGATCACACCGTCAATCCGACGAACTCCGCGGACAACGCACGCTCCATGAACGACGTGCGTCAGATCGTGGCCGCGTGGCGTACAGGGACTGCCGACGTGACGCCTCCCGCGGCACCAGCAAACTTGCGGATTATTTCCCCTTGACCGGAAAGGCTCGGAGACGATCGGCCCCACTCCATTATTTCTTGATCGCGCTGAGTCGCAGCCGTCTATATAATGAAGTGAACCAACGTTAGCCATTTACAATGGGAATGACTCTGTGGTCCACCGATTCAGTTATTTTATTCTTGCCGCAGTGCTAGGCAGTGTCTGTAGCCAGATCTCATGGGCTGATGAACGCCCGACACCAAAGAGCTTGTGGCAGACAGTTCTTCCTCCTCCCGCCACTGCCGATCAGCCTGCAACGATGCGAAAACCTTGGGTACTCCGAGATCGAGAGATCGCACTTGATCTCCCACTGCTTCAAGTTTTGAAGGATGCCGGAGCTAGGCCCCATCCCAGAATCACCATTGAGCTTTTTGATGGCGCCAACCCCGAGTTGGATATCACGTCGACTGTCTCCCGTAGCAACGATACCGCCGTCATCCGTGGCACATTCAAGCCGCCTTCGAAGGGGGACTTTACCTTTGTCGCTAGCGGCAACCTCTTGGTTGGAACCATGCAGCTGGGCAACCTGCTCTACAAGACCGAGCATATCGCCAACGGTCGGCTACGGCTGCTCGAAATCGATCCCGAGAAATTGCCGCCGGATTGATCCTCACGCCTACCGACCCGTGGGATTTCTCAGCTCGCTATGCCACACTGCTCCATGCCTCCACTACCGACAATCTGGACTATCGGCCATTCGACCAGACCGATCGGTGAGTTCACCGATGTCTTGCATGCGCATGAGATCCGCCTCCTCGTGGACGTCCGAACGATTCCACGCTCACGATACAATCCACAATTCAATGAGGACAGGTTGGCCGAGAGTCTGAAAAGGGCCGGTCTCGCCTCTCTCCACATACCGGCGCTTGGGGGCCTTCGAAAGGCTCGGAAGGATTCAATCAACAACGGATGGCGCAACGCCAGTTTTCGCGGGTACGCTGATTATATGCAGACGGACGAATTCTTGAACGCATTAGAAGAGCTGATCACTGAAAGCCGATTGCAGCCGACAGCCATCATGTGCGCGGAGGCTATGCCCTGGCGCTGCCATCGGTCATTGATTGCCGATGCGCTGGCAGCCCGTGGCTGGGACATCCAGCATATCATGTCTCCCGAAAAAGCCACCCCACACGTCCTCACGTCATTTGCCCATGTCGAGAAGGGGGCGCTGACTTATCCGAAACCGAACGACCCCCCTTCGTTGTTCTAACCGAGTGTGCCGATGTACCAACTCCTGGCCGATCTGGTTTTCATTGTTCATCTAGCCTTCGTGGTCTTCGTCCTGTGCGGCGGGCTGCTTGTGCTGAAATGGAGGGAGGTCGCCTGGCTGCACCTGCCGGCGGTGACCTGGGGCGCATTCGTGGAGTTCAGCGGCTGGATCTGCCCGCTCACGCCGCTGGAGAATTGGTTGCGCGCGCAGGGTGGCGAAACCGCCTATCATTCCGATTTCATCGCACAGTATCTGCTGCCGCTGCTCTATCCTGGGGACTTGACACGTAGTCTTCAGTTGCTGTTAGGCGCAGGGGTGGTCGTCCTCAATACTACTGTCTATTGGTGGCTCTGGCGAATACAGGCGCGTGAGGCGTCTCGGAATCGATAAGGTTCGCCGCGCGGGCGAATGTGATCAGCCTTCGTAAATCATATGTAGGCCGATCAATCCGAATCGCCGACGCGATAGCACAGCGCCTTGGGTATGTGAGCACGGGCCGCATCCTGCCCAGAATGGATTATCGAAACGAGTAAAGACCTGTCAAACTTACGTAGGGGTGGAACAGAGTCCATTACGCTTTCATTCGGCGTTGAAGAAACAGAATAAGCGCCATCAGCGTCGGCAAGGGGGCAAGAAGGAACGGTAAGAGCCACAACCACACGTTCTTTCCCCGCATCCGTGTCTGGTCGATCATCCACACGAAGATCCACAGCACCAGCCCGACATAGTTCAGAATGATCCACCATGCTGTATGCATGTTCAGCGAGCTTTCCTCGCCCATCTGGCCTTGAGTCAGAAAGACTGCGAGCACCAGCACAAAGGCGGCCAGCAGACCAATAACAAGCCGCTTACTCCAGACATACATGTCAACCTCCCTTATTGATTACACCGACTTGGCGGATTGCGAAGAATCCCGCGCGCGAACTGGAAAGTGGTGGTTAGGTGGGTCCCGGTCAGCGTGTCCCGAACCACCGACTGAAGACAACGATCAAGATTCCTGTGATGGCGCCAAAGAGCCAGCTCAGGAGTCTCACAGGAAACCAAAAGAACGCGATCACGGCTTCGCGTGCAGGGAATTGAAGCGTCGCCAATACTTGGTGGACGCCGCTCTCCTGGAATATCGGATGCAGGAGAAAGGCGATCAAGCCCGCGACATATCCAGCGACTCCCCCGAAAATTATCATTGAGATGCCAGGGAACTGCTCAGCATGGTGGCGACGCAATCGTACTAGAAAGAGGGCCAGCAACAGGGTCAGGAAGATCGCTTGATAGGAGAGGTAGTATGAGCCGCGTAACCAAAAGTTGACCCACCGGTTCATGAGCGTCAGAAACGCAATCAGATACGCGAGCGAGAGACTCGCCCCCACCAGCACGACGTGCTGCCCGCTGTGACTCAATCGAGCATCGGATCTTCGGAACCACATCATGAAAGATGAACTCAATTGAGACGAGAGCTGCATGCTACTGGTTTGTTCGCTGGACAAGCGTACGTGAACATGACGCTGGTATGGATGCTCACCGTCCCTGCGGCTGGTGAGCCGGTCTGCTTCATGACTCTCATTGCAATCCTATAATCGGTTCGCCCGTCAAGACTCCGTCATGATATGTCAAAACACATATAGATATCACCATATGTCTTTATGTTAATGTACAGTCGATTGCGGCTCCGCTCTACGAAATATGACTGAGGGGTTTCAATGCTCCCTAAAGAAAGCGCCATCACGGCAGACACATCGCCAACATCTTCGATCACGGGAAAGATCGTTGTGGTGCTGCTTTTTTTATCGGCAATCGGTGCCTTCTTCATCTTTGATCTCAAGACCTATCTGTCGCTGGACACACTCAAAGCGAATCGAGACAGCCTACTGGATTTTACCCATGACCATTATGTGCCGGCCGTTGCCTTGTTCATTCTGGTATACATCCTTCAAACATCCTTTTCACTGCCTGGTGCGACGATCATGACCCTTGCCGGCGGCTTCCTCTTCGGAAGTCTGTGGGGCACTCTTTACGTCAATATTGGAGCCACGACCGGCGCGACCTTGGCCTTTCTCGCCGCTCGCTATCTGTTTCATCAGTGGGTGGAGCAGAAATTTGGCGATCGGCTCGGCCCGATTCAGGATGGTTTTGCAAAGAATGCATTCAGTTATCTTCTGACGCTGCGGCTCATTCCATTTTTCCCCTTCTTCCTCGTCAATCTACTCTCAGGGCTGACGCGAGTGAAGGTGAGCACGTATGTCGTGGCGACCGCCGTAGGAATTATTCCAGGCAGTGTCGTGTATACCTTTGCTGGACGTCAACTGGGCACCATCAATGCCCTTTCAGAACTGGTCTCGCCGAGACTCCTTCTGGCTTTCAGCCTACTGGGGCTGCTCATGCTGGTCCCCGTTATCTATCGAAAATTCACCGAAACCCGAACGCCTCAGTCATAGAAAGAGGACGAAATAAACACCAACTCTCATCCCCACAATCTCGGCAAGTGCGCGGAGAAGAGAAAGGGCAATGCGGATCTCTGAGACAAGGTCATGAACGACTAATCCTGCTGCTATGCGATTACTTGCAAAAATCCTGATCGGCCTTCTGGTCCTCGCGGGCCTCACCTATCTCTACTATACCGAGGTGAAGCCCACCGTGATCTTCGGATTGCGCTCAGACTATGCGCATGCGATTCCGTACCAAAAGATCCCGGAAGGTCTCACGAGTTTACGAGCGGAATCCTGTGGATCTTGTCACAAGGAGATCTATGCAGAATGGAAAACCAGCATCCACTCCCAGGCCTACCGTGATCCATTCTTCCACGCCTATTGGACGAAAGATAAACACACATGGGTCTGTCTAAACTGTCACACCCCGTTAGAAAACCAGCAACCCACGTTGATCAAAGAGATCCCGCGCGATCGGGTAGAAAAAGCCCTTCAGGAGCCGAATCCTCAGTATGATCCCGACTATCAGAACGAAGGAGTAACCTGCGCGGCCTGCCACGTCCGTGATGGGGTGATCCTTGGACCCTTTGACGATGCAGCCGCTCCTCATCCCACGAAGTTCGATCCTACCTTCCGTACGACCCAGCTCTGTTATCGGTGCCATAGCGTCGTGGGAGGGCCGGCGCAATTTTATAACGGGGGACCTTGCGGCACCTATGCCGAATACGAAGGCGGGTACTGGATGAAGGAACGTGGTTTTATTTGTCAAAACTGCCACATGCCTGAAATCAACCGCCCGGTAGCAACAGGCGGTCCCATTCGACGGGGTCGTCAACATCTTTGGCGGGGCGGGCACGATCCCGAGATGGTCAAGCGGGCGGTCGGCATCAAGGTTGCTGCTGAACCGGCTGAGCCAAAGCCAGGAGAGAAGGTTCAAATCACCTTAACCCTCATCAATGCAGGGGCAGGGCATAAACTCCCAACGGGAGACCCCGATCGGCACTTTACCGTGGAGTTTGCTGTCGAGGACCAAAACCAACAAGTATTGGAAAGCCAGACAGATACCATGGGCCGATGGATCATGTGGCAACCGGCGATTATTGAACTCCACGACAATCGCTTAATGCCTCTCGCGAGTCGGGATTACACATTTTCCTATCGATTACCGAAAGACATTACGGGGCTCAAATTGACGGCGAAGGTGCGCTATCACATCCAGTCCGAACGGCAGCATCAAATGCTGATTAACAAATATGGTCTGACGGCTCCAGATCCCTATTTCTTTACGGTCTATGAGCAAGCGGTCCCCCTGGCCGGCAACCTTGCGGCATACTTCCAGCAAACCCCAGCTGACGCACCCATGGCTTGTGCTGTACCCTACTCCACAGCTGAAAAAATCCTGAACCTGGATTGAGCAGCGCTTCGACGTGATACATAGGCTCGGTCTCGACAATGTAGGATTGGGCTTTCCTATATATTGGAGCCCTGCAAGTGGTCCTGCTCCTCTTCCGTACGCATGACGGGGACCTAGGGGAAAACGGAGTTGACGAACCACCATTCAAGTTGATAGATGGAAAGGCCTGCATATCTTTATTTGCCCATGAGGACTCTATGCCCATAGATGAGATTACCCAAAAGGTCAGTGATCGTTATGCTCGGGCTGCGTCGACGGGCGAGCAGATGTGTTGCCCGACCAGCTACGACATGGCCGATCTCCAATCCTTTATTCCTGAAGAAGTCCTCAAGATTTCGTATGGTTGCGGGACGCCGGCTGGCTTAAAGACTGTCTCACAGGGGGAAACGGTACTGGATATCGGTTCAGGCGGCGGTATCGATTGTTTTGAAGCCTCGCGGCTTGTCGGCCCGGCAGGTCGCGTCATCGGGATCGACATGACTGACACGATGCTGGCCATCGCCCAAAAGAATGCCCCCATCGTCGCAACCAATCTTGGCTATCCAACCTCCAATGTCGAGTTTCGCAAAGGGATGGCAGACGCGATACCGGTGATCGACGGCACCGTCGATCTCATCATCTCCAACTGTGTGATCAATCTGGCCCCTGATAAACGGAAGGTCTTCAGAGAAATGTTTCGTGTTGCCAAGCCGGGTGGGCGATTTACGATCTCCGACATCGTGGCTGATCAGCCCGTCCCGCAATACTTGGTTCATGACGCTGAAAAGTGGGGGGACTGCCTCTCCGGAGCGCTGACGCTCACCGACTATATTGCAGGGTTGGTGGGAAGCGGCTTTCTGGGCATTCATCTGATCAACTCCGCACCCTGGCAAGTGATCGACGGCATTCACTTCTTCTCCGTCACGTTGACGGGATATAAACTTCCCGCAAGCGTGCTTGTGTCCGAAGTTCGTTATGCCACGCTCCGAGGGCCGTTCAGCCGAGTGGTCGATGAACTTGGCACGACGTATCTCCGAGGCATCCCTCAACCGATCACTCCGGACGCTGTGCGCCTCTTGAGTCAAACTCCATTGGCGTCTCATTTTGTCCTGTCTTCAGACCCGCTATGGCTGGATCGAGCCGATGATCGATGGACCGCGGTCTACCCGGCAGACGCTCCCTGCCGCTGGCAAGGGTATTTCGCCATGCTCGCCGGCCCCTTCATTGAAGCCACCGACGACGATCACCATGTCTATCGCCGAGGCGAACCGGTAGAGATCTGTTCCAAAACGCTCACAGTATTGAAAACCGACAGCTATGCTCCTCATTTCGCGATCATCACTCGCGCGGGCCAGCACGTCAGCGGTGAGGCCGTCAACTGTTCCCCCAATGGAGCCTGCTGCTGATGAAGGCCCCCTCGAACACCAAGATACTGACTCCGCGTCAATGCGCCACAGTTCTCAAGGCCTTGGGTGACGAAACGCGGCTGCGCATCTTGGAATCCTTGCTCATCGGTGAAAAGTGCGTGACGGATCTTGTGGAAGAGTTAAAGTGCTCTCAACCCCATGCCTCCCATCACCTCCGTATTCTGCGAGACGCGGGTCTGGTCGAGGGACATCGGGACGGCAAACAGGTGTGCTACAAAGTCTCTCCCGCGATCCAGCGGGCCCTGGCAAACAGGCAAGGACAGGCCCTGGATTTCGGCTGCTGTGAGTTACGGTTTCCAGAAACGGCGTTGATGACGATCGGTCATGTGCGCTGATAATGATCGGCCCCTGAGAAGTCTTCTCCCATTCCGACAGGCACGGATATGACGCTGACCCTGCTGGGACAACATAATCCCCTTGCTTCCTCCACGGAGCAATTGAAGATGCTTGGGGGGATCACGAGCTGCCCACCCTTCGAGACGCAACTCGATCGAATCGGCCTGCTTCCGCTTCGCGCCACCGGAATCACCGTCTTTCAGATCAATGTCGGCAAGCTCTGCAATCAGACCTGCCGGCACTGTCATGTCGATGCAGGGCCTGACCGGACTGAAAGCATGTCCAGAGAAACGGCGGAGCAGTGCATCAGGGCTCTGGCTCAGACCGATATTCCGACAGTCGATATCACAGGCGGGGCCCCGGAACTCAACCCCAACTTTCGCTGGCTGGTTGAACAGAGCCGGGCACTGGGTCGCCATGTGATGGATCGATGTAACTTGTCTGTCTTGCTCCTACCATCCCAAATGGACTTGGCGGAGTTCCTCGCCGGGCATCGTGTGGAAATCGTCGCATCGCTGCCCTATTACCTCGCCAACCAGACCGATGCACAGCGGGGTAAAGGAGTCTTTGCAAAGTCCGTCGAGGCCCTGCAACTCTTGAATAAACTCGGGTATGGCCATCCCGGTAGCGGCCTCGACTTGAACCTAGTCTGCAATCCGGCAGGAGCCTTTCTCCCGCCGAAGCAAGAGGCCATCGAAGCGCAGTTTCGAAAAGAACTCCGGGTTCGCTACGGCGTCGAGTTCAACCACCTCTATACGATCACCAATATGCCGATCAGCCGGTTTCTTGAGTTTCTCCTGGAGAGCGGAAACTACGAGCGGTATATGGAACGATTGGCCAACGCCTTCAATCCCGCTGCCGCGGCCGGCGTTATGTGCCGCTACACAATCTCAGTGAGCTGGGATGGCACCCTCTACGACTGCGACTTCAACCAGATGCTCGATCTGCCTGTCGATCAAGGCGCACCCGCTCATATCCGCGATTTTGATGTGGTGCAACTCAATCAGCGCCAGATCACAACCCGCAATCATTGCTACGGCTGCACCGCCGGAGCCGGTTCGTCTTGCGGTGGAACGGTCGCCTGAGTCATGATCCACGGCCAAGATATCGAGGTATATAGATGAATCAATGTTCCCTCTCCTTCATGTTGAAGAAGTACGCAGCTCTGGTTGTTCTATCGACGGCGGTCCTCATGTGTATCCCTGTATCAGCCGGCGCCCAAAAGCCAGCTGCGGATCAACTGACCGGGAAGCTTGTGATTACCGGTGCGAGCACCCTGGCCCCGCTTATCGCCGAAATCGGCAAGCGTTTCGAGGGTCTCTACCCGGCGGTGCGTATTGACGTCCAGAGCGGAGGCTCCTCACGCGGCGTCGCCGACGCCCGCCAAGGTCTCGCCGACATCGGCATGGTCTCGCGGGCGATGAAGGAGGACGAGCAGGATCTCTCCGCGTTCCCCGTTGCCCGCGACGGCGTCTGTCCCATTCTCCATCAAGAAAATCCTGTGCAGGCCCTCACAGACGAGCAGGTAGTCGCGATCTACACAGGCAAGATCACCAATTGGAAGGCGGTCGGTGGGACAGACGCGCCGATCACCGTCGTCAACAAGGCTGAGGGACGGTCCACGCTGGAAGTATTCCTGCACTATTTCAAACTGAAGAATGTCGATATCAAGGCCCAGGTCGTGATTGGAGAGAACGAACAGGGTGTCAAAACCGTGGCCGGGAATCGCAATGCCATAGGGTACGTGTCCATCGGCACGGCTGAGTATGACGCCGCCCACGGGGTACCCATTAAGCTGCTTCCGATCGGAGGAGTAGCGGCCTCGACCGAGAGTGTAGGGAAAGGAATCTTTCCGCTCTCGCGGCCTCTGCACATTGTGACCCGAACTCCACCGGTCGGATTGGCCAAAGCCTTCATCGAATACGCTCAATCGAAAGCGGTACATGATCTCATCAGGCAGCAATACTTTGTCCCGCTGGCCGACTGACCGGCTCCTACTCTGGTTACTGCGAGGGGTGGCCACGATTGCGGGAGCGATCGTGCTTCTGATCGTGGTGTTCCTCGTTATGGAAGCGCTTCCGGCCCTGCGGCATGTGGGCGTCGCTCGGTTCTTTACCGATCCTTCTTGGCATCCCGCAGAAGGTTTCTACAATCTCACGCCGATGCTGTGGGGGACCCTGTTCGCGATGGTCGGCTCCGTCCTGATCGCGACACCGCTGGGTATCCTCTCCGCGGTGTTCTGCCGCTTCTACGCGCCTCCGGCTGTGGCACAGCTCTATCGGAAGCTGATCGAGCTCCTTGCTGGAATTCCCTCGGTCGTCTATGGATTCTGGGGGCTCGTGGTACTCGTCCCGCTGATCGGAGCGATCCACCCACCGGGGCCGAGCCTGCTGACAGGAATCATCATCGTCGCGATCATGATACTGCCCACGATTGCCTTAATGGCTGACGCCAGCCTCACCAACGTGCCCCAACAGTATGTGCGTGGCGCGGCTGCCTTGGGGCTGTCGCGCTGGGCAACCATTCGGGGGGTCGTGTTTCCAGCGGCCAAATCTGGATTGTTCACCGGCGTCATTCTTGAGACCGGCCGGGCTATCGGGGAGACCATGGCCATTCTGATGGTCTGCGGGAACGTGGTGCAAACGCCTCACAGTCTATTCGATCCGATACGTACGCTGACCGCCAATATCGCGCTCGAGATGGCCTATGCACTCGGGGACCATCGCGCCGCGTTGTTCGTCAGCGGCCTCGTCCTGATGGGGATGATCGCCGCGCTTGTCGCCGCCGCAGACTGGATCAGCCACGGAAGAATCTATGGTTAAGGCGCTGGAACGACATCATGGTGGGCGCGAATGGCTCGCCACAACCTTGGTGGGGGGCGCGGCGGTTCTCGTCACCGCCACCTTCTGCTGGCTCTTGGGCGACATCCTCTGGCACGGTCTCAATCACATCTCATGGACATTCCTGACCGCCCCCCCTCGGAACGCCGGGCGCGAAGGCGGGATTGGTCCTATCATAGTCTCGACCGCGTTGATCTTGGGTGTCTGTCTAGGCGTATCCCTTCCCCTCGGCGTCGGGACCGCTGTGTTCCTGGCTGAGTTCACCACGGACGAGAGTCTGTTCGGTCGGCTGACCCGCCGCAGTCTCGATGTGCTGTCGGGTGTGCCATCGATCGTCTTCGGGCTCTTCGGCAACGCTTTTTTTTGCAAGACGCTGGGGCTGGGCTTCTCGATCCTGTCCGGCGGTCTGACGCTGGCCTGCATGGTGTTACCGATCCTTATCCGTTCGACGGAGGAAGGATTCCGCGCCGTGCCGGCCGGGTATCGGCTCTCCGCCGCCGCCCTGGGGCTCTCGCGAACCTCGACACTCACCCATCTCTTGTTGCCCGCGGCCGTACCTGGACTCTTAGTCGGTCTGGTGCTGGGAGTGGGCCGAGCCATTGCGGAAACGGCCGCGCTCATCTTCACGAGCGGCTACGTGGACCGTATGCCAGAGTCGCTACTCGATTCCGGTCGAGCCCTATCCATCCACATCTTCGACCTCTCGATGAACGTCCCAGGAGGGGACGCCAATGCCTATGCCTCGGCGTTGGTGTTGGTCGTCTTACTGCTCGCGATTAATGGAACGGCGTCGTGGCTGACCGAGCACTGGCTGCATCGGAGGATCGTCACGGTATGAGACCATCGACTCCCACACCGGGTACACAACCTTGGTTTCCTCTGCAGGAACGACCGGCCTGTTGTGAGCCCAAGCCGTTCATCGAAGTCGAACAGCTCAGCTTGCACTATGGTCAGAAGCCCGCGTTCCACGACGTGACACTCTCGATCAACAAAGGATGCATCACGGCTCTCGTAGGTCCGTCAGGTTGCGGCAAAACAAGTTTCCTCACTGCTCTCAATCGCCTGACCGATATCATCCCTGGGTGCCGGGTGGCAGGGCGCATCCGCCTCGACGGCCTCGACGTGTTGGCTCCGCACACCAATGTGATTCGCTTGCGCCGCCGCGTCGGTATGATTTTCCAAAAGCCGAATCCGTTCCCCCTCTCGATCCTGAAGAACCTGGAGTTTCCCTTACGCGAGCATGGGCTCAAGGATCGGGATCGGATCGCCACCAGCATCGAGACGGTACTACGCGACGTGGGTCTGTGGGACGAGGTCAAGGACCGCCTGAATTCCTCGGCCTTGGCGCTGTCTGGCGGACAACAGCAACGATTATGCATAGCCCGAGCGATGGTTCTCTCGCCCGAAGCGCTCCTGATGGATGAACCCTGCAGCGCGCTCGATCCGCTCTCCAGTGGCGTCGTCGAAGACCTGATCGTCGGCCTGCGGAATCGTTACACGGTGTTGATCGTGACCCACAATCTTGCGCAGGCCCGTCGCATCGCCGATTACGCCGCCTTGTTCTGGGTTCAAAACGGAGCTGGGCAGCTGATTGAAGCGGGGACGGCCAAGCATATATTTGAGGCGCCTCGTGAACCGCTGACCGCGGCCTACGTGAGCGGCATGCGAGGTTAAATGTTGTCATTGACTGAACCGCAGGGCCTGCCGGATGCCGAGCCCCGGTCAATTCACACATGCAACGCTCGCAATCCTTGAGCCGATTAAGAAAGTCCCGCTGCGCCTCATCTGCAAGCGCGCGGCACAGTTCCGCTATTTTGGCCCATTTTCCCCTAAGCACAGGCATCCCATCATGCACATCTAGAATGCATGAGGAACCAATCTTGAAATTATCGTGATTGCGTAGCTTCTAGGCAGTCTGCTAAGGTGGTGTGGATAAAGATCCTTCGCAATTAATCTTCGGTCAAATACTTCGTATGGTTTGGGACCCCAAAGATCCTTGGAGTAAGAAGAGCGACCCGCTTGAGGAGGCCCTCAAGCAGGCCCAGTCGCAATTCCAGAACCTGCTGCCCTCATTCAAGAATCTGATGCCTTCAAGCGGTTTCAGAAACATTGCGTTGGCAGGCCTCCTCGTCTTTCTAGCCTGGAATAGTGCCTTTATCGTCTCCCCGGATGAGGAGGGCGTCGTCAAACGATTCGGCGTCCCTGTGCGAACCGTGGGACCTGGCCCCCATGCGAAAATCCCCTTCGTCGAAACCGTCCTGCAGCCGAAAGTCCAAAAGCTCCATCGTATTGAAATAGGCTTCCGCACAGACCGGCAGGGCCGCCAGCAGATGCTGGCGCAAGAAGCCTTGATGCTCACTGGCGACATGAACATTCTGGCCATCCAATTCATCGTGCAATACAAGATTAAAGAGTCTGCGAACTATCTCTTTAACGTCGCAGAAATCCATGAGACGATCGGCAAAGCTGCCGAGGCCTCCATGCGGGAAGTGGTCGGTAAGGGCAAAATCGACGAGGCCTTGACGACCGGCAAAGCCCAAATCCAACAGGACTCCCAGGTACTCCTGCAATCCCTTCTCGACCAGTATCAGGGCGGCGTCCAGGTCGCAGCTGTCCAACTCCAGGACGTCAGTCCTCCCGAGGCCGTGGCGGCTGCGTTCAAGGATGTGACGAATGCGAAGGAAGATCGAGAGAAACTGATCAACCAGTCTCAGAGCTATCGCAACGACATTCTCCCTAAAGCCCAAGGCGAAGCCGCTCAGGTGGTGAACCAGTCTAAGGGCTACGCCCAGGCGCGACTGAATCGCGCCCAAGGTGAGGCGAACCGGTTTGTGGCAACCCTGAAAGAATACAATCAAGCTAAAGACATCATCAGCAAGCGGATCTATATAGAAACCATGGAAGAAATCCTACCGAACGTCGAGAAGATCATCATCGATGGCAAGTCAGCCGATCGTATGCTTCCGTACCTTCCACTTGATCGTCACAAACCGATGACCAGCACTGCCACTGAGGACCGTAAACAATGACCAAGCAGGGATTCATCATTGCAGTGGCGGTGGTCATCATCGGGTTGTTTTTCCTGGGAGCCTCACCACTCTTCGTCGTGGACATCACCCAAAATGCGATCGTGGTCCAGCTCGGAAAGCCAGTCCGCAATATCACGGAGCCGGGGCTCTATGTGAAAGTGCCGTTCATTCAAGAGGTCACCTACTTCGATAAGCGCCTGCTGGACTACGACACACAGGCGCAAGATGTGATCACGCAGGACAAGAAGACCCTCCTTCTTGACAACT
The DNA here is from genome assembly GCA_037142015.1 of Nitrospira sp. Classification (GTDB taxonomy): domain Bacteria; phylum Nitrospirota; class Nitrospiria; order Nitrospirales; family Nitrospiraceae; genus Palsa-1315. The sequence continues at coordinate 3,569 of JBAXBK010000013.1, read as the reverse complement.
ATGCCAAATGGCGGATTATCGACCCACTCAAGGTCTATCAGAACTTTCAAACCCAGCGGGGAGCGCTGCAACGGCTTAACGACATTATCTACTCCGAGCTCCGGGTCGAACTCGGGCGCCATGACCTTCTAGAGATTGTCGCGGATCACCGCGCAGAACTCATGAAAATCGTGACCCAGCGGTCACATGAGAAAGCATCTGCGTATGGGATCGAGATTCAGGACGTGAGAATTAAGCGCGCCGACCTCCCTGAACAGAACGAGAAGGCCGTGTTCTCCCGGATGCAAGCTGAGCGGGAACGGCAGGCGAAGCAATACCGCGCGGAAGGTGCTGAGGAGGCACAGAAAATCCGTTCAGAGGCGGAAAAAGATCGCGAGATTATTCTGGCTCAGGCGTATAAGGAATCGGAGGAACTTCGAGGCGCGGGAGATGCGAAGGCCTTTAAAGTCTATGCCGACGCCTACCGGCAGGATACTCATTTTTTTGAATTTACTCGCACGATGGAAGCCTACAAGAAAACCTTTAAAGATAAGTCTACCCTGGTGATGGGTCCGGACTCAGAATTCCTCCACTACCTTAAACAGCGCTAGCCTTCAAGACAGCCCCACAATCTCTCCCGTGCCTGGATCGATTCCAATGCGTTCCCCCGCTGGCCTCTTGGGCAGCCCCGGCATGAGTTGAATGCCTGAGCAGACCGCTGTGAGGAACCCAGCCCCTGCGAGTATTCTTACCTCTTTGATTGGCAGGGTAAACCCAGACGGGCGTCCCTTGAGTGTTGGATCATGTGAGAGCGACAACGGCGTCTTAGCCATGCAGATGGGCAGCTGATCAAATCCGAGCTGCTGCGCCAACGCTATGTCTTGTTCGGCCTGTATGTCGAACGAAACAGCTGAGGCCCCATACATCTGCGTGGCAATAGTCTGGATTTTCTTCTTGATCGGCCAAGCGATGTCATATAAATGCCTAAATGTAGACGTTTTCGCTGCGGCTCTGACCACTGCCTCCGCCAACTCTTCAGCCCCTTTCCCGCCATCGGCCCAATGGGTTGAGACTGCGGCATCCACCGCCCCAACCTCTCGAGACCGTTCTCGAACCCATTCCAGCTCAGCCACCGGGTCATCGATGAAGGCATTGACCGCCACCACTACTGGCACCCCATGGGCTTTCACGTTCGCAATATGCTGCTCCAAGTTCGCAAAGCCCTTTACCAATGCCTCCTGGTTAGGCCCGGTAAGCCCTGCCGGAAGCGGTGTTCCAACTTTGACCGTTCCTCCGCCTCCATGAAGCTTGAGCGCGCGAAGCGTCGCGACCACCACGGCTACCGCTGGCTTGAATCCTGAACGACGACACTTGATGTTAAAAAATTTCTCCGCTCCGAGATCGCTCCCGAAACCAGCCTCAGTAACGACATAGTCCGCACAACGCAATGCAATAGCATCGGAAAGAATCGAACAATTCCCATGGGCGATATTACCGAACGGACCTGTATGCACAAACGCTGCGGTTCCCTCCAGCGTCTGAACCAAATTTGGCAACAGCGCTTCTCTAAGCAAGACCGCCATGGATCCGGCACATCCAAACTCCTCTGCCCGCAAGGGCTTGTCATCCGTTGTAAACCCAACAACGATCTGCCCAAGCCTCTGTCGCAAGTCAGCTTGACTCGATGCCAACGCGAGCATCGCCATGACTTCAGAAGCTTCAGTGATCACAAACTGGCCCGTGCGAGCCACAGGCCCCTCTCCCAGCGAGACTTGCCGTAACGCCCGGTCACTGACTCCCAACGTCCGTGGCCAGGTGATCCGCTTGGGATCCACTTTAAGTCCGTTCCCATGAAACAGGTGATTATCCACAAATGCTGATAAGAGATTGTGACTGGCAGATACAGCGTGAGCATCGCCGGTCAGATGAAGGTTGATATCTTCCATCGGAAGGACTTGAGCTCTTCCTCCTCCCGTCCCCCCCCCCTTGATCCCAAACACCGGCCCTAATGAAGGCTGGCGAAGCGTGACGGCCGTTCGATGGCCGAGGCGGGAAAGACCCATAGCAAGCCCGATGGAAGTAGTCGTCTTGCCTTCCCCTAGCGGGGTCGGATTTATGGCGGTCACAAGGACATACCTGCCGAGAGGCGTAGCGTGAAGTCGCTCGAGTACATCAAGCGAAACCTTCGCCTTGAGTCTTCCATATGAAATTAGCTCGTTGGTCTGGATGCCAAGCTGGTCGGCAACGTCCTGAATTGGACGCGCCTTCACTGATCGGTTGATCTCAATATCTGTCATAGGCTGAGTAACAGCACAATCTCTACAACCGTAACGGGGCGGTAGTATAGCATAGGAATTGAGCCGATTCGGTGGCTGTTTTTGGATGGAAGGGGTAGATTCAGTGTGGCCTTGTCATGAACCTAATCGGTTGATGACGAGCCAGTGATTAAACGGGAAGCCGTAGCTATTCGAGGATGTACTTTACCGGATCTAGCGCCTGACCATGAACCTTGACCATGTAGTGCAAGTGGGGGCCCGTGGCTAGTCCCGTACTGCCGACCAATGCAACGACTTCTCCACGCTTTACGCGCTGCCCCTCTTTGACTAACGATTTGGCTAGGTGGCCGTAAAGCGTTTCAATGCCGAATCCATGGTCGATTTTTACGACATTTCCCAGTTTAGGGTCAAACCCGACTGCTGTCACTCGTCCTTGAGCCGGCGCCTGGATAGGCGCATTGGCAGCAGCTCCAATATCTAACCCATCATGCCACGCGGGCTTTTCTGTAAATGGGGAAACCCTTGGCCCAAATCCTGAGGTAACCCACCCCTTCACCGGCCATATGGACGGGGTTGCAGCCCATCGAGAAGATTTGTTTTCGGCGGCCAAAGATAACTCTTCAAGCGATTGTTCCTGAATCGTAGCTTCCCTCGATAGCCAATCGATACCTTCCTTGATCGAGACAATCATTTCCTGCTCAGTGAAACTGTTCGAACCTCCGGCTGGGTTCGTTTGGCCAGCCGGGACACTCTGACCAGTTTCTGCTGAACTGAGGCGCTGAGCCCCATTGTCGCTCGTAAGGGCATTCTCAGAAGAGGGAAGAATATTGCCATCAGGAAGGGGACCATCCACACCACCTCGGCCATTAACCATGTCCCCAATTTTGGTAGGCTCAATTCCCAGCATGACACGAAGTCGCTGATTGACCTCCTTCATGCTCGTTAAGCGCTTCTTCAGATCGTCGACAGCGCCAGAAAAGGCTGCTGTCTGTTCACGTGCACTCATCGCCTCATCACGGAAGGCTGATAGTTCCCAGACCTCACCGGTTCTCACCACATAATGCGAGATGACGAGAATGTCGACTAGAAGAAAAATAGCTCCTGCAATCAATAACTTACTAACAAATTTGCGATGGAAGTTAAACCGTAGTGGCTTAGCAGTTGAGCCACGAAAGATCACGACGGTATAGGCATCGCTGTCTTCTACGCCGTTTACTTGTCCCATGATCTTCACCCCCTACTGGATGGGCTCACCCGCCTCCGACAATAATTCTCTGCGAGTGTACCGCTCCAAGTTGCTTCAGTCAACCCTAA
>JBAXBK010000012.1:0-81986 GCA_037142015.1 Nitrospira sp. | reverse complement strand
CGCACGCATGAAGTGGACAGCGAGTTCTGAAGGGCATGAGCGAGCAAGCTTGGAGGGAGCTATTTCATTGGTGGCTTAGTTGATGCGGGAAGTTGTTGGAAACGAATCGGGAGCGCTTACGAGCTATAAAGGCACACCACACGCACAATAAGCCACCGAGCACCATGCTGGCTACAACCACACTAATGCTACCAACAACCCAAAACATGAATAGTTCGTATAGCATGGCGTGTGTCCTTCAATAGTTGTGTCAGGCGCCTCTCCGCTCTTGCCGCAGTCTCTGTCTATGTGAGCCTCCCGCATCTGTTTTCCTTGACTGCTACCGACCACCCCTCTCTGCATATAAGTACATCACGCCATCACGGCTGTGTCCAGCCCTACGGAAGTGCTGCAAGAGGCCCTACGGAAGCACTCCAACGTCACATCTATCACCGGCCAGACTGTTCCAACTACGTTGGGGACACCACATCCTATCTCGATTCTTCTCGGTGGCCGATTCGCCGTTTCAGTCATTTCATTCCGTTGAGTTTGTCGTGTGGGGTGCATACACTGAAACATTCCCGTAGGATAGCCGAGCGAGACGGGCCAAACGCTGTGAGAATCCAGTCTACCCATGTCGTGCCATTCTCGTATATCTCGCACGTCACGCGCCACGGTGCGTGGCCTGCAATGCTTTTCCTGCGATCGATTCCATGTTTGAACGATCTATCACGCCTCTCATTATAGTCGTGCTGTTGCTGGGGACGGTATTGGCTCTCCGCTCCCTCGATCCCCCTACGGCGACGCCGGTGCCTGCCTCATCGATGCCAGTACTTACTCCTGACAGAGTTCCGCTGGTCACGGGGGACGAACCGATCGCCGAGATTTTCATGAAAGCCGGCTGCGCGGTGTGCCACACCGTTCCGGGTGTTTCCGGGGCCGATGGTCGCGTTGGGCCGCCCCTCCTATTAGGGGCTACGGGGCCTACGCGATTGGCCGATCCGGCTTACCGGGGCCACGCGAAGACGGTGCGTGAGTATGTGATCGAGTCGGTCCTCGAACCGGGGCTGTTTGTCGTGCAGGGATATCCGTCCGGCACGATGCCGACTTGGTACGGCGCGAAACTTAGCGCTCTCGCGTTGGAGAGGATAGCGTCGTATCTTGAGCGGCAAGGGGGTACGGCGGCTCAGTAAGCGCGGTATTTTTTCAGGATTGGTGACGACGCGTTGATAGTGAAGGGGCTAGCGCTTGCGCAGAGGGGTTACATTTCCTGAGGCTCCCCCCTGGATCTTGAAGGCACCGGTCGTGGGGTCACCTGATTTCTTGTCGAGGAGGGCGTTGATCGCATCGTCCCCTCTAAGACCTTCGATCTTGATCTTGAGCCGGAGATTATTTGCGCTGTCGGCATTGATCAAGGCTTGTTCGAGCGAAATCCGTTCTGCTTTATACAGTTGGAACAGGACGTGGTCGAACGTCTGACAGCCTTCATCCACCCCCTGCTCCATCGCTTCTTTGAGTAAATCGACCTCGGCTTTCTTGATGAGGTCTTTAACGCGGGGGGTGTCGAGCATGATTTCCAGTGCCGGAGCCCGTTTCCCGTCCACGGATGGCACAAGCCGCTGTGAGATGATGGCGCGAAGATTGAGCGATAATTGGAGATAAATTTGTGCATGCCGCTCCACCGGGAAAAAATTCATGATGCGCTCGATGGCCTGGTTCGCATTGTTCGAGTGGAGGGTGGCGATGCAGAGGTGCCCGGTTTCCGCAAAGGTGATTGCGGCTTCCATCGTTTCCGTGTCCCGGACTTCGCCGATCAGGATCACATCCGGCGCCTGCCGCAGGGTATTCTTGAGTGCGTTTTGAAATGAGAGTGTATCGAAGCCGACTTCTCGCTGCGTGATGAGCGATCGCTTATGACTATGGACGAATTCAATCGGATCTTCCACGGTCACGATATGGCCGGGATGGGTGGAGTTGCGGTGATCAATCATGGCTGCGAGGGTGGTGGATTTTCCTGAACCGGTGGCTCCGACTACCAGCACCAACCCGCGTTTTGTCATGGCAATATCTTTCACAATCAGAGGCAAGCCCAGCTGCTCGACGGTCTGGATCTCGGCTTTGATATGTCGGAAGACTATGCCAACATTCCCTCGCTGCCGAAAAACATTGACTCGGAATCGACCGAGTTCCTTGTAGTAGAGGGCCAGGTTCATTTCCATTTTCTCCTCGAATTCCCCACGCTGCTGACCGCGCATCAGCGCGAGCGCAAGGGCTTCGAGTTGTTCGTTGGTAAACGGCGGCGCAGAGGTTTGTTGTGTCGAGCCGTGGACGCGATAGGCGGGTGCCGAGTCGACGGTCAAGTAGAGGTCTGAGGCTTCTTGATCCACCATGACTTTCAAGAGACTGCGGACATCCATCGCTACCCCCGTTTCCCTGCCAAATATTCTAGGCCGCGCCGCTTGTAGCGGTTCCAAACAGATTGGGATTCATGCTGCGCGATTGAGCTTCACTTTTCGTGACGACTCCACGGGTCGCTAGCTCGTACAGCGCCATGTCCATCGTTTGCATGCCGTCTTTCTGACTGGCCTGCATGATCCCTGGAATCTGGTGCAATTTGCCCTCTCGGATGAGGTTGCGGACCGCGGTCGTGGCGACCATAATTTCGAGAGCGGCGACACGCCCGCCTACTTTTTTCTTCAGCAGGGTCTGGGTGATGACTGCTTCCAAGGCTTCTGCGATCTGTGTGCGGATTTGGGACTGTTGGTTTGGGGGAAAAGCGTCGATGATGCGGTCGATGGTCTTCGGTGCGCTGGAGGTGTGGAGTGTACCAAAGACCAAGTGGCCAGTTTCTGCAGCAGTCAGCGCGAGTTGGATGGTTTCCAGGTCGCGCATTTCGCCTACGAGGATAATGTCCGGGTCTTCGCGGAGGGAGGCTCTCAGCGCATTCGCGAACGACAGGGTATGGACGCCCATCTCCCGCTGATTCACGAGGCATTTTTTTGATTTGTGGATAAATTCGATCGGATCTTCGATCGTGATGATGTGGCCTTCGAACGTGTTGTTCAAATAATCGACCATGGAGGCCAGCGTCGTCGATTTACCAGATCCGGTTGGGCCGGTGACAAGGATCAATCCTTTTTCTCGATCGCAGAGTTGTCGCACGATTGGCGGCAGGCCGAGCTTTTCCATCGGAATGATCTGGGTGGGAATGTTTCGGAAGACGGCGCCAAGCCCGCGGTTTTGGACGAAGACATTGACGCGGAATCTGGCGATGTCGCCTAGTTCAAAAGAAAAGTCACACTCATGTTTTTCCTCGAAATTCTTCCGCTGTGTATCGCTCATCATGTCATAGACCAGCGAGTGTGTTTCCTCCGTGGTCAGTGGGGGATGATCGAGTTTCTTGAGATCCCCGTTCATGCGGATCATCGGTGGCTCGCCGGCGCTGATGTGACAATCCGATGCGCCCTCCTTTGCCGTGAAGGTCAGGAGCTTCGAAATATCCATGAAGAGGACTCCTCGATAAGATAAGGATAGTGAGATGATGGCCTATCGGACATCCAGGCAACTTGAGTAAATCATGCCACAAGGTGATGGGAAAGCAAGGAAATAGCCGCAATCGGCTGCGAACATTCTTTGGTGGTTCAGTAGGAAGGGGGAAAGATTCGATCAGATCAGTCCCGTCGATTGCCCTGCGCGTTGAAATGCGGTGAGGGCGTGATCTATGTGTCCGGTGGTGTGTTCGGACGTCACAGTGACGCGGATGCGGCTGGTGGCGTCCGGAACGGTAGGAGGGCGAATCGCCGGTGCATACACGCCTTCTGCGAACAGGTGTTCGGCAAACAAGAGCGCGGTTTCGGCATTACCGACAAGGATCGGCATGATCGGGCTGACGCTGGGTGACAGGCTGAATCCCAATTGGGTTAATCCTGAAAACAACCGTTCACGGTTGGCCCACAATCGTGCGCGTCGTTCCGGCTCTCGTTGTATGATTCGTAACGCCATCATGGCGGCAGCAGCCGAACTCGGTGGGGGTGCCGTGGTGAAGATAAAGGAGCGGCTGGTGTTTATAAGATAACGGATCAATGCCGACGATCCAGCGAGGTAGGCGCCACTACTGCCGAAGGCTTTGCCTAAGGTTCCCATCTGAAACGGGATCTGTGTATCGAGGCCGAAGTGTTCGGCCGTTCCTCGCCCATGCGGTCCCATCACGCCAGTGCCGTGGGCGTCATCGATATAGAGGTCGGCCTCATAGGTCTGGGCTAATCGACTGAGTTCGGGCAACGGTGCGAGGTCTCCATCCATACTGAATAGGCCGTCGGTCACAATCAGGGTGCGTCGTGCCCGGCGCCTCTTGGCCAGAAGGGACTGGAGGTGGCCGGTATCGTTGTGGCGGTAAACTCGAAAATCAGCTGCGCTGAGACGGCAGCCGTCGATCAGGCTGGCATGGCACAAGCGATCGGCCAGGATCAATCCGCCTTGTTCGATCAATGCAGGGATGGTCCCAATGTTGGCAAGGTAGCCGGAGCTAAAAGTCAGTGCGGCTTCGGTTCCTTTGAACTGTGCCAGAGCGGACTCTAGGTCTTGATGCGGCGGCAACGAGCCTGAGATCAAACGAGCTGCCCCGGCCCCGGCGCCAAACCGTTGTGTCGCCTCGACGGAAGCCTGAATTACCTCTGGGTGCATGGCCAGGCCCAAGTAGTCGTTTGAAGCGAGCAAGAGAATTTGTCGTCCTGCCATCTCAACTATCGGCCCGACGCCGGAATGGAGCGGAGTAAGGCATCTGGTCAGATGCCGCGCAGCCGATTCATTGAGTCGCTTTTCAAACATGTGAAGTGGCCTGTCTTGCAAGATGGGAGGGCATGTGTTCTCCAAGAACCGAAAGGCAGATCTACATCATTGACAAAATCGTGATATCCTTAGTATAAGGCGCGCACACAATGTGAGGAAACAGACCCCGCCCTCTCCGACGAATCCATCCATGAGCTACCGTATCAAGGTTCCGGCTAAAACTCTTCCGGTCGATGAAGCCCACATGTTGAGCTGGCTTGACCATACGCTGCATAGGTCACAGGACTATCGACGCCCTGTGCTGGTCGGTCTGGGAGTGTTGGTGCTTGCGGCTGCCGTGGTCGGAGGAGTTTTTTATGTTGATCGCCAGGCTGCGCAGCATGCCCAAGATCTTGAACGTGAAGCGATACGTTTCTTGACGGCCCCTTCCGCCAATGATCCTCAAAAGGCTGATCATGCGCTCAAGGAAGCGATCGCTAGGTACCGACAAATTGTCGATCAATACCCACGAACTTCCACGGCACCACTCGCTTTGTATCATTTGGGAAATACGTTGGTCCAGGCCAATGACCTGAGTGCGGCTATTGAGGCCTATCAGCGATTTCTTCTGTTATACAGTTCGAATCCTTCAATGGCTGGGTTGGTGCAACAACGTCTGGCCTATGTGTATTTGCACAAGGGAGATAGAGATCAAGCCGTGAAGGCCCTCACCGGCATCTTGGAGACTCCCGGTACGTTGAATCGGGATCAGGCGCTATTTGAGTTGGCACGGCTTGAAGAGTCCCTATCGCGGCCCGATGGAGCATCGGCGCGCTATCAGGAGTTGATAAAGACCTATCCGAACTCTCCTTTCACCAGCGAGGCGACGATTCGAACCAAGATATTGGATACCAAGAAATCGCTGGAATCACAGCCTGCCTCGACATCAACGGCTCCGGCCATTGTCCCATCGAAGAAGAGTTCTCCATCTCCTCCGCCCTCAACAAGCAAGAAAACTCCCTAGACAGCCAGGCCTCTGCCTCTGTCGGTATCCCGGCTTTCGCTTGGTCCATTTTGTGGGTTAACGGAAAGGGGAATTGAGCTTACCGGCTGATAACAAGAAAGTCGCCCGGTCGAATTGTCGGGTTGGAGAGGCTATTCTTTGTCTTGAGCGTCTTCAGTGGGATGCGAAACCGTTTTGATACTTTCCCCAGCGTGTCTCCCACTTGGACTTTATACCAGCGAGAAGGCCCGGCGGTAACAAACTGAGCCTTTGCAGGAAGCTGTGGGAACTTGTAGGTCGGGATGCTGTCAAATAACTGTTCCACTTTCGCTTTCATTCCTACCGGAACCTTTAAGTGGTAGGTCTCATCACCCGGTGGTGTTGCGTCGCGCCGCAGCTCAGGATTTAAGAGCCGGAGCTCTTCATAGGGAATGCCGGTGACATTAGCGATCGCGCGAAAATGGACGGGTCGCGTGATGATCGCTTCATCAAATTGATGCGGTTCGGCAGATTCCTGAGTGAATCCGTATCGATCGGGATTCCTTGCGATAATGGTGGCGGCCATGAATCGTGGTACGTACTCTTTCGTCTCTCGCCGAATCAATCGGGTCTTTGAAATCTCGGAAAAGCTTTCGGCCCGGGCCTTGTGGAGGGCTCGCATCACCTTGCCTTCTCCAGCATTATAGGCTGCCATCGCAAGCGGCCAGGCGCCGAAGAGATCGTAGAGGTCGCGGAGGTAGCGTGCCGCAGCAACCGTTGATTTGATGGGGTCCCGACGTTCATCGACGTAATTGTCGACGCGAAGCCCGTAGACCTTGGCCGTACCCTTCATGAACTGCCAGGGGCCCGTGGCTTTGGCTCGCGAGTAGGCATAGGGGTTGAATCCGCTTTCCACCAGGGAGAGGTAGACCAGATCGCTGGGAAGGTCAAATTCCGTGAAGATCGTATCAACAAGGGGCCGATAGCGGCTTAGTCGGAAGAGCCATTCGCCGAAGCGACCATGGATGGCTGTATTGAAGTAGCGAATATGGGCCTGGACCGAGGAGTCCAGGACGATTGGAATATCATAGCTCGTATATTCCGTCTGATCTGCGGCACTTCGGGAAGGATCTTGCATCTGGGTTAGTTCGGCCGGGGGATTTAAAGCATCTGAAAAACGAACGGTCGCCGGTGAATTTCCTGCCGGGTTCAACTGTATGAGATCTTCAGTCCTCGGAACCCTGCTAGTCGTTGCTTTTGAAGGGCTGGAGGCTTCCGGTGGCAGGCCTTCGGTGTCGAGTGGGACCAGATTTGCGTCCGGGTCGTCTTCCTCCGTTGCGTTCTCGTCCTCAATTGTAGCGGTGGCTGCTGTAGTGGATTTTGAGGTGGTTGTAGCCTGCACTGCCATAGCAGGAACGGAGAAGCTGAACCACAGGCTGAGGAAGAGAGCCATCGGGAGGACGGCATGTCTTGGCCTGAGTAGCCTCATCAAAGAGCAGTGGCAGTCAATATTCTGGGGGAGCTTTGTCATGTTCGTAAGGCTAGACTAGCGTTGGACTGCGCTCGTGTCAAGGAATTGCCAATGCAATGGTGCCTCGCCATTGGGAGTACAGAGGCCGACGTTCCATGGTTTGCACACAATAGTGAGCGGAAACACTGACGGTATCGAAGGGTTACAACAGTATGAAAATACGCATATCTACAAGGTTCTTCGCCTTGACAGCTTTTGGGAGGCAATGGTATCGTCCCCCCGTCTCGCGTAAGACTTTTCACGTTCTATCCGGTAGGAGGATCAGTCGATGTTGAAGCAGTACTTGCTGGCTCCCGGCCCGACGCCTGTGCCACCAGAGGTGCTATTGGCCATGGCGCGGCCCATGTTCCATCATCGTGCCCCCGAGTTCGATAAGGTGTTCGCGGAGGTCCGCAATGGACTCAAGTGGCTGTTCCAAACAAAAAATAACGTGCTCATGCTGGCGGCCTCCGGAACCGGAGGCATGGAAGGGTCGGTGTCTAACTTTCTCTCTCCCGGCGACAAAGCTCTCACCATTAACGGAGGGAAGTTCGGGGAGCGATGGACCAAGCTCTGCAAGACATTCGGAGCTGAGGTAACAGAAATTAAAGTAGAATGGGGGCGGGCAGTCAATCCCCAAGCGGTGGCAGATGCGCTGAAAAAGAATCCGGGAATCAAGGCGGTGTATGTGCAAGCGAGTGAAACCTCCACCGGTGTGGCTCATGATATCAAGGCACTTGCGGAAGTTGTGAAGCCCTATGGCGAGACCATTCTTGTGGTGGATGCCATTACCGCCCTCGGCGTGTTCGACATCAAGACCGACGAGTGGGGAATTGATGTCGTGGTTACAGGGTCACAAAAGGCGCTGATGCTTCCACCTGGCCTGGCATTTGTCAGCGTGAGCGACAAAGCCTGGCAGTTGGCAGAGAAGGCGAAGAACACGGCGTTCTATTTCAATTTCAAGAAAGAGCAAGAGAATCAGCTGAAGGATCAGACAGCCTATACGCCGGCCGTGTCTCTCATTATCGGCTTGCAGGAAGTGCTGAAGATGATGAAGGCGGAAGGGCTTGAGGGGCTGTTCAGACGTCAAGCCTTGCTTGCGAAGGCCATGCGTGAAGGAATGCAGGGTGCCGGGCTCGCGCTGTTCCCCAAAGAATCACCCAGCGATGCTCTCACCGCCGTGTTAGCGCCGGAAGGTGTGGACGGGCAGGCTATTTACAAGAATCTGCGAGTCCAATACGGCATGACAGCGGCCGGCGGGCAAGACCATTTGAAGGGGAAGATCTTCCGGCTGTCCCACATGGGCTACATGGATCGATTCGATATCATCATGGCCGTGGCAGCGGTTGAAATGGTGCTCAAAGGGCTGGGGCATCCTGTGAAACTTGGTAGCGGCGTCGCAAAGGCGCAAGAAATTCTCATGGCATAGGGGTCTATCTCAAGACTCTGACGATAGGGCAGACACAATGGGCATGAAAATTCTCATCAGCGATAGCTTGTCGAAGCAGGGTGTGGAGCTGCTGGAAAAGGCCGGATTCACCGTGGTCGTGAAATCCAAGATGCCGAAGGAAGAGTTATTCAAGGAGATCAAGGACGCTGATGGGTTGATCGTGCGGTCCGGTACTAAGGTGACTGAGGAACTGATTGCAGCAGCTGAGAAATTGAAAGTCGTCGGGCGGGCCGGGTCAGGGCTGGACAATGTCGATACTCCTGCAGCCACCCGTCGCGGCATTGTGGTTATGAATACGCCCGGCGGTAACACGGTCACAACTGCCGAGCACACCATGTCGATGATCTGGGCGATGAGCCGTCGTATTCCCCAAGCTACTGCATCGGTAAAAGCAGGCAAGTGGGAAAAAGACAAATTCATGGGCGTCGAGCTCTACAATAAGGTGCTCGGCATCGTCGGCGCTGGGCAGATCGGCAGCTATCTCACCAAGCTGGCGCAGGGAATCGGCATGAGTGTGGTCGCCTACGATCCATATTTGTCCGAGGAGCGCGCGCAGAAGATGGGTGTCACCATGATGTCGCTGGACGAACTCTTCAAGCGGGCCGATATCATCTCTGTCCACACGCCCTTGACGCCTGAAACCAAGGGCCTCATCAATGCGCAATCGATCTCGACGATGAAGCCTGGGGTCATGATTGTCAATTGCGCCCGCGGCGGGATTATTCACGAGGGCGATCTGTTCGATGCGTTGAAGGTCAAACGCGTGGCGGCTGCCGCCTTCGACGTATTCGAAGAAGAGCCGGTGAAGGCCGATCATCCCCTGTTGACGTTGGATAATTTCATCTGTACCCCGCACATTGGAGCTCAGACGACCGAGGCGCAAGAAAATGTAGCCGTCGGCATCGCGGAGCAGATCGTCGACTACTTCACCAAGGGTATTGCCCGCGGGGCGGTCAATATTCCATCGGTCTCTCCGGAACTGCTGCCGAGACTTCAACCCTATCTGTCGTTAGCCGAGCAGCTTGGGAAGTTGCAAACGCAGCTATGTGAAGGCGGCCTTGAGCGTGTGACCGTCGAATACAGCGGAGAGGTGGCAAGTCTGTCCATTGCGCCGCTCACGATCGCCGTGTTGAAGGGACTGTTGAACCCGATTATGCAAGCTCCTGTGAATTACGTGAATGCGCCGATTGTCGCGAAGGAACGCGGAATAGAAGTGAAGGAAGTGAAGAGTTCCGATGCAGGCGATTTCACCAGCTTGATTCGTGTCCGAGTGGAGGCAGGGAAGAAATCGTACCAGGTGGCTGGCACGCTCTTTCACAAGAAAGATCCGCGTGTGGTGGAGATCGATCAGTTCAATGTTGAGGTGGTACCGGAAGGCCACATGCTTCTGATCCTTAACATCGACCGACCTGGGGTGATCGGGATGGTGGGGAAGGTGCTCGGCGACAACAAGATCAACATCGTCCGCATGCAATGCGCACTCGAGAAGCGGGGTGGGAACGCGATGCTCATCATTGGCTCCGATGCGGTCTTTCCTGACAAGGTGCTTGAGACGATCCAATCCAGCAAAGATATTCTCTCAGTCAAAGTCGCGGCCCTGTCCTAACCCCGCGCGCCATCCATCAGGTCAGCCATGGTATCCGTTCCTCCGAAGCCCAGCCCTTCTTCGGGACAGGTTCCGTCGTCCCGTGAGCGTTCGCTCGTCCCCGTGGGCATGGCGACGATTCTTCCTCATGCGGCGAAGCAGGTTCGCCGTCTTGAAGAGCAGTTGCTCGGTCAAGTTAACCAGTGGGGCTACGAGGAGATCATTCTTCCCACGTTCGAGTATCTCGACGTCCTGGCTCCGGGGCTTGAGCCTGAACTAATCGAGCACTGTTATCAATTCGTCGATCGGACAACTGGGCGGACGCTGATCCTCCGTCCGGATGCCACGGCGCAGATTGCCAGAACGGTGGCCATGGGGCTCACGGGTTCGGTGCTGCCGTTACGTCTTTCCTATCGAACGTCGGTGTTTCGCTATGAGCAGGAACATGCCGGGCGAGGTCGAGAAATTTTCCAGGTCGGAGCCGAGCTCATTGGGCTGGACGATGTCGCGAGCGACAGTGAAGTCATCGGTTTGATGATCGAGTGTCTCAGCACGATCGGTCTGCAGTCGTTTAAAGTGTCACTTGGACATGTGGGTTTTATTAAGGGACTTCTGATGCGATCTGGATTATCGGCGCAGGGGCAAAAGTTGGCTGAGCAGGCGGCTGCGCGAAAGGATCTGCCGAGACTTGAAGAGCTTCTTGCCGGCGAGCGTATCTCAAAGACTGCGGCGCGTGCCATTCGGGAAGCGCCTGAGTTGTACGGTCAAGAGGAAGTGCTGGCACGCGGCCGGGTTCTCGCGGCCGGTGATCCAGCGTTGACTGCTCCGCTCGAACGGCTTGCCCAGGTATATCAGCTGCTTTGTGCGGCTGGTTACCGGGAGTCACTGCTTCTGGATCTCGGGGAATTCCGCGGGTTCGACTATTATGATGGTGTCGTGTTTGACGTGTTTGCCGAAGGGATAGGGGCGGAGTTAGGCGGTGGCGGACGATACGATCACTTGATCGGCAGATTTGGCCGGCCATTGCCTTCAACCGGTTTTGGTTTGGATGTTGACCGGCTCTTCCGCACTGTGGAGTTCCCTGAGGAAGGATCGGTCTCGGCGCGAGTCGACTATCTTGTGGCTGCGCCACGCCGGGCCACTCGTCGATTGATGGAGGTCGCGGCGCAGTTGCGCAGGACTCGCTCCCGAGTTGTGCAGCAGACGATGAAGGGGAGTGACACAGCGCTGGTGTCTGCCGCGGTGTCGGCGGGGTTGGCTCAGCAGGCAGCGGCTGTGGTCGTGGTCGGCGCCCCAGGGATGGACCATGATGACGTGCTGGTGGTCGAGCCTCTTGCTGCTCACAGGCAGGGCAGCCGAACCGGCAATCTCAGCCGTCTTTCGAAGAAAGTGGGGCTTGCCGACCTGGTGGCCGCGGCTCGCCGGTCCCGGCGGCAGGTCAATGAACGATTATGAAATCCATGTCAGCCGCCGATCTGTCACAGCCAAAATTGCCTCCTCAGAATCTAGAGGCCGAACAATCGGTTCTCGGAGCCGTGCTTCTCGACAACAGCGCAATGGCCAAGGCGATGGAATTGCTGGTCGAAGAGAGCTTCTACCGCACGTCGCATCGGAAGATCTATCGGGCGATGCTCGAATTGTCGGACATTGGAGAAGTAATCGATCAGATTACGTTGACGGAACGGTTGAAGGCGCAGGGAGAAATTGAGGCCATCGGCGGTGCCGCCTATTTAGCGGAACTTGTGCAGAGCGTGGCCAGTTCCGCCAATGTTCGTTACCACTGCAAGATCGTGCGCGATAAGGCGCTGCTGCGGGAGCTGATCCATACCTCTACAGAAGTTCTCACGCGCGGGTACGAAGGCAGCTCATCTATCGACGACCTGCTTGACTTCGCTGAGCGGTCGGTCTTCGGCATCGTCCAGGGGAAGCTGGATCGGTCGTTCACCCCCATTAATTCCATCATTAAGGAAAGTCTCGATCTCGTCGACAAACTGTCAAAGCGAAAAGAACATATTACGGGTGTTCCCACCGGCTTTTACGACCTCGACGACATTACGGCGGGGCTCCAACCCTCTGACCTCGTGGTGATCGCAGGACGGCCCAGCATGGGAAAGACCAGCCTGGCGTTGGGCATGGCAGCCCATGCCGCCATCCACGCGGGAACCGTGGTCGGAATTTTTAGCCTGGAAATGTCAAAGCCGCAGATCGTCCTGCGTATGCTGAGTTCTGAAGCGCGAGTCGATTCACATGGTCTCCGAACCGGGAAGCTTCAGAAAGAGGATTGGTGGCGTCTTGCGGAAGCAGCGGGCCGGCTGGAACAAGCACCGATCTATATCGACGATACGGGAGGTATCACGGTGCAGCAGATGCGGGGTAAGGCTCGCAGGTTGAAAGCGGAGAAAGGGCTTAACCTATTGATTGTCGACTACCTCCAGCTGATGCAGGGGCGGAGCGATTCAGAATCCCGTCAGCAGGAAATTTCAGATATCTCCCGTTCGTTGAAGGCCTTGGCCAAGGAACTCAACGTACCGGTTGTCGCGCTGTCCCAGCTCAGCCGCGCAGTGGAAGCTCGCAAGCCGCCGATTCCCATGCTCGCCGACCTTCGTGAGAGTGGAGCCATAGAACAGGATGCAGACGTCGTCATGTTCATCTACCGTGAGGACGTGTATGACCAGAATTCCGAACGAAAAGGCATCGCCGATATTCTCGTGAGTAAACATCGCAACGGCCCGATCGGGAGAAAGGAACTCTTTTTCCACGACCGCTTCGCGAAGTTTGAGAGCCTCGACAATCGAGAAGTCGTTTGACCCTGTGTCATCCCACTCGTATAATCTTTCTGACCCCACAACTTCATCTAGGTCTACCAAGAGGATCGTTCGAGTGCGCACAACAAGCTTCATGCCGAGCCGAACGGCGAACAGCCGAGGTCTTACAGCGCACAGTGGAATGATGTGTGCGCTGATTTTCTTGGTGCTTGCAGCCTGCGCTGCCGGGCCACAGACGCCTGACAGGATACTCGCTTCTGCCGGTACGCCGAAGGCTGCGCCCTCGATGCCTCCCCCCGATGCCGCCGCGTCCTATCATTTCATGCTGGGGTATCAAGCCGAGCTTGCACAGGATATGGATCGTGCGATTCTGGAATATCAGGCTGCGCTGAAGGCGGATCCGGCGTCCCAGTCTGTGAAAGCCCGGCTGGCCGGTCTCTATTTTTCGCTGGGCGATATGCCCAATGCCATACGTTATGCGGACCAAGTGGCAGAGGGATCGAGCCAAGACAGTCAGCTACTCACGAAGATGGCAGGTATTTTAGCGAGTGCGGGGCAAGGAGAGCGTGCGGTGAAACTGTTGGATCGCGCGATCGATCTCGATCCAACTTCCGGTGATCCCTATTTCACTCAGGGTCTGTTGCTTCTGAGTCTGAAGCGGCAACCAGATGCGGAACGGGCTATTCGAGCCGGTTTGGCACGGGCCCCTCAATCTGCCGTCGGCCATTATCATTTGGGGCGGATGCTCCTCGATGCAGGGAAAGGGGAAGAGGCGGCGGCGAGTTTGGAGCAGGCGATTGCAGTCAATGCCTCGTTTGAACCGGCCTATCATGCGCTCGCCTCGATCTATGAATCGCGGCAGTCTCATGATCGAGCGATCGCCGTGCTACGGAAATATCTCCAGACGGTGAACCCGCGAAACCGAGATATCCGGCACCAGCTGGTTCGGCTCTATGTGAGCGCAAAGGATTTTCAGGGCGCCAGGAAAGAATTGAATGATTTGCTGGCGGAGGATCCTTCGGACCTCGATGCACAGCTGCGTTTGGCGCTTCTGTATGGGGAAGAGAAGGAATACCCCAAGGCTATCGATCAACTGACCCAGATCCTCAAGGCGCGTCCGACCGAACTCAAAATAAGAGATTACCTTGGATTTCTCTACGAGGAGTCCAAGGACACGAAGATGGCTATCGAGACCTATACGTTTAACGTGCAACTTGAGCCCTCCTTCTTCGAAGGACATCTGCATCTCGGTCTGTTGTACTATCGATTGAAGCAATTTCCTGAAGCTGTCACGCACCTGACTAAGGCCATCACGATTAATCCGAAACAGGCTGAAGCCCATATCGTGTTGGGATTGACGTATTTCCAGAAGGAACAATTCGACGATGCGGCAAAGGCTTTGGAAGAAGGTATCAGCCAGAACCCCAAGAGCGCCGATTTATACTTCAATCTTGGCACGGTCTACGACAAGCTCAATCGGTTCGATGATGTCGTTCGTGTCATGGAGATCGCGATCAAGCTGGATCCCCATCATGCCGATGCGCTCAACTATCTTGGGTATAGCTATGCAGAGCGGGGAGTCAAAATCGACCAAGCGCTTTCCTTGACCAAGCGAGCTGTCGCGCTCAAACCGAGTAATGGGTACTATATCGATAGCCTCGCATGGGCCTTGTTTAAATCCGGTTTGTTCGCTGAGGCCTTGACCGAGATAAAGCGCGCCGTTTCTCTCGCCGGGGATGACCCAGTGCTCTATGAGCATCTCGGGGATATATACGCCAAGCAGCGGAATCTCTCAGATGCCCGCGAGGCTTGGCTCCGTGCACTGGAACTCGACCCCTCCAATAGTAAGCTGATGGACCGATTCCGTGACCTGGGTATGGGCGACCCAACGCAGGAAGAGCGTATCCAACAGGCCAAGCAGCGTGTATCTGAGAAGATACGCACTCAGTAACCCATCCATTTATCTCATCCCTAACAGAAGTCCTGGGCTACCAATTTATCCCCTGCCCCAGCAGCGCTCTCAGCTACAGCCATCTCCCTGAGTCCTCTCCGCTGCACTTGCAAACCTGATTCGCCCAGTTACTTCACAGCAAATAATTGTTTTCACTGACTGTTTGTCTCATGCAAGTGGCGAAGTTCACCAATATCCCTTCTCCGTGGAAAGGGTCAGGGAAGATGCCTAGTCCCGTACAGTCGATGACAAATATTGGCAGATCGGAGAAAAAATGGAAGAGGTGACCTCCGCCTGGAACTGTTGCATTGCAGGTTAAGAGTCATAACTATTTGATATTTGGTGTGACTATGATTCTTATGGCCTGGCCCTGTACCGGGCATCGAATCTGCTTTAGCGCATAGGTAACAGAAATCAGGTGCTAGTTCCGATGAAGAAAGAAGCAAGGGTGTGCAAGGGGCGAAGTGAGTGAACCATCAACAAGGAGGCGGTACGATGTGTAAGCAGTTAAAGGGACAAAAGGGTTTTACTCTGATTGAGTTGATGATCGTGGTCGCGATCATCGGGATCTTGGCGGCCATCGCCATCCCGAACTTCTTGGCCTATCAGGCCAAGTCGAAGCAGTCTGAAGCCAAGGTCAGCCTTGGCGCGATCTTTACGTCGGTTGTCGCTTTCCAGGCCGAGTCGAATCCGACTACGTTCATGCCCGCGACTAATGTCCAAGAAATTGGTTGGGGGCCTTCCGGAAATCCACGCTATTCGTTCTGGTATTATGCAGCTGGTGCTGTGGCTAGAATGGCACCGTTGACGGGACCTCAAGCTGCCTCAGGTGGTTGTGACCCGACCTCGACTACAACCACCATTGCTCCCCTCGCAAGTGTAACGGGCTTCACCGCGACCGCAAAAGGGCAAATCGATCAAGATGCTGTTTGTGATGAATGGTCGATGAATGATGTTCGGAATTTGTTAAACAACCAGAGCGACGTGTAGGTTGTAACCTAACGCAACGCGTCAAACTTGGTGCGGTGACGCATCATTGACATCGGGATGGGGGAGAGGGGCCGTGATGGTCTCTCTCCCCTTGTCGTTTGGGAACAGAACGACAGAATATCTTGACAGGATCTGGGACAACTTCTACGTTTACATTGGCTCTGTCCTGGCTACTCCAGGAACAATAGCAAAGCGACTCTGCTCCAGTGTCAGCTGCAGCGAATGTCTTTGAGTTACAGCTTAGATGAATGAACATTGCGAGAACGAACAGTTCGTCAATACCAAAGCGGATGGGGGAGGCACCTCCAGTCCCATGTTGGATCTTGATCGAGGTCTTGTCATAGCACTGAAACGGTATGTACTTTCTTGGTCTCCCTCAGCTGCAGTTCTACTTCTCGGAAGCCTCATCATCTTCTCTCCCTTGATCGAAGGCGGGACGACGCACGCGCCTGTTTTGATTATGCGGCTGCTCCTTCTCGGAGCGCTTACTGTATGGACGATTCATCAGATGAAGGTGGGAGTAATTGTCCTCATGCAGAGCCGCCTTATTCCCGTCCTAGCGGTATTCTTGGGATGGGCCGGCTTCTCGTTGTGGTGGGCTCCCTACAAGAATCCAAGCATCCAATGGTTCGTCAGCCTTCTGCTGTATGCCGTATTGTTCGGTGTTGTCCTTCAGGGTATTCGGACGACCCGGCAAGTACGGCAAGTTGTCATGGTGTTGGTGGGAATGGGGCTTTGTGAAGGGATCCTGGGCATTGTTCAGTATGTCTGGCTTGGTGAAGCTAGGGCAAAGGGTACGTTCTTTAACCCGAACTTTTTTGCGACCTATGAAGTGGTGACGTTGGCGCTGACATTCGGATTGTTGAGTTATCAGAAGCTCAATGATCTCAATTGGACGAACAAGGCATTCCTTTGGTGCACTTCGGCGATTGCTTTTCTCGCGTTTGTAATGGCCCAATCCAGAGGGGCTGTATTCGCATTCCTCACCATGGCTCTACTCCTCGGGATCTACCGATTTGGGAAAATGGCCTTGGTCTTCTTGTTGGTTCTTGTGCTGGCAGGGCTCGTTTTCTCCAATCCGATTAAGCAGAGGGTCTTAGATGTGTCGGCGCATGATCCCTACGCATATACTCGGTTCGAGATATGGGAGAACTCACTTCATCGAGTCGCGGATCGTCCCTGGGGAATCGGGCTGGGGATGTATAAGTATTTGTCGTTTCAGTATCGATTCCCGATCGAGAATAGTATTGTCCAGTATGGTAAGAGGGCGGAGTCAGCCCACAATGAGTACCTCCAGATCGCCGTTGAACTTGGTATCGGAGGGCTTGCTCTCTTTCTCCTGGGAATTGGTGTATGGGGATGGGGTGTGAAAGATGTGATAGAGGGTTCATTGTCTTCGTGGGGGAAAGGGACGGTCGTTGGTCTGTCCGGAGGTGCCCTCGCCATTTTGGTGCATGCCGCTGGGGACTCCGTATTTCACGAGCCGGCGCTGGTCTTGATCCTAATTCTATGCGGAAGTCTCGTGTTGGTGATGAAGCGCATTGATAGTCCCAATCCTGTCCCTGTATGGAACATCCCGTTTCCACACCATCCGGCTCGAGTTGCCATAGTATGGCTCATGGCATCGGTGTCCGCTTTTCTTATTATTCAACCGGCGGCCGCATGGTTCGCCTATGAGCAAGCAAATGTTGCGTCGCAAAGCGGCCAGAGTGATCGCGCATGGGAGTGGTATCGTCGCGCGATTCTTATCGATCCAGGAACGACCGCATACCACGACGCATCCGCTCGGATGAACGTCGCGCAGTTTTATGCCTCTGGCGATCCACAGCGGCTCATTCAGGCTGTGGAGGACATGGCGATCTGTCAGGAATTGAACTCTTTGGATGGGAGGGTTCCGTTTCGTTTGGGAATGCTCTATCTGTTGCTCGCGGAGCGGGCTACATCCAATAAGCAGCGAGACGATCTTGTCGCTCATGCTGCGGGGTCTTACGAGGGAGCAATCAAGGTTGATCCGTTCTCACCGTTTAACTATCTAGAGCTAGGGAAAATTCGGTGGCGACAAGGACAATCTGAAGAAGCACAAGCCTTGCTCACGAAGGCCATTACGTACGAGCCGAATTTCTTGCCGGCCCGGGTTCTTCTTGCCAAGATTGCTGCACAAATTGGCAAGAGCGATATTGCTCAGTCGCAGTATGCGGCGATTGAGAGCGTTCAGAAACGATACAAGGGCCGAGCGGTAAACTCTCTTGAGTATAGATACCTAGATGTGAATTTCGATAATTACGATCAGCGGATGACGGAGTAGGGCTATCCTGTCATGATCTTGATAATTCGGCAGATGGCTCTGGCTGCGCTCGGACTCGCTTTCGTGGCGGGATCATACTTTCTGCATGTACGACTCGATCAGCTTCAGGAAGGTGTCCAGAAAATTCAACGGTTCATGTTCCTGCCTCAGGCCCAAGTCTTGAGGGTTGCCTCTTTGGGGTATCAAGGCGTAGTTGCCGACTTTCTTTGGATTCAAGCCATTCAGGCAATGGGCGAGAAGAAAACTACAGAAGAAGCTGGTCGCTGGATCTACAGAGTGTTAGATATCTTGACAACGCTTGATCCCAAGTTTGTACGTGCCTATGAAGCTGGGGGACTTGCGTTATGCACATTGGTGGTCTTGCCGGAGGAGAGCAATGCGCTGCTGGAAAAGGGCATGAAACACAATCCTGACGTCTGGCAGCTTCCCTTTTATTTGGGGATCAATTATTACTTCGAATTAGGAGATGATGCCAAGGCAGCCGAGTATGTTGCCAGGGCTGCTCGTCTTCCTGCAGCGCCGGCGTACCTCTCAGGACTCGCAGCTCGGTTGTACGTCTCGGCAAAGGCACCACAGAATGCGGTTGAGTTGATTGCCTCGCTATATGAACAGGCGGCGGATGGTGAGGTGCGACATGTTTTGGAGCAGCGGTTGAAGGAAGCGATCGTAGCGCGTGACCTCCAGGTGCTTGAAGAGGCAATCAGGCGATATCGAGACCGATATTCGAAGCATCCCGGCCAACTTGAAGACTTGGTCGCACAAGGGGTTCTGAATGCGCTCCCGCATGATCCGTTTGGCGGGCAGTATCTGTACGATCCCTCCACTCAGGTGGTGAGTAGCAGCTCAGTGAAGGAGAGAATGGCAATGAAAGGGAACAGACGGCAACGATGAAGCCGCTACGAATAAACGGTTTGACGAAAGAATATCGGATTGGGTTCGGCCGCCGATCCGTAATGGCTCTCGACCACCTGGACTTGGAAATAGAAGAGGGCGAAGTTTTCGGTTTTCTGGGACACAATGGAGCTGGAAAGACGACGACGATCAAACTTCTCATGGGGCTCGTCTATCCTACGTCCGGGGAAGCGTGGATCTTGGATCGTTCGATTCGTGATGTGGCCGTCAAGCAGTACATCGGGTTTCTTCCCGAATCTCCATTTTTCTATGAGTACCTTACAGCTGAAGAGTTTCTTGTCTTCTATGGCCAATTGTTCGGAATCGGAGGGTTGAAGCTTGCCAAGAAGATTGACGAGCTCTTGGAATTGGTTTCAATGACGGACGCCCGTCATCGTCCGCTGCGGAAATTCTCAAAGGGGATGCTCCAGCGGATCGGTATTGCTCAGGCGTTGATCAATGATCCCAGGCTGGTGATTCTTGATGAACCAATGTCCGGGTTAGATCCCATCGGCCGGCGGGATGTGCGAGATATCATCCTTCGTCTCAAGCACGAAGGAAAGACCATTTTTTTTAGTTCCCACATTCTTCCCGATGTGGAGATGATTTGCGATCGGATTGGTATCTTAGTCAAGGGGCGTCTTAAGGCAGTGGGAACAGTCCAGGAGCTTGCAGGGGCCTCATCGGTAAACTCCATCGAGCTTGTCGTGGAAGACGTTTCTGAATCCGTGCTTGCGGGAATACGGGATCTGGCTGCTACGGTGATGAGACGAGGCAATCAAATCTTGATCAAGCTGGATGATGAGGAAAGAGTCAATAGCTTGCTCGATCTGATTCTCAAGCAGAAGGGCCGAGTCGTCTCGTTGACCCCCCACAAGCGGTCGCTAGAAGATCTCTTTCTCACAGAGTCTGGAATGAATCGCACATGAAGCGAATCATTGTGATCGCTCTCAACACGTTCAAGGAGAATCTGCGAGACAAGATTCTCTATAACCTTGTCTTTTTTGCCTTGATGCTGATCGGCAGCTCCGTTCTCCTTGGCAGCTTGACGATGGGGGAACAGGCCAAGATTATGAAGGACCTGGGCTTGGCCAGTATTAACCTATTTGGCGTCTTGATTGCGATCTTTGTCGGAATTGGACTCGTCAGCAAGGAAATCGAAAAACGGACGATCTATACCATTATTGCCAAGCCTATTCCTCGGTATCAGTTCCTTCTTGGACGGTACTCGGGCCTTGGGCTGACGTTGTTCGTAAATACGGCAATCATGGCGGTGGGATTTGTCCTCGTCCTCCTGCTAGCCGGTGTCGGTCTGGATATGGGGCTCGCGAAAGCCATCGGACTGATTTTCCTCGAGCTCCTGCTGATTGTTGCCGTCGCAGTCATGTTATCGACCTTCACCACACCCACCTTGAGCGCGACCTTTACCTTGGCTATCTATGTGATTGGACACCTCACTGGGGACCTCCAGGCGCTGGGCGACAGGCTGGAGAATCCCTTGGTTAGCGGAGTGCTCAATGTCCTCTACTATGCTCTTCCAAACCTTGCCTACTTCAATATCAAGAGTGAGGCGGTGCATGGTATCCCTATTGCCTGGAGTTACCTTCTTATGGCC
Organism: Nitrospira sp.; assembly: GCA_037142015.1. GTDB lineage: Bacteria > Nitrospirota > Nitrospiria > Nitrospirales > Nitrospiraceae > Palsa-1315. The sequence continues at coordinate 61,196 of JBAXBK010000012.1, read as the reverse complement.
GTGAGCTACGGAGTGACCTATGCCGCATTCGTCATGGTAGCTGCCTGTATGATTTTTCAGCGCCGTGATTTCAAATGAGGGAATGGTGGAAAGAGTGGTCCGGTGGGCGGAGTGCAATTCCTCTATCCCCCTCTTGTGCTGGTTAGAGACCGACTATGGATGGATGGCCACGGCTCCCGCTATCTGAGTAAACAAGACAACTCCACATTTGCGGTTTCTGATTGTGTGTGAAGGGACAGTTATGGCGTTGCAGCCTGCTGCCTTCCGCAAGATGTCGAAATGATTTGCAAAGTCACCGAGTTCAGCGTCAAATCAATGGCTATGAACTGTATCTGGGTTGAGTCGGTCAATCTGTATCGAATGGCATTTGTTGTCACCTCTGTGCATATCGGAACTCGATACAGCCGTATTGGCGAGGGAGTGTAGGTATTCCTGTCCCTGTATACCATGCGAGGCAACCGGCCCTAAGACTGTAGAGTTGTTTGTCCTGCTCCGATTCGCTCAGCCTCGGCGCCACAAGATACTCAGGAAATGCAGCCAGGAATTTATGACGCAGTTGTGGTAATCGAATTGATGCTACAGAGTCAGAATTTCGTGACTCCTCCGGAAAAGTGCAAGCATGTTTTCAGGCGTCGTGAGGATGCAGAATGACAGGACATTTTGCTCGATTGTATGCCTATCGTGGGCTGCTCTGGAATCTCGCGCTGGCGGAACTTAAGGCGCGTCATCGACAGACGGCTTTGGGACTGCTTTGGGCTGTCGCACAGCCAATCTCCATGATGGTCGTAACCACAATTGTGTTCTCGGCTTTTGTCCGCGTCCAGGATGATGTGGTTCCATATGCAATTGTTGCATACGTGGGGCTATGGTCCTGGCTTCTGTTTGCCAATTCGCTGACGGCAAGCGTTGCGAGTATCGTGGCCAGCATGAATCTAGTGACGAAAGCCAATTTTCCGCGTGAGGTCATTCCACTCTCAAAGATCGTCGTCACAGGATTTGACTTTCTGATTGGTTTAGGATTTTTGCTGGTGTTGATGGGCCTGTACAAGATCCCCATTACTGTCAGCGTGTTAGCTGTCCCTTGTCTTGTTCTGATTCAGGGAGTCATGGTTGTGGGGATCATGCTGACCTGTTCGGCAATCTATGTTCTACACAGAGATCTAGGGGCGGTTCTCCCACTAGGGCTCCAAGTCTTGATGCTAGTAAGCCCCGTTCTTTACCCGGTCAGTCTGGTTCCTGAGCAGTACAAAGCAATCTATCTCATGAATCCCATGGCCACATTGATCGAAGCCTACCGAACAGCGATCTTATATGGCCATTTCCCCACGCTAGGCTCTCTCGGCGCCGTGCTGCTGGCTGCCGTTCTAATATTTGGTATGGGATATCGCTATTTTAAGTCTGTTGAGCAACGGTTTGCCGATGTTATGTGATGACTCCAAGAAGAATGATGTCGTCATAGAGTTCGACTGTGTGTCGAAAAGCTATGATCGGCGTGCCCCTTCGCTCCGACCGGCACTCCATCGCATGTTCACCAAGGTGACACAACGATGGTTTCCAGCCGGACCTCCTGAAGATTCATTGTTCTGGGCAGTCCGCGATCTCACTTTCAAGGTCAGGCAAGGAGAGACCATAGGCATTATAGGTGAGAATGGAGCAGGGAAGAGCACCATCCTGAAGCTCATGGATGGCATTACAAGTCCGACCCACGGCCGCGTGTTCACGAGGGGGCGGATTGCCAGTCTTATCGAGTTGGGGGCAGGGTTCAACCCTGATCTGACCGGACGAGAAAACATCATATTGAATGGAAGCGTGTTGGGGTTGAGTCAACCAGAAATCAAACGAAAGTTTGAGTACATAGTCGCCTTTTCCGGGCTTGAGAGGTTTCTCGACATTCCTGTGAAGTATTATTCATCGGGCATGTATGCAAAATTGGGCTTTGCCATTGCTGCTCATGTAGAAGCAGACATCATCCTCACCGATGAAATTTTGGCTGTGGGAGATGCGGCATTCCATCGTCAGTGTCACAAGAGGTTCCAAGAACTTCAGGCCTCCTCGACCATCATCCTCGTCTCGCATGATCTGCAAGCGATCAGAAAAGTGTGCACCCGTGCATTGTGGATTCGTGGTGGCCGTATCCAATTGGATTCTTCTCCGGACGAGGCAGTTGAAGCCTATTTGGAATCGGTTCAGCAAGACCGTGAAAAAGAATTGCGTGGCGGACGGCCTTGCAGTGCCGTTGAGGGCGTGATGTGTTGGGGGAGCGGGGAAATCGAGATCGAGTCCGTCACCACCCATGATGAGCAAGGGCGTGAAAAGTCAGTATTTCGGACCCGTGAAGATCTCGTCATCCGAATTCATTATCAAGTGAAGGGCCCGTTTCGAGACCCGGGATTCTGCATCCAACTCCACACAGATCAGGACGTCTGGGTTCATGGAACGAATACATTTGTAGACAGCATTCCCTGTGCCTTGGATGTCGACACAGGAATGGTTGAGATGCGCTATCCCCATATTCCCTTGTTGAGCGGAACGTATTGGATAATGGCCGGCGTCACCTCGTCAAATGATTGGGCGATTCCCTACGACGTCAAGATGAAGGCGCAGCGGTTTGAAGTGCTTACGGCTTCCGGGGAGGGCGGGATTATCGAGTGCGACCATATATGGACCATACCTGCGACTGGATTGACCAGGAGCGAACCACATGTGGGCTCGTCTCTTCAACGGATCCACAACAAGACAAGGATGAGTTGAGGCGTGGCAGAGTTCGTACGATGTACACAGGCTCAGCGCGAGATGCCGCCGTTTCACACGTCTCATTTTCAAGTCTTGTTGATTCAGACCGGATCACTGGAACGACTGATCGCTGCCGCCTATGCAGTGTGTGAGGTGTATCCCTCGGCATTGTGCGTCGGCTGGCTGCGAACTGAAGATCTGAAACAAGCAAGAGTCTCTGGGCTGTTTTCACATGTCGAAGTGATTCCCTCACGCATGGACCCGCCACGGGAATCCAATAGCGACCTCTGCATTCTTCCATTTGAAGATCGATTCGGGGCTGGATATTGGACTCTCAGGAATATCCCCCTACGATCGGGCATTCGGCGGATCGCTTCTTACGACAGATCAAGCCGGTTGCGGGAATTCTCAAGATACGGGTGGCGAGCGAACACAATCAGTGCCTGTTTTATCTTATATCCGGTGCTGATCTGTGTCAGGGCGATCCGGACGGTTTGGTACCACATTCGCAAGCATATCGACGTTGCTGTGCTGTTTGCGCTAGCGGGGTTTGCGTTTCTGGCTCGATGTATTTCGAACGTCTGCGGCAGAGGCAAGAGGATGGTGGCGACCGGAGACACTCCCGATAGCATCCAGCGAGTAGTTCTGTTTATTCCAAGCTTGGGAATGGGAGGAGCACAGCGACAGTTGCTGTCTTACTTGAGGCATATGGATCGAGGCCGCTGGCAACCGGAGATTGTGACTATCGATACGATGGACACATTTTTCGTGGCGGAGTTTGAGTCGCTTGGCGTCCCGGTGACATTTTTCACGTCGAAGTTCTGCCTCCACCACGTCGGGGTCGTGTGGCAACTGGTCCGCTATCTCCGTGGCCGTCAATGCGCCGTTCTGCATAGCTGGCTTCACTACGCCGTTGCGCTTGGCGCCATCGCGGGAGGGCTTGCCGGGGTGCCTGTCGTTGTCGGATCTCTTCGAAGTGAACGCCCTGGACGGTTCCCCTGGTTCTATCCGAAGTGGCAGAGGGCCATTGATGTTCTGACGGGGCCGTTGCAGACGACCATAATCGCAAACTCTCGGGCGGTTCAGGAAGACAATCGCCGATGGGCGCTTTTGCCCAAGCAGAAACTCATCACCATCTATAACGGAATTGGGACGGAAGGTCTCCAGAAGCTTGATGAGGTGCAAAGGAGGCAGCTTAAAGTAACGTTGCGATTACCGCCACACGAGGCTGTTGTCGGAATTGTCGGGCGGCTATCTCTAGAAAAAGACCATGCCACGTTTCTCGCAGCGGCGGAACGCGTGCTGCAAACGATAGATAAGGCAGTGTTTCTAATTGTGGGAGATGGGTCGTTGCGAATGTGGATTGACTCGGAAATCCGTCGGCGGGGGATGACGGGTCGTGTCCTTGTCCTCGGTGAGCGAAAGGATGCCACGCAGATTATGCAAATCTTGGATGTACTTGTTCTGACTTCGGTTAGCGAGGGGCTTCCCAATGTGTTGCTGGAAGGTGCGGCCTTAGGGGTTGCAGCCGTGACAACTGCCGCTGGCGGTGCAGCCGAAGTCGTCGTCGATGGAGAAACGGGATATGTCGTACCCTGCGGTGACTGGAGACAGGTAGGCGACCGGATCGTCGCCCTGCTGAAGAATCCTCAATTGCGGAAACTGTTCGGGGATGCGGCGCAACGACGCATGTGCGCTTGCTTTGAGCCAAATGCAATAGCGCGGATGATCGAAGACACATATGTATTCGAAGGGTCACGGCCCTGCAAGAGTTCGTCACTCACGAGAGGGGGAATAACATCATGAAGAGCTCGTTGCTTAAGATCGTTGTGTGTCCAACGTGTCAGATTGAGTTGAGTCTTACCGTCGATACTCAGGTTATGGACGAAATCGAAGAGGGTTCGCTGAGTTGTGGCCAATGCGGCACAGCCTACCCGATTCGCAATGGTGTCCCTCGGTTCGTTCCCACCGATGACTATGTGGGGAATTTTTCATTTGAATGGAATGTCCATCGAAAGACCCAAGTCGACTCTATTGCCGGGCACAATCAGTCGCACAATACATTTTTGGAGAAGACCGGGTTCAAGGAGGAGGAGTTAAAGGGGAAACTCGTTCTGGATGTCGGGTGCGGTACAGGGCGTTTCATGGAGGTAGCCGCAGGGTTTGGCGCCAATGTGGTGGGGATCGATCTCTCCTATGCCGTCGATGCAGCTTATGCCAATATGGGAAGTCGCCCCAATATTCATATCATCCAAGCGAATATCTTTCATCTCCCCTTTCGTCCAGAGACGTTTGACACCATCTACAGTATTGGCGTTTTGCACCATACGAGGAACACCCGGGAAGCCTTTCTCCAGCTTCCTCGGCTCTTGATAAAGAATGGGGCGATCGCCATTTGGGTATATGTGTGGGCGGGGGACTATTCAAAACGGTCAGATCGCATCAGAAGATGGACGGTTCACATACCTCAAAAGTTGCTGTACGCGTTGTGTGCCGCGTGGGTTCCTATTTACTACGTATTTTATAAGGTGTACGGGATCGGAAGATTTGTGCAATACATTCCTACCAGCAATCAAGGGAGGGGACTCGTATGGGACGTCCTCGATACGTTTGACTGGTATTCTCCCCTTTATCAGTGGAAGCACACTTCCCCGGAAGTGCGAAGATGGTTTGAGGAAGCTGGACTTGGAGAAGTGGTTGAGTTGTCCTTCCCTGTCTCGTTCCGGGGGGTAAAAGCGGGACGCAGAATAGGAATACATGAATCACCAAGAGCGGAAGGGCTGTTGTCCTCGGTCTAAGCGGTACTTTTTCGAATGGAATGACCGGGAAGAAGGAAAGGTCTGTCCTTCACGAGCGAGCTAGACCGCCATGCCGGCGATGGTCTGACGAATTCGGATATTGCAGGAGCAATCATCAGCACGCTCCCTTCCAAGCCTCTGTTGGATCAATGAGTTGGAAGAGACAGCATGCCCGTGAACTCCTGAGGTTTTTCGTTACTAAGGAACTGAGCGAACCTAGCTTATGTGTGGTATAGCGGGCCAGATTACATTTGACGACAGCCCTGTGAGTCGGCAACGCATCACGGCGATGGGTGCTTGTCTTCAACATCGTGGCCCGGATGATGCCGGCGTCTATATCCATGGCGGGGTCGGTCTGGCTCATCAGCGGTTGAGTGTCATGGACCTCAGCCCCGCCGGGCATCAACCGATGTCGAATGAGGATGGTACTGTCTGGATCGTCTTCAACGGAGAGATCTACAACTTTGAAGACCTCCGTGCCCGCCTAGGTGATCAACATGTATTTCGCTCACGAACAGACACGGAAGTCATTATTCACCTCTATGAGGAGTTTGGCCTCGATTGTGTTGCCATGCTGCGGGGCATGTTTGCATTTGCCATCTGGGACTCAAGGGCACGCCGCTTAGTCCTGGCCAGAGATCGGGTGGGGAAGAAGCCCCTCTATTACGCTGCAAATCAGGGGGGGCTGACATTCGGATCTGAATTGAAGGCCTTGCTGGTCGGTGTCCCACAACGAGAAATCGACCCGATCGGGTTGCACCATTATTTGACGTTCCAGTATGTGCCAACTCCTTGGTCTATTTTCCAAGGTGTCAGAAAGCTGAAGCCGGGCCACATGTTAGTCTGTGAAAACGGGGCGCTCACGGAACGTGCCTATTGGACTCTGTCGTATCAGAAAGCACATCCCGCTCGAAGCGAAGAGGAATATCAGGAAGAGTTTCTAGCTTTACTGCAAGAGGCCACGCGATTGCGCCTCGTCAGCGACGTTCCGCTGGGAGCATTTCTGAGCGGGGGGGTGGATTCGAGTGCGATCGTGGCGCTCATGAGTCAGCTCACGACAGGGCCGGTCAAGACGTTCTCCATCGGATTCAAAGAGGACGCGTTTAACGAATTGCCCTATGCACGGCAGGTGGCACAGCGATATGGCACCGAACACCATGAGTTCGTGGTCGAACCTTCGGCGATTGATATTCTTCCCACTTTGGCCCGTGTGTTTGATGAGCCGTTTGCGGATTCGTCGGCAATCCCCACGTATTATGTGTCACAGCTCAGTCGACAATTTGCCACGGTCGTGCTGAACGGGGATGGAGGAGATGAGCTACTCGGGGGCTATTCCCGCTATCATCACTTACCTGTCGATCGGTTTTTGTCCCATTTAAACAGGCTGTACACGCAAGAACAGGTTTTGGGTCTGATCCGGAAAATTCCAGCGCGGGGAGCACTGCTCGCGCGATTACGCAACAGGGCCGAGCGGCTGTGTCAACCGTTCAGCCATACCTACATGGGCAGGATCTGCTATTTTGGGCCAGAGGAAAAAGACGAGTTATACACAAAGAGCTTCAGAGACCAAGTCAAGAAGGACGACTCACTGGACCTCCTGACCGACTGGTTTAAACAGGTCAATGCATCGGATGTGCTCGATCAACTGCTCGGGGTGGATACGATGAGCTATCTCCCTGACGATTTGCTCGTCAAAGTTGATCGCGCCACAATGGCCCACGGGCTTGAGGCACGGTCTCCCTTCTTGGATCATCAACTCATCGAGTTCTGTGCCGCGTTGCCGGTCGAATACAAGATCCGACGGGGCGAGACCAAGTATCTGTTGAAAGCAGTCATGAAAGAGCGGCTGCCTGCGAGCATTCTTCAGCGACCGAAAATGGGGTTTGGAGTGCCTATCGACCAGTGGTTTAAAGGAGAGTGTAGAGCGATGGTTGAAGATACACTCTTGTCCTCTCGCAGCCTCCAGCGGGGTTACTTTGAGCCGGCAGCGATACGTCGTTTGGTTATGGAGCAACGACAGGGACGTGCAAGTTATGGCTCACGTGTGTATGCCCTCTTGATGTTGGAACTATGGCATCACGAGTATGTGGACCAGGCGGGCTGGGGGAGATTCAGCCAGGAGAAGACTCATGCGGTCGCATGATCGAACCAGTGAAATCGTTCTGATTTGCCCGAACTGTCGGGTTGAGTTGACCCATGGGACATCATACCTATGTGCTTTGTGCGGATCTGAATATCCTTTCCGCGGCGGAGTGCTCCGTATGCTTGGTCAGGTAAACGAGGAGGAACAGAAAACACGCGCCGCTTTCGAGTTCGAACATCGACAGTTTGAACGGGCACAATACCTTCGGATTCATCAGCGTCTCATCGAGGATTGGCTTCGCGACGTGCAGTTGCCCCCGGACTATTTTTCCGGTCGGATCGTTTTGGATGTGGGATGCGGGTCTGGCCGCTGGACCTATGCACTGGCCATGTTAGGCGCTCAAGTCATTGCGGTGGATTTCACTGATGCGGCCGTGGACATTACTCGTGAGGTAACGAAGAGTTTTTCGAATGTCGAGGTGATTCAAGCGAATCTCTTTCGTCTGCCCTTCAAACCGGGGCAGTTCGACTTTATTGTAAGTTGGGGGGTGCTGCACCATACGGCGAATACACACGCTGCGTTTCAGGCCATTGCACCCTTGGTTCGCCAAAATGGAACATTGCACGTCATGCTCTATGAGCGGAGAAGCCCGCTCAAAGTGGTCGGCACCGAGGCGCTTCGTAAGGTGCTACGGACGCTCTCGCCTGAACGGCGCTATCGGTTCTGTCGGCATTTGGTCCTCAAGAATAGACTCCTCTTTCACCTCTTGCGCGGATTCGTGGCCTGTGTTCCCGTACAGCACCTCACGGATACTTTTGATGTGGAAGCGGCCCAGTTTGGTCTCTATGACTGGTATTCCCCCCAATATAATCATCTTCACAGCATTGCAGAAATACAAAGATGGTTCGAGGAGGAGAGTTTCACCGACGTACAAACGACGACGCCGATCAAATACACGAACCGGCTGGATGTGTTCCGGTTCGGTGAATGCGGAGGGTCTATTAGTATGAGAGGCCAAAAGAGGCTGAATGAAAACTCTGCAATAAGAGAGCAGCAGGGGACTGCAGAACTTCGGAGGGTCGGATGAAAGCACATTTCTCAAGAGCGAGTCATGTAACAGGGCAGGTGCCCTTCAAGCAGGTGCGAAAGCAATCCTCTCCCCTGGCTATTCGGAAAAGTTACTTACCATTCGGGCAACCGAATTTCTCCGAGAAAGAAATCGCTGCAGTAACGAAGGTCTTGCGTTCCGGATGGGTCGGCATGGGAGCGGAAACGTTAGCGTTCGAGAAAGAACTTGCGGCGTTCCTGGACGTTCCGCACGTGGTGACGGTGAATTCTTGCACATCCGCGCTATTCCTCTCTCTCCTCATGGCGGGTGTGGGACCTGGCGATGAAGTAATCTGCCCGAGTATGACGTGGTGCAGCACTGCCAATGCCGCAATCTATCTTGGCGCCGTTCCCGTGTTTGCCGACATTGATGTCGAGACATGGAGCGTGACGCCTCAGGCTATACGGGAAAAGCTTACGACTAAAACAAAGGCCGTCGTCGTTGTGCATTTCGGCGGACTGGCTGTGGATGTAGAGGCCATTCGGGAGGTCGTTCCGGCCGGCGTCGAGATCATAGAAGATGCTGCGCATGCTTTCGGCAGCAGATTTGTGAATGGCCGATACGTGGGAACTTCCGGGAACCTCACGTGCTTCAGTTTTTATGCCAATAAGAATCTCTCGACGGGAGAAGGCGGAGCCGTCGCCCTGTACGATGATGAATGTGCCGACCGGATTCGATCTTTGCGACAACATGGTCTCCCGCTTGATGCATGGAAACGGTTTACGCATCCGCAGATATTGCTGACCAATGAGCTCCATCATCTTGGGTATAAGATGAATTATACGGATCTTCATGCTGCGATTGGCCGTGCACAGCTTTCCCGATTTCTCGAGATGGCCGCAATGCGAGCTCAGGTGGCTCAGTATTATGTCGATGCGCTCGGAGAGATGATTCCGGCGGTAAGATGGCAGAAAGGCTGTACAGATCCCTATCACGCCCGACATCTTTTCGTGGTACAACTGCCGCTTGATCGGCTGTCCGGCAGTCGAAACGATGTGGTGTTAGCCTTAAGGGCCAGAAATATTGGCGCGGCTATCCATTATGCGCCGTTGCATCGAATGCCACTGTATCGCGGTCAAAGCCAGCCTCCGGCACTGCCGTTCACAGACGCTGTTACCGAATCTGCCCTGACGCTTCCCATCAGTGCGAAAATGACGCTGAGAGATGCAGCCTATGTGGCCGGTCAGTTTATGTCGATATTGGAGGGGTATACCAAGACAGAAGTCTGAAGAGGGATACAGCTTCAGGCTGTAGTTGGAGATGCAGGATTATCGTCCTAAAGACTGACCTACCCGACTCAACAGTTGATCCGCGCGAGTCGATTCCCCCTGGTCATACTGGATCGATTTCAGTAACAGCTCGCCCTGTCCCGTCAAGACCACAGGGCCTTTCCCTGGTTGCACCTCAATAACGCGTCCCGGTATAGCTCCGACGTATCGGCGTGGGGATGGCATCAATTGGGCCGACCAGATGCGGAGTAGCCGCCCGTCGTGATAGGTGAATGCCCCAGGGTAGGGAACGGTGACTGCGCGAATCAAATTATGGATGTCACCCGCCGGTTTGGTCCAGTCGATTTCGTTGTCGGAGGGGTGCCGCTTGCAGGTATATGTCGCGTGCGCATGGTCTTGGGGCGTTGCCGATGACGTTCCTGTTATGAGCCGGGGGAGGTTGCGATCAAGAAGTTTCAAATAGGTCTGCGTGACCCTGTCAAGAACGGTCGCAATCGTTTCATCTTCACCGATAATAACGGGTTGTTGGTCGACGATGTCTCCGGTGTCGACGCCCTCCGCCATATGAATGAGCGTGGCCCCCGTCTGTTTCTCGCCGTTCACCATGGCCCACACGGTTGGTGAGAACCCTCGATACTCAGGCAAAAGTGAGTCGTGGAAAACGAATGCGCCGAGGCGAGCACGACGGTACAGTGTCGACGGAATCATGTAACGCCAGTTGACCGCAAACAGAAGATCGATAGATGTTGAATCCCAGAACGACTGAAGGGTCGGGGCCGTCAATGTACGGGCCTCAAAGAATTTCCCGCCGATAGAGGTTGTGAAGTCTCGGATACGATCACAGAATGGCGGTTCGCAGGCGACCTCTCTGAAGCTGAATACAACGAGCTCGCTTTCCGGTACCAGTTTGCACAGGTGTTCGAGAAAACGAAGACCACGATTTGTGGCGCAGCAAACGGCAATGCGCATTATGTCCTCGAAGCGTCCGTGATCTTGGTCTCTTGTCGGATGTTATAGGTGGGGCGATCCATCATCCGAAAGTGCAAGCGGGCCACGTATTCTCCGATGATCCCGATGGAAAACAGCTGGGCCCCTGAAAAGATGACAATGATCGAGGCAAGGAATGGAAATCCTGGAACGGGATTGCCGAGCCAGAAATATCTCACAACGACATAGCCAAGGATGCCTATTCCAAAGAGCGTCATCATAAAGCCCAACAGACTCGCCATTCGCAACGGCAACCCGCTGTAGCCGGTGATCATGTTGAAGGCATGGGCAAGGAGTCGCCCGACACTGTAATGAGAGGTGCCTGAGTGGCGGGGAGCATGGTGGACCGGAAGTGCAGAAATATGGGTTGTTCCCCAGGACAACAGGACATCGATGGAAACAGATGGGGCGCGATAATCGACAAAGCACTCGCGCAGCGATGTCCGCATCGCTCGGAATGCGCTGACGCTTCTCGCAGCGTGCACTCCAAGGGCAACTTGAAGCGCCATCTTGGCAACTTGTGATGCCAGGTTCCGCCATACGCCGTGCTGTTCTGCCACCGGTGTCCCATATACCACGTCATAGCCCTTGGCAATCTCAGTAAGAAGCTTGGGGATATCCTCAGGTGAATGCTGCAGATCATCGTCCATGGTGACAATTACGGCACCACGAGCGGCCCGGATTCCGCACAACAGAGCGTTGTGTTGTCCGTAGTTACGCGTGAAGCTGATCCCTCGAAGACTTTTATGTGTTCGGGTCAACTGGTCAATCGTGTTCCATGTGTCGTCCATGCTTCCGTCGTCAATCAGTAGGATTTCATAACGATGTGATGATGGGAGAAGCACCGCTTCCAGTCGCGAGACCAAAACAGGGAGGATGGCGTTGCTCTTGTATACCGGTATGACAACAGAAAGATCGAGGGAATAGGTGTTCTGTGCGTCCGTAGCCTGATGATCCGTGAGCATGGTGACCCCGGAGATATCAGGGAATGACGCGCGGGATCTGTTGATAGAGGGTCGCATCATCGTATGTTCCCGATTGCACGAAACCGGATTCTAATAGGTAATGAGCAAGAGTTGCTGAGGATGTAAGGGGGGAGAGGTTCCCTCCTTTTGGCGAACCATCTGATCGAAACAATAACACCTGCGAGACGTCTCGGTTTTTCAGGGCGGCTAGGTAAGCATCGTGTTGTAGGTTCTCCCATCCATATCCCAGCGGGAGGCCGATCGTTTTTGTCCGACATGCCCAGTGCACTTTGTTGTGACGGGCTGGAATGATGAGCAGAAATGAGTCTGGCTTCAATTTCGCACACAAGGCGGCGAGTTGCGGAGAAGAGGGGGCTGTCATGGCAGCCGAGGGAGCTGCGTCCGGTAGCCAGGAGAGCCCGAGAATGTCAGAACCTGTTCCTGGGACAAACACGAGCAAGACAATTAAAAGGGCGGTGATAGGAAGCATACGCTGCACAGGAGCCCAGTAAGCAATCACCGATCGTGAAGCGTCTAGGCCGACTTTAATGGCGTAGGACACGGCAAGGATAGCGCAGGGCAGAACAAGTAACCCGTAATGCAAGTATCCTCTTCTTGAGAACTGAAGGAGCCCGGCCAGAGTCGAAAAAGTTGTCACACCAAGAAGGCGCATGTCTATTAAAGAGGCTGCTTCTCGTGCCTTCGGGAGAGCCGCAACGGAAATCCATACAACCACGGCAAGGAGAAACACACTCGATAAGGGTTGCGCTGCTCCCCACAGCCCGCTGACGTGATCGAGCCAGACTCCCTGTGTTGTATAGCCCGCCGCAAAGGCAAGGCCCATTCGCACAGCAGCCCCCCCTCCACCATCCAGCCACATTGCGAGAACGAACGTCGCGGCGGTTCCGATCGCCACAACTGCGAAATCAACAAAACGATTCAGGAGGGATTGGTCTCGTTGTGAGGGAACAAAGATCAAGGCGGTCATGCCGAGCATGAGGAGGCCTGCCTGTTGTTTTACGAAGAGGCAGATCCCGCACGCAAGTGAGAGACACAATAGACCGGCTGTCTTATGCGAGTGTCGTTCGCAGAGATTCCAGAGGAGAAGTCCAATGAGGAACGGAACCGTTGCAATCGGCTCGGTAGACCCACTCAGACCTTCAAGGCGGTGCATGAAAACGAGATAGGCTGCTGAGCCTAAGAGACCGCCCCACCAAGACGTAACCGATGTCATGAGAATAATTCCCACCAACCCGGCGTTGGCTAACAAGATGCCTAAGTAGGCCCATTGAAGGCTGGGAAGTGCGCCGTCTGTTAGCCGAAAAACCGTTTCCCAGAAACGGTAGACGCCAGGAAAGTAGATATACCGAGCCCATGGTGCATAAGCGGGCCCATCGGCAAGGTCCCGTGCATTCAAGACGTAGAAGTAAAAGTCGACACCGCCGATCGACGGCTGCGAAGCCAGCAGAACGTTCACCGTTTGCCATACCAAGAGAAGCGCAATCCCACCAAACACATAAGGGGTGTACCGATGGAATGCGTTCGATGCGGTTCCCATCATCGCGGTTGCCATGGGTCTCGAATCCATAAAATTAACCATGCAATGGATTCCATCGGGTTGCAATCAAAAAGCAGTTTGTCGGGTGCGAGGGAACAGCTCCTGAATATTGTAGAAAACTAAGGGCAGCCATGCCGGCCCAAAGGAGACATCTCGTTGACAGGATATCCGAAACAAGAGATTCTGAGCTTGGGTGCACCTGATGTACTCATCATCGCTGACGGAGTGTACAGAAAAGGCGCGTGTTCCCGATTAGCTCTTGAGGTGAGGGGCCAGACGAAGGGGATGGTGCCCGTTGCATGTCCGTCGAAGAACTGACTGCGATGAATGATCTATCGGTCAAATCGGCTTAATCAGGGGGAATATTGGAATGGTCGGGGATTCGTCTGCTGCATCCGTCAAAGAGCCCTGTCGGCCACTGAAGGTCTGTTTTATTTCGCCGCTGGGGTATGGCTTATACAATCCTCAAAGCGATCTTCCTTTCGGCGGGGCTGAGGTTCAGTTTTTCTTGCTTGCCACTGCATTGGCGAACGATTCGGCCTATGACGTATCCGTTCTTACGACGGTAGATCATCACCCTGGTATTGAGTCCCAGGGTGGGGTGCGAGTGCACAAGCGTCTGGGGCGTCGCCGAATGGAACCGAAATCCCGGCAGAGTATCCTTGATCGTTTTCGGGAATTAACGGGCTATCTGTTGGCGTTTAGAGAGATGAGACAACAGTTCATCAACATCGATGCAGATATTTATTTGCATGCCGGAGCTGGAGTGGAAGTGGGTGCGTACGGGCTGATTTGTCGACTTCTCAGAAGGCGATTTCTCTTTTTTATAGCCTCATCCGCTGATTTGTGGGAGCCTTACGGGAAGGTCGAAGGCCCGCTTAAGTGGTTGTTTCCCCTGGGAGTTCGGTTGGCCCATGAAGTAGTCTGCCGATCTTCGGAACAACAAGATCGCTTGCACATGCAGTACGGCCGAACTGGTGTCCTGATTCGTACCGGTCATCCGCGCCCGCCAACGCGGGATGCTCCCAAATCCTATGTGTTGTGGGTCGGAAGAGGAAACCCACTCAAACGGCCTGAAATGTTTCTGGACTTGGTAGCACGAATGCCGCACCACCGGTTTGTCATGGTTGTCGCACATGAAGATGCGCATCTCGACCTTCTGCGGCATGTGAGGGCAAGGGCTGCGATGCTGAGCAACCTTGAGTTCTACGAGAATGTACCTTGGAGTAAGATCGACAACTACTTTGCCCGTGCACGAGTATTTGTCAACACATCGACGCATGAGGGATTCCCGAATACATTTGTGCAAGCAGCTTTGCACGGTGCGCCAGTGGTGTCATGGCGAGTTGATCCGGATCAGTTGCTCTCTTCCAGTCAGCTCGGACTCTGCGCAGGAGAGTCTTTTGATCGATTGGTCGAGTTGGTGCAAGGCCTGTGCGAATCAGAAGCTGGCTGGCATGCTCTGAGTCAAGAGGTGGAGCGTTACGCGTCGAGCCATCATATGCTTTCGGTATCTGTGGATGCCCTCAAGACATTACTCGGTTCCTTGATCTATCGGCCCATTCCTAAGCTGAATCAGGAACTGTCTGCATGACGACGCTGCGATTGTGTTTCATCGGCCCTGCAAATAACGTGACTTTTCGACGCTGGGCAGAGTGGTTTACCGCTCGTGGTCATGAGACGACGGTTTTGACTGTTGAGCCGACACAGGAAGCCCATCATTTTCGGCAGATAGACCTCAGCTGTAACTACGGAGGGCGAAAGGTTGGACGATTAGTATCAGCAGTCCGTTTGGCTTCTGTCATTCGCCGGCTATGCCCAGATGTTGTGCATGCCCATTACCTAAGAGGATTGGCATGGGGAGTTTCACTGATTCGGTTCTGTCCGATTGTGGTCACCCCTTGGGGCAGCGATGTGTTGGAGGAGCAGGGTGCCTTCAAAGAATGGTACAGCTGCGCCCTGACTAAGAAGGTGTTCGCCTCTGCCAATATTGTCGCGGTGCACTCGAACTATATGGAAGGTCGGATACGCACCTTGCTCCCGATAGGGGTGAGGGTGGTTCGGGTCGGATGGGGCATCAATCTCCAGGCCTTCAGGTCAGGCTTAGATGTCGAGACGCTTCGTCAACGATGGAATATCAGTTGGGACCAACCGATCATTTTCAGTCCTAGATTGGCACAGCCGTTTTATCGTCATGACCTCGTGATTCGCGCATTTTCTGTTATCCAGAAGGAGAATCCTCGTGTTGTGCTAGTGATCTCAGAGCAATTTCCAGACGTCGAATACCTATGCCAGCTGCGAGCATTGGTCTCCGATCTTAACCTGGATGACCATGTCCGGTTCATTGGCTCCATTCCTTACCCCGATATGCCGCTGTGGATGAATTTGGCTCATATCATGATCATGGTGCCACAATCTGATGGCATGCCGAATACACTCTGGGAGGCGATGGCTTGTGGTGCGCTGCCCGTGCTCAATCGATTACCGCAATATGCTGAAGTCATTGAGGACGGGATTAATGGCCTACTAGTAGAGCCTGAACCCGCGGACATTGCAAAGGTAATACTCCAGGCTTTAGCGAGCCCGGAGTTGAAAACGAAAGCCGAGCTTCGAAACCGGGAGCTTGTGCAGACGATGGCCGATCAGGATCAAGAGATGGCCCGAATGGAAGGCTGGTACGAGAGTCTCAGGGAAACATGGCCAGAGCGAGTGGCTGCTGGAGGGTGAGTTGTGTGTGGAATTGCAGGAATAGCACATTGTAGCAAGCAGCCGGTTGACGCAAGGCTGCTCGAAGTCATGCCCCAGTCTCTTGCGCATCGAGAGCCTGACGGAGAGGGCTATGATCGCTCACCCACCCCAGTTACAGAAAGCGTACAAGCGATATTGCGCTGGTGAACTCGAGATAGGAACAAGCATCTGGTGTTGTGTGACGTTGTAGTTATGGCATCAACAAATTTGGCCATTGCAAATGTGAAAAGCGGTATCAAGGAGCCGCTAGCTGAGAATCTTTCGGGTGAAGCTCTTCCTGCTCTTGAGTCAAAAGGCTACCCTCGCAAGGTAACAGTGTTCATAGTAACAGTTGGTCTTGATGTCGGGGGGACTGAAGGTCAACTCATGGAACTTGCCGACCACATCGATTCAGGGCGGTTTGTTGTGACGGTCGTTGCCTTGAAAGGTGAGGGAGCGATAGCGAGAAAAATGCGCAGTCGAGGGATCAGAGTGGTGACCCTGAATGGAACAGGCAGGATGGACGCTCGAGCGTTTCTTCGCTTCTTCTCACTCGTTCGCGCGGAGCAGCCTGATATCATTCATTCTTTTCTTCCACTAGCGAACTATGTCGGCATGATCGTCGGCTACATGCTGAGAGTCTCGGTCCTCGTCGCTTCCTATCGAGGTGTCGAGCAAGGGAGGAGAGGGTTTCATGTGTGGGTCGATCGGTTGGTAGTTCGATTGGCACAGGCAACAACTTGCTGCTCAGATGCCGTCCGCTGGTTTGCGATTCAGAGGTTTGGAGGAGAGAAGCCTAAGTATGTCACGATCTATAACGGGGTCGATGTTGAACGGTTCCGTTGCACCTCGACTATAACGAAGTCAGATCTGGGTTTGCGGGAAGGCAGAGCAACGATCGGGGTGGTATGTCGCCTAGATGAACCGACGAAAGGACTTGCAGTACTGCTGAAAGGAATAGCGCAACTCCATCAAATATCTAATATCCCGCCATTCCAGCTTCTTATGGTCGGCGATGGACCGTCAGCCAATGGCTTGCGTCAGCTCAGTGAGGAGCTGGGGCTAAACGAGATAGTCGTTTTTGCTGGTCTCCGGTGCGATGTTGAACAGATTCTTCCCCTGTTCGATCTCTTCGTGCTCCCGTCATTGAGTGAGGGGTTTGGAATTGCTCTTGTCGAAGCGATGGCTGCCGGCTGCCCTGTGGTGGCAACGGCGGTGGGGGGGATTCCAGAGGTCGTGCAAACAGGGCGTACGGGGGTGTTGGTTCCTGCTGGAGATTCCAACGCGCTCACAGATGCATTAGCCGATTTGCTCAAGGATCCATCCAAGGCCAGAGTTCTTGGAAGAGCAGGGCAGCGGTGGGTTTTCACGAAGTTTGCCGTCTCTACAATGGTGCATCATCATGAGAGTCTCTATGAACGGCTCTTGCAAGAAGCGGGTGTTTGTAACGGGCCGGCCACGAAGGCGATGGTTCGGGTATGATTCTTTTTGCACTGACATTCAGCCTGGCTTTGTTGCTCTCGCTTTATGGTGTTCCAATCGCTCGGAAGGCCGCGCTGAAATACGGCATTGTCGATGCACCGGATGGTTGCTTGAAGCATCAGAAGGAACCGGTTCCTTACTTCGGAGGGTTGGCCATCTATCTCGCTTTTCTTATGAGTTTGGCCTTCACCTTTGAGTTTCGTCAAGACGTGCTCGGAATTATTCTAGGTGGAACAATCGTCGTGATGCTCGGTCTGATCGACGATTTTGGCGTGTTGACGCCATGGACAAAGCTTATCGGCCAACTCCTCGCTGTGTTCGTTTTGATCAAGAGCGGCATCAGAATTGAGATTGCAGCTTTTCCTGAATGGCTTGATCTGGCACTGACAGTATTTTGGATGGTAGGCCTGATTAACGCGTTCAACCTGCTCGATATCATGGACGGTCTCTCAGCCGGGGTAGGGGCGGTCAGCGCGAGTTGCCTGCTTGTCGTGGCCTTGCTGCAAGGAGATCAAACGATTGCCGTTATGCTTGTCGCGTTGCTTGGAAGCCTGCTGGGATTTCTTAAGTACAACTGGCATCCTGCACGGATTTACATGGGAGATACGGGGGCCATGTTCATCGGTCTGCTGCTGGGAGCGATGACCATGATAGAGCAATATCCCAGCGACCATCCCCTCTCGCTCCTCACCCCGGTGCTTATTGTAGGGATTCCGATTTTCGATACGCTGTTTGTGATGTACATTCGTTATCGGCGTGGACTGCCCATCTTTTGGGGGAGCCCAGATCACATTGCCATTCGCCTGCGCCATTGGGGGCTGTCAGTGCCGCAGATCGTAGTCACGAGTTATGTAGCAACAGGGATCGTGGGAGTGATTGGCCTTGCGATGTTGTCAGTCAGCTTGGAAGTGGGGTGGATACTCTGCGCTGGGACAGTTGGCACGCTCTTGCTCGCCACGATGATGTTGAAGAAGGTGGATGTCCGCCGGCCTGAGCAAGTTGGCATCGCACCCACACAAAGCGGAGGAAGAAAGGCCGCATGATCCTCATCGTCGGCGCCGGCTTAGCCGGTCTCAGTACTGCCTATCATCTTTCCGGACTTCCCTATCGTCTCTATGAGCGGGAGCAGGAGGTCGGTGGCCTATGCCGTTCGTACAAAAAGGACGGCTTTACCTTCGACTACACCGGGCATCTGCTTCATTTCCGCCAAGCGGAGATCAAAGCCTTGGTGGAAAAGCTCTTGGAAGGGAAGCTCCAGAAACATGCTCGTCAATCGTTCATCTACTCCCACCGGACTTATACGGAGTATCCATTTCAGGTCAATACATTCGGCCTTCCGCCCGAAGTGGTGCGGGAATGTTTGATGGGGTTTATCGCGACGCTCACGAATCAGCACGCCGGCCCTCCGCCCAAGGATCGATCATTCAAACAGTGGATTCTCGATAATCTCGGTGAAGGCATGGCCAAGCACTTCATGGTGCCGTTCAATGAAAAACTTTGGCAAGTCTCGCTGGAGGAACTGACATCAGATTGGGTATCGTGGCTGGTGCCGAAACCGGAGCTTAAGGACGTAGTCAACGGCGCCTTGGGTATCAAAGACAAAGCCTTCGGCTATAACCCGTCATTTCTTTATCCTGCGAACGACGGTATCAAAGTGCTTCCAGAATCGTTCGTGCCCGGTATCGACGGCATTACCCATGGCGCGGAACTTGTTGAAGTGGATACCAAGCGCCGTCGTGCTATTTTTCGCGATCATACGAAGGGTGGAACGAGAGAGGAACGATATGAGTCGTTAGTTTCCACCATCCCGATTCCTGAGCTGGTCCGTCGCTGTCTTGATTTCCCCGCTCCTTTGAAGGATGCGGCGGCTGCGTTACGTTGGGTCTCAGTCTACAACATTAATTTAGGGGTTGGCCGCGAGCAGGTCTCGGATAAACATTGGATCTATTTCCCTGAGGTGGAGTATCCCTTCTACCGCGCGGGATTTCCCATGAACTTCTCTCCTTCATTAGGCCGCCCTGGGTGCAGTTCGATGTATGTAGAGATGTCGCACAAGCCGACGGAGCATCAGTCTGCGGAGCAGTTGATCGACCGGGCACGTACCGGCCTGGAACAGGCCGGTATCCTTCGCCAGGACGATGAGCTGGTGGTATCGGACGTCAAAGACCTTCATTATGCCTATGTCTATTTCGATCACCATCGTGCGAAGGCGATACCGGCCATCCTCGCCGAACTTGAGCGCCGGGGAATCTATTCTGTCGGTCGCTACGGTCGCTGGGAACATACCTCAATGGAAGATGCCATTGGGCAAGGGAAGCAACTTGCTGAGCGTCTGAGAGCTCACTACTCGCATAAAGCCTCAGCCTGAGTAGGAATGTGCGTGCATACTGTTTGTCACATCATCACGAGACTTGAGTTGGGTGGAGCGCAGCAGAATACGCTCTTCACAGTCTCCCATCTGAACGAAACGAAATTTCACCGGGTACTGGTGACAGGAGAATCCGGAATTCTCGATCACGAAGCGAAAACCCTTCCGAACGTGAACGTGTTTCAAGTCCCTTCGATGGTGCGTCAGATTCACCCGATTAAAGATGGCTATACACTGTGGAAGCTTACGGCATTGTTAAAACAGCTACAGCCCACTATTGTCCACACCCATAGCTCGAAAGCCGGTATCCTTGGTCGCTTGGCTGCTCGGCTTGCGAAAGTTCCTATTGTCATTCATTCGATTCATGGTTTTGGATTTACATCGCATCAACACCCACTGCACCGGCAGGTGTTAGTATCGGCAGAGCGTCTTGCCTCTCGATGGACCACTCGATTTTTCGCTGTCTCTGAGGCCAATCGTCAGCAAGGTATCCTGAGGCGACTCTTTTCTGCCGACAAATGTGTGGTAATACGAAGTGGGGTAGATTTGGAGGCGTTGAACTCCACGCAGGTTGATGTTTCAAGGAAAAAGCGCGAGCTAGGCCTCGACCCGGAGCGACCGGTCGTCGGAACCATTGGGCCGCTCAAACGGCAAAAGGCTCCGTTAGATTTCGTTCGCATGGCGTCTCGTGTCGCTCGGGCAAGGCCAGATGTCCAATTTGTCATGGTTGGGGATGGTGAATTACGATCCGAGGTCGAGGCGGAACTTAAGGCCTGTGGACTCGTCTCTTCGGTGCATCTACTTGGATGGCGGCGTGATGTAGCGGAAATTCTTCGATGCTTGGATGTGTTTGCCTTGACATCGTTGTGGGAAGGATTGCCCCGAGTCTATCTGGAAGCACTCGCAAGCGGAGTGCCCATTGTCGGGACTAGGGTGGATGGCGCGGATGAAGTAATACGGGATGGGGTAAACGGGTACCTGCTTAACCCGGGCGATGTGGAGGGGTTGTCTGTTCGGGTGCTCCACATCTTATCGAACCCAGGAGAGCTTACGCAGAATAAGCACTCGCTTTTAGCGAGAGAATTTGATATCTGGGAGATGGTTCGGCGGCAGGAAGTGGAGTACCAGAAGCTTATCGATTCTCTATCCAGTCGTGCTGTGGCATAGGAGATGATTGACATGCAAGTCCCACTATTAGATCTCAAAGCCCAATATCGTGGCATCAAGGCGGAAGTGATGCTGGCCATAGAGGCTGTCTGCGACGAGCAGGGGTTTGTGCTCGGGCCTCGCCTCACGGCTTTTGAGGAGGCGACGGCGCAGTATATCGGTAGCCGCTATGCGATCGGTTGCGCCTCCGGAAGCGATGCCCTATTGCTTTCCCTTATGGCTATGGGAGTGAAGGCCGGCGATGAGGTCATCACGATTCCGTTCACGTTTTTTGCCACAGCAGGCGCGGTTTCACGGTTGGGTGCAAAGCCGGTGTTTGTGGATATTCAGCCGGATACGTTCAATATCGACCCGGCACTCATGGAACGAGCGATCACGCCTCGTACGAAAGCGATCATTCCCGTCCATCTTTTCGGGCAATGTGCGGATATGGCTGCGATCAACGAGATTGCAAAGCGGAAGAAGATGTTCGTCATCGAGGATGCCTGCCAAGCGATTGGGGCCAGCCAGGCAAACAAACGTGCGGGGATACTTGGAGACACCGGGTGTTTTAGCTTTTTCCCCAGCAAGAATTTGGGCGGGTTTGGGGACGGGGGGCTCATCACGACCAACGACAAAGCCCTCGCCGACTCCATGGCCATGCTCCGTGTTCATGGGAGCCAGGTCCGTTATCTCCACGAGGCAATAGGATTCAACAGCCGATTGGATGCACTCCAGGCCGCCGTGCTCCAGGTCAAATTAAAGTATCTTGACCAGTGGACTGAGGGACGTCGACGGAATGCTGAACGGTATCGGCAGTTGTTCGCCCAGACGAAACATGCGGACCGCGTGACGTTGCCGCCAACGGCGCCTGGAAATTTCCATGTCTATAACCAATTCACTGTGCGAGTACCGAAGCGTGACGAGTTGCGCACCTTCCTCAAAGAGAAGGGAGTCGGCACGGAAGTGTATTATCCTCTCCCCATGCATCTTCAGAATTGCTATCGCGATTTAGGGCATCAGAAGGGATCCTTTCCCCTGTCAGAGGGGGCAGCTGAAGAGGTGATGTCTCTCCCCATCTATCCGGAATTGACAGAGGCACAGCAGTCCTACGTCGTCGAGATGATTGCGGACTTTTATCGGCGCGGCTAGCAGGATTTCGAGAAAAATCGCGCGCGCGTAACATGCGAGAACGGCGCGACCCGAAGTTCGAAGCTCCGGGTTCGAAGTTCAGGAAACCTCGAACTTCGGACCTCGAACCGTTGTCTGTCTCGCCCGTTCCACCAGTCTCACTCGGTTATTCTGCCGGAAAAAAGGAGGCCATGATGAGATCGCTAACCTGGGGAACCCTGTTCCTGCTTTCCTTGATATGGAGCAATGTGGCTTCCGGCAAGGAGTTGTCCCCCCGTGAGATTTACGAACAAGCCTCCCCGGCCGTGGTGATGGTGATGGGGCATGCCGATGGCGGCAGGAAAGGGAGTGGCGGAACCGGTTCGATCATTCAGTCGGACGGACTGGTGCTCACCAATGCCCATGTGGTAATCGAAGAGCAGACCGGGAAACCATTCGCTCGCCTATCTGTCTTTCTCAAGCCGGCCCGAGTCACGGGAGAGTCAAAGAGCGATCTCTCCCGGATGGTCCGCGCCAAGGTTCTGGCCTATTCACAGCCATTGGATCTTGCCTTGTTGAAGCTCGATGGTGTGGCTGAGCCGCTGCCTGTCGTCGATGTGAGTGAGTCAGGTCAGGCCAGGGTTGGGGATCGAGTGGTGGCCATCGGCCATCCAGAACAGGGGGGGCTGTGGACTCTCACCACCGGGGTGATCAGCGCCGAGGTCGATAATTTCAACGGGGTTAAGGGCAAGCATGTCTTTCAAACTGAGACTGGAATAAATCGTGGCAACTCCGGTGGCCCGTTGCTCGACGGCGAGGGACATATGGTCGGCGTTAACACGGCGATTGCCCGCGTGGCCTCGGATGGCCTTCCGATCATGAGCATCAGCTTTTCACTGAAGTCGAGTGTTGCGACACAATGGTTGCGTGAGCAAGGCGTGGGGGCAGAGAGACAGGGAGGGGGTAAGGGGGTAAGGGCGGTAACCCGAATAGATCAGACAGACCTGATCGACCAGCCGGCCCCGTTAGTTCAGCCTCAAGCCAAGCCAGCCCAGCCTCATCCATCTGATCTTTCGCTCAGGCCGATGATGAAACCAGATGTGGCTCAGCCGGCTCCAGTGCGCTCCTATAACCTTGACCAACTGGTCAGCGATCGTGCGAAGGCAGAAGCTGACCTCGACAGCATGATGTCAGAGATGCGAGGGAAGATGAAGGGGAGATAGAATCGAGAACGCCGTCTGCTACGTCGTAATGGCCCCTTCTGAGGCAGACGAGACGTGTCGTGCGTATTTGCCCATCACGCCTGAGGTATAACGAGGCAACGGCTGTTTGACCTTTTTGAGTCGAGCTTTGATCTCTTTCTGCGAGAGTTCTACGGTCAATGTCCGTTTGGCGATATCAAAGACAATCATATCTCCGTTCTTCACGGCGCCGATCGGACCGCCCTTGATGGCCTCCGGTGCGACATGGCCTGCCATCAGTCCATGAGTGGCGCCGGAGAAACGTCCATCGGTGAGCAGGGCAACGGAGTCGCCCAGGCCTGCGCCAACGATGGCCGCCGTCACGCCAAGCATTTCTCTCATGCCTGGTCCTCCGGACGGGCCTTCATACCGAATTACCACGACATCACCCGCTTTGATTTGGCGGGATTGCACGGCGACAAAGGCATCCTCTTCCCGGTCATACACCTTTGCTGGGCCACGGAACGTCATGATCGAGTGCCCTGCCACCTTCACGACGCAGCCCTCTGGGGCAAGGTTTCCCCGTAGAATCACGAGCCCGCCGGTCTGCTTGATTGGATTGGACAGTGGCCGGAGGACTTGCTGACCGAATGTTTCCTTGGCATTCTTGGCCTCCTCTCCGATTGTTCGGCCAGTCACGGTTGGTTGGCTTGCGTGCAATATGCCTGCATCGAGTAGCCGCTTTGCGACTAACGTGGTTCCTCCAGCCGCATAAAGATCCGATGCGGTAAACCGTCCACCCGGCTTCAGATCGGCGAGCAGCGGCACCTTTCGATTGATCTTGTCAAAGTCATCGATGTCCAATTTGATATTAGCTTCGCGTGCGATCGCGAGGAGATGCAGAACCGCATTCGTCGAGCCTCCGGTCGTCGCGACTGCGGCAATGGCATTTTCCAACGATTTCCTCGTGATGATCTGGCGGGGCCGGATGTCGCGTTTCAGCAGATCCATGACCATCTTCCCGCATTCGAAGGCCACATCGTCTTTCTTCTGATCCATGGCCGGTACCCCGTTTCGTCCCATCGGCGAGATGCCGAGAAATTCGAACGCGATCGCCATGGTGTTGGCTGTGAACTGACCGCCACAGGCGCCGGGGCCAGGGCAGGCATGGTCTTCGAGATCTTTGAGCTCGGCGCTGCTCATCGTGCCAGCCGCATGTTTTCCGACCGCTTCGAACACGTCTTGAATGGTCACGTCATGGCCTTGGAATTGGCCCGGCATGATCGAGCCGCCGTAGAGCATGACCGACGGCAGGTTCAGTCGAGCGAGGGCCATCACGGTACCGGGAATGGTTTTGTCACAGCCTGACAATGCGACCACTCCGTCGAACAGGTGCCCACGGGCCACGAGTTCGATTGAATCGGCGATCACTTCCCGGCTGATCAACGAAGCCTTCATCCCTTCGGTCCCCATCGAAATGCCATCCGACACGGCGATGGTGTTGTACTCGATGGGAGTGCCGCCTGCGGCTCTGATACCTGCCTTCACCCGTTCAGACAAACGACGCAGGTGGAAGTTGCAGGGCATGACTTCGATCCAGGTGTTGGCGACACCGATGATCGGACGAGACAGGTCTTCGTCGGTGAATCCAACGGCTTTCAGCATTGCGCGGGCCGGAGCCCGATCGGGACCGGCCAACAGGTTGTGGCTTAAGAGTTTTAACTCCTTCGGCATGACATCCCCTTACTGGATCACACTGTACGATGATTATGCATGTTGGAGGGGTAGTCCCTTCAACATGCCACCCTTATGCGGACTGTCTTTCATCGGGCCGCCGGTACCGCCATGAGGGTTGCCGTAACCCTTGCCGGCATCCTTGTGCTGCTGCATCACTTTCTCATGCTCGGTCTTTTCCTTGGTGCGCTGTTCCGGAGTCAACAGGGCATACACATCCCGGCGAGCCTTGATGGAGACCATGCGTAATGCGACTTGCAGATCTGCACTCTGTTTCAACTTGGCTTCGATCGCTCCCAGGTCGGACTTCTCTTCTTCGGTCAGGGATTTCAACTCACGTTCTGCTACCTGGATGTCGGCTTCGCTCTTGATACGGGTTTTGTCCAGGTTGAGTTGCATATCCTTGAGTTTTGTCACTTGCTCTGCGGTGAGCCCAAGGTCTTTTTCGTGCTTGAGCAGATGCCGGATTAGTTGGCCGGTGCTGTTGTGCATCATGCTTTTGCCATGTCCACCCATCGAACTATGTCCGCTGCCTCCATGCCCTTCCTTGCTGTAGCCTGGCTCATTGGCCCAGACAGATGACACCCCAACGGACAACGCAAATACTGATGCGATGGCCAGCGTCAAGATTGTTTGTCTTCCCTGCTTCATGCCTGCCTCCTTAGGTTGACCGAATGTTGTGCCGATTAAACAAGAATTGCACCGCGAGTGCAGCCGGCAGCTCCATCACGCAGGTCATAATTTTCTTCGTAAGCGGATGTAGCTTGCCAGATCGATCAACACAACGCAAGCCGACAACACAACGTGTGTGGTCTGTCTGGTTCATCTGGTTTGTTTTGTTTATCTGGTGATTTGGTTAGTTTCGTTCAACCAAGTAAACGAAACTAACCAAATAAACCCAATAACGGTTTTCTTGTGCTGGAGAACTTTTTCAGCATCCTGTTCGTGAGACTTAGGGATGTGCTCGGCGTTGGGCCTGGGCGATCAGTTCGGCGCGTGGGTCCGGGTGCGCGATGGCCCTGAGTTGGTCGTAGAGTTTGCACTCTTCGCCGGTCGATGAGGGAGGCATCACAATCTGGATCGTCAAGAAAAGATCTCCGTGGCCGCCGGTTGCAGCGGGGAGGCCTTTACCCTTCAGCCGAAGCTTACTGTCAGCCCGACTCCCCGGTGGAACTTTCACCCTGACCGGTTCCATCAGTGTGGGGGCCATCACATCGGCCCCTAAGGCCGCTTCCCAGGGGAAGACGGGGAGAGAGACATGAATGTCGCTCCCCTGTCGGCGAAAGACCGTGTCCGGGGCGATGGTCACACGCAAATACAAATCGCCTGGCTTACCGCCGTTGGTGCCGGGTTGTCCCTTGCCGGCTACGCGCACCCTCGTCCCATCCTGGACCCCGGCGGGGATTCGGACTTCGATCGTATTGGGATGCAATGTGGCCCCCTGCCCCTGGCAGGTTGGACAGTGGCGTCCGCGAAAGGCTCCGCTCCCGTGGCAGGTGGAGCAGGGCACTGGCTCTTGTAAGGTCATGCGCTTCGTCACACCGGTGAACACCTCGGCCAGCGTCAGTTGCACTTCTGTTTCAAGATCCTCACCCTGCATGGCAAACCCGCGACTGTTGCCGGCTCGCCCTCGCCCTTTGAACAGATTCTCGAAGATATCGGAAAAGCCTTCTGCCCCGAACGTGGCCTCTTGGCCGCCTCCCCCACGGGCGCCGGCTTGCCGGCGCGCCTGCTCGTAGGCCTCGGCCTGTTCCCAGTCGGCGCCATATTGATCGTATTTCTTTCGTTTGTCCGGATCGCTCAGAACTTCATGCGCCGCGTTCAACTCCTTGAACTTTTTCTCCATTTCTGACTTCTTGGAACCGCTGTGAAGATCGGGATGGACTTGGCGCGCGAGGCGACGATAGGCCTTCTTGATGTCGTCAGCTGAGGCAGACCTGGGAAGGCCGAGAATCTGATAGAAATCGCGAGGAGTTGTAGCCATAGTCGATAGCGGAGTGTGATGCGTGACAGGTGATGAGGGGTGGGAGACGAACGAGTCTGCCCACGTTTGAGCAGCTCTGTCCCAAAACTGACTTACCGATCACCCGTCACTAATCACCCAGCACTCGTTGCTGAGCAGCTTACGGGGTCGATTAAGGCTTTGCAAGAGCTGATTGAGTGATCAAAAGAGGGAATAGGAAAGTCCCACAGATGGGAGGCCGAAGTTAAGGCCGGAATTCGGCGTACGTGTTCCACCATTGGAAATGTGAACGAATCGATAACCTACGTTCAGTGCCCATTGCGGTGTCAGAATCCATGCGGTTCTGGCCCCGCCCCAGACAACAATGTTGAACTGCCCCGGCTGTTCCGGCACCTGGCCAGCGAGATCTGTGCATATCGGACCTCCGCCACTTTCGATCTAGGGATGCAGCCGATCGAGGCCGACGAAAGTATATTGCAGTTTTGGCGTGATCCCGATTCCATAGCTGGTCAGTGGTTCGTATGTCCCGAAAGCCAACAGCTCGGCGCCGAAGGAAACCTGGCCTCGATACAGGTTAGAGCCGATGGGGTCGGTGACCGTCATGGACCAGGATGGCATTGCCGCTGTGCCAAAGAGCTTGGAGGATTGGCTGGGCAGCAGACGGATGGGAAAGAAGGGGCAATGGCGAGTTCCACAGACTGTGTGCTCTTGGCAGGAGGGGAGATCGGTTCACTGGCGCTAGTTATGAGCGGAAACAAGCAGACCGGCTCCATGATCAGGAGTCGGCGGTGTCGGATATTCACGATGTGGAATGGGCCTTGGCCCGTGCCATCATTTTGCAGTAGGAGCAGACCTCGGCAGTGGTGGGCTGGCTGCACGAGGCGCAGGGGTGGAGAACGGCACGGTCTTTTTCCGCCATGGTAGTTGCCATAGGCTGCTTCTTACGTTGCTTGTCGAGAAAGCCCCAGTAGAAGGTCTGTTTTGTACCAGGCGACTCGGTCTCCAGACGATTCAAGACCTCTTTGTACTGGAGCATCTTGGAGCCTTTGGCCATGGGGCATTCTTCGACAATGTAATCGATCTTGTTTAGGACCGCATAGGCCGCAAGTTCTCGTTCCGAGAGCCGGAAGAGGGGTTTCACTTTCTTGGCAAACCCTTCCACCGAGGCCGGCAACGACGGTCCCTGCTTATCCAGATATTCCTCCTGCCAATGGAGCACGTTGCCCAAAAGCCTAGCCGCTTCGTCATCGAGATTGTGGCCCGTGGCCATCACATCGTATTGCTGCTCAATTGCCACGCGGTTGAATTGGTAGCGTTTGATGGTCCCGCAAGTGGAGCAGGTCGGGCGATGGATGAGCTGAGCCAGTTCCTTGATTCCCGCTCCAGCCTCCTGCTCGACTGTATGAAGGTGCAGTTTAGCTCCATGTGAAGCAGCCACCGCTTCGGCAAACTTCGTCACCTTGGCATGTGACTGTTCGGAGTAGGTTCCGATACCAAGGTCCACATAGAGCGCATCGGCGCGATAGCCCATCTTGAGCAGAATGTCCCAGAGCGCCAGACTGTCCTTCCCGCCTGACACAGCCACGAGAATTCGTTCTTCTTTTCCGAACATCCACTCCGACTTGATCGCCCGCGCCACCTGATCGTGGACGAAGCCGTTGAAGCAGTCTTTGCAGAAGGCCGCATTGTGGCGCGGGAGGCCGATGACCGCTTTGGTTTTACATTTTGTGCAATTCATGGGCTGGTTTCTTTAGTTGATTTGGTCTGTCTGGTCTATTTGGTTTGGGCGAGAGCAACCAGATAAACCGTCTTCATCCCCCCGAGATCACCGGCCGGATTTCAACCTGATCGCCGTCGTAGAGCATTTCGTCTTCGGTAACGAGATCGTCGCCTTTGATGACCAGATGCGCTTCGACGACGAGATTCAGCTCGCGCAAGAGATCCTTCACCTTTTTGGGGCCCTTGACCTCGACGGTTCTGGCTGGATGGCTCAGTTGGACTTGCATGGGGGGATCATAAGCCGCCGATACATGATGGAGCAAGGGGCGTTCAGGGAAAGTAACAATGAGAAATGAAAAATGAAGAAAGAGAACATGAGAAAAAATCGCGTTCGTTAACGCATAGAGGGGAGCTTGGTTCTTGCGAAGACCACCCCCCCGTCGAGGGTCGTGAAAAGTCCGTCTAGCTGCGCTTCGTAGCAGTCGTCCAGGATCTCTCCCATGCGCGGTCCCGGCAGCATGCCCAGCTCAAGCAGATGGCGGCCAGTGACGAGCGGAACGGGGGCCTGGTCTTCAACTTCCAATCTGCGCGCACGTTCCAGCAGCCAGGCGCCTGCCGGAAATCCGTCGAAGGGTTTTGGCGGACGGCCCGCATGATCGGCCCGCGCGACCCGCACCAGTCGGTCGATCCGTTTGACTTGCTTCGCCAGCCGTCGAACTGCGCTGTCTGAGGCGTTCGCGTCAAACAGCGCGCGAGGGCGGAGGTGGTAGAGCACAAGGGGAATGACCTCGTTGATGAGATCTTCTTGGTTTGTCAGCCGTTCGAGAAAGCGTCTCGTCGGGGCCTCTCCTTCCTGATCGTGGCCGCGCGACGTGATGCGTCCATAGTCCGTGGTGGTCGTGGCAGGTTTGCCGAAATCATGACAGAGGATGCCGAGGCCTGTAATCAGGTCATCATGTTGGTTGCCGGTGCATTCCAAGGCGAACCAGTCCAGACAATGGAGGGTATGGATCCAGACATCGCCTTCCGGGTGCCAGATTGGGTCTTGCGCGCAGCCCTGAAGCGCCGCAAGTTCCGGGTAGAAGCGGAGCCATCCGCAGTCGCTCAAGAACTGTAGCCCCAAGGACGGTTTGACTCCTTGGAGCAGGAGCTTTTTCCATTCTTCCCAGAGCCGTTCGTGCGGTTGCCCGTCTTGCGTCACGGTCTTACAGAGAGCAACTGTCTCTGGCGCGGCGGTCAACCCAAACCGTGCGGCCAGTTGCATGCCGCGCAAGACGCGAAGCGGGTCTTCGGTGAAACGATCCGATATGTGGCGGAGTATGTGTGCATCGAGATCGGCCCGGCCGTTGAAAGGGTCTCGGAACTCCAATGTGTCCGGATCCCAGGCCATCGCATTCACGGTGAAATCGCGCCGCGCCAGTGCTTCGTCGATGTCCATGTCGGGATCGGACTGTCTCAGCTGTCCTGTGGCGGGCTCGTTGTCGGTGAGCAGGCGGGAAGGAATGGAAATATCGATGGGCAGGCCCTGCAACTTGAAGACGCCAAAGGTCTTGCCGACGAACTGCACGGAGAAATGTTCGGTGAGCAACGTATGGAGCCGGCCAGGCGGCAGCCCAGAAATTTCGATGTCCAGATCGTGTGGTTGCCGGCCAAGTACGAGGTCGCGTATACAGCCGCCAACCAGCCACATCCGACCGCCGGCACGACGAATCAGTTGTTCAATGTGCCGCAGAGAACCAGCGAGTGTCGGATCCTCGATACGAAAGCGAACAGGCACTTATAGCGATGCCTCCCTCAGAAACTTCGCCGACTCTTCCGGCGCCACGGGATTGATGTAGAAGCCTGTGCCCCATTCGAATCCCGCCACGTGGGTCAGCTTCGGAATGATCTCGATGTGCCAGTGGTAGAAATCCCCGGTTTTTTCGTGGAGGGGGGAACTATGGAGGATAAAGTTGTATGCGGGCCGCGCAAGCACTTTGTCCATCCGTCGGAGCGCCTCCGAGAGAATCGGCGCGAGGAACTCGAATTGTGTCTTCTGGCTCTCTTCGAAGTACCCGGCATGGCGTTTAGGGAGAATCCACATTTCAAAGGGAAAGCGCGGGGCAAAGGGGGTGACACAGAGGAACTCGGGATTTTCCGCCACGATGCGATCGCCATCAGCGAGATCCTGCCGGATAATATCGCAGTAGATGCAGCGCTCTTTCTGAACATAATGAGCCCGGCAGCCATCGATCTCCTCCATGACGCTGGTGGGGATGATCGGCAGGGCGATGAGTTGTGAGTGGCTGTGCTCCAACGTCGCGCCGGCTGACGCTCCGTGGTTCTTGAAAATCAGGATGTAGCGGAACCGCACGTCTTTCTTCAGATCGATCATACGATCGCGATAGGCCCACAGCACATCCTCGACCCGTTTTGTCGGCATGTCGGCCAGGCTATCCGTGTGGTTCGGGGTCTCGATGATGACTTCATGAGCGCCGATCCCATTCATGCGATCGTAGAGGCCGAGGCCTTGGCGGTCGATATTGCCTTCAACCTGGAGTGCGGGGAATTTATTCGGCACGACACGCACGGTCCAGTTCGGGTTGTTGGGTGCGACCGGCTGCGGCCGGTAGGCCATGATTTCCTTCGGTGTCAACCGTTCCTGTCCTGGGCAAAATGGGCAGAGGGTTGCGGCCAAAGGCCGGGCAGCTTGCACAGGAACGAAGTCGTGAGGCCTGGCATTTCGCTCCGTCGAAATAATCACCCACCGACCGACAATCGGATCACGTCTTAGATCGGGCATCTTTCCCTCCGTTACACGTGAAGCATAAGGCGTAAAACGTGAAAGGTAAAACGTAAAATGTGATGTGCCGGATTGAAGAAGGCTGGCTAATTCTCTTTCGTTTCACGTTTCACCTTTTACCTTTCACGTCCATCAAACGCGCCACAGGTTCGCCTCAAATTCCGGTCCTGGCACAAGGAAGGTCGAAGGTTTGTGGTGCGGGTAGCGTGCGATTTCCAAGCGATGTTCCAGCACCAAGATAGTCATATGGACTTCCTGGTCGGCGGTGAGCTGTAAGTCCTTAAACGGCACAGCCAGTTCGATAATCTTCTGATGACAGATCGATTGATAGGGGCCGATCTCCTGCCAGGTTCCGTTTGCGAGTTTCTGCGAGAGCAGAAACTGATGCTGTTCAGCCGGCGCGAGTGAAAACGACAGGCGGTAGAGATGTTCGGGCGTCTGCAGCTGTAGCTCGACCGTCAGCTCAGCCTGGCGTGGTTGTGACTGTTCGTCCGGATCGAGGCGGAGATATAACCGGTCAAGACTCCAGCCAAACTGGATATCGGTCAGCACTCCTTCGGCTTTCCACATCGCGCCGAGCGGCGGCTGAGTCTCGATCCTGCCTGCTCCACGCCACTCGAAAAAGTCGGTCGCAAGCCCATCCAGGGAGGGGTTCAGCAAGGCGAGCGGCGCTGTGACGATGTCTCCTTCCGGCAGGCCGCGGGGACGACAGATCGGCTGATTGAACTGGTCCGGTGGAGTCAGCCCCGCGATCGTCCAGACGTTTCGAAGGTGGGTACGGAAGAGCCGATCGAACTCGTCATTGTAGCCGCAATCGAAATCGTCCCCATACCACCAGAACCAATCGCTGCCTTCGGCGGCATAGAGTTCGTCCCAGGCGGCTTGCGCGCGATCCGGAGGAAGCGTGGCAGAAATCTCGGCAAGACGGGATCGCGTGTGACTCACCAGATCCCATCCCTGATTATCTTCCTGGTGGCCGATCCAGATTTTGTAGTCTTGGTTGATCCAGGAGCCAGAATGGAGGTGGCTGATCCTTGGAGTGGCCGGCGCGGCTTCGAGCGCTTGGGAAATTGTCGCGGTGGTGGTGCGAACTCCGTCGTGACTGAGCGCGCCGGTCGAGCAGGCCTTGTAGAGGAGCGAAAGAAACTGTTCGCCTCCCTCGTGGTAGTGTTCCCATGGATTTTCCCCGTCGAGCACAATCGCGACGGTGACCTGCTCTTGCGGCGCTTCGTGAATGATGTGGCGCAGCCGGCGCAGGACATCCTCGGCGGCCATCTCAGGAGTTGTCTTATGATAGACGAACCCGAAGGCGTCGGAGATTTCCCGATCGCGAAACAATATTGTGGCGTCTTGGCCTTCAGGCCCAACCCGGTAGGGCTGATATAGATCCCGGTGACGTTGCCAGGGTTGCTGGGCCGCATCGAGCGAGCGAGCGAGGATGCCTTCGTCGGTCGCCAGCCAGCGCAGTCCGACCTTTGGCAACATCGGAATCAATTCCGGGCAGACGGAGCCTTCCGACGGCCAGAGGCCCACGGGGGCTCGGCCGAATGTGGCGGCATGAAATTCGACGGCTCGTTGCAGCTGTGCCTCCGCATCTTCTGGCGAATGGAATCGCGAGGGGAGGGGGAGATCCGGTCTGGCACGTCGAGTGAAGTCTGTATCGATGACGAGGGGCATGATCGGATGGAAGAAGGGAGTCGTCGTGAGCTCAATCTGTTCCCGCTCCATGAGTCGTCGATAGAGCGGGACTATCTCACGCACGGCCACGAGTTGGAGGGCCAATACCTCCTGCTTTTCCTCTTCCGTGAAGCCTTTATTTTTTGCACGCAGTGCAGCTAGGCGCGGATAGCGGCTGACCGTGCCGTAGCCGAACCAGGCGAGGTTGTGCCAGGTTTGCAAGTCGAGCAGATCCTGTGTGGAAAATTGCCGCGCCACGCGCTCCAAGTCGCGGCCATAGGTATCGGCCCCGCGCTTCACGAGCAATTCATGATAGCGAGGGTAGGGGCGCACCATCGTGGCCCAATTGGCGGAGAAAAAATGCCGGACGAGAAAGGCTTTCTCTTCCGGATGGAGGTCCGCCGCCGGACGCTGCGCATATTCCAGAAAGAGGTCGCGCACCGTCCCTGATCCGATTTCTTGCAGTTGTCGCAGGAGCGAAGGGGTAAAGTTGAACGTGGCTTTGATTTCAGGAAACTTCTCCAGCCCATAAGCCATATCGTAGTAGGCTTTGGTGGCGTGGAGGCGCACCCAGGGCATACTGGCAGACCCCGAGACCGGGTCCGTGTAATAGGGCTGATGCATGTGCCAGAGAAAACAGATGTGAGCAATCTTCATAATCGAATGCTTAGCAGAAGGCTGAAAAAGTCGCTCTCACGCACTGTGAAAAGTAAGACGTAAAAGGTGAAACGTAGGACGGACAAATACGCATTTTCAGAAACGTTTCACGATTAACGATTCACGTCTCACGGATCGTTGGACAGCCTTTTTTCACCTCCTACAGGATTACTTTTTTGTCGGCCACATCACCGATGCGGATCATTGAAGTATTCGCATGGCTTTGTAGTCTTTCAGCAATCTGTCAGATATAAGTATGGCATAGGGCCGGAAATGGAGCGAGAGGAAATTGATGCGTGACGTAGCCCGGCAAGGTGTGATGGTTCAAGTGTTCTGGTACTGGCTGCCGGTGGCGCTGTATGCCGGAACGATTTTTTACTTGTCGTCCCAGTCTCATCCGGAAGAGCAACTGCCACCGCTCTTGTTTGAAGAAATCAGCGACAAAGTTCTGCATGCGGTGGAGTATGCCGTGCTTGGCGGACTCTGCTATCGGGCCTTCCGTTGGGGTGTGAGCGGGCAAGTCGCGTCGCAGGCGCTCCTCTTCGCTATCGTCACGGCGTCGCTATATGGGATGACGGATGAAGGACATCAATTTTTTGTCCCATTCCGCGAGTCGAGCTGGCTGGATTGGCTAGCCGATACAGCCGGCGCAGTCATAGGGGCAATGAGTTGGCGATCCATCAGCCCGGGATGATGAACCGCGAGACGGGTGAGAAGGCTATCCCTGCCAGATAAACCATCCGCGGGCCACAACCGACCATTATGCAAGACACACCACGCTTGATCCCTCTGCCGCTCTACACGCAAGTGCTCATTGCCGTGGCCTGTGGTGCGATGCTTGGCGGGGTCTTTGGTCAGGCGCCCTATTGGGGCGGTCTGCGCAACGAGGATCTGGGCTCGCTCGGCCTGCTGCTCGTTACGCTGCTCAAGACCCTCGCTATCCCGCTCATTTTCTTTGCGATCCTCGATGCGCTTATCCGTACCAGCCTCCCGCTGCGCCAGGGCACCAAACTGCTCCTCATCTGCTTCGTCAACGTCTCCGTGGCCATGACGATCGGTCTCGTGATCATGAACACCTGGCAGCCGGGTCTGGCCTGGCAAGGCCATGTCGATGAATTGCTGAACGTCGTGCCGAGCTCAAAGCCATCGGCAGGCGCCACCGCAGCTGTGCAGACCGGGGAGCAGAGTCCGATCGAATACCTGGCGTCCTATATTCCCCGCACCATCATGGCCCCGTTTTCGAGCGGCAACATCATAGGAGTCGTCCTTCTGGCCCTCTGCATTGGCGCCACACTTCGCCGCTTGCATAGTAATGCAGACCAGGGGCGTGGAGTCATTCATACCCTCGTGCGGGTCATTGAGCACATCTATTCTTGGCTTGTGAAGATCCTCGGGTGGATCATCCTCGCGGTACCGCTCGCCGTCTTCGGTGTCGTCGCCCAGGTCGTCGGCAAAGCGGGCATCGGCGTCTTCGCCGTCCTCTGGATCTTCCTCGTCACCATGCTCGTGGGACTCGCTATCCACTCGCTTGGCTACTACCCGCTCGTCGCCTGGTTGGTAGGGAAGAAGTCGCCGAAGGTCTATCTGGGACAGGGAGCCGACGCGATCATGACCGCCATGTCGTGCAATAGCAGCCTCGCTGCCGTGCCGGTTACTCTCCGATGCCTCGATCGCATGCAGGTCTCGCCTCAATCGGCACGCCTCGCCGCCTGTGTCGGCACCAACCTCAACAATGACGGCATCACCCTCTATGAAGCGATGGCCGCGCTCTTCCTTGCCCAAGCGCTGGGCTTCGACCTGCCGATGGGCAGTCAGTTG
Source organism: Nitrospira sp. (assembly GCA_037142015.1). GTDB lineage: Bacteria > Nitrospirota > Nitrospiria > Nitrospirales > Nitrospiraceae > Palsa-1315. Next base: position 25,371 of record JBAXBK010000012.1, on the reverse strand, counting down.
TTGATCGTCGCCGCATCGATGATCGCGGGGGCCGGTGTCGCAGGCATTCCGGAGGCCGGGATGATCGTGCTGCCGCTCGTCCTTTCAGCTGCCGGCTTGCCGCCTCACGTCATCGGTGCGGCCATTCCGCTCATCATGACCGTGGATTGGATCATCGCCCGGGCCCGCTCTGGCGTGAACGTCTTGAGCGACATGCTGGTCGCCATCCTTCTCGATGTCGGGCGTATCACACCCGAGACTGAACCGATCGCGCTGCAGGCCCGATCCGAATCCACCGATCCCACAGAGCCGCAGCCATCTTGAAGAGCGTACTAGTTCATTTGGCTCGATGGCCTGTCCTGAGTGCTCCCGCATAACGAAGGCTTTCCAATTCTCTTTACCTCTCTTTAACGGAGTGGCCCAGGCTGCCCGTACTGCGCGCATCGAACGAGCACATTCTTATCGTGCGCGTTCTGCGAGCAAGAAGGGCACCTGGCCGCTCCCTGCTCCTTCTCGGAGTGACAAGTTTTCCTCGCATCAGTATAATGCGCAGCCTATGGCTACTGTGAATCCTGCTACGCCGAAACAGCCGCTGGCCTTGCCGGATCGTGCCCTCGTGGCGGCCACGGTCGAGGCGCTGCTTCCCCTTCAGGGACAGTTCAAATCACTCACGCCCTTGGCTGGTGATGCTTCCAACCGCCGGTACTTTCGCATCGAGTTGACCGGGGGCGCTGCTCGTTCGATGATTCTCATGCAGTTGGCCGAGCCGGAGGCCTTCAAGCAATCGGAAGAAGCCGTCAGCGGGGCGGCTCATCACGTCGCCGAATTGCCGTTTCTGAACATCCTCTCCCATTTATCTAAAGCCGGGGTCTCCGTTCCTCGCCTCTATCACTACGATCAATCGGCAGGGCTGCTCTATCTTGAAGACTTTGGGGATCTCACCCTGTCGGAAGCCTGTCGTAAGGCGAGTGCGGCGAACGTGGAAGCGCGCTATATGCAGGCCGTCGATGCCCTCGCGCAGATGCAATCGGAGGCAACCTCACTCGCTGACCAGAATTGTCTCGCGTTTCACCGGAGCTTCGATGTGCCGCTCCTCATGTGGGAGTTTGACCATTTTCTGGAATATGGGATCGTAGCGAGGCAGGGGAAACCGATGTGCGCCGACGATTACCTGACTATCCGTGCCGAATTCGAGAAGATCGCCGAGTCGCTCGCCGCCCAACCGCGCGTGTTCGTCCACCGGGATTATCATTCCCGCAACCTGATGGTGGATGGCGTGAGGCTGGGTGTGATCGATTTTCAGGATGCGCTGCTGGGGCCGGCGACATACGATCTTGCCTCGCTGCTGCGCGACGCCTATATCGAACTCGATGAGTCACTGATCGACCGCTTGATCGACCGTTTCCTCGATCGGATGGCCAAGCATCAGGAGGTGCGAACCAACCGGGAGGCCTTCCGCCGCCTGTTCGACTTCACGAGCATCCAGCGTAACCTGAAAGCGGCGGGGCGATTCGTCTATATCGATCGCGTCAAAGGTAATCCCAATTTCCTCGCCGACATTCCGCGTGTCTTGAACTACGTCAAAGGCAACCTCCTGAAGTACCCAGAGTTGGCAACGCTCCGGAAGCATCTCACCCTCTACGTACCGGAACTGCAATGAGGCGTGAAAGGTGAAACGTAAAAAGTGAGACGTGAGACGTGAAACGTAAGACGCCAAGTCTGAATCACCAGAAATTCAAAACCTTTCACCTTTCACCTTTTACGTTTCACGGCATTATATGAAAGCCATGATCCTTGCAGCGGGCTTGGGGACTCGGTTGAGACCGCTCACGAACGCGATCCCGAAGCCGCTCCTTCCCATCGCCGGCACACCGCTCATTGTCTGGAATCTTTTGTTGCTGAAGCGGCATGGGTTCCATGATGTGGTGATCAATCTGCACCACCTTGGACCGATGATCGAGCAAGCGCTCGGCAACGGCTCGCGGTACGGGTTGCGGATAATCTATTCGCGCGAGCCGACGATCTTGGGCACGGGAGGCGGACTCAAGCAGGCAGAGCCGTATTTTTCCGGTGAGCCGGTGTTAGTGCTCAACGGCGATACCCTCGTGGACATCGATCTCGGCGCGTTGTACGAGTTTCATCGGCAGCGAGACGCCGTGGCGACGCTGGTTCTGCGCAAAGACCCTGAGGCGGCACGGTGGGGTCTGGTGGAAATGGATTCTGACAACCGCATCGTGCGGATCACCGGGCGTGGACGCACGGATCAGGCGCCGACTCAACCTCGCATGTTTGCCGGGATCCATGTGCTCCGTCCACGGCTTCTGCGCGATGTGCCGAAGGGCGTGGCTTCGACGATTATCGATCCCTATGTGGCGGCGATTGAGCGGGGGGAAACGGTGCTCGGGTATGACTGTGAAGGGTACTGGTCAGACATCGGGACGCCGGAACGCTACGCACAAGCCGAACAGGATGCATCAGCCGGTTTGATCACTCTGGCAGCAAGACAGTTGCCTGCGTAGCAGGATGCTCTCTCGTTCATTTGGTTTGTTTGGTCTGTCTCGTTTGTTTGGTTTAACTGGATAGACCGGATAGACCAGACGATCCAGATCAACCATCCCCTGTCTCGTGCGGCTGCAATTAATTTGGCCCCTCTTTCCCCTTCAGTCGCTTAATCAAGCGGGCCAGGTACGTGCGTTGGAGCTTGAGGCGGTCTGCTGCCTTTGTCTGATTGCCCTCCGCTTCTTCAATGGCTTGCTCGATAATGTAACGGCTATGTTGGTCCATTGCCTCATGGTACGGGAGAGAGCAAGGGGGGTGGCGTTCGCCCGGTGAAGTGCGGTCTAGGCTATCCAACGACAGCATATCCGGATTGATGGTGTCCGACTGGTTCAAGACGACGGCCCGTGCGACGACGTTTTCCAATTCGCGAATGTTGCCAGGCCAATGGTACCGGCCCATCGCCTCCATTGCCGCAGGGCTGAACATGATGCCGGGACGTTTTGCTTCCCTGGCATGCCGGTTCAAGAAAAACATGGCCAGGGCAGGGAGGTCATTGGACCGTTCGCGGAGCGGAGGGAGCGTCAGGCTGATGACGTTCAAACGGAAAAAAAGATCCTCGCGAAACTCACCGGTCTTCACGGCCAGTCGGAGATTCTTGTTCGTCGCGGCGATGATCCGAATATTGATCGACACAAGGCGTGTGCCGCCGACTCGATGGAATTCCCTATCTTGGAGTACGCGCAGCAGTTTGGCTTGCAGCGGGAGCGACATGTCGCCGATCTCGTCCAGGAAGATCGTGCCTCCATCCGCCATCTCCAGTTTGCCCTTTTGCAGGCGATCCGCGCCGGTGAAGGCGCCGCGTTCATGCCCGAAGAGTTCGTTTTCGAGCAGCGTTTCCGTGAGGGCGACACAGTTGATGACCACCAACGGCATGGCATGACGCAGACTCCACTGGTGGATGGAACGGGCGAAAAGCTCCTTGCCCGTGCCGCTCTCCCCCAGCAGTAAGACGCTGGCATCGGACTTCGCGGCGCGTCGGGCCGACTCCATCACTCCACGGATCTTTTCGCTCATGCCTACAATCGAGGCGTAGCGGCTGTCGACTTCTGACTTGAGGCAGGCGACCTGCCGTTTAAGGGTATCGCGCTCCAAGGCTTTGCCGATCACGAGGAGCAGGTGATCTTTATCCAACGGCTTGGTCAGGAAATCGTAGGCGCCGGTTTTCATCGCCTCGACCGCGGCATCGATCGAGGCATGGGCAGTCATGACAATGACAGGGAGATCTTCGGCTAGTCTGACTTTCGGGAGTCGCTTGAGGACCTCAAGGCCGGTCAGGCGCGGCATATCCAGATCGAGCAACATGAGGTGAGGCGCTTCCTGCTCGACCATCTCGAGTGCCTCGACCCCATCGCGCGCGAGCACGGTTCCATAGTCGGAGGCCTGCAGACGGTCCTCCAGCATCGTGGCAATATCGGGATCGTCGTCGACGATGAGGAGTTTCGCCTTCATCTTCGCCTCCATTTCGTGGGAGGGTGAGGATGATTCCGACTGCGCGCATCGAGCGACCACCCTTTTATCGTGGGGGCTCCGCGAGCAGGGGAATCGTCCTCACTCTCCCACTGCTACTCCATTAGATTCATCACCAAGCCCGTCAGCGGTTTCGGGAAGAAGTACGTCGACTTGTGGGGCATGCGTTCTCCAGCCGTTGCGACGGCTTGCACTTCGCTGACTTTTGTCGCGTTGAGCAGCAAGGCGCCCGTTCCCGTGCCCTTCGCCACCCAATCCAGGGCTTCATGATCATCCTTCGTATAGAGGATGGCCTCCTGTTCCTGTGGCGTCGGACAGAGTGCCGCGACGACGAGTTGTTGGAGTAGCGACACATCGAGCTTGGCGCGAGGAGAGGCTTGAGCAGGAGGACGGTAGGCCGGTTTCAAGCTCAGGGTGACGTAGCGGCTATCGCCCTTCAACGCCAGGCCGAACATCGGAACCAGATGACCGTGAGTTCTTAAGGCCTCGATAAATTTTGTGCGAGTGGCCGCCTGCGTAGCAACAGTGAACGGAAACTCTTGCAGGTCGAATGTGGCGCCTAACAATGATTGCACATGGTCATAGGGAGGCAAGGTTGTGGTTGTGACCCGATGTGTTGGAAGCACGGTTAAGCCAGGGTCTTCTAGGGAAGTCAACAGCATCAGGACCGCGTCGTAGGACTGCTGACCGACAGGCGATCCGGCCTGCTGCCGGCGGATCTTCTGATAGTTCAACGCGGTCTCGTAGCGATGGTGGCCATCAGCGATAAATAACGGTTTACTGCGCAAGGTGTCGACTGCCTGCTTTAGTACAGCCGGATCCGTCACAGCCCAGAGTTGCTGCCGGAACCCCACATCGTCGCGAAAGTCGATCGAAGCCGGCTTCCCCTTAATGGCTCCTTCCAGCAGGCCCATCACCGTTCCTTGCGGGTCGGAGTAGAGGGACCAAATGGGGCTGAAGTTCGTCTTGCAGGCTTCGAGGAGATTCAGCCGATCTGTTTTGGCGGCCGAGCGTGTATTCTCATGCGGGTAGATATGTCCGGAGTCGAGGGCTTCCAGTTTGACGGTGGCGAGAAAGCCCTTGAGAGTTTTCGTCGGTGAGCCGGCTAGAGCATAGGGTGGTAAGTATTCAATTGTATGGTAGTAGAGGGTGGGCTGCGCATCGCATTTTAGTGCTCCGCTCTTCAGCCAGTCTCGAAGGGTCGATGCGGCACGGATATATCGATTCTGAGTCGGACCATCGCCTGGTTGATCGAGCCCCAATTCGAGTCGAATGATGTTCTGTGGATGGCGATCGTGGAAAGCCTTTTGTCCTGCTGCATCGATGATGTCGTAGGGCGGCGCCACGACCTGTTTGACGTCTCCGACAGCCGTCGCATCGTACCGCATGCCATGAAATGGAATGATTGTCGACATAGCGAAGTCCTTTACTCCGTAAGTGGTTGGGGCCGTTGCGGTGCAACGACATGAGGGGTGGAACCTTTACCGCTGCGCGGTGCCCTCCGACGCCCCGGTGGCGTGGACACGCAGAAGAAAAGGTTATCGATCGCGTGTGACCATATAGTCGGCGGTCACCGAGAGGGCGCGTTTGGCCGTACTGTCTTCGAACTGGTCGAGGTCTCGTTGGGCTGCAGCGATGTAGGATTTTGCACGGTCCATGGCATAGGTAATCGAGCCCATTTTATCCATCAAGTGGATGAACCGCCCAAGGTCTTCTTCTGTCAGGGTTCTGCTTTCCATACGGTCGACGATCATTTGCCGGTCCTGCTCAGAACAATGATGCAGAAGATGTAAGAGCGGCAGAGTTGCTTTGCCTTGGCGGAGATCCTGCCCCAGCGACTTGCCCAAGTGTTCGCCGTTGGCGGTGTAGTCGAGCGTATCGTCGGCTACTTGGAAGGCGATCCCAAGATGCAGGCCGAACCGGAAGAGGGCATCCTGCTTGGCCTCTGAGGCATCCGCGAGCATGGCGCCCATGCGGCAAGCGGCGGAAATCAAGCCGGCCGTTTTGTATTCGACAATCTTGAGATATTCCGCTTCCGACATGGAGGGGTTGCCGTTGTAATAGAGCTGAAGCACTTCGCCTTCCGCCATCTTCTTGCAGGCTTCGCCGAGCACTTCATTAATCCCATGGTGATGGAAGTCGACGACCTGGCAGAAGGCTTTGGAGTAGAGGTAGTCGCCGACGAGGATACTGATTTGGTTGCCCCAGACTTTTCGGGCGGTTCGCCGTCCCCGGCGGATATCGGCTTCGTCGACCACATCGTCATGGAGCAGCGACGCAGTATGAATGAACTCCACCAGGCTGGCGAGTTGGTGATGGTCGCGACCGGTATAACCGCAGAGGCGGGCAGAGAGCAGCAGCAAAAATGGTCTGATTCTTTTCCCGCCGCTGTTAAGAATATGGGCGGCGACGGTATTGACGAGTGCCACACTGGAGTCGAGATTTGTTCGAGCCTGGCGCTCCATCCCCTCCAGCTCATCGCGGTACGCCTCCCAGACGTCCGCCATGCTGTTGATAGTGGGGGTAATTGGGCTTTGGGGCATGGGGCGGATGGTAGGGCAGAGAAGGAAACAAAGTCAAGCCAGCTACCCCTTTGGGGGGCATGCAGGCATGGGCCCTCTGTGCGAGGGGGAATCTTGACAGAAGAATCGTGCTTCTATTAAGGTGAGGGGAATAGAAATGAACGGAATTTGCCTTGTGAGTGACGGGGTTAGCCATCCCGATTGCCTCCCTGGTATAGCCTCGGTCTAGCCCGGACTATTCATGAATACCTGCTGCGTCGCTCGATCCTCTCGCCCGGCGGGGCTTTTCTCGTTCGGCCTCCTCGACGGACTACCAGTACGCCTCCGTCGGCCTTACTTGCGAGAAGCCCCGTCGGGCTTCGGTCTCAAGCGACTCGCGACGGCATTCATGAGTAATCCGGGCTGGTAACATCCATGCCTACATTTTTAATGAGATACGAACGATGAGCATCCCCGGGTTTCCGCCGAAGCAAGGCCTTTACGACCCTGAACAGGAGAAGGACTCCTGCGGGATCGGTTTTATCGTCAATATCAAGGGCCAGAAATCCCATACCATTGTTCAACAGGGGCTCCAGATTCTTGAGAATCTGAGTCATCGAGGGGCGCAGGGCTGTGACCCTTGCACAGGGGACGGCGCCGGGATTCTGCTGCAAGTCCCACACGAATTCCTCAAGCGTGCGGCCGGCGATGTGGGGGTTGCGCTGCCCAATGCCGGGGAGTATGGCGTCGGGATGACGTTTCTTCCGCCCCAGGCCGATGCGCGACAGCAATGTGAAGCGCTCTTTTCCAGAATTATCGGCGAGGAGGGCGCACGTCTTCTTGGTTGGCGCGATGTGCCTGTCAAGAGCGATGCGATCGGCCCCGTGGCGCGCAGCACCGAACCCTTCATGCGGCAGGTGTTCATCGCCCGCGATATCCTCAATGAAGGGCAGTTTGAACGCAAGCTCTATGTCATTCGCAAGCGGGTGGAAACAGCCGTTCGCGAATCGGCGATTCAAGGACGGGACTACTTCTACATCTCAAGCCTGTCGGCGAACACCATCGTGTACAAGGGCCTGTTGCTTCCGCATCAGATGTCTGCGTACTACCAGGACTTGAAGGATGAGCGATTGATGAGTGCGCTGGCCCTCGTGCATTCCCGGTTCAGTACGAACACGTTCCCCACCTGGCCCTTGGCGCACCCCTATCGCTACATTTGCCATAACGGCGAGATCAACACGCTCAAGGGCAATGTGAATTGGATGCGTGCCCGACAAGGCCGGCTCAACTCCGATCTGTTCGGCCAGGATCTGGCCAAGCTCTATCCGATCGTCTCCGAGCAGCAGAGCGACTCTGCTTGTTTGGACAATGCCGTGGAATTCCTCACCATGGGGGGCCGTTCTCTCCCACACGCGATGATGATGCTGATTCCCGAGCCCTGGGTCGCAAATCCGCAAATGGATCTGGATCGGCGAGGGTTCTATGAGTATCACGCGGCGATGCAGGAACCCTGGGACGGTCCGGCGGCAGTCTGTTTTACCGACGGCAAGTTCATCGGCGCGACGCTCGATCGCAACGGGCTACGTCCCTGTCGCTATCAAGTGACGACGGACGGCCTGGTGATTTTGGCATCGGAAGCGGGTGTGCTGCCGATGGATATCCGGAAGATCAGGCAGAAGGGGCGCCTCATGCCTGGCCGGATGTTCATGGTCGATACCGTGCAAGGGCGCATCATCGATGACGAGGAAGTGAAGGCGGAGATCGTCAGCCGCAAGCCGTATCGGTCCTGGGTCACGGAATTCCGGATTTCGCTCGATGAGCTACCCGATCCGAGCAATGTGCCGCAGCCGGACCATCTGACGCTTCGCCAGCGCCAGCAGGCCTTCAGCTATACCATCGAAGAGTTGAAGATGGTCATCACTCCCATGGTGGTGGAGGGGCAGGAGGCGACTTCTTCGATGGGCACGGATACGCCGTTAGCGGTGTTGTCCGACCGGCCACAACTGCTCTTCAAATATTTCAAACAGCTGTTCGCCCAGGTGACCAATCCGCCGATCGATCCGATCCGTGAAGAACTGGTGATGTCGCTGACGACCAGCATCGGACCCAAGCCGAATCTGATGGACGAAAATCCGGAGTCCTGCCGGCGCATCAGGGTCAAGCAGCCGATTTTGACCAATGCTGAGCTCCAGAAGATCCGTGAAATCGCCGATCCGCATTTTAAGAGCAAGACGCTCAAGATGCTCTTTCGTGTAGCCGAGGGGCCGGAGGGGCTTGGAGAAGCAGTGGACGATCTCTGTCGGCAGGCTTCCCAGGCGATTAAAGATGGCTTCAAGTTTCTGATCCTGAGCGATCGCGGGGTGAACGAAGAATGGGCGCCGATTCCAAGCCTGCTCGGCATTGCGTCTGTCCACCATCATCTTGTGCGCGACTGCACGAGGACGGAAGTCGGCCTCATCGTGGAGACTGGCGAGCCGCGCGACGTGCACCACTTTGCCTGTCTGATCGGCTATGGCGCCGGGTCTGTGAATCCGTATCTTGCTTTCGAGACCATCGTTGACCTGGATCGCGAGAGCTACTTTCCCGAGGGGCTGGACGCGCAGACGGCAGAAGGCAAGTTCATCAAGGCGATCAATAAGGGGTTGCTCAAGATCTTCTCGAAGATGGGCATCTCGACCGTGCAATCCTACTGCGGCGCACAGATCTTCGAGGCCATCGGATTGAATCGTGAACTGATCGGCCGGTACTTCACCGGGACGCCGTCGCGCGTGGAAGGAATCGGCATATTGGAAGTCGGGGAAGAGACGCTTCGACGCCATCGCCTGGCCTATGAACCGGCGCCGATACGGCAACTCGATTTTGGCGGGGAGGTCCACTACCGCATCCAGGGCGAGCATCATAACTGGAATCCGGACACAATTTATAAGTTGCAGCATGCGACGAAGGCCAACGACCCCAAGACCTTTGCCGAGTTTTCCCAACTGGTGAACGACGAGAGCAAGCGGCGTGCAAACCTCCGCGGGCTGCTTGAGTTCAAGTTCCTGCCTGAAGCGATTCCGGTCGAGGAAGTGGAATCGGCGAAGGAGATCGTCAAGCGGTTCACGACCGGCGCGATGTCGTTCGGTTCGATCAGCAAGGAAGCGCACGAAACGCTGGCCATCGCGATGAACCGCCTGGGCGCCAAGAGCAATACCGGCGAGGGCGGAGAAGACCCTGCTCGATTCATTCCACTGCCGAACGGCGACTCGAAGAACAGCTACATCAAGCAGGTGGCGTCGGCGCGGTTCGGTGTCACGAGCCACTACTTGGTGAATGCGAGAGAACTGCAGATCAAGATGGCGCAGGGGGCAAAGCCGGGCGAGGGCGGGCAATTGCCGGGGCACAAGGTCGATGAGAACATAGCGAAGTTTCGCTATGCGACGCCCGGCGTGCAACTCATTTCTCCGCCTCCGCACCACGACATCTATTCTATCGAAGATCTGGCGCAACTCATTTTTGATTTGAAAAACTCCAGTCCTGACGCGGCGGTGTCGGTCAAGCTCGTGTCGGAAGTGGGCGTCGGTACGATTGCGGCCGGGGTGGCCAAGGCCTATGCGGACAAGGTGCTCATCAGCGGCGACTCAGGCGGCACAGGCGCCTCTCCACTCTCATCCATCAAGTACGCGGGAGTCCCATGGGAATTAGGTCTGGCCGAGACACATCAAACGTTGGTGCTGAACGATCTGCGGGGTCGTATCCGGGTCGAGACCGACGGGCAGATGAAAACCGGGCGCGACGTGGCGATCGCTACCTTATTGGGCGCCGAGGAGTTCGGGTTTGCGACCGCGCCCTTGATTGTCGAAGGCTGCATCATGATGCGGAAGTGCCACCTCAATACCTGTCCCGTCGGCATTGCGACTCAGGATCCGGCCTTGCGAAAGAAATTTGTCGGGCAACCGGAACATCTCGTGAATTTCTTTTTCTTCGTCGCGGAGGAACTGCGCCAGATCATGGCCAAACTGGGCTTCCGAACCGTCAACGAGATGGTCGGGCGTGTGGATAAATTGAAAGTACACAAGGCTGTTGACCATTGGAAGGCCAAGGGATTGGACCTCACGCCGCTGTTGAAAGCACCGGATGTCGGGCCGGAGATCGCCCGCTACTGCGTGCAGAAGCAGGATCATGGTCTCGCAGATGTGCTCGATAACAAGCTGATTGAGCTGTGTAAGCCGGCGTTGGAGAGGAAAGAGAAGGTCTCTCTCGATCTGCCGATCAGAAATGTGAACCGCACGGTCGGGACGATGCTCTCCAGCCGCGTGGCGAAACAGTATGGGCTTGAGGGATTGCCGGAGGACACCATCACCATCAAGTTCTCCGGCTCTGCCGGACAGTCGTTCGGCGCATTCCTGTCCCATGGCATCACGCTCATCCTCGAAGGCGAGTCGAACGACTATCTGGGCAAGGGACTCTCCGGCGGCAAGATTGTGGTATTTCCCCCGAAGCAAGCGCTCTATGTGCCGGAAGAAACGATTCTCATCGGCAATACCTCGCTCTATGGCGGGACGCAAGGGGAAGCCTATTGCTACGGCATGGCAGGTGAGCGGTTTGCCGTGCGGAACAGCGGCGTCAGGGCGGTCGTCGAAGGGACCGGCGATCACGGCTGCGAGTACATGACCGGCGGGGTGGTTGTCGTATTGGGTCACACAGGACGAAACTTTGCAGCCGGTATGTCGGGCGGTGTGGCGTTCGTGCTGAACGAATCCGACAAGTTCCAATCGCGTTGCAACTTCGGCATGGTGGAACTGGAAAAGGTCAAGACGGCGGAGGACAAAAAGACGCTGCATCAGATGATCACATCGCATTTTATGTATACAGGCAGCAGGAGCGCGAAGCGCATTCTCGATAGCTGGGAGTCGATGCTGCCGAAATTTGAGAAGGTGATGCCGGTGGACTATAAGCGCGTCTTGGAAGAACGGAAGAAGAAGGCTGCGGCGGGGAAGGGGTAAGCAAGGGATAAAGGGGTAAAGGGGTAAAGCCGGAAGTAAGGTCTGTCGTTACGGTCTCAGAACTCAGAACTCAGAACTAAAAGAGATGGGTGATCCCAAAGGTTTCATGAAATATGCCCGTGAGGGCCCCAAGCGGAAGCCGGTTGAGCTGCGCGTGCTCGATTGGAAGGAGATGTATGAGCCCATCTCCGAAGACAAGCTCAAGGCGCAGGGCGCCCGCTGCATGGACTGCGGTGTGCCGTTTTGCCAGGGTAATACCGGCTGTCCGGTTGTAAACTTGATTCCTGACTGGAACGACCTCGTCTATCGTGGCCGTTGGAAAGACGCGCTCAAGGCGCTCCACACTACGAATAATTTCCCTGAGTTTACCGGACGGCTTTGCCCAGCGCCCTGTGAAGGGGCTTGCGTGCTCGGCATCAACGAAGACCCTGTGTCCATCCGCATCATCGAGTGGAACGTCGTCGACCGTGGCTTTAATGAAGGCTATGTCGAACCGATGATGCCCGTCATCAACACAGGGAAGACCGTCGCCATTGTCGGGTCGGGTCCGGCTGGTATGGCAGCGGCGCAGCAATTGGCGCGCGCGGGGCATCGCGTCACCCTCTTCGAGAAGTCCGATCGCATCGGTGGGCTGCTGCGTTACGGTATCCCCGATTTCAAAATGGAAAAATGGGTCATCGACCGTCGGCTGGAGCAGATGAAAGCCGAGGGCGTCGAGTTCAAGACCGGTGTGACGATTGGGAAAGACATCTCGGGCGAGCAACTGCGAGAACAGTTCGATGCCGTCGGCCTTTCCATGGGCGCGGAGCAGGCCCGTGAGCTGCCGATTCCTGGCCGTGAGCTCAAGGGCGTGCATCTGGCGATGGAATACCTGACCCAACAGAATAAGCGCACCGCCGGAATTTCCGTTACGGGCGAGCCGATTATGGCAAAAGGCAAGCGCGTCGTCATCATCGGCGGTGGCGACACCGGGTCCGATTGTCTTGGCACGGTGCACCGACAGGGCTGCGTCGAGGCGCATCAGTTTGAATTACTCCCGGAGCCGCCACCGACTCGTGCTGATTCAACCCCCTGGCCGCTCTGGCCCATGCAGCTCCGCACCTCGCATGCGCATGAAGAAGGCTGCGATAGGCAGTGGAGTATCTTAACCACGAAGTTCACCGGCCACAACGGCCAGGTGACAAAACTTCACGGCAATCGGGTAAAGTTCGAGAATGGCAAGTTCACGGCAATCCCAAACAGCGACTTCGAGATGGATGCAGATCTCATTCTTCTCGCGATGGGCTTCACTGGCCCGGTGAAGAATGGACTCCTTGACAGCCTCGGCGTCAGGTACGACGCCCGTGGCGCAGTGATCGCCGATGAACACTTCATGACCAACCTCGACGGTGTCTTTGTCGGCGGCGACACCAAGCGCGGCGCCTCGCTCATTGTCTGGGCTATTGCCGAAGGAAGAAAGATGGCGGCGGGGATCGACAAATTTCTTCAGGCAAATCGGTCTGCTAAAAGAGCTGTCTCATAAACTGACCGACCGGTCGGCTACATCGAATTAAATTACAGCGTGTGCCAGGGCTCGTCGCTTCCTTGCCTCCCGGAGCGACCCTTCCGGACTCATCCGAGCGGAAGCCTTCTGGAATCCCTTCGGCTGCGGTCATATGCGGGTCCTGTCACGGCGAACAGCCCCCCGCGCGCTCACCCCGCCCGGTGTAGGGACCCCGCTCCGCGCGGTGGGGCGCCCAGTTCGCCGCGCCACCCGCATATGACCGCAGTACCTCAGTCAGTTCCACCTCTCCTTCTGCCTGAGTCTCGGTGAGTCCCCGCTCCTTCGGAAAATTTCGCACTGCGCCCTGGCACACAAGAGCCTGGGTTGACATAAGGCTAATCTGAACGTAGCCTTGTGGTCCCAGCTAATATTTCTGATTGTTCGACCAGCCGAGCATTTCTCCGCTTAAGGAAGTTTTAGATATGGAAAGACTCTCAATATCAATAAAGAACTATCGGTGTTTCACTGATGCTTCGCCGGTTAAGATTGAGATGGGAAAGGGATTCACTGCGCTTGTAGGCCCGAATAATTCGGGGAAGTCTTCGCTATTAAAGCTGTTCTATGAACTCAGGGAAGTGTGGAATGCTCTGAGCAACCAGAACAATATCCTAGAGGCTCTCCAGGGAGGAATAGTGGGAGCTCAATTCCATGAAGTCTATGACCAACAAGAGGTTTTTTCAGATGCGAACGACAGGCCAATGGTTGTGGAGATCGGTCACTTCCTGAGGTCAGATTACCAAGGAGGTGTGCCGAGAATTAGTTCTGCCACTATTACTTGGAACAGACTAAGTAGTTTTATCCCGAGCTTCAAGTTTGAGCCAGCTCTTAACACTCTTCCACTGCAAAGAGGATCGTACGGGATAAAAGAGAATGGTTATATCCATGGCTCAGGTGAACCTCGTACGCTTGAGACTATCGAGTTTCAAGCAACGATGAGAGAGGTCTATAACAGTATCTATATTGGGCCTTTTCGTAATGCTCTGAACGCAGGTGCTACACGATATTACGATGTTTCAGTCGGAACAGAATTTATTAACACGTGGCATGAGTGGAAGACTGGTGAGAACAAAGCCGCTGCCCTTGCAGTAGAAAGTGTTACCGAAGACATTCGGCGAATTTTTGGCTTCAGGAAACTGGAAATAGCTGCTTCGCAGAGACTGAACACGCTTCAGGTTGCTGTAAATGGTAAGCCGTACAAGTTGCGAGAGCTTGGAGCAGGTCTGGCTCAGTTTATTCTTGTTTTTGGCAGTGCTGCATTTCGGAAGCCGGAATATATCTTCCTTGATGAGCCAGAGCTTAACTTGCATCCATCCTTGCAGGTCGATTTTCTGACGAGCTTGGCTTCATACGCGAAGGAGGGGGTTGTGTTTGCCACGCACTCGATTGGCTTAGCACGAACCGTGGGAGATCGCATCTATTCCCTCAAGCGGCGGAATGACGAGGTTCAGTGCACATTGTTTGAGCAGACCCCAAATTATGCCGAGTTCGTGGGGGAATTGAGTTTCTCTAGCTTCAAGGAGTTGGGATGCTCGCAGATTCTTCTTGTTGAAGGAGTTACAGATGTCAGAACTGTTCAACAGTTTTTGAGGATGATAAATAAAGATCACCAAGTTGTTATATTGCCACTAGGCGGTGACCAGCTTGCGACGGCTAACATGGAAGTTGAACTTGCTGAGTTGCAGCGAATTACACCAAATGTGGCAGCCATCGTTGATAGCGAGAGATCGTCGGCAGAGAGCGAGCCAGCAGCAAGAAGAAAGGGTTTCGCAGATTCGTGCGGTCGACTTGGCTTTAAGGTTTGCTTAACACAGCTAAGGGCAATTGAAAATTACTTGTCAGATCGTGCTATCAAATTGGTAAAGGGAGCAAAGTATAAGGCTCTAAAACCTTATGAGAAGCTAGAGGAGTCGGAGTTGCCTTGGGCGAAGCATGAAAATTGGAGGATAGCGCGAGAAATGACTTGGGCCGAGTTGAAGTCTACGGACGCAGGAGCGTTTCTGGAATCTCTTTAGCAAGGAGAACAAAGGAGCCAGCCCCCATAATTTTACGCCAAGTCGTGCAACAGAGTGAGGATGTATGGCAACGATGATGATGTTCCACGTCCCGGAGGATCCCGGCCTTCTTGCCGCGTTTGGCGAAGTGGCTCTACGGCATGAGCATCTCAGCCATATCTTGCGCATGACGATCAAGACCTTTGCGGGGGTTGAAGTCAACGAAGCGCTTGATGCCACGGCCTTCGATGGTGCTTCACTGCTTCGCGAACGTGTTCGCAAACATGCGAAGCAACGGCTTGGCGAAGGCCAAGCACTCCTGAAGGTCCAAGCGTTTGTGGAGCGCTGTCGTCGTGCGACAGAGAAACGGAATGAATACGTCCACAGTGTATGGGCGCAAGAACTCGACGGCGAGGCCAAGCGCCGCGACGGCAGCCACCGTTGGCTTCCAATCCCGACCGTTGTGGAACTGCACGCGCTTAGCCAGGAACTCCTAGCCCTCACGCAAGAGCTCAATTACGCTCGCCTTGAGGGCTTCATCTTCGAGGCGCTGTCGGGGCGTAGGGCTGAAAAAGGTTCCAGGAACCATTGATTTGCCCCGTAGCTCCACTTTGAGACGACACTTCGCTTCGTCTCAACAGCACAGCGGTGCAAAGGCTACTGCGTAACTGCTGAGTTCTGGGAAAATGCCGGATTGTGTCTGGTGTTACCATTACAGAGCAAAGGATTGTTATGGAAGAATTTGTCAAGCCTGATCCTAATCAGTTGGTGATTGTTTGTATCAGTGGTTATCAGTTTTCAAGCAGGCTTCTCGAAGATAAGCGCTTTCTTCAAGAAATTACTCAACACGCGCAACTCCTTGGAGTGGATCCCGAAGACATCAAGAGGCAACTTGCAAAAGATTGGGAACGTAAGGGGATCGGTCCTATCGGAATGCAAAAATTAAGAGATCGTTTGGCGCGTGATTTAGTCTCAAGCGGCGTGCGCGACGAAAGTGTTCTTTATCGCAAATGGTCAACAAGTTCCAACGATGGCATGGGTGATGAGCCAGATTATGGGGATTTAGCAGAGGAGATTAGTCGCTTAAGCCCTCAACGCCTAGTTTTGCTCGGACACAGCTACGGTGCTTGGACGGCTTGCCGTCTATCACGAGCCACGAGCGTTCGATCTACGTATATTGGATTACTAGATCCAATGTTTTCCTATCAGTGGAGTGCAGAAGGATTGAAAAGTCGTGAGCAGTCTGCTCACGAAGATAATTATCCTGTTGGCGGGAGTATACGTAGTTGGTGGCAAGATGGTGGTCAACCTTATGGAGCCAGAGAGGTCAGGCAGGATATAGATGGCCAACATCCGTTAGTCGGCAATCATGAAGTCAGAGACACAACACACATGGATATTGATGATTCAGCTTTGTTACATGACGCAATTTCGAAAGCAATGATCCAGCTTTTAGATGGCACGACAGATTGGCCTGATGATGGGATGATGAAATAGAGTATCCTGATTTTCCTGACGCCTGATTCGAGGAACAGTCAGCAACCATTCAGAATGTTCCCATTTCCGTGCCGCGAGTTCCATAGCCATTCATTTACTTCGCCCGCTGGCATGCTGCCGCGCGACCTCACCGGAGGAACGGGGACCCATCGAGGCGCGGCTGGCGCGCATGATTCATGGAGGCTCGTTACGAAACTGTGGAGACGCCAAGCGAGACGGGCGCGTGGAGCCCCGAGAGGCCGAGCAACTGTAGCTGACAGATGCGTCCGGGCGATCGAATCCTTCCTTGATTGACAGAAGGATCCATGCCGGTATAATTTCCATACCAAGATGAATTTCGAGTTTGATACTTCGAAGAGCAAGGCCAACTTTGGGAAACATGGAATTGATTTTGTGGAGGCGCAACAACTGTGGGAGGATGAGGACCGGCTCGAAATCACAGCGAGAACAGAAGACGAACCTCGATACGTTCTCATTGCAGCCCTTAGTCAAAAGCTATGGTCGGCCTTTTTCACCTATCGGAAGGGAAGCATACGGTTGATTTCAGTCCGAAGATCCAGAAAAGAAGAGAGGGAACTGTACTATGAAAGCGAAGATTCTCGAAAAGATGTTCGATGAGGGGAAGGATATCACACCTCATCTTGCCCTCTCGAAGACCCGTCGCCCCGGGCATGAGCAGAGACGCGTGAACGTCGATTTTCCCAATTGGATCATCGATTCGCTGGATGCCCAGGCAAGCCGTCTTGGGGTAACGAGGCAATCGATTATCAAGATGTGGATTGCCGAGCGATTGAAGGAAGAAGTAAGGAAAGCCAGCTAACTACCGGCAGGAGAATTCTGATAAGCCTCAGGGCACTCAGCAGAGCCAGATGCGATGACAACTCAAACGTATCCCCGCAGTCCCAAAGCCCTGCTCGGTGGCATTGCCCACCTCGGGAGGTTTATCGATAAGATTCGGCTGCGGAACGCGGGCGCGATTCAGGACTACAACTACATCACGGTGGGATTCGATAAGTACCTGATCGATTTTCTGCAGATCGATCCGAAGGCCTTTGAGCAGCGGGTGTTGGCAGGTGGAGCGGATGAGGTATTACTTGCCTGGGTAAAGGCCAACAGTCGAAAACCATCGGAGGAAGAAATCACACAATGGTCGCAGGGTCTTCTGTCATCCGGTCCAAAAGACGATGCGGCGAGGCAACGGTTTCAGGGGCGCATTCAAGACATCGCGACGAAGCGCGCGGTGCTGCTCAGTTCCCTCCCGCCTGTCTCCACTTGGGCTGATGTGATTGAGCTGGATGAAGGGCGGATGTAACGGATTGTGCCGGACTCAGGTAAATAGACTGAAGGGTTTTAGGGGGTAAGGTCCGTAGCCTGAACACCTGAGTCAGTACAGCTTTCTTTCTAAAACAAAGCCGGCAACAACTGAAGTTGTTGCCGGCTTCTCTTGCCCATAAATACTTAACGGCTGTGGCCTTTGCGGCCTGCCATGTCGTGCCGTAGGTCTTGCCGGTCTCCACGCCTGTCTTGGCGATCATGCCGGAGATCACGATGATCTTTCCTGAGATCCTGCCGGTCTTGGCGAATGTCTCGCCGATCTTGCGCAATCTGTCCCGGTCCCGCTCCTGATTGAACATCCTGCCGGAGATCTCGTCGATCACCCCGTAGCTCATTGCGGTCCTCGCGGATGTCGCGGCGATCATCCCGAATGTCTTGACGCAGGTCGCGGCGGTCTTCCCGCACCTCTCCTCCCCCTGCATCGCCGTTCTGCGCCAAGGCGGGTTGCTGTACTGCCACGAAGGTGAGCGCCAGACTGACGAATGTAATCCAGTGTCGTCCCTTCATCGGTGCCTCCTTAGTTGGAAATGGGTTCGGTCTACTTAGTAAGCATAGCAGGCCCGCGCGCCGGCTCATTTTGTCTATTGAGGCCAACGCAGGGTGCGAGGTTTTGTTGACTCCAAATCTACAGGGGGAATCGCTCCGACGGGTCTGCGGCAGAATGGAGGGAAAACCAGCCATAGTGCCCCAGCTTCGTCGTAGATCGGTCAAAAGCCAGGCATCACCCTCAATTTTCATGGGGAAATAGTTGTTTTTTCTTCTTGCTGTGGCATCGGCCTTGCTATGGTGAGGATGATGTCATCTCAACATTCAAATCTGACTTCAAGGAGGATCAGCATGACCAGAACTGTGGCTTCATTGACGGCCGTTGCAGTGTTGTACGCTTTTACAAGTGCCTTGGCGCAAGCGCCGGAATCGGTTCCGGCTCCAACAGACCCGGCTCCTCAGGTCACAGCTCCGGCAACCGCTCCTGCTCCATCGATGGAAGCGCCCAAGGGCGAAGGACACAAAGAGAAGCATGGCAAGATGAACAAAGAGCATCGCGAGAGGGGCAAGAGCGGAGAGCACCGGAAAGATGGTGAGCATAAGGGTCGTGGCAAGCACCGGGACAAGCATGAGGATGGCGAAAAACACGGAGATCGCGGGAAGCACAAAGATCGGGAGAAGCATGGAGATAAGGACAAGCACGAAGATGGAGACAAACAGGAAAAGAACTAACCGATAACGTCGCGCGGGCAATTCGAAACGAGGCGATCGGACCATCTGGGACGGTCGCCTTCGTGTTTGTAGGAATGTGAGAGAGATTGTGCGGGAATCAGTTCGGCGATTTGAACGCCGAACTTCGGATCGGGCCATTCTCGCGTTTCACGTTTTACGTTTTACGATCCGACAGCGCTGAGCGTCGATGTTGCGTAAACAGGGGGGGGTGGTATTGCCGACGGTGGCAGGGTCTCTACAAGATGTGTGACTCGTTCACGATCTCCCTGACTGTATCGAAGAAACTCCACTCCGAAGTGGCCGTCTTTACACCAGCGAACCACCGAGACTTCCACGGCCAAGGGGGTTGGTTCTTGCGCAACAGCAATCCGCAGTGCGAGATAGGCTCCCGCATTCATCACGATGTCGCTACGCATTCTGCAGCCGGCGGGCGAGAGGTCGAGTAAGACCCCTTCTCCGTTTCCGGTATCGCTTTGGATACTGGCTGGGTAGCCGACGGGAACTCGCAGGCGGCATCGTGGCTGCATCGTCATAATCTCCGTAGATGAGGCTACTTGTAAGTATCGGTACAGGCAAGAAAAACTTGATTCTTTGATTGGCAGTTTGCTGAAAAAGCCCGCCAGTGCAAGAAGACCATTATTTGGTTTGTCTGGTTTCTCTCGTTTGTTTGGTTAAACGAAACTAACCAGATGAACCAAATCAACCAGATAAACAAAACAAACCAGATAAACAAAACAAACCAGTTTGAGCATCCTGCTAGGGACGTGGCGATGAGACGTAAGCTCTCGAGCTGCTGGGCATTGTTTCTGAAGAAGGCTGGAACGGTTACAAGGGGTTGGAGAGACGTGAGTGGCTCAAGACGTTATGCGGCGATCTTGGTCAGGAGTCGCTTCACTTCGACGTGGGCGAAGATCACGTCGGGTTCCCGCTGAAGGGCTTCGTAATAACTCCGTTCGAAACCGTCTCCTTCCTCTGAAGGACGGATGAGGGATCGGGCTTCTATCAGAAAGTGTTCCACCTCAACAAGCGATAGCTCGAACTTGTCATCCAAGAGTTCATCGATGCGAACAATCAGCTGCGATATGGGGTGAAGCCAGGTAAACCAAGGATCGTTCAACACCAAATGCAGCAGCTCGCTGGTTGACTCGACGCGGCCATTGATGCGTTCGTAGGTGACTTGTTCTGCCAGGATGAGGGCCTTGTGAAGACTCAAGAGGCTACCCCTCACGTCGAGGATTTTCTCGCGGAGAAGGGAGGACTTCTTGATCGAGTTCTTCTGTGATACGGACGCCATGAAATTACTTTAGCAGGTTATTTTTAAAATGGTGGCCGCTATAAATAAAATTTAGTCAGGAGGTCGCTTCCTGTTGCTACGTGAATATCGGCACATTCATTCTTGTACTGTAGCAGACTGTAGAAAAAATCGTCGGTGTAAGAAGACTGTTATTTGGTTTGTTTGGTTTGTCTTGTTTATTTGGTTGAACCAGACTGATCAGATGAACCAAATCAACCGGATAAACAAAACAAACCAGATTAACCAGATTAACCAGATGAACCAGACAGACCGGGGTCGTGCTGGATGGAGTTACGCGGCTTTTGCCAGCAAGGTACGCGTGACGTGGAAGTGAGCGAGCAGCACATCAGGAGCCCGATTGAGAGCTTCGTAGTAGGCACGTTCGAATCCGTCGCCCGAGATTGACGGGCGTAGCAGGAGACGGGCTTCGTTGAACAGGTGGTCGATGTTCTCCTCTGTGATATCGAAGGCCTCGTCGTTCAGCAGATAGTCGATCCGGACCAGAATGTCCGACACGGGATGCAGCCAGATGAACCAAGGATCCTTCAGCATCAGTTCGAGCAACTGCTCTGTTGAGCCGATGCGCCCATGGATGTGCTCGTAGGTTTTCTGTTCTGCTGCAATGAGCACCAGGTGCAGTGCCAGGAGTTTCCGGCGCAGGCCTAGCAGCCGATGGCGAAGATGACGCTGATGTTGAGGCTGCTGCCGCTGCATTAGAGGCCGACCCTGGTTCCGAATATGGCGAAGAGTTCTCCTGTGAGATGGCCGGTATCGGCTGGGCCACCGACTTCTTTCCGCCTGATGTAGTCGTTGAGGACGCGCCCGTTGACAGTCCTGTGGACGTGGGGCAAGCCGAGATTCATGTGGTAGCGTTCAACTGCACCGGCTACGCGGCTGATGAAGACCACTGTGCCATCGGACTCCTGCCGTTCGACAATCCCCACGTGCGTCAGCGGGTCGTTTGCCTTGCCATCACCGTTGTAGTCCCATGTGTCGTTGAAGAAGATGAGATCGCCTGGGTGAGCGACCGGGCCCTGGTGAAATGTGCCCTGTTGCTCTATGTGCGCATAGATGAGGCGGACGCCGTTTGCTTCAGGATCGTTCTCGCTGCTGCCGTACAGATCGATCCCGTGCCTGAGAAACACCGCACGAGTCACCCCTGCGCAATCGTAAGCAATGCGCCGGCCGTTGCTCTCGATGGTTTTGGCGCCGACGAGTTTGGCCGCTGTCTGGACAATCGCATTCCGGCTCGGCGCGCGCTCGACGGATCGACAACAGGGGCGCTCTATCGAGAGCGGCGGGCGAGGACGTTCGACCTGCGTGGCACAGCCTACGAGCGTCACGGTGGCGATAGTGGTCGTGATGAAGAGTAGTCGCATTGTCTCAGCGTACGTTTACAAATCGGCCTTGGGCCGTCTCTCGGAGTTGATCGATGTCTTCACGCCGGATGGCGGAGAGTGACACTATGTGACTTTCCCAAATGGATTCTCACTCGCCGTGGTCGCGTATGCTGGTTGACAGAGCCATAGGAGAGGAATGCTAGCACGAGGTCAGTCTCTCACCAAGGAAAGGGAATATTGTTGCGCTGTCAGAGGAGCCGTAAAAGGTAAGACGTGAAAGGTGAAAAGTGGGACTGCCGATGGATTTTCCTACGAAACCTTTCACCTTTCACGAATCGATGGACATCTATCACATCAGGTCTTGGTGGGGGAACCGAGGGCTTTGTTGATCTCCCGGATGAGGCTTCGTTCGATTTCCGAGACCTCCTCCGCACTCACGCTGAGGATACGTCCACCCTGGGCCAGCTTTTCGAAGTCAGCCTTGACGTTGAGCTTGGTGATGTTCGAAGGGAGCGCATGGAGCGACAGTACGTATTGATTCCGTGAGCCAGGGACTTCAAGCGAGATAGGTGGGGAAACTTTCCGTTCCGTCACGTAGACCGCTTTCTGATCGGTCTTGATACTCACTTTGAAGTGGTATCCGTTGCGGCTGAGGGATTCTTCCACCATCTTGGCGACGGTATTCAAGGGGCGGGGGATGTCTTCAGTCTGGGCTCCCTTCTCCTCGACATGGATATTCTGCGCCGCTTGCGCTGCTGCGGTTTTTTGGACGTCGGCGCTCAGTTTTTTCGCCTGGGCTGTTTGTATTGCCAGATTGTCAGCGGCGGACTTCGCCTCGGCCTTAGCGCTTTCGGCCGATTGCTTCGCGTCGCGCAATTCCTGGTTCAGCAGATCGATCTGCTGATGCATGACTTTGTTTCCATCCTGCAGCGAGCTGACCACCGACTCCTGTTTGCTCAATTGCTTGCGAAGCGACTCATTTTCCGCTTTAAACGGCGAGTCGTCGGGCTTGCAACCGCTGGCTGAGATACAGAGCGCGACCGCTCCGATCCACAGGAACCATTGGTTTGAGTGGGTCTTATTGCGCACGTCATGTCCCTCCATTTGAACTTCAGGATTATCCACGCTTCGCGCCGGCTTGTCCACGCCGGATTCCGTGAATTGACCGTTCTCTCCTCCGGAAGCTATGCTCGATCTCACCGGATGCTAAAAAAGACCGCCAGCGTCGTTCTCGGCTCATCGAAATCCTCAACGTACCGATTGAGATTCTCGGAGGCTGGGAAGTCCTAGAGGAGTTTTTCCGTTCGCCAAGATCCATTGTATGGGCGAACGGCCCCACGAAGTGCGGTGGGTACCTCCTCCGGTTTCAACTCGCCTGCGGCCTTGCTGAACGGTCTTTTTGAGCATCCGATGGTGGAATGGTTTATTGTGTATGAAGAGAGTCTTTTTGCAGATTTCTACGATGACTCGCTTGGTGGTTTTCATTTTAACGATGCTACTCATGATGGGTGGCTTCATCAAGGTGCCGGGAACGGTTGTGGCGTCAGACCGGCAGTCTGAGGCCATTCCTGCTGAAGACTATGCCTTATACGACCAAGTGGTGACGAGTAAGTTTCTCACGTCAGCGACTCAGTCGGTCGTGATCGAACGCATGACCCGGCTCCGTCTCTCTCCGGATCAGGAGGGAGCGACGACCATCGGAGCTTTTCATGAGCAGGACTACTTTGGCAGTAAACTCCCGGCTGACCTCATCCAGGAGTTCATCGTGGTCAATCGGCAACCAAGCAGGCTTGAAAGACAATTTCACTTTGCGGCCGGCTACCGGTTCGCCACCGACGGCAGGCTCGAAGAGCCGGAGGTTTCTCTCCCACCGTACGGTTGGGGACTGGGAGTAGCGGGACAGGCACCGCCGCAGACGTCTGAGGCAGTCCCCTGGCCTCGTGCAAGACCAATTCAAGCGCCGTCGGTTCTGAATCGGCTGGCTTTCTCTCGCGTCGCGCGAGGCCTGCGCAACGATCATGCGCTGCTGTATGTCGACGTCCTACGTCCAGACGGCACCGGTGCAGGATTCCTCGTGTGGTACCGCCGTCAAGGACGAAGTTGGGTGTTATTTGATACGGAAGTCGCTTGGACCATTCAGTCTCAGCTCGAACCAGAGGAAGGGCCGCTGCTTGCGCCTTGATGGGCTTGAACAGTAGCATGCGTTCATTATGTCCGGCATGATCCGAAAAACATTCTCTGTCCCGCCCCTTGGCTGTAATTGCTCGATCATCGGCGATCCGGTGACGAAGCAGGCTATCGTCGTCGATCCCGGTGGCGCACACGAGCGAATCCTCCAGGAGGTGCAGCAACTTGGCTTGACGGTCACGCATATCCTTCACACCCATGCGCATTTCGACCATTTTCTCGCCTCCGGAGAAATGAAGAAGGCGACGGGGGCGACGATCTGTCTGCATCAGAACGATCTTGAGTTGTGGAAGAATCTCGAATTGCAGTGCCGGATGTTCGGCGTCGTCTACGTGCCGGTTCCAATGCCTGACTACTGGCTCAAGGATGAGGAGAAACTGCTGGTTGGCCAGGTCTCCGCTGTTGCGCTCCATACCCCAGGCCACACCCCCGGGTCCATGAGTTTTCATTTCCCTCTCGAGAATGTGGTCTTGGCCGGCGACACACTCTTTCGTGGGAGTATCGGGCGCACCGATCTCTGGGGAGGAGATTTCGATGCCATCGAACAATCCATTCGAGAACGGTTGTATAGCTTGAAGGATTCGACAATCGTGGTGACAGGGCATGGACCGGAGACCGAGATTGGGGTGGAGAAAACGACGAATCAGTTTTTCCGCGTCTGACCGGTGGGGGAGGTGACCATGACGGCATACATGCGGTTCGTCCTCTCTATCTGTTTTCTCGGCGCTCTCGCGCTCCCCGTTGCGCATGCAGACGAATCTTCACCGGCAACCTCGGTGCAGGTCACGATCACTGAGGTGAAGGTTCGTATTTCTGATCGCGGCGCTGTCGTGCTCTTGTTGGCCGAAGGCAAGGCCATTCCGGTTTTCGTCGATCTGACTGTCGCTCTGTCGATTCAAGGCGCTTTGAGCGGCGAGACCCTCGCTCGTCCCCTCTCTCACGATTTGATGCATACGATCCTGGAGGCCTATGGCGGGAAAGTGTTGCGAACCGTCATCACGCTACGAGGCGGAACCTATTACGGTGCGTTGACCGTTGCGGTGCAGGATCAGGTGAAGACGTTTGACAGTAGGTCATCCGATTCAATCGCGTTGGCCGTTCATTTCAAGGCGCCGATCATAGTGGGCCGGGATCTATTGGAGTCAGCGGGGCGCGCTGTAGAAAAGTCGAAGACGGAGGATCTGTAGCCCCAATGCTGGTTAGAACACGCCCTTCGACGGGCTCAGGGGCGTCCCGCACCTGTTGAAGGACACTTTACCAGGAACGTGCTTAGGAATGTTTTTGCGACGAGCCGTCGTGAATGCGGATGGGTGGTCGATGTGTCGTTGGAGAGACGTTGCATTCTAAGCTCAGTGCCAATGTGCTACACAGACTATCTATGGAGTGGTCATGTGTCAGTTTGTTGGCCACCCTTCGGCATGAAGCCGGTGGCACGACTGTCAACGGCGGGGGACACACCAAGGGCGGAGTCCCTG
>JBAXBK010000011.1:0-88762 GCA_037142015.1 Nitrospira sp. | reverse complement strand
CATCGATCATCCTAGCAGCATTAGAAACAATGTGGACGAGAGTACTGTGGGTGCTAACGGAAGCACCTCAGTTAATGCTGACCGTTTCGAACTGACCAACGGGGCGTTGATCGAGAGTGGGACAGGGTCGCAAGCTTATGGTGGCACACATGTGATAATTAGCGCTCAAGAAAGTGCCACAATTTCTGATCGTGCCGTGATTGCTGTCACACCAGATGTCGGAGGAGGAGGTTCTTTGGAGATTACAGCTCCTACACTCACGATAGCAAACCTCGCCGACATTAGAAGCCGGGCCTTGATATCAAACAGGGATGGTGGACCGATATCGTTAAACGCAACTGCGGGCGACCTGACAATTTCAGGTGGCAGCCTCATTCGCAATCTTACAGAATCCGGGCCAGGGAATGGTGGTCCAGTTCTGTTGAGCGCTTCAAACTCCATTTTTGTGACTGGTGGTGCACGCATTGAGAGCAGTAGCGTCGTTGCGACCGGTAATGCCGGAGTCATAGACGTGATCGCTGGAAATACAGTTTCGTTCTCGGGGACAGGAAGTGGATTATTCACAGAGGCCAGCGGCACCGGCTCAGGGGGGAATATCGTCGTAAGCGCTAACTCTGTCTCGATGACCAACGGCTCCAGCGTCTCCGCCAGCAGCACCGGAGCAGGCGATGCCGGCAACGTCTCCGTCCAAGGCCTCGCGAGCCCCGCGCAGTCCGTTCTGATCGACGGCTCCGGCAGCGGTCTCTTCACCGACACGCAGGGCACGGGCGCGGGCGGGAACATCTTCCTGAACGCCAACTCCGTCACGCTCCAGAACGGCGGCACGCTCTCGGCCAAAACTTCTGGTACCGAGGTTACCGCCACGGGCGGCACGATCACAGTCGAGGGAAATACGCTGCAGCTCAATAGCGGCGGCACGATCACCGCACAGTCGACAGGGTCCGGCAACGCCGGTAATGTGACCATTCAAGGCCACGCCGGCCCTGCAGACTCGGTAGTAATCAGCGGCTTTGACGAGAATTTTAACCTCAGCGGAATCTTCACAGATACGCAGGCGACGGGCGCGGGTGGGAATATTCACATCTCCGCGAAATCGATCTCGTTCCAAGACAGCGGCATGCTTTCGGCGACAACCTCGGGCACGAACAACGGGGGTGACATTCAGGTCGATGCCACTACAATAGACTTGCGCAGCTTCGCAAGTATTGCCGCGCTGAGTTCCCTGGACGTCTCGGCAGGCAATGCCGGCAATATCGCTCTCAAGGCTACTCAACAGATCACGTCGGTTGATTCCTTCTTAAATACCGATACGGCAGGGACCGGGCGAGGGGGTGATATCCTGCTTAGTTCACCCACGATCAGCGTGAACGGTGGAGTATTGAATACATCTACGTCTGGACCCGGTCGCGCGGGGAACATCTTATTGGAAGGCCAACAAATCAGTCTGGGAGCAAGTCCTACCGCAAAAGCGACAGGGGCGACCCTCTCCGCCTCAACGAATTTAGGATCAGGTCATGGCGGCACAATCAGCTTGCGTGGATTGGATGGACCGTCCAGCCAGGCGGATGTCACCATTTCCGGAACCAGCATGCTGCAGACGTTGACAGGAGCGGGCGGATCTGGAAACGCCGGAGACCTCACGATCAATGCCGCCCAGTTCACCCTGACCGATCACGCCACCCTGAATGCCGACACCTTCGGCTCTGGAGCAGCCGGGACACTCACCGTCACCGCGACCGATTCTGCCATCGTTTCCAGAAGTACGGTGAGCAGTAGCAGCGATTTCGGAGCGACTGGCCGCGCGGGTCAGATCAGCGTGTCCGCCCCAACGGTGATGATTGAAAACGGCGGCCACATTTTTACCAACACCACGGGGGAAGGGACTGGTGGCAGCATCAACATCCTTGCCAGCCAATCGGTCACGCTGACTAACGCTTCCAGGGTCTCCGCCAGCAGTTCAGGCCCCGGCGATGCCGGCAATATCCTCATCAATGCCGGGCAGAACTACACAAGCACGAACAGTGCGGTGACCACGCAAGCCACCGCACTGGGCACAGAAGCGAGCGGCGGGAACATCACAGTGCTGGCTACTGACATGGTGCAGCTTACCAACAGCCAACTCAATGCCTCGGTGCAGGGATCCTCGACGACGGTCGGCGGCAACATCACGATCGATCCACAGTACGTGATACTGCAAAATAGCCAGATCCTTGCGCAGGCGACCCAAGGTCAGGGTGGCGCGATCTCAATCGTCATCACAAATGGCGGGCTCTTTCTGCCCGATGCGAACAGTACGATCAGCGCCTCCTCGCAATTCGGCGTGAACGGCACCATCACGATTCAGTCGCCGAACGCGCCGATCAGCGGCCAGATTCAGCCGCTGGGGAAAACACCGCTGATCGCGACATCCCTGCTCAATCAACGCTGCGCCTCGTTGGCCGGCGGGGAGTTCAGCAGCTTCACCGTGGCTGGACGAGACAGCCTGCCCACCGAACCAGGCAGTTGGCTCGCGAGCCCACTCTACGCCGCAGGCGTAGGGCTAGGGATCAAGGCTGAAGGGGGGAAGGCTGAAGGTGAGAGGCTAGAAGGCATGAGCGCAAGCGCTGGGCAAGTGGTCAGTGGTCAGTGGCTGAGCACCGGTGAAGAGTTAGGGGTGAGTGGTGAGTGGCGAGTGGATGACACACCGATCTTGTCGTTGCGACAGATCGCACCGGCCGGGTTCCTGACCCAGGCTTTTGCGCTGGACTGGTCGGGAGGCTGCACATCATGATCCATCGTGCTGGAAAGTCGGTACCTGATCGCTTCGCTCTGGTCGGTTCATACCATCTTCGCAGTCTCGATCGTGCCAGGAATATGGGAGTGAGAACGTTGATTTCCGAGCAGACTTCGCGTGACCAGGATAATAGGCGCCAGCCGGCGACACAAGGTATGGTCTCGCCGCCTATTTTACTGACTGAATGGGAAGCCAGGGATCATGAACATCGGTTATTCACCAACCATCAAGGAGGCTGTAATGGGTACACTGATTAACCCTGCATCTGGCGTCACGCACCACCACACTTATGCCAACGCGGACGTGTTTCAGTGGAGTAACACGAATCCCTATGTGCCAAGCGGCACCAACTGGCGACTCAAGATCGGAAATGGCCCGTTCGGATATAACTACTATGATGGCACTCAATACCCTGTGCCATTCAATCAACTTTCAGTTAGCAGCGTCAACCTTAAGCTTATGAACGGCCAAAAGTGTTACGCCACCGTTGAATGGTCAACTGATGGAGGCAGTACCTGGAGCAATGGGGGAACCTATACCTATTTCTACTGCAAACCGTAGGAGGCATTCGTCAAAGAGCGTCACGCAGATTGCTTAACACAGAAGGAGAGCTGAAGATGGAAACAACAGCGGCAACGACAACAACGGCAGTGGCAAAGCCAGAAATTACAGATCCGCAGGGACCACAAGACTTTTGCAAGCCTATCACCATCCGGTGGCACCCAAAGGGGACCCCAAATGTTGAAGGATGGTGGCTATGCGTCGGCACACTGGAAGCAGATGTAGAGGAGGGGGATTGGAATATCTTAAGTGGAGACATGCGAAAGAATACACATCTGACCATTGACGTATCAGACCGGCCGAAGGCCAAGGGGTTGAGGGTACAGTTACTGTGCACTGTAAAAGACAACGACCTCGATCCGCCTGAGAGAACGATGGTACTGGACCCAATTGTAATCCCGAGTAATAAATTCGCCTCGGTCTTCGAGGCGCTCGCTAGCATTAAGGGCGAGCAGAAGAAGAAGCAGACCGCCGGACACCATCACATGTGACAAAATAAGAACACGAAATCCAAGCGCGAATGATCGTAGCGTTCGGCTATATTGTTTCTTCGAGTGCGACGGTGCAAGGCCATGAAAGTACTGAAAACGTGCTGCTGAATGAAGAGCCGTTCCAGATCACGCGAGTCTAGTGGGGAGGTCTCATGGTTCGAGCGGTCCACAAGATATGGCCAGCAGGCCGTGAATCGTGACGGCAGGCGCTCGCGGAGCGGCGCCTGCCTGCTCCCCTCGTTTCGTCAGACAACTCTTCTTCTCCATCGGTCTCGTCACGGTCATGGTGTTGGCATCTACTCCAGCCTTCGCACAGAGTCCAACGATTCCTGGCCTCCCGCTCGACCCGACGGGACGGTCCGGCCAACCGCCCGGCCCCCTCAAGGAAGAATTTGTGCGGCCCACGCCGCCTCCGAGTCCCCTGCTTCCTCTCGTCCCGCTCCCGCCGGATACCGGGGCGCCGATACAGCCCGGCAAACTACAAGTATTTGTCCGTGACGTGCTCGTGATCGGCAATACCGCTTTTTCGGACCAGGAGATCGCCGAGGTGACGGCGCCGTTTAAGAACCGGGTATTGTTGACCGAAGATCTGGAACGGCTCCGGCTGGCCTTGACGCTGCTCTACGTCAATAAGGGCTACTTGACCTCCGGCGCGATCATCCCCGACCAGGACGTCATGTCGGGCGTCATCACGGTGCAGATCATCGAAGGGAAGCTGACGCGGATCGACGTCGAAGGCAACCGCTGGTTCCGATCATCTTACCTGCAAGACCGCCTCTCGCTCGGCATCCGCACGCCGGTGACACTCGCCCCCTTGCAGGAACAGCTGCAAATCTTGCAGCAGGACCGCCGGATCGAGCGCGTGAACGCGGAGCTGCGGCCCGGGGATCAGCGAGGCGACAGCCTGTTGAACGTGCGCGTGGCAGACCGGAATCCGTTTCACGCCTCGATGGAAGTCAACAATTACCAGACGCCGCTGGTCGGAGAAATCCGCGGGGTCGGCACCCTGACCCACGACAACCTGACGGGCCACGGAGACCCGCTCAAGCTCAGCTACGGCCAGTCGAGCGGCGCCTATCCGATCGTGGACGCCTCGTATGCCCTCCCCTTCAACCGATACGGGACGGCCTTTTCGCCGTACTACCGGCGCTATGGCTTCAGACTGATCGAGCCGCCCTTCAGCCCGCTGAACATCAAGACCAACTCGGAGATCATCGGGATGAGCCTCCGCCACCCGATTTATAAGACCGTGACCGACGAGGTGGCGATCTCGATTATCGGGGAACATCTCTTCACCCAAAGCTTTTTCTTCTACGGCACCCCCGACCAGTTTACGTACAACGTATTTCCCGGTTTTCAGAACGGAGCGGCGACCGTCTCGGCACTCCGTTTTGCGCAGGACTGGACCCATCGCACGCTCGACACGGTGCTGGCCGTCCGCTCGCGATTTAGCGTCGGCTTGAACGTGCTGGGTGCGACCATCAATGCCAACCCCGATACACCGGACGGACAATTCTTCTCCTGGCTGGGCCAGGCGCAGGGGATCAAGCAATTCGGCGAGAATTTGCTCGGCATGCAGCTCCTCGGCCACATGGATCTGCAACTCACCAACTCGCCGCTGTTTCCAGTTGAGCAGGTGTCGCTCGGCGGACGGTATACGGTGCGCGGTTACCGTGAGGTGACCATCCTGCGCGACAATTCGTTCATCGCGTCGGTCGAACCGCGCTTTCCGTTGTACCGTTGGGCGAACGGCGAACCGATGTTCCAGTTCGCTCCCTTTATAGACGTCGGGCATGGATGGAACGATGGCAACAACCGTCCAGCCGTGACGGCTCCCATCACCACGTTCCCGGACACGCTCGCCAGCGTGGGCGCGGGCCTCCGATGGAACATCCTGCCGGACAATAAGGCCAGCTTCGAAGTCTATTGGGGGCAACAGTTGAATCACGTGCCAAGCATCGGTAACACCATTCAGGGGCATGGAGTGCATCTGGGTATTGTGGCGAATCTCTTCTAATCGGGATGCGGGATACGAGATGCGGGATACGAGATGGGTGAGAGGACGACTGTTCGAGGTCCGAAGTTCGATGTTTCCGGAATCGCGCATCCCGTAACCCGCATCTCGTATCTCATATCCCGCATCTCGCGTCCCGCGCAATGGATATGACATGAAATCGAAGCTACTCAAACTCGTCCTGCTCGTCATCCTCGCGACCTCGTTCGTGCTGGCCAAGGCACCTGGAACGGTCGATGCGATCGAGCCGAGTCCGGACAGCTTGATGGCACAGGGGCTTCACGCGTACCAGCGGGGTTCGTTTGCTCAGGCGCTCGCCGCATGGAAACAGGCGGCAGACCTCTACGAGCGAGACGGCAAGGTCGGAGAACAGAGCCGGGCCCTGGCGCAGGCCGCGCAGGCCTCCGAATCGTTGGGACAGGTCGGTCAGGCGTTGCAGCAATTGGAACTGGCGCTGACCCTGGCACAACGGACAGGAAACCGCGCGCAGATCGCCGCTATGATGGAGAGTCTCGGTCGGACCTATCTGGCGGCGCGCAAACCGGACGCGGCGGTGCAGTATCTGACCCAAGCGTTGGCCCTGGCACAAGCCGATGAGGATCGTCGACTCATTGCGGCCATTCACCACGACCTCGGCATTGCCCACGTCGCGCAGCTGCATGACGCGGATGCGCTGGCCTCCTTCACCACCAGCGCGCAGGAGGCGCAAGCA
The DNA here is from genome assembly GCA_037142015.1 of Nitrospira sp. Lineage (GTDB taxonomy): Bacteria > Nitrospirota > Nitrospiria > Nitrospirales > Nitrospiraceae > Palsa-1315. Next base: position 82,211 of record JBAXBK010000011.1, on the reverse strand, counting down.
GCCGGGGATCGCGCGTTGACTGTGCGGGCCTATATCAACGCGGCCCGCATGGCGATGAAGCTGAATCAACCGGATCACGCGCGTGACTGGCTGGACCGGGCCTTCGACATCCTGAAAGATTTCGAGCCTTCGCACGACAAGGCCATGAATCTCATTCAGACAGGACTGGGCTACCAGCAACTCCGTGCCTCGATGCCGGCCATGAACGCCCCCCTGCTGCTGCGCGCGGCCGGCGTGCTGCTGGAAGCGACGACCGTGGCGGAACAGATCGGCGACGAGCGGACTCGCTCCTATGCCGAAGGCTATCTCGGTCACTTGTATGAAACCGAACATCGCTACGACGAATCGTTGCAGCTGACCAGACGCGCGGTCTTCTCCGCCCAGTCGGCCAACGCGCCGGAGTCACTCTTCCGCTGGCAATGGCAGCTCGGCCGTTTGTTGGCAGCCACAGGCAAGCTGGACGAGGCCATTGCCTCCTATGGTAATGCCACCACGACCCTGCGCCCCATTCGCATCGAAGTCGCCTCCGCATGGGGACACGATTCATTCGCCGGAGAAGATTCGGTCCGCGCGCTCTACTTTGAACTCGCCGATCTGTTGCTCCATCGCGCCTCGCTGACGGCTGACTCGCAAGGAGCCGAGCAGTATCTTCGCCGCGCACGCGACGCGATCGAGACCTACAAGGCCGCCGAGTTACGGGATTACTTCCAAGACGACTGTGTGGATACGCTGCAAGCGCGTATCACGAAGCTGGATAAGCTGGCCGCCGGAACGGCCGTGGTGTATCCCATTGTCTTCGCCGATCGATTGGAACTGCTGGTCAGCCTCCCCAATGGGCTGAAACGGCTGTCGATCCCCGTCTCATCCGCCACGCTCACACAAGAAGTGCGTGCTTTTCGCAAAACGGTCGAAAAGCGAACGACGCGCGAGTATCTCCCTCACGCCCAACAACTGTACGCCTGGTTGATCCACCCGCTCGAACCGGATTTGGCCTCCTTCCAGATCGACACACTGGTCTTTATCCCCGATGGTCCGCTCCGCACGGTGCCGATGGCCGCGCTCCATGACGGCAAGCAGTTCCTCATCGAGAAATTTGCGGTGGCTACCACGCCAGGCCTGAATCTTACTGACCCGAAACCGATCGATCGCAACAAGGTCCGGCTGTTGTCGGGCGGGCTCACGCGAGCCGTTCAAGGATTTCCGTCCCTTCCCTTCGTCGAAGAAGAAATCAATGCCATTCGCACGCTCTACCAGGGAGATCAACTCTTGAATGCCGAGTTTTCGACTCCGCGGCTTGAACAAGAATTAAAAGATCACCTCTATGGCATCTTGCACATTGCCACCCATGGCTGGTTTGCCGCAGACACGACACAGTCCTATCTGTTGACCTATAACGGAAAGCTCACCATCAATGAACTGGACCGTCTGATCGGTCTGTTCCGCTATCGAAAAGATCCACTGGAGCTCTTGACCCTCAGCGCGTGCCAGACCGGCACAGGCGACGACCGTTCGGCGCTCGGCCTGGCCGGTGTGGCCATCAAGGCCGGAGCCAGAAGTGCTCTCGCGACACTCTGGTTCATCAACGATGAAGCCTCAGCTGCCTTGGTCTCCGAATTCTACAGGCAGCTACGCAATCCCACGCAGTCGAAGGCACAGGCTTTGCAGCAAGCACAGCAGAAGCTCTTGGCAGATCGAGTCTATGAACATCCGGCCTACTGGTCGCCGTTTCTGTTGCTGAACAACTGGCTGTAACATACCGCTGGGTTCGTGCTAGAACATGCGAGCATACATGGAGCGTGACGTGCGAGAAAGGCGGGATACGGGATACACGATTCGGGATTCCGGGAACCTCGAACCGTCGTCCGGAGCGCGTATCCCGTATCGCGCATCCTCTCTCCCCCGTCTCGCGCGCCAGGTTTTCCACAGCCGTCTAGAAAGGCTCTAGCGATGCGAAGCCTAACTATCTCTCTACTATCGGGATTAATCCTAAGCACAGGGTTGGTTGACCCGGTTACGACGCCGGCGGCATCGGATCAGCCAGCCGTTTTGCAGTCTGGGTCAACGGAGGATCTGCTGGTTCCCCTCTACCAGGCCCCCAAGAAGCTGACCCCGCGTGCTCGCGTGGGTGGCGGATTGCGCGGGACGGACGGAAGCGATCCCGTGATCGTGGCCTTGGTGCCGGACCATGTCGGGTTCACGTTCAAGAAGACTCCAGGCCTGAACTGGTTTCTCTCTAAACCGACGACCTACCCGCTGAAATTTACGCTCATCAACAACGAATTGGTCAAGCCGTTGCATGAAGGCCCGATTCCCACGCCGGATCATGCAGGCGTTCAATCCATCAACCTCAAAAATTTAGGCATTGTACTTGAGCCGGACGTGACATATCGCTGGTACATCTCCGCGATTCGCGATCCTGAGTCGCCGTCAAAGGATATTGTGGCAGGCGGCATGATCGAGCGCTGTGAGTTCAATACGTGCCTCATAACAATGGAAGTCAACTTGAGCTGCGACCTCCAAAGCGTCAAATGGAATGCCGCGCATGGGTTTTGGTACGATGCCATCTCTTGTCTTTGCGATCTCATCAAGACCGATCCGCGGGATACCTCGTTGCGACGCACCCGCGCGGGCTTGCTCAAGCAGGTTGGCCTCAACGGCGTGGCAGAGTGGGATCTCAAGTCGGCTCCTCCGGAGAAGTAACCGCGCTTGCCGAGTTCTGAGTTATTGGGAACTAAACTCGATACTCTTCTTTCAGCGTTTCATGCCGACTCATTCCACACTCCTCATTCCTTCGAGTTCCCCCCCCCTCAGATTTTTCCGACAACTCAGAACCCAGAACTCAAAACTCAGAACTTCCCCCCGTCCTCTCTCCTCGTCTTCCAACTCAGAACTCAAAACTTATAACTCAGAACTTCCCCCCCCCGTCCCGCCCGTTCTGTAATCAAATATGATTCAGTGCTGAATCGTTTCCAATTCACCTGGACCGCTTTCCACCCTCCTCTGTAATAGCTTGCGCTAGGCGAAAACCTTGAAAAAACACAAAACACGACGGCGGCCATACGCATTTCACATTAGGCATGCGGCTTGCTGGATATGCGGTTAAACCGCGCGAGACACGCAAGGCTGGCGAGAAAAGCTGGACGGGTTCGACCCAAAGGTCGAAATTCCGAAAACCTTGAACTTCGGACCTCGAAATCTTTCCCGTCTCACCAGTCGCGCTTTTCCCGCTAGTTTCGCCCGCCGCGCTTAATCAGGCATCGGCGATTGCAGCAGAAGTGTTTAGTCCGGGCGAGCCGATGACTGATCTGATGAAGGGAGACGCAGCCATGCTACAAATATTCGGTCAGATCGTGTTCGTAGGGATGTTTATTGGAGTGGTGGGGGCCATCTGGATGGTATTGCTCGACCGCTATTGATGAGAACCACCTTCGCCAAGCTCTAAGTTTTAAGTTCTGAGTCAACGGCCTTGCCGAGTTCTGAGTTATAAGTTCTGAGTTCTGAGTTTTTGGTTCCCACTCGGAACTCAGTACTCCTCATTTAGATTTTCCGGCTCATTCATTGCACATTCAGCATTTCCCCCCGTCATCAACTCAGAATTCAAAACTCAAAACTCAGAACCATTAAGTTAGTACCTCACCCTCAGTGTTTCCGACTAACTCAGAACTTCTCTACCCCTCCGGCAATCAAATGTGATTCACTCCAGAATCATTTTCAATTCACAGAAACCGCTTTCTACCCTCCTGCCGTAGCCTGCGCTCTGCCAATGCGTGGAAAAGCCGCAGGCTACGAGCGCAGGTCTGGCATTTCACATTGGGCATGCGGCTTGCTGGATATGCGTATGCAATGACTGATCTATTGATGAAAGGAGACGGTCATGATTGAGGTAATCCTGGAGGTGCTCATTATTGGGCTGCTTACGATGTTGGCGGGGATCATCTTGATGGTCGTTAACGACATCATCAATAACGGCCATTCCACCAACGACAACCAACAAGAAGGAAAACGTCTGCCATGACATTGTGGTTTATCGAAACGCTGTTGTTTATGGGGATGCTCTCACTCATCTGGGCAATGCTCGACATTCTTGGTGGCAACTATCATGTCGAGAACGATCGGTAAGAAAGCGCCTCGATGGCATGTCCATCCACCCAATGGAATCGCACCGTCCCTCCATTCACCTGGCTAGCCAGCCAGCTCCTTCCTTTTTCGCGTCGTTCTCCAGCAGACGCCGACTGTGATAAAGTGCCTCCCGCCCGTCCCGCCCTCCTCTCAGATTCCCACGGGATTGGATAAAGCGGATGGCACAACTCAGAGGCCCTCGAAAATCTCTCTTGCTCGCCATGCTGACAATGGTGATTATCGCTCAAGCACCCATCCCAGGTTACACGGAAGAATCGAGCCCCCGGTCCAGTCAGGCTGTCATTCCCGAACTTGAGCTGATCAAGGAAGAGGAAACAGTCAGCATCGCCTCGCGCTATGAACAGCCCATTTCGCAGGCGCCGGCGAATGTCTACGTGATCACGGATGAAGACATTCGGCACTCCGGAGCGACGGATTTGCCCACCATCTTGCGCCGTATTCCTGGCATTGAGGTCATGCAAATGAGCGGGGCTGATTACAACGTCAGCGCCCGCGGAAACAATCAACCGATAGCCAACAAGATGCTGGTCTTAGTTGACGGACGCTCGATTTATGTCGATGTGCAGGGCCTCGTGTGGTGGAAGGCTCTCCCGGTCACACTGCCCGAGATCAAACGTATCGAAGTCTTAAAGGGGCCAGCCTCCTCAATCTACGGGTTCAATGCGTACGATGGCATCATCAGTATCATCACAAAATCTCCTGAAGAAATGAAGGGCACCACACTCCAGTTCGGTGGTGGGACCTACGGAACCATTTCAAGTGCTGCCATTCACGCTGGTGCGGTAGGTAAGATCGGATACCGACTCTCCGTGGGGCACGACCAGAACCAGCAGTGGCGGAACCAGGATGCACTGGCCTTCCGTTCGAACAAGTTTAATGTCCATACCGAGTACGCCTTGCCGAGCGATGCGAAACTGCTCGTCTCAGGCGGCTTTGTGGATTCCAACCGGTTCGATGGCCCGATCGGCGAAACTGTAACGCCAGCCACTCAGCCATCGCTGGGCTACGCCAATGTGGCATACGAGCGCACGAACCTTTTTCTCCGCGGCTGGTGGTCGGGCTACCGGGATACCCCCACGACCACGACCAATCCGCTTCTTGCGAACTTCATCCGTGTCACGGATCGGAACGGAAGTTCCATTGAGTCCTTTACGAGTAACACCTACAATCTTGAAGCACAGCATGCTCTTGAATTCGGTGCCTCAAACCGATTCACCTATGGTGTGAACTACCGGCACAATTCCCTCTCAAGCAGTGCGATTGATGCCTTCAGCCTGGAAAACCGCCTAGGCCTCTACCTCCAGGACGATTGGCGCGCAACGCAGTCACTGACCCTGGTCGCCGGGGTCCGCTATGATCTCGACACCTTCATCCACGCCACGGTCAGCCCACGCGTCGCACTGATCTATCAGGCCTTACCCGATCACACCTTTCGAGTTTCAACTTCGGTCGCATACAGGCCGCCGACTATCTTTGAAACCCACGCGGATCAGCGAGCGGTGACCACCGTGCCGACGGGTGTTCCGGTGCCGCCAACTTTCACGACGACGACTGTCGTGAACGGCTCGCCGAATCTTGACCCTGAACAAATCACCTCGTACGAAGCCGGCTATCAAGGATGGTTCTTCAAACATCGGCTCAAGCTCCGGGTAGATGTGTTTTTTAATCACCTCTCGAATCTCGTCACCAACCGTAATACGTCGGCCACGACCGCCACGTGGGTCAATGCGCCTGGACAGGCCGACATATACGGGGGTGAGGCCGGCGTCGAGTTTCTGGCCACGAGCTGGCTGACCGGGTTCGCAAACTATTCCTATCAGGAGATCGGCCAGTCCTTTACCGGAACCGTCAGACGAGGAGCCCCTCGCTTCAAGTACACTGTGGGATTGCGTGGGGAATGGGACAATGGTTGGAGTGGAGACGCGGCTCTGTATCATGTCGGCGCAGCGAACTATCCAGTAGCGCAGACCTTCACCGCACTCGCCGCTGTACCAACCACCGGAGTGGTGGCACCAGCTGAGCGCGTCGGCAGCTACAATCTGCTCAACCTGCGAACCGGTTACAAGTTCTGGCATCAGAAAGCGGAGGCGGGCTATATGCGTGACGCTGAGGTGGCCGTCTCCGCCTTCAATGCATGGAACGATCAGCATAAGGAACACCCGTTGGGCGATACGATCGAGAGCCGGGTGATGGGCTGGCTGACCGTGAGATACTGACGAAGAAGTTATGAGTTATGAGTTTTGAGTTCTGAGTGGAAGGCGGGGAGAGGGAGAAAAGTTCTGAGTTCTGAGTTCTGAGTTCTAAGTTCTGAGTTCTGAGTTAGTCAGAACAGCCGACTGGGAAGATCTGAGTTCCGAGTGAGAACCAAAAACTCAGAACTTAGAACTCAGAACTCGGCGCAGCCGTTGACCCAAAACTCAGAACTCAACACTCAGAACTCAGAACTTCTGAGAATCAGGAGCTAGATATGGAACAAAGGCGTTCTCAGAGCATTGTGCAGGACAAGAGTTTCCGTTTCGCCGTGCAAATCGTCGGGTACATTCGCCAACAGCAGAAAGATCACGTCAACCTTGTTCTGACCAGACAGCTACTCCGATCTGGAACCTCCATTGGAGCAAACGTCGAGGAATCCTTGGGAGGCCAGAGCAGTAGAGATTTCATCTCCAAGCTCGCAATTGCTGCGAAAGAGGCCCGCGAAACCGGTTATTGGTTACGGCTCATTCGGGAAACTCAGCCGCACAACCATCAGGAACTGGCCAGTCTTCTGGCAGAATGTGGAGAGCTGGTAAAAATGTTGAACAGTATCATTCTAACTACGCGCCGCAAACTTCTGGTTCATGAAAACTCAGAACTCAAAACTCAGAACTCAAAACTTCCCCGCAGCTGAGGTTCCCATGGCAACCACAATGAATCCCTATTCTGTTCTCATCGTGGAAGATAACCAGGATCTCGTCATGGGGTTGCAGGATTTGCTGCATCATGATGGCTACGCCGTCACTGCTGCCGGTACGGTTGCCGACGCGCTCAAACTCGTTCGAGCTCACCGTTTCAATGCCATCTTGCTGGACTTAGGCTTGCCGGACGGCGATGGGATCGAGGTTTTGACAGAATCTCACCGACTGGACCCCTCTCTCCCCGTCGTGATCGTGACCGCTCATATTTCCACTGATCGCACCGTGGGATCGCTGGCGCAGGGAGCCTATGCCTATCTCACGAAGCCGTACGATCCGGAAGAACTTCGGCACACGCTCCGTCGCGCCATCGGGGTCAAGGAACTCGCTGTCAAAGTCGAACAGGCGGAACGCCTCCTCAGCCTAAGCGAAGAACGGTTGGAGCTCGTGATCCAAGGCTCTCATGACGGCTTCTGGGATGGACGGGTTCTTCCCGACAAACCGTGGAGTTCTCCGCTCACACCGGTGTGGTGGTCTCCTCGCGTCAAGACCATGCTGGGTTATACCGATGAGGAATTTCCCGATGTCTTGGAGAGCTGGGCGTCTCGCCTTCACGCCGAGGACCGCGATCGCGTGTTTGCGGCTTTGACTGCCCATATCGAGCGCCGTGCTCCCTACGACGAGGAATACCGGCTCCTCAGCAAGGCTGGAGAGTATCGCTGGTTCCGCGCCCGCGGCCAGGCGATCTGGGACGAGACCGGTCGGGTGACCCGTATGTCCGGCTCCCTCCGGGACGAGACGGATCGCAAACAAGCGGAGGATGCGCTTCGCCGAAGCGAACAACTCCTGAACGCTGTGGTCAACAACACCACCGCCGTGATCTATGCGAAATACACCGATGGCCGGTATCTGCTTATCAATCAACGGTTCGAACAGCTCTTTCATTTCACCAGGGACCAGATTGTCGGTCATACCGATCACGAGATTTTCCCCAAGGACATCGCCGATGCCTTTCGCGCCAACGATGTGATGGTGTTAGAGCGGAACTGTGCGATGGAATATGAGGAATACGCGCCGCATTCCGATGGCCTCCATGCCTACATCTCGATCAAATTCCCGTTGTGTGACCTCACCGGCAAGCCCTATGCGACTTGCGGCATCTCCGCCGACATCACCGAGCGGAAACGGGCTGAGACAGCCCTCCGAACTTCGCAGGAAAACCTACGGCAGGCTCTCCAGGCGTCCAAGACGGGACTGTGGGATTGGAACACGGAGACGAACGATGTCTGGCTCTCCAGAGAATGGAAACACCAGCTTGGGTACGAGGAAGGAGAGTTGAGGGATGCCTTCGAGTCATGGGAGACGCATCTGCATCCCGACGACCATCACCAGGCCATGTCGTTCGTGCGGGCCTATCTGGCACAGCCCGTTGGCGATTACCATCAGGAATTTCGTCTACGGCACAAGGATGGGACTTACCGGTGGATCGAGGCCCGGGCTTCGTTTGTCATAGAGCCGGACGGGCGACGGGTTCGTCTCTTGGGATCACACACCGACATCACCGAGCGCAAGAGGGACGAAGAAATGCGGCAGGAGATGCACATGGCCTTGGTCCACGCGATGCCCGGTATCTCGCGCCTAGATTCCGGAGGCCGCTACCTGGCGGTGAACGAGATCTATGCGCGCGCGCTAGGATTCGATCCGTCAGAACTCATCGGCGGAGGATGGTACCACACAGTCTCTCCGGCCTATCGGTCTCATGCGGAAGCCGCCTATGCGACGATGCTGAAGAAAGGGACAGGAGAGTTCGAAGCCTTGGCCGTCAGAAAGGACGGCTCGACGTTCTGGAAACAGGTACTCATGGTGAAGATCCTGAACAGGGAAGGATGTTATGTCGGCCATCACTGTTTCATGCGTGACATCTCCGAGCGCAAGTCCATCGAACACAACCTCCGCTCTCTCACGAAACAACTTCACCTTGCCCTGACCTCGGCAAAGCTGGGCACGTGGAATTGGGACATCCAAACCGATCACATCTATTGGTCCTCGCAGGTCGACAGATTCCTCGATTTATCGGAGGGAGCACGGCCCCACACGAAGTACGACTGGCTGGCGCTCGTGTATCCGGAGGATCGGGAATCGATGGCGTGCGCGATGCGTCAGGTGATGGATCAACCCGGCGCCGAAGCGGCATTTGAACACCGTGTCATGAGACAGGACGGCAGCACACAATGGTGTGTCTGGACAGGTGAGATTATGCGAGATCAGGACGGAAAGGCTGTGCATATATTGGGAACGGTCCGCGCCACAGACCGTGGCGCGTGAAGCGTCGTTCGTGAAGCGTGAAGCGCGGGACGGGTGAAGAGAAGTTCTGAGTTCTGAGTTAGGAGTTAGGAGTTAGGAGTTCTGAGTTGGGAGTTAGTTCCGGATAACTCAGAACCCAGAACTCAAAACTCAGAACTCCCTCGCGCCATAGGACCATGCGTCTTAGGATGATGAAAACGATTGGCCACATAAACAGGCTATTCCACGCAGGGCGTTCCTTAGCCGCCTGGGCGATGCTGGCGCTCGCCTGGTTGCTCGGCCTCTGTACCCTCTGTGTGCCGGAATCCGCGGCGATGGACATTGCCATCCTGCGATCTTCCGACATTGCGGCGTATCGCGAAGCCATTGCAGGCTTGAAGGCCACCGGCCCGATAGGAGCCACCTATACCGAGTACGATGCGCAAGGCGACCTGGAGCTTGGGAAAAAGCTCGCGCGCAAGCTGCGGGCATCGAATGCGTCACTGGTCGTCGCCGTGGGGCTCAAAGCCGCATTGGCAGCGAAAGTGGAAATTGAGGATGTCCCGATTGTCTATATGATGGTCCTGGACCCGTTCAAACATCAGCTCACATCCGCCAACATCACCGGCACGCTCCTGGAGATCCCCTTCGACCGACAGTTGAAGATCATGCGGACATTCCTGCCGGCCCTTCACCGGGTCGGCATGCTCTACGATCCAGTGAAAAACGCCTCTCGAATTAAGATCGCGGTGGAGCAGGCCGGTATCGTTGACGTTCAAGCGAAAGGGCTTCCCGTCGAGAGTGAGAAGGATGTTCCCCAGCAATTGCGCACGCTGCTCTCCGATGTTGAGGCCCTTTGGCTCATACCGGATTCCGCTGTATTGACGAATGAGTCTATCCCCTTCATCCTTGAATCAGCGCTCGCACGTCAAATACCAGTAATCGGGTTCTCACCGGAGCTCACACGCCTGGGAGCGCTGCTCAGCATGTCCGTCAACTACGGCGATGTCGGACGGGACACCGGACTGCTCATGAAGCGCATTCTCAACGATGAAGGGCTGCTGCCGCTCAACCCCGTGCCGATCGAGCGACTGAAGATTACCGTCAATCTCAAGACCGCAAGGTTTCTCGGCATCACATTTCCAAAGGAGCTGATGAGCCTCATCGATGAAACCTACTGATCCGGACAAGCAAGTACATCCTTCTGACCAGCCGGCGAATACCCTGGCTCCCCCTCCATTACACGTACGACATGTCCTCGGTCTGCGCCCGAAGTTCGTGTTATTTTTCAGCCTTATTCTCATCGTCGTCTGTTCGACCTTGAGCGGGTACTACGTCGAGGCGAAGAGAGAGGCGATGACCGGCAACCTCCTGCAACTCGGAAGGATTCTCCTCACGAGTGTCGTCCATAATGAACACTTCCACTATGCAGGAATCGTAGCGGAAGATCGCCGCACGCTCCAACAGTTCATTGATGGTCTCGTGGCTGTCCAGGAGGTGGTGTATGTGGTCATCACCCGCTCAGACGGAACCGTGCTCGCTCAGCACACGAAGGGTTCACGCCAATCCTCTGCCGACCTTGTGCGGTCCCTGGATAAACTGCTGTATCCGCAACCTCAGATTGTGAAACAACTCTTCCAATCGACGAATACCACTCCTCTCGTGACAGATTTCTCCCTCTCCCCCAAAATAGGAAGCGTATTTGGCTTAGATGAAATCGTGTACGATTTTGCACTGCCTGTGCAGCGAACGGAAAAAGGAAGCGCCTCGCTGCCCCCATTTTCTCTTCAGCTGGATGAAGGCAGCGCCAACTCTTCCTCAACACAGCCGGCACTTATCTCCGCGGTCGTCCAAATAGGGTTGACCGACGCCTATCTGAAACAGGATCTCGTGGCAATGATCAGAGATATTCTCATCTTTACCCCCTTGATTATCGGAGCAGGCGCACTCGGCACCCACCTGCTCACCCTCCGTGTCACGAAGCCGCTGAGAAGCCTTGCCGCTGTGGCCAGGCAAGTGGCTGAGGGCCGTTCACCGATGCCCCTCACCCCCTCCACCCTCGACGAAGTCGGCCAACTGACCGGCATGTTTAACCTGATGACCTCCTCGCTACAAGAAAGGAATACCGCCATTTCAGCAAACATGGCGACCATTAAACACCAGGTCGATCAATTGACCACGTTACATCAAGTCAGCGCGGCCATCGCCAGGACGCTGGACCTGAACCAGATTCTTCGCACCGTCCTGCAGCTCCTGATCGCCAACCTGGGTTTTACGCGGATGTTTGTGACGCTACGGCATCGCGAACAAGACACGGCATATGTGGCCCACATCATCGGGGTCGCGCCGGACATTGCGGAGGCCGCTCGCCGGCTTGTTGTGCCGGTCCTGAGCGATGGCGGCCTCCAAGCCGACCTGCTGATTCATGGAAAACCCTTGCTCGTCCAAAACCTTGAGGCCGTGGCCGATCGCATGCAGCCCACGATACTGGAGTTAGCTCGACGAGCCGGAGTGACGTCCTTCGTCGCGGTGCCGCTCCAGAGCCAGAACCTGACGCTGGGATACCTCGCCGGTGACCGGGGCTCACAGCCCTGCACGGACGAAGACCTTCATATGCTGTCGACGATCGCCGGCCAGGTCGCCGCGGCCATCGACAATGCGAACGCCTATTCCCACCTCGAAGAACTCACGCAGCATCTCGAACTGCGTATTGCAGAGCGCACGCAGGAAGTGACTGCCGCGAATGAGCGCCTCCGGGAACACGATCGGCAGCGGTCGCTGTTTCTCTCTGTCGCGTCCCATGAATTGCGCACCCCCATGACCGTCATTCGCAGCTTTGCAGACAATATGCGTGACGGTATTGCAGGGCCGGTGAGCGAACAACAAATGACCTACCTCACTCGTATCGGGCATAACCTGAGTCGGCTCACCAGAATCATCAATCAATTGCTCGACTGGTCGCACCTTGACAGTAAAAAGGAAATGCTCTCCCTCGCACCGGTCCGTCTCGAAGCCACGGCACTCCTGGTCATCGACAGTTTGCGCGCCGTCGCGGCTGAAAAATCGATTGCAATCGAGATCGGGCATGCCGATGGGCTTCCAGCGGTCCAGGGGGACAGCGATAAGCTGGAACAGATCCTCTGGAATCTCATCGGCAATGCGATCAAGTTTACGCCGCCGGACGGCCGTGTCACCGTCGATCTCCAGATGACCCCCGACGGCTTTGTCCAAACCTCTGTTGCCGATACCGGCTGCGGCATTGACCCGGGCCATCTGGAATCAATCTTCAAGGAGTTTTCCAAGGTGCCGTCTGCCAACCCCGCCGCTCAGGGGGCTCAGCTTGGCCTGTTCATTACCAAAAGCCTGGTGACGATGCATAAAGGGGCCATCTGGGTGGAGAGCATGCCAGGGGCCGGCACAAAATTTTACTTTACAATGCCTGTTTGCAGCCAGGTAGATAGGCTGAAGGTTTAAAAGCGCCTGACGTGCGCTGTGTTAGTGATTTGAGGAGTATATTTTCCTGAGCGCATAATCTAGAATTCCGCTCAGTCTCCAACTTGAGGACCCGACTAATAACCTTCGGCCTTCAGTCTAAACACCTGAGTCCACAATGCGTGCAAAAATTCTCATCGTCGACGACGACCGCGATATTCTTCTCGGACTCGAGAATCGTATCACTTGGATGGGACACGAGCCTGTCACAGCCGACAACGGCAAGGACGCGCTGCGACTGCTTGAACAGGGAGAATTCGATCTGGCGATCCTGGACTTAGAATTGCCAGGTCTGTCCGGTCTGGAGGTCCTGGAGCGGCTGAAAGGCGCCTCTCAGAGCGAGCGGCAAACCGGAAAGGGTATCAGCGTAGCTAACACCACCCCGCTCATCATCATCCTCACCGCATTCGGCACCATCGAGCGCGCTGTGCAAGCTATGCAGCTTGGCGCGTTTGATTTCCTGACGAAACCGTTCAGCGCCGATCACCTGACCGTCGTGATCAACAAAGCCATGGCCGCGGTGTCGCTACACCGTCAGGTCGACGTCCTCCGTAAGGAAATCGACAAGCGCTACGATCACCTTGTGGGGGCCAACGCCAAGATGGCCACGCAACTCACGATCGCCAAACAAGCGGCGCAGTCCGACGTGACCGTCATCCTGTTTGGTGAAACCGGGACGGGAAAAGAAGTCGTGGCCCGCGCCATTCATCGTTGGAGTCCACGCAGCTCAAAACCCTTTATCGCAATCAATTGTGCGGCTTTGCCGGAGCCTTTGCTCGAGAACGAACTGTTCGGACATGAAAAGGGCGCCTTCACCGGAGCGGTCAAACGGGAACCAGGCAAGATTGAAATAGCAGAAGATGGAACGGTGTTTCTTGATGAAATCGGTGATATGCCGCTCCCGCTACAAACCCGTCTGCTGCGGGTCATCCAGGATCAGACCTTCTATCGTGTGGGCGGAACCCAGCCGGTTCGCACCCATGTACGTTTCATCGCGGCCACGAACAAAGACATACGGCTCGCGATCAAACAGGGCACATTTCGTGAGGACTTATACTACCGGCTTGCCGTGATCACTGTGACGCTCCCTCCCCTGCGTGAACGGATGGACGATGTCCCTGCACTCGCCCGGCATTTCCTCGATCGGGTAGTCAGAATGGGGATTCATCGCTCCTGCACCCTGAGTGACAATGCCACACGGGCGTTGCAACAGTATCAGTGGCCTGGCAACATACGCGAACTTGAAAATGTGCTGATGCGTGCGGTTATTTTGTGCCCCAAGGACACCCTTGAGGCCTCGGACCTGCATCTGAGAGATTCACCGCTTTCCTCGGCAGCTGAGGCCGAGACCGAAACCGGATCCCCTCCCCTTCACTACCATGAGAGCGTCGACGCCTACAGCCGGAAGATCATCGAAGAGGCGTTGCGAAGAAATGGTTGGAACCAAACAAGAGCAGCCGAAGAGCTTGGCCTTCAACGAACCTACCTCACAAAATTGCTCCGTCAGAAAGACATCTCCGGCAGACAGCCTTCTTAAAACAGTGCTGAGTAGGGGGGAGAAGTTCTGAGTTCTGAGTTCTGAGTTCTGAGTCAACGGCTTCGCCGAGTTCTGAGTTTAGAGTTCTGGATTCTGAGTTGTCCGGAAATAACTCAGAACTCAAAACTCAGAACTCAGAACTTCTTCCCCTCCCCATCTCCCGCAATTGACTCGGCATCAGCCACCAACGGAGGACGCCTCGACCAGGCTTCGCCGGGATCGGCAACTCGATCAGACAGGCTCCGGCCTTTTTCATAGGAAACGATGCAGTAGCCCGTCCAGACAGCATGAAGCTAGCCGCCATGCCCAGCTGCGGTTCATGACCGATACAGAGTACGCAGGTCTCCAGCTGAAGATCGTGAAGGATTGATAGGAGCCGATCCGGAGGCGCATCCGGCAAGAGTTCATCGACGATTTGCACCGCAGAGCGGACTCTCAGCGACCGATGCACAATCTTCGCCGTTTCGATCGCCCGAATCAAGGGACTCGAGAAGACATGTGTCGGCTTCACGTCGAGCCGGTTCAACCCAGCCGCCACCTGGGCCACGCGCTTCGCCCCCCGCTCAGTTAGAGGACGATCCGTATCCGCCCCTTCCCATTCATCCCGCTCCACCGCAATGCCATGTCGCAGCAACAGACAGTCCATCGTCTACCTCTGATCGATGTCGAATAGGCTCCTCGCCCGCATTATAGCGTAGTGTGGAGTGCTGAGCACCTGGAAGTGGTGAGTGGGAAGAAGAGGAGAGAATGTGGAATGAGGAATGAATTGTCCGGAAAAGCTGATGGAGAAGTGGTGGGTGCTAAATCAACGGCTTCGCCGAGTTCTGAGTTATAAGTTCCGAGTTCTATTTTTTTGCTCCCCACATCCTACTTCCCACTCACCACTTCCCAGCACTCAGCACTTCTCACCCGTCCCACTTTTCTCACGAGTCTCGCATGTCTCGCACGGCTCGCGCAAATGAAGCGCCACGCCGAAGGCTGTGGCGCGCTTCATTTTGCAGAGTTGTACCGCATGCGGCTGCCATGAAGGAGGGATAGTTCAATTTCACTGGCGGTCAGTTCAAGGGGGAAGTAGGCGCCTGATATTTTTGCGGCATTGATGCTCGCGCCTTCAAGCCGTGCCTTGCTAAAATCGACACTGCGTAGATCCGACTGGCGAAAGTAGCAGTCGCTGAGGTCCAACCCATCAGCATCCAAGCCTCGCAGATCGAGACCCCGTAGATCGCACGCCCGCAAGTCGACCTTCTCACCTGATGCCTTTTTTACATTGAACTCGGTGATGCAGCCTTCTCGCAGCAATCGATACATCGCATCGTTGGGAATTCGCAGTTTAGAGCGGATAGGATTTGTGGTATCCATGGGACCTCCGTCTGGTATGGGTTATTTTGTTTATTTGGTCTATTTGGTTCATCTGGTTAGATTCGTTCAATCAAATAAACAAGACAAACCAAATAAACAAAATAAAAATCTTCTCACACTAAAGAGACTGTGAACATGACCTCGTTTCCCCGATCGTTGTACATGATGTCGGGAAAGAACGAATGCACGAAAAAGATGCCTCGGCCACTGACATCGTCTGTGGGGCAAACTTCTATACCTGATTTCACCCACGTCTTCCAATTGAACCCCTTCCCTTCGTCGGCAATTTTGTAGGTCAAGATCTGTCGTGATTTTTCGTAGATGGCGCGGATGGTGACCCGGCGGCCCCGAAAGCGCGGATCCTGTCGGCGTCGCCCAATCAGCTCGTCATACTGGTCATTGGCCATAGCATCGACCTTGTCATGATATTCGATTTCAAGGCAGCCATGTTCGACCGCGTTCATGACGAGTTCTTGCAACGCGGCCCGAAGATGGATTCGTCGCGGCTCCATCAGCCCCATGGCAGTCTCTTGAATGAGCCAGGTCACCGTACTTTCGACGTATCCAGGATCGGCCTCCATGACCAACATGTGCTCTAGCCATTCGACGCCAGGCGCATCCTGCACAGAGGCAGGCAGCGAGTGAATCGCCCGCTGCAGAATCTGCGCGAATGCCTCCTCATGAATCGGCTGCTGCACATAGTCAAGAGCGCCGGCGCGCAACCCTGCCATCATCGATTCCCCATCGCCTGCATCCGTAAGGAGCAGGACCGGGCAGGTCGGGCGACGCTCGAAAATCTTTCTTACAAGCCCGAGACATTCCTGTTCGTGCGGAAAGAGATCGATGATCACGATATCCGGCTGCGCCATATCGAATTTCGTCAACCCAAGCGCGGGGGTCGCTGCCGAAATCACCGAATGCCCCTTCGCCCTCGCATGCTCCAGAATTACTGTCTGGGTATCGACATTGTCGGCAACGACGAGCAACCTACGCGCCTGGGCAGAAGATCCTGTCGTGGTCATCATGATGGAAATCCTCCGGCGATCAATTTCCGAAGCGCGGCATGCACCTCGGCCAAAGATGCCTCGACATCTGCACAGACCGACGACGCCTCAGCAAGCTCCCCTTGCCGGCCCAATTCTTCCAATCGTTTTGTGCACTCGAAGAGACTCGGCGCGCACATCTCTATGACGGAACCCTTGAGCTTATGGGCAGCAGCCACCAGCCCTGCCCCATCCTGCCGCCCCAGTGCCACGCAATTCGCCGCAGCCTCCTTCTGACTTTCTTGCAAAAAAAGCCCGGCCAAGGTGAAGAACAAGTCCTGATCTCCGTCCACCCGGTTCAACGCCTCGGATACATTGAACGCCGTAGTCGTCTCCATGAGACTACCCTTCCGATCAGATGGTGAGTTCCAATCCAACCACCGCGGCATCATCGAAAAAGTCGCACTGCTCTTGCCAGCGTCTGGCCTCTGTAAAGCAATGGGAAATCGTTGACGCCAGCGGCGATCGCTTCTGTGTCTCGATGGCCTGCTGGAACCGCCAGCGCCCCCATGGCTCCCCTGTCGGGGACGATGCTTCATAAATACCGTCGCTCATCAAGAACAACCGGTCTGCCGGCTGCAGGGTCATCCGGCCGCCAGGAAATACCGTAGCGGGATCAAATCCGAGGGGAGACGAGGGGTGTGTGAGCCATCGAGACGGCTTCTCAGCCGGACTGAGAAGTACGCCATGATGACCAGCCGAGGCATAGGACAGACTGCGCGTGGGCAAGTGGAGTTGTCCAACCCATAGGGTGAAATATTCCCCCTCATTGCTCAAAGGAAACTGCCGATTGGCTTCGCACAACACCTTCTCAGGATCGTATGAGCCGATCAGCTGCAGCATGTTTTCTACCCGCAGAAACGTCATCAGGGAGGCCGAGCGCAACGCAGCCGCCACACCATGTCCTGACGCATCGAGAATATACAGGCCGAGATGCTCCGCGTCGATGGAAGCCACACCGAAGAGATCGCCTCCCAATGTGAGCGCCGGCTGATACTCCCACGCGAGCGAGATGCCCTGAACAGGGCTCCCTTGCTCAGGAAGTATTGATTGGACGAAGTCGGCAGCCGATTGGAGATCGGCTTCCATCTCCGCCTGCTTCGTTTGCAGCAGGCGCATAGATGACTCGAGTTGAGAGCCGGTCGTTTCCAGTTTTCGAACCAACCTGCTCGTGCGTAGACCTGCCAGTACGCGGGCAACGATTTCTTGTTTGCTGGCCGATTTGCTCAGAAAGTCATCGGCGCCTCGCATCAACCCTTCCGCAATCTGTGCCGGCTTATCATGGGCGGTCATCAGAAGCGTCTGGCTGGATTTTAACAAGGGATCACGACGCACCGCCTCACAGAACGTCGGCCCGTCCATCTCCGGCATCATCCAATCGACGATGAGAAGATCCGGACGTTCGCGCCTGGCCACGTCAAGACCTACTAGACCGTTCTCGGCCTCAAGAACCCGGTATCCCAACCGCGTCAGCCGCGCGGCCATGCTCGTCCGCGTGACCCGCTCATCCTCAATGAGGAGGATCGTCGCGGCTGGCGGCTCCGTCTGTGCAGACGAGCCGGCATCCTGCCCAATGGATTGCATCGCGTTCGATTTCATCATTCTCCGATCAACACTATGCCGCACGTGCGACGAGCGCGTCATTCTCGTTCTCATAGATTGGAATCATCTTTGGAATATTCGCCAGGCTCATGATTTCCCGCACGTAGCTCTGCGGTTTCAGCATGCTGACCTGCGCCTGCAGCCGCTTGAAACTCTGCGATACAAGCACAAGGAGGCCGAGCCCCGCGCTATCCACGAATCGCACTTGCTCCATATTCACAATGAGGTGCCGACAGCCGGCCTGTTTCGCCTTCTCAACGGCCGCCTTAAAGACAGCTTGATTGGCATAGGTCAAATCTCCCTCCAGGTCCAAAATTATTCCTTGCGGCGAAGTGCGTTCTTTGATCTTCATATCATCATCCTTTCTTGTGCAGATTTACGAATGGTTTGTCTGGTCTCTCTGGTTCATTTGGTTTATTTGGTTGCTTTGGTTTATTTGGTTGGCCGATTCTTCCAACCAGACAAACCAAACAAACCTCTTCAACCAAACAAACCAGTTACAGCTTAGAAACATAGGCCACGATTGCAGCGGGAATCTCCGACAGCGGCAATATCTTGTCCACTCCGCCAAGCTTGATCGCCTCCTTCGGCATGCCGAAGACCACGCAACTGGCTTCGTCCTGGGCAATGGTAAAGGCACCGGCCTGTTTCATCGTGAGCATCTCCCTGGCGCCATCGCCGCCCATACCGGTGAGGATGACTCCGACTGAGTTGGCGCCGGCATACTGGGCGACCGAAGCAAACATCACATCCACCGATGGGCGATGGCGATTCACCGGAGGATCCTGGTTGATGCGCACCGTGTACCGGGCGCCGCTCCGGACGAGCGTCATGTGATAGCTGCCTGGCGCGACCAAGGCATGTCCAGGCAAGACACTGTCTCCGTCTTCGGCTTCCTTGACCGAGATACGGCAGAGCTGATTCATACGATCAGCCCAGGTCTGCGTAAACCGTTCCGGCATATGCTGGGTGATGAGAATCGGCGGCGTGTTCGGAGGCAAGGCCATCAGCACATCCTTCACCGCTTCCGTGCCTCCAGTGGAAGCGCCGATCGCGATAATCGTATCCGTCGTCTTAATCATCGAGGACGTGAGGAGTGGCGCTACCCCCTTACCCCCTACCCCGCTATCCCTTCCCTTAACCCTCACCTTTGCCTGCGCGGCGGCCTTGACCTTCTCGATTAGATCCTGGGCTACCTCCTCCATCCCCTCACGGAGATCGATTTTTGGCTTAGTAATGAAGTCCACCGCGCCCAACTCCAGCGCACGCATTGTGGTCTGACAGCCGGCTTCGGTCAGTGAACTCACCATTACAACAGGCATCGGGTGCCCCTTCATCAACTTCTCAAGAAACGTCAGCCCGTCCATCTTGGGCATTTCAACGTCGAGTGTCAGGACGTCCGGATTCAACGCCTTGATTTTCTCCCGGGCGATAAAGGGGTCTGGAGCGGACCCGATCACCTCGATATCTGGATCTTTCGACAGCAGTGCAGCCAACACCTGCCGCATCAACGCCGAATCATCGACGATCAGGACTCGAATTCTTGGCATGGTCCCCCTCGTAACTCGTGAAGCGTGAAACGTGAAGCGTATTTCGTTCCTGATTCGGACACGTCACGTCTTGCCCGCCTGCTTCCGCTTCACGCTTCACGAACGACGCTTCACGCTGCTCAAAAAAGCGTCACATCCTCCACAGGCTGCTGCTCCCGCTGCTTGATTCGCGCCGCGTATTCGTTTTCCCGCTCGAAAATGGTCTGATTCTTGACCCGCTCGATTTTCTTCATCAAGACTCGGCCTGAATCGGTGAAGTAATAGACTTTCCGGGGGAATACGTCGCCGAGATCGGTCTTGACGGTCGCAAGCCCCTCGCTCTTCAAGTATCCGATCACCCACTTGGCATTGTTCGCGCCCACATCGATATTGCCTTCGTAGATCTTGCCGGCGCCGAAGAGTTTGATTTCCAGGCGGCTCTTCAGCCCGCCGCGTTTGAGGATTTCGTTGATCAGCGATTCCATCGCATAAGACCCGTACCGGGTGGATTCTCCCCAGGAATCGTGCGCGCCCCCTTTAGGTTCCGGCAGCATGAAGTGGTTCATGCCGCCGACCCCGGCGATCGGGTCGCGGATGCAGGCCGAAATGCAGGAGCCCAAGACCGTATAGACGACCATCGGCTCTCGACTGACAAAGAACTCTCCGGGGAGAATCGACGCAATCTCGTGAGGGAAACGATTATCCCGCATGCGCCGGATATGGGCGAAATCGTCACCTGAAGTATCAGGCGACTGGCGTAAGGCAACAGTGCTCATAATTCTAGATGTTTCCTCTCTATTCCTGTCGCCTTCCGCCTCATCCCTTACCCCGTTGCCCCTTTATCCCCTACCCCCTTACCCCTGCTTCTGATAGATCGTCGGGGCGATCGCCTTGAAGGGGTGAGTGACCCACTGCAAACTTTCGGAATGCCCGATGAAGAGGTAGCCGCCGGGCTTTAAGTAATGATGGAACTTGTTCACGAGCGTTTCCTGGGTCGGACGATCGAAATAGATCATGACGTTCCGGCAGAAAATCAGATCGAGCGGGCTCTTGATCGGAAACTTATCGTCCATGAGATTGAGGCGTCGAAAGTGAATCATGTCTGCCAGATGGGGCTTGACCTTGAGCAAGCCGGCACTCTCGCCTCGCCCACGGAGGAAATGCCGTTTCACAATTTCTGGCGGCACATCGCGCACGCGCTCTTCGTCATACGTGCCTGAAGCCGCCTTGGCGAGGACGCGAGTAGAAAGATCGGATGCCAGAATCTTACAATCCCACTGTGCAGGGTATCGGACGGTATCAAAGAGAGTCATGGCAATCGTGTACGGCTCTTCTCCAGTTGAACAAGCGGAGGACCAAATCCGAATACGTTTGGTACGTTCCAACTCAGGAACGACCCGCTCTCGCAGAAAATCAAAGTGTTTAGGTTCTCGAAAAAAGTCGGTCTTGTTCGTAGAGATCAGGTCCAGCATCCGCGTAAATTCCTCGTGCATCTGATCTTCCGTCACCTTCGCGTAGTATTCTGAGAAGGACACCAAGTCAAGGTCGCGTAAGCGCTTCGACAGACGGGATGCTAAGAGTGATTTTTTCTGCTCGCCAAGGGAAATGCCGCTCTCATCGTAAATCAGCGTGCGAAACCGTTGAAATTCTTCTGTGGTGATCGAGTATTCCATAGTAGACGAGGCTCCGGTTACACGCGGCGCGCCGAGACCCTGCCGCACTCACACTGGGGCTATTGCTTTATCGGTCGGTTGCTGTCGATTCTTAACCATCCGCTTGCTTGAAAAGTCTGCTACTGTCGCAAGCAGTCGATGTGTCATGCCTGGAGGTCCAGCACACTTCATGGCCCACAGGAAACGCAACGATAGTCCAACCCCTGGATAGCTATGTCTTATCGGTCTTTTGGTGATTTCATGACCGTCGATACCGCCTGAAAGACAGGCGGGGTCTGTACAACCCATGAACTGGGAGAGGAAATGGCCGGAAGATTATTTCAATAATGACGTGAAAACATACCAGCTAACCACTGGATTCTCACAGGGTATTGATCAGTGAACAGATCGGGTGTGAATCACATGCGGTCGTACTCAATGGCCTGGCAAATCAGCATCCAGGGGCCTGCGCGAACAGCCGAGGTCCTTGGCACATCGGCCTATTGCAGGTGCGAATAGGCTTCAGAACAACGGAGGGATAGCCGCGTCAGTTCCTGCCATAGAACCCGGTTGAGACTGTACATAGACAAGGAGCACGCTTTCCAATTCTTGAAGCACCTTCAGTAATGCAGGGCAATGTGACCGAAGCAGCCGTCCGCCTCCCAGACCTTTTGAGTACTGCTGGATGAATTTCTCGGCCCCCAGCATGAGCGCGCTCTCTGCAAGGTCCTTGAGCAACCGGCTCAGATTCTCAGACATGGGCTCGGCCGAGTCTCCTTGCTCCAACACCACAATCGGAATGGTTACGGTCAATTGGGCTGCAAACGCATTGACCAGATCGTTATATTCCTCCAGCCCGATATCCAGTTTCTCCATCGTTGTAAGTTTGGAGCACAGCACGACCGACTGCGATCGGACAAGGCCCTCCCCCGCTTGATCAGCTGTTGTTTGTCGATGGGTTTCACCAGGAAACCTTGGCACTGTACAGCCTGCACGCGTTTGACGGTTTCAAGATCGGCATGCGCCGATGCGACAAGAATGGGAACATCGCGAAATGCCGGCAGGGCCCTGACCTTCACGATAAACTCCAGCCCATCCATTTCCGGCATCATGTAATCGGTGATGATCAGCTGAAGGTCTGGCGTTTCAGCCAAAACCGTCAGCCCTTCTTTGCCATTTCTGGCCACCACCGTCTGATACCCCTGTGCCTTCAGCATAAGCACTAGCAGTCTCGCATTTACCGGATTGTCTTCAACAATCAAAATGGCCATCGTGTTCGTTCCATTCCCTTCTGATGTACTACTGTGGTGACAACAGGGCCACGGGTTCCAGACCGCCGGGCTGATCGGGCGATCCTCAGGCCGCCCCGCCAGAGGCTCTCTCAAGCGGACGGTCATCTGTTTTATTGAAAACCGGAACCGATGGGCCAACCCAGCGAGCCAAAACCTCGGCCAATATCTTCGATTGCATGGGCTTACTCACAAAATCATCCATGCCAGCGGCGAGGCAGAGGTCTCGATCCTCCGACAGGGCATTCGCCGTCATGGCGATGATCGGAATGCGCCGGGGCGGCGCGTCGTTCGTGAAGCGTGAAGCGTATTTCGTTCCGGAGTCGGACATTTCCCGCGCCAGCGTTGTTTCACATTTCACGTCTAACGCGTCACACGTCTTTTGGATCTCATCTTCCGCTTCACGTTGTCTAATTCCCTCGTCCTGCGCTTCACGCTTCACGCTTAACGTTTCACGACGCCTGATTTCCTCCGTCGCGGCGAGCCCGTCCATTTCCGGCATCTGGCAATCCATCAAGACCGCGTCATAGGGGATGCGCGAGAGCGCTTCGAGAGCCTCCAGGCCGTTGGTCACGAGATCCGCACGATAGCCCAACTTTTCCAGCATGCGCACGGCAACCTTCTGGTTGATGACATTGTCCTCGGCGACTAAAATCTTGCCGGTGGCGCGTGCGTTCATCTCGGCCAAACTATGACGAGTGACCAACTCGGGTCGGGCGGTTCGTCCCTCGAATTGGCCCTCGCGGGCGGCGGCCTGTTCGGATAGTTTGAGCACGGTGATGAGACACTCATACAATTGCAGTGCAGGCACCGGTTTGGAAAGATAGCCGGCATACCCGGCCGACTGCGCCGCCTTGGCATCGCCACGCTGACCCACAGACGTCAACAGCACGAGTCTGGTTGGGGCCAGCACCGAATCGGCCTTGATAGCGCCGGCCAGTTCCAGGCCATTCATGTCAGGTAGCAGCATGTCAATAATCGCCAGGTCGCAGACCTGGCCTCGTGCCGCCGCCTTCCGCATGAGCGCCAGGGCCTGTCGGCCATCCTCCGCGATGAGACACCTGGCTCCCCAACGCTCAGCGTTGAGTTCCAGTATTCGCCGGTTGATGGGACTGTCGTCCACGATGCAGAGCTGCAACCCGCGCAAATCCTGATCCTCCATGGCGTTCGCCGAGTCGGTTGCCTCAGGCTGTTTGCCGAGCTGAACGGTGAACCAGAACGTGCTGCCCTCGCCGAGCCGGCTCTCCACACCGATATGGCCGCCCATGAGCTCCGTGAGCTGCTTGCAGATGGCGAGCCCCAACCCCGTGCCGCCGAATTTGCGCGTCGTCGAACTGTCGGCTTGAGTGAACGGCTCAAACAGGTGCCCCTGCGCTTCAGGGGACAGGCCGATGCCGGTATCTTGCACCTCAAATCGCACCGTGGCATCGGTATCGGTTTGGTGTAGCAGCGTGACAGAGAGCACCACATCCCCCTGTGCAGTAAACTTGATGGCGTTCCCCAACAGGTTGATCAGGATTTGACGGAGCCGTCCTGGATCGCCGCGAAGGGCAGCCGGCACATCTGCGTGAAATAGGCAGGCCAGGTTCAGCCCCTTGCTGGATGCACGCTCGGCCAATAGGTCCACCGTTTCGTCCACTGCCGTACGAAGGTCGAAATCGATGATCTCATAACTCATCCTGCCGGCTTCAATCTTGGAAAAGTCGAGGATGTCGTTGATGACGGTGAGCAGATGATCGCCGCTGCTGCGGACGGTCTCGGCGAGTTCCCGTTGCTCGGGCGTAAGGTCTGTATCGAGCAGGAGGCCGGTCATGCCGATCACCCCGTTCATGGGGGTCCGAATCTCGTGACTCATGGTAGCCAGAAAAGCGGACTTGGCTTTCGTAGCGGCTTCCGCCTGATCGAGCGCGATGTCGAGAGACTGGTTAATTAACTCTAGTTCCTGTGCGTAGGCTCTGAGAGCTGCCTCGGACTGCTTGCGGTGAGTGATGTCCAGGGCCAATCCCAAAAAGCCGTTAATCTCTCCGCTGGAACTCCTCAACGCCGTAACCGAGAGCAATACAGGGAACCGGGTTCCATCCTTTCGGATGTAGGTCCATTCATGTTCATTGAGCAAGTCTCTCCGCGCCTTGGCCACAAATACTTCAAAGCCTGGGTCGATCCGCTCTCCCAACTCATTGGAGAAACTCTTGGCTCGATCCGCTACTTCCTGTGGGTCATGAATGACGGCGGGAGTCGCTTTGCCGATTACCTCCTCGGCTCTGTAGCCCAACATCCGTTCGGCAGCACAATTGAAGGTTTGGATTACGCCATCAGGCGTAGTGGCAATAATGGCGTAGCCGGCATAATCCAGCACCGCCTTCTGCCAGCTGGCTCTGGACTTGATCTCCTCTTCGGCCTGCCTGCGCTCGGAGATGTCGGCAAAGGTCACCACCGCACCTTTTATCACACCGTCCTCGTATACGGGACGCGCTGCAATCTCTGCCGGGAAGGCTGTCCCATCCCGGCGCCATAACACCTCACCATCGATCTGGCATCCCTCTCCAGCCTGGCATGCGCGGAAGACTGGGCTCTCATCAAGGGGGTACGGAGAACCGTCGTGGTGTGAGTGATATATGAGCTCATGCATGTTCCTGCCGAGCAGTTCGTCCGGCTGATACCCAAGCAGATCTGCGCCGGCCCGATTGATGAAAGTGCAGCGGCCATGACCATCGAGGCCATACAGGCCTCCGATCGTCGAGTCCAGTAACAGGTGAATCTCATGATTGAGGCGCTCCCGCTCGGCCTGCTGCATGCGTTCCTGAGAGAGGTCGCGAAGGATCGCCACCGCGAACGAACCCTCTGCTGTTTTAATATGGCCTAAGCTGGCTTGGATCGGAAACTCTGTCCCATCCTGTCGACGTCCGGTAAGAGTTCTGCCGGCCCCCATCGATCTGGTCTGGGGCGACGCCTGGTAGTGTTCCCAGTGCGTGCGGTGTACGTCCCGAACAGCCTCAGGCACCAGTATCTCGACGGGTTGGCCGATCAACTGGCCCGGTGTATAGCCGAACATCCGGTCCGCCTGCTGGTTGGCCAATACGACGTTACCTTTGACATCGGTCATAATAAAGACATCCGGCGCCATCTCCAGCACCGTACGGAACCTGCATTCTGCCACCTGTGCCCGATTGCGCTCCTCATCCGCCATCTCCCACGAGCGACTAAGTCGAGTGATACTCCAGAACAGCACTCCGAGCAGCGGCAGGAATATGGCGCTGCCTGCCGCCCCAACCTTCCATAGGACGGTCCTGATGGGCACCAGGATGTCGCTCCGGTCCACGCGCACCAACACGCCCCACCCCAGGCCCGTTAAATCGTGTGTCCCATTGGTCTGCGCATACCCGGTCACGACCTCGACCTTCCGGCGGACATGTCGCTCTTCAATGAATCCGGCTGGGGCCGTATCAAACAACTGAGCCGAGGGGACCCCCATCTGCTTGAGGTTAACCCGCCCCTCTTCTCTCAGAAACGAATCGACGAACACATTGCCGTCATGATCCAGAAGCTGATACTCGATGCGCGCCCCCGTTCCCCAGAGCGCCTGCAACGCGTTGACCGAACGTGCAACGACATCCTCCAGAACCGGCAATCCTACTTTGCTGATCACAGCCCCGATAAACTGGCCGCGCGCATCATTGAGTGGACTCACAAACGTGACCACAGAAACCCCATCGTCGTCCCGTATCGCATCCTGGATTACGGCGCGTTGGCTCGCTCGCACAGCCAGGAATCCAGGCTCCCCACTCATATCACGGCCCTTGTCGGCCTCGTCTGTCGCAGCCAGGATGCGGCCTTGTTCATCGGTGACTCCCGCCCAGCGATAGACGGGATAGGTCTCCAGTAAGGCGAGGAGCCGTTTCCGCTTCTCCGGTTGATCGTTCCCCTGAAACACCAACGACCGTGAGAGCATCAGAATATCGCCGTAACGCTCGGCCATTTGCATGTCGAGCTTGTCCGCGATATCGACGGCGGCCAACGTGAGGCTCTCGCCCGCGGAGGCCACCAAGACCGTTTCGACATATTGAAGGGCGAGGACCCCGACCAGGATCTCGACCAACATCATGGCGACGATCAGCCCCGGCAGCCAACGAGCGTGTAAACCGATGTACTGTCTCACCATACAGTTGCCTCGTGACAACGCCTGCTCGCGTGAATGACCGGCAGGCAATGGGGTGAACAAGCGTGCCTGCACAGCCGACAGCGCCCGTTGCCAGTCACAGCCAAAACATTAGGCAGCCTGCCTTACAATACGTTCGGTCGGTTCAATGAAATTCTTGACGGCTGAAATCGAATGGTGAGCGGGCGGGGTCGAATTCAAGGAGGACATCGGACAAGACCATGGCTGAGAGGAGCGGAACCTAGCCCGCATTATTCATGAACGCTTCTGCTGCAATCGCGGATTCGCTGCTACGACGCGCCTTCGGCTGGCAGGCCCGCCACGCGATCTGTTGCTGCCGCTCTACCGAAGATGCCGGTGCATGCGGCGGCGCCTCTCGTTTCCTGCTCATCAATCTCTCCCTCTGATGCGTGAAGCCAGGAGTTTCTAGTTTCTGGTTTCTAGTTTCATGTCGTCGGAAAAAAGATTCCGAACACTAGAAACCAGAAACTTGGAACCTGAAACACGCAACCTGGGACGGCTTCAGAAGAGGGACAGGCACCGCCGCGAACGGCGGAGCCTGTCCCCTGCCCTTCGGAAGTTTCTAGTTTCTTGTTTCAGGTTTCATGTTGTCAGGGACCAGCCTCTGAACACTTGAAACTAGAAACTCGAAACCAGAAACCCGCCCCTAGAATTCCTCGAACTCGCTGTCCTTCTGCCGGCGCTCCTTGCCGTTGTCGGCGCTGACGCCCACCAGTTTTTTCGCCTCTTCGGGCTTCGCCGCGGGCGCCGGTTTCTTGAGCAACGGTTTCTTCACCGGTCCTGCTGACAGGGCGCTGGGCCTATGCGCAGTCGGGGCCGCGCTAGGCCGCTGGTGGATCTCTTGTCCGGTCTGCGTGAGCTGAAAGGACGCGACCTGGCCCATGAGCTCCCGGGCCTGTTCCTTCATGGACTGGCTGGCACTGGTCGCCTCTTCAACGAGCGCCGCGTTCTGCTGCGTCGTCTCGTCCATCTGCATGATCGCCTTGTTCACCTGCTCGATCCCGCTGGCCTGTTCTTGCGACGCCGCCGTGATCTCCGCAATGATGTCCGTTACTCGCTTGACGGAGCTGACGATCTCCTCCAGCGTCTTGCCGGACTGATTGACCAGCTCGCTCCCGTCCGTCACCCGCTGGACCGACTCGTTGATCAACCCCTTAATCTCCTTGGCGGCGGTCGCCGATCGCTGCGCCAAATTCCGCACTTCTGCGGCGACCACGGCGAAGCCGCGCCCATGCTCCCCGGCCCGCGCCGCTTCCACCGCGGCGTTCAAGGCCAAGAGGTTCGTCTGGAAGGCAATCTCGTCGATCACCGTGATGATGTCGGCAATCTTCTTGCTGCTCTTGTTGATCTCGCCCATCGCGTTGATCGCTTTGGTTGTGACCTCGCCGCCCTTCTGAGCCACGTCGCGGGCCGTGATGGCCAACTGGTTCGCCTGCTTGGCGTTGTCAGCGTTCTGCTTCACTGTAGACGTCATCTCCTCCATCGCCGAGGAGGTCTCTTCCAGCGAGGAAGCCTGTTCGCTGGTCCGCTGCGAGAGATCCTCGTTGCCCTTGGTGATCTGCTCGGCGCCGATGCTCACGCTCTCGGCGGCGGTCCGCACGGTCGAGAGGGTCTCCGTCAGGTTCGCGATGGCCGCATTCAGGCTGGTCTTCATCTGCTCGAAATCGCCTTGATAGGCACCGGTCATGGCCTTGGTGAGGTCGTTTGCCGCCAGCGCCGAAAGGACGCTTTTGGCTTCATCCAACGGGATGGCCACAGCATCGAGGAGCTGATTAAAGCTCTGGGTGAGCGCCTTCGACGCCCCCTCGAAGCGATCGGTCTTGATGCGCTCCTTCAATTGACCGACTGCCGCAGCGGCGATGAGCTTTTCGACTTCGAGCTGCGCCTGTTTTTGGCCCGTAATGTCGGTGGCGAACTTCACGACCTTCAACGGCTTGCCGCTCGCATCCATGATCGGGTTATAGGAGGCCTGAATCCAGACTTCCTTCCCGCCCTTGCCGATCCGCCGATAAGTGCCCGCATCGAACTCGCCCCGGTTCAGCTTGGCCCAGAAGGCCTGGTACTCCGGACTGTTCGTGTAGGCGGGCTCGCAGAACATCCGATGGTGCTTCCCCTTGATCTCATCCAGGCTATAGCCCAGGGTATTCAAGAAATTGTCGTTGGCGGTGATGGCCGTGCCGTCCATATTGAATTCGATGACGGCTTGCGCCTTGCTCACCGCGGCCATTTTGCCTTCGAAATCGGCATTGCGAATCTTGTCCGCCGTGATGTCGGTGGCGAACTTCACGACCTTGAACGTCCTCCCCATTTCATCCTTGACCGGATTGTAAGAGGCCTGAATCCAGACTTCTTTGCCCCCCTTGCCGATCCGCTTGTAGATCCCTGCGTCGAACTCGCCGCGGTTCAGCTTGGCCCAGAAGGCCGTATACTCGCCGGTCGCTGTGTAGTCCGCATCGCAGAACATGCGATGGTGATGGCCCTTGATCTCGGCGAGTGTATAGCCCAGGGTCTTCAGGAAGTTCTCATTAGCCGTGATGACGGTGCCGTCGAGGTTGAACTCGATGCAGGCATACGACTTGTCGATCGCATCGGCTACCCCCTTCATATTCTGGCGCGCGATCTCTTGCACCGTGATGTCGTAGCGCACGCCCAGGTACTTGCGAGGCTTGCCGTTCTTGCCGAGGAACGGCGCGATCACCGCGTCCACATAGTAGGGTGTGCCGTCCTTGGCGCGATTCTTGACGACGCCACGCCAGATCTGACCCCGTCCGATCGTGCCCCACAAGTCCTTAAAGGCCTCCTTGGGCATGTCCGGATGGCGCGTGGTGTTGTGTCCCTTGCCGACCAATTCGTTCTTCGGGTACTTGGACACTTCTATGAACTTCTCATTGACCCAGACGATGTCGCCCTTGAGGTCGGCTTCCGAGACGATACTGGTCGTGTTCATAATGTCCGTGCGGGCTTTGAGTTCGTCGTGGAGGTCGTCGAGTTCCTGGTGCTGAGCCGTCACGTCGGTCGCGATCTCGATAACCTTGGTGGGGCGGCCATCGGCGCCGAGCACCGGCGTGCATATGGCCTGCATCCAGACTTCTTTGCCCCCCTTGCCGACCCGCTTGTAGGCCCCTGCGTCGAACTCGCCGCGGTTCACCTTGGCCCAGAAGTTGGCGTACTCCGGGCTGTCGGTGTAGGCCGCATCGCAGAACATCCGATGATGCTTGTCCTTGATCTCGTCGAGTGTATAGCCCAGGGTCCTTAAGAAGTTATCGTTGGCCGTGATGACGGTGCCGTCAAGATTGAACTCGATGACCGCTTGGGCCCGATCGATCGCCTGCACTTTCCCGGCTAAATCGTTACCACCGGCGCTTTTCGTTCCGACTTTCTTTCCCGTCGCCTTTGTTTTCTTTCCGGTTGCCATCGTGGGTTCTCCTTTGAGTGGTTGGTGGATTCGTGTGACCAGTGACAAAATTGTGCTATCCCTTCGAGTCTGTGGCGGCCGCCAGAGCCGCTTCTTGCATATCGCCGTTCGTCAGCAGGCGGTCCATGTCTAACAGCGCGATCAGCTTGTCGCCGGATTTCCCGATGCCGTTGATGAAACTCACGTCCACCTTGGTGCCGAATTCTGGCGGCGGCTGAATGTCTTTCCTGTCGATATCGAGGACGTCGGACACGGCGTCCACGACCAACCCCATAATCTTCTCCTGAACGACGACGACGACAATGACCGTAAACATGGTGTAGTCGATCGTCGGCATGCCGAACTTGGTCCGCAACTCGATGATGGGGACGATGGTCCCCCGGAGATTGAGCACGCCTTTGATGTGCGACGGCGTGTTCGGGATCTTGGTCACCGTCGTGTAGCCCTTGATCTCCTGGACGCGGAGGATGTCCACGCCATACAGCTCGTCGCCGAGCTGAAAGGTGAGGAACTGATTCCCGGCCGTAGTGAGCCCGATTTGCCGATTGAGTTCCTTCGTCGAAGTTTCAAGCGTTGCTGCGGCCATAGGGTCCTCCTTCGTGATGTATCGGTCATGGGATGAACGTTTCTGGTTTCATGTTTCGAGTTTCATGTTGCCAGAAAACAGCTTCCGAAAACTTGAAACCAGAAACATGAAACTAGAAACTCGACGCCGAGAGGCGCCTCGCGGTGACCGTATTCCCTGGGGAGTAATGCCCCAACTCCTGGGCAGGTAGTATCGCTATCGGATACTTGATGGAAAACTTTACCCCGGTACCGGCCTTGGGGTTCAATCGATATCGAGGGATCATGCTTCACGCTCGGTTGGAGGGATAACATTATCCTCTGACCCCCTGCCACGCCTTGTCGTGATGGATTACCTTGTTCGGATTAATCCGTTCGGCTCGTTCCAGCAGAACCTCCTTCGACTCAGCACGGATCGGATCAGGCACGCAACAATCGCCCATCGGGCACACCGAGGCGCACTGTGGCTCGTCGAAGTGGCCGACACACTCAGTACAACGCTCGTAGGTGATCACGTAGATGCTATTGTCGACTCCCTGTCCCTCTCCGATGTGATACCCCCGCTCCTCGGCCGCGCTGCGCTTGTCGAAAATTGCGTTGTTGGGACATGCCGGCAGACAGGCATCGCAGGCAATGCAGTTGTCGTTGATCATGAGCGCCATAAAGCAATCTCCTTGGACCGTTGGGGACTGGCGCCCTTCTTTTTGGCGGCTGGCCTCATCTGAGGAGCAGTGGGACAGGCACCGCCGCAGACGTCGGAGCCAGTCCCCTCTACCCGCAACCCGCGCATGACTCTTGCCATTTCGATTGCAGACCTGGCGGCCTCCCCGCCACGGTTGAACTTGGTCGGCTCAGACCGCTCGATGGCCTGCGCGACCGTATGCGTTGTCAGTACCCCGAAAATGATCGGCACATCGGAGTCCATTGTCGCTTGTCCTATGCCACGGCTCACTTCGGCGCAAATGTAGTCGAAGTGTGGCGTATCGCCGCGAATGACCGCCCCAAGACAAATCACCGCGTCGAACCGCTTCGATCCCGCCATCGTCCGCGCCACCAAGGGAATCTCGAAGGCCCCCGGCACCCGCACCGCTTCGATATCGTCGGACTTGACCCCCTGTTTGGTCAGCCCGTCGAGGCAGGAACTCAGCAGCTTGCTCGTCACAAACTTATTGAATTTCGCGACGACAATCCCAAACCGCAATCCCGTCGCATCCTGTGAGCTTTTTCGCTGTTTCATTCCCCTGTTCCTCTTCCTTTTCTCTCTCCTACTCGCCCACACACAAAGGGTCGATTGGATTGGGCTCACTGCGCGCGTCCAACGAGGGCCTTCTCAGGCCGCGCGTTGCGCGAGCAAGAGACCGGCCCAATCGGCCCTTCTCACACCGCTTGGAGCAGGTGCCCAAGCTTATGCTTCTTCGTTCGCAAGTACCTTACGTTCGCCGCACGAGGCTGAATCTCGATCGACACACGCTCCACCACCTTCAATCCGTACCCTTCGATGCCGACGATCTTGCGAGGATTGTTGGTGATGAGCTTGATCTGATGCAGCCCGAGATTGACGAGAATCTGCGCCCCGACCCCGTAATCGCGCAGGTCCGCCTTAAATCCCAACTGCAAATTCGCCTCGACCGTATCGCACCCCTGATCTTGCAGCCCATAGGCCCGGATCTTGTTGAGCAAGCCGATGCCGCGCCCTTCTTGATTCAAATAGAGCAGGACGCCTCGCCCTTCCTTCTGAATCACCTCCATCGCCTTATGGAGCTGGTCCCGGCAGTCGCACCGGATAGAGCCCAGCGCATCGGCCGTCAAGCAACCGGAATGCACGCGGACCAGAGTCGGCTCTCCGCTATCGACGAGTCCTTTTACCAGAGCAATATGCGTGATGCCGTCGATTTCGTTTTCAAAGGCCACCGCTTCGAACTCGCCGAACATCGTCGGCAGCCGTGCGCTGGCCATCCGCCGCACAAACGTCTCGTGCTGCATGCGGTATTCGATGAGCGCCTTGACCGTGACCATCGTCAACTGGTGCGCTTTGGCAAACTTTGTCAGCTCCGGCACGCGCGCCATCGTGCCGTCTTCATTCATGATTTCACAGATCACGCCGGCGGGCGTGAGCCCGGCCAACCGTGCCAGATCGACGGAGCCCTCGGTCTGCCCGGCGCGCTTCAACACCCCGCCTTGCTGGGCCTTCAAGGGGAAAATATGGCCGGGCCGCGCCAGGTCACCGGGCTTGGATTTCTGATCGATCGCCACCTGAATCGTCGTGGCTCGATCCGCTGCAGAAATGCCGGTCGTAATGTCGTTCCGCGCATCGATGGACACGGTGAAGGCCGTGCCGAAGGTCGCGGTGTTCTCAGCCGCCTGCTGCGGGAGCTGGAGTTCTTCCACACGCTCGGGAGTCAGAGCCAGACAGATCAACCCCCTGGCATGTTGAGCCATGAAATTCACGGCCTGCGGTGTCACATGTTGGGCGGCCATGACGAGATCGCCTTCGTTCTCGCGATCTTCGTCATCGACGAGGATGATGAATTTCCCCTGCTGTATGTCCAGAATTGCGTCTTCGATGGTGTTAAATGGAGAAGCCATAGAGTGCATGTTCCTTTCATCCTTCACTTCGGGCTCTGCGCTTCGGCCTCGCAGTCACCACGTTCACTATTGAGTAGTAAACTCACTATGTCCTTCAGCAATATTATCGGATGATACGAATTTATCTTTAGCGAGGATGTTGCAGATGGCTTATCGAACCAGACGGCAAATATTGCCTGCCGGTAGGGGGGAGAGAAACACGCGCCGCAGGGAAGATTCGCGGCGGCGGCCATCCGCTGAAAACTCAAACATCTCCGCGTCGCACGCGACGCGCCTCACGCCGCCACTGGCGCTCCTCTTCGTGCAATTTCGATCAGACCCCGGACATCCAGAATAAAACCGACCGTGCCATCGCCCAAAATCGTGGCGCCGGCGACGCCGTCGACCTTGCGGAAGTTCTGCTCCATGCTCTTGATCACGACCTGTTGCTGGCCGAGGATTTCATCCACCATCACGGCGACCCGCTCCCCTTCCGTTTCAAGAATCAAGAGAATCGACTTGGTGGGGTCGGTATATTCCGGCTGCAAAGCGAAGACTTCGTACAGTCGCATCATGGGCAAGTAGGTGCTGCGCACGTTGATGAGTTCGCCCTTGCCGACGACGGTCTTTATCGCGCCTGCCTTCGGCTGGATGGATTCCAGGATCGACAACAACGGCACGATATAGGTTTCTTTGCCGACCCGAACCGTCATGCCTTCGATAATGGCCAGGGTCAGCGGGAGTTTGAGGGTGAAGGTCGTGCCTTTGCCCAGCGCCGTCTTGATGCTGACGGTGCCGCTCAGCGCTTCGATGTTCCGCTTCACGACGTCCATGCCGACGCCGCGTCCCGACACGTCGGTCACTTTCTCCGCCGTGGAGAAACCGGGTTTGAAGATCAAGGGCCAGATCTGATCGTCGGGCAACTTGTCGTTTTCCGAGATCAAGCCCTGTTTAACGGCTTTTGCCAGAATCTTGTCACGGTTCAGGCCCCGCCCGTCGTCTTCGACGGTAATGCAAATATTTCCGCCTTCGTGGAAGGCATTGAGCCGGATGGTGCCCAGCTCCGGCTTGTTGTTATCGAGCCGTTCTTCCGGCGGCTCCAGTCCGTGATCGGCCGAATTTCTAACGAGGTGCGTCAAGGGATCGCCGATGGACTCGATGACGGTCTTATCGAGTTCGGTCTCTTCACCGGAGAGGACCAGTTGAATCTTTTTCCCGGCTTTGGCAGAAAGATCGCGGACCAGCCTGGGGAAACGGCTGAAGGCGGTGCCGATCGGCAGCATGCGGATGCTCATAACCCGTTCTTGAATCTCGCGCGTGTTGCGTTCCAGCTGCGCCATCCGCTCGAGCAACACAGAGATCTGGCTCATTTCGAACCGGGAGCCTAAATCGCTCAACATCGACTGAGTGATGACCAGTTCACCGACGAGGTTGATCAGTTTGTCGATCTTATCGGTATCCACGCGGATCGACGCCGTATCGGTTTTCTTCGATTGGGAGGCGGACTCCTGCTGCCGCTGTTTCTGCAGCGCCTGCTCGACCTGCTGCGGCGTCACGGCATGCTGCTCGACGAGAATCTGACCGACCCGCTTTTGTTGCGCAAGCGCATGGTCGAGCGTTTCGCGCGACACAACTCCGGTCTCGACGAGAATCTCTCCGAGAGGCTTGGGCTCGCCCTCGTTGACATCAAGGGTGAGGCTGGAGGTCTGAGGCTGGAGGGCTGAGGCCGGAACCTCCACCTTCGAACCTCCACCCTCCAACGCTCCCGCTCCACGTTCTTCGATCACGAGCACGCTGTCCTCGCGCACAAACTCAAACACCGCATCCACCACCTGCCGATCCTTGGCAGTTTCCAATTTCATCGTCCAGGCGAGATAGCATTTCTCCGGATCCATCGCGACCAATTCCGGCAGTTTCGATGTGTCAACAACAACCTGTGATAATGTCCCGAGGTTGGCCAGCTCTTTGAAGATTTGCAGCGGGTCGAGGCCACGCTGGAAAAGCCATTCCGGCGGGGTCCAGGCGATCGTAAAATGCCGTGAGGGGTAAGGGGCAGGGGACTGGCTCCGACCGTCTGCGGCGGTGCCTGTCCCCGTAGTCCCCGCTGAAGGGCCATCCTCAACCTTAACCTTAGCCTTGACAGTGAGATCGCTTGCCGAGGCCAGTTCGACCGTCAGCCGTTGGACGGTTTCGTCGTCCACCGGCGAGGCGGACTTGGCTGCATCGATCAGCGTTTTCAAACAGTCGGTCGATTTGAGCAGAAGATCGGCAATCTCGGGGGTGACGACTTTCTGGCCGTTACGAAGCAGGTCGAGCAGGGTCTCCATCTTATGGGTGAACTGCGCAACGGCATTGAACCCGAACATGCCGCTCGTGCCCTTGATGGAATGGGCCGAGCGGAAAATTTTGTTCAATAGATCCAAGTCCTCTGGATTCTGTTCGAGCGCCAGCAGCCCATCCTCTACGACGGACAAATGGTCGCCGGCCTCTTCGAAAAATGCGTCTTGAAATTGAGCGAAATCGTTACTCATTCTTAACCCTCAGATTTGGAGTTTCTGGTTTCCAGTTTCAGGTTTCTTGTTGTCAGGAAACAACTCCGAAAACTTGAAACCAGAAACTAGAAACTTAAAACCTTCATGCCGGCAATACCTTGGCGATGATCTTCAGCATCACTTCCGGGTTGAACGGCTTGACGATCCATCCGGTTGCGCCGGCCTCTTTGCCGGCTTGTTTCTTCTCAGCCGCCGATTCGGTGGTGAGCATCAGAATCGGCGTAAACTTGAACGCTGCCATCTTGCGAAGTTCCTTGATCAGACTGATGCCGTCCATTTCCGGCATGTTGAGGTCGGTGACGACGATGTCCATCTTTGGCCCACCTGCAACCTTCGCGACAGCATCTTTCCCGTGTTCCGCTTCCACAACCGTGAAGCCGGCATTGGTGAGGGTCAACGCCACCATCTGTCTCATGGTCGGCGAATCGTCCACGACTAGTGCTGTTTTGCTCATCTCTTCCTCCAACTCTAAAACCGTGAAGCGTCGTTCATGCGGACTCGAAGTTTCAGGTTTCTAGTTTCTGGTTTCATGTTGTCCGGAAATAGCCTCTGATAACTTGAAACTAGAAACTTGGAACTTGAAACCTTCATGCTGAGCAACAGCGGGACAGGCACCGCCGCAGACGGCGGAGCCAGTCACCTCCGCTCAAAACAGCGTGATCGATTCCGAGTCCGTGACCGTCTGCTCCGTTTCGATCGGCACAGGTTCTTGATAATCTGGCCCCATGGCGGCCGCATGGAGGCGGCGTTCCTCTTCCATGGTATAGCTCTCTTCAAGCCGTTGCAGCATCGCGATTTCCTGCTTGGCGCTTTCGTCTTGTGGCCCCTTCAACAGGGCTTGGAGATGCTTCGTCCATTGATCCAACGCCTGGGCTACATGCTCCAACTTCTGCTGAGTAATGTCCTGGAATTGTATTGCCATCACGATCTTAGACAGATTGACCGATGTATCCGCGGGTCTTGACGCCGTACCCGGCAATGCCAACGCGCTGATGTTCACCATTAAATCCATCGCCGCCCGTTCCGTCTGTTGGGTCACGGCTTCCATTTGTTTCTTCAAAACCGGAATGATAGATACGGCGCTGCAGGCAAATGCTTCCCATGCCTGCTGATGCTCTTTCAGCCTGACGAGTTCGCTCGCCGCTCTATCGGCTTTCGTGGGCCGTCCAGGGCCCTGGGTGTCTCGCATGGTTCAGGCGTAAATCCTTCTATGCACCTGCACGGTTGTGAGCGTGCCACGAAGTTCGAAGTTCTTGGTTCGAAGTTCCGCAACCTCGAACTTCGGACCTCGAACTGTCAGCCTTTTCTTGCCAATCTCGCACTTCTACTCGCTGAGCGGTTCGGAGAACCCGAGCTGAGTCAGCTTTGTCTGCAGCTCTTGCGGGATACCGGTGACCAGGATCCGGCCCAGTTTTCGAGCGGCCCACATCAGCTGGATTGCCGCTGTATCCACGCGCGTGACCTTTTTCAGGTCCATGCAAACAAGCCCGTCGTTCGCAATCAATTGGGTCAGCGATTCTTTGAATGAGGCGGCTTCAAAGATCGTCAATTCACCCTCCGGTTCATACTGTCTTGAATTTGCGTCCATCTGCGTTACTCGTTCCTGATGCTGCTCCCGTTTATCCTATCTGCTCAGGTGTTCAGGCTGAAGGCTACGGGCACAGGCTGAAGGATTTCAGGCTGAAGGCCGGAGTTCCGAACACTTCAGCCTGAATACCTTTAGTCTATCTACCTGAGTCGTTACCGTTCACTCCGTTATTCCCTATCTAGCTCGTTATCGGGTGTTCCTTGTCGCTACTTGAGCATACGGCGTTATCCTGTTCAGAGTGGTCACTGTCTGGGGAGGGGCGATGGCGGCGGCGTAGAAGGGGAATCCTTCGGCACCACTCCGTCCCTACCCACTGGGGGGTTCGCGAATAGTTCAAGAGCCGTCCGTTCCTCTTCCTGTTCGAGAGGATACGGAGCCTGCTTGCGTTCCAACACGACAATCTCCACCCGGCGATTCTGTGCGCGATGTTCTGGTATCAGGTTGTCCGTCCTGGGACGGGAGTCTGCGTATCCAACGGCTGACAGGTTTTCAGACGGTACCCCATACTGTTCGCTCAAGCTTCGTACGACCGCCACGGCGCGGGTGGCGGACAGCTCCCAGTTCGATGGAAATTGCATTGTGGCGATCGGCACATTGTCGGTATGCCCTTCGACACGCACATGACGGTCCAGCTCCATCAGCACTTCACCGATAGCCTGGATGAATGGACGGGCCTCGGACCGAAGAGTAGCTTCTCCAGCGCGAAACAACACCGTATCCGGCAACATCAAGACGATATCTCCGTTCGTGAGTTCTTTCAGTTGAACGATTTCTAAATGGGTTTCATTCTTGAGAGATCGTATGATCTGGCGGAGACGCCGCACCGCCGGCTCCTTTGCCTCTTC
Organism: Nitrospira sp.; assembly: GCA_037142015.1. Taxonomy (GTDB): domain Bacteria; phylum Nitrospirota; class Nitrospiria; order Nitrospirales; family Nitrospiraceae; genus Palsa-1315. The sequence goes on along the minus strand of JBAXBK010000011.1, from coordinate 43,688 downwards.
AATGGTCGGCTTCAACGACACGGCTTTGTTCTGTCCAATTGTGAAGGGCACCAGGTTACTCGAGGGGCTGACGACAGGATTGAGCGCCGCCTTAATCGAATCGCTCACAGTTCGGAACTTGCCTTCGTTCACGGATGAGATCGAATACATCACGACAAAAAAGGCAAAGAGCAGCGTGATGAAGTCCGCATAGGACACGAGCCAGCGCTCGTGGTTTTCATGTTCCTCGTGTTTCTTTTTAGACATGGCAGGTAGATCACTGGTCAATAGTCATTGGTCAATGGTGAGGGGATGTATGGTTCCTTATTTTCTGCGAATTACCATTGACTGATGACCCATGACCAATGACCTCTTCGTCACTTCTTCTCTTCCTTCGTCCGTTCCGATTCCGGCAGATAGCCTTCAAGTTTTTCTTGCAAGAGGCGCGGGTTCTCGCCTTGCGCGAGACCGACGAGACCCATGATGATCATCGTGCGCGAAGCCGCTTCTTCCTTCAGCTTGAACTTCATCTTTCCGGCAAGAGGAAGAAACAACAGATTGGCCGCCCCGACGCCGTAGACAGTCGCCACAAACGCGACGGCGATGCCACCGCCCAACTTGGAGGGATCGGCCAGGTTCTCCATCACGTGAATCAGACCGAGTACCGCGCCGATGATGCCGACGGTGGGCGCATACCCGCCTGCGGACTCCCAGACCTTTGCTGCGCTGATCCCTTCCTCCTCATGATGCTCTACGTCGATCTCCATAATTTCATGCACGACCTTCGGATCTGTCCCATCCACGATCAATTGCACACCCTTCCTGAAAAACGGGTCATGGATATCTTTGAGCTTACCCTCAAGCGCGAGCAACCCTTGCTTGCGGGACACATTGGCCAAATCGATGATCGTCGTGATGATTCCCTTATTGTCATGCTTCGGATCCATGATCCCAAGACTCAACAAGGACACCCCTTTCAGCACGACTGACAGCGGATTCTGAACGCAGATCGCTCCGATGGTTCCGCCCATCACGATGATGAAGGCGGTGAGCTGCATGATCGAGCCGACATGGCCGCCTTCAAGGATCTGCCCGCCGATGATCGACCCGAGAGCGAGAACAATTCCAACGATTGTTGCGATATCCAATTTGGTCTACGTCCCGTTTATTTGGTTTGTTTGCTTTGTCTTGTTTATTTGGTTGATTTGATTCATCCGGTTAGTTTCATTCAACTAAACAAACCAGATAGACCAGCGAGAGCTATTTGAATCCGAATTCTGATAGCAATTCGTCCGCCAGATCCTGCTTGATCGCCGTGGACTTGGACGCTTCCAGTTGCTTGAGCATTTCACCGGCCTTCCCTTGAGTCTCGGGCGTAGCGCTCTCCTGTTTCAGACCGAACACGACCACCAGCTCGACGAGCTTGCACTGGACGTCCTCGACGATGGTGACAAGCTTCTTCACCCGTTGCGCGACAAGATCCTGGAAGGACAGGGCCGTCATAATGTCCATCAAATGTTTGTCGTCTTGCGCTAACTCACTAGCAGTCTTCCCCAATCGCTCTGCGAGAGTCGTACAGTCGACTGCTTCCAATGTCGAAACCACCGTAGCCAGTTCCATGGCGACACGGGCGTGATTATCCTGAATGATCTCGGTCAAGCGCATGACTTCCAGCGTGCCTTCTTCCGTCATTTTGTTCAGATCGAGCAGATGGGCCGTCGCTTGAGGCAACTGGGCGCTGCCGGCCACCATCGGGGCTCCGACCTCAGCCATCTTCCGCATGGCCGTTTCGAGATAACGGGCCAACTCACCGAGTTCGTCATATAATTTTGGACTGCCATTCAGCACGGGTACCTCCTGCATAAGAAGATCGTTATTTGGTTTGTTTGGTTTCTTTGGTTTGTTTTGTTTATTCGGTCAATTTCGTTCAACTAAAAGCCAGACAAACTAAACAAACCAGATAGACCAGACCAACCAGATCAACCGCCGCGCACCGTCGGCTATTTGAAAATCTTGTTCATTTTTTCCTGTATTGTTTCAGCGCTAAACGGTTTCACGATGTAATTGCTCACACCCGCTTGAATCGCTTCGATAAGATTTTCCTTTTGCGCCTCCGCTGTCACCATCAAAACAGGAATACCTTTCAATTTGTCCTCGGCTCGAATGGCTCGCAGCAGTTCGATGCCGGTCATGACGGGCATGTTCCAATCGGAGATGACGAATCCAAATGAATCCGCCCTGAGTTTGTCGAGCGCGTCCTGGCCATTCTCAGCCTCTTCGACATTCGCAAACCCAAGCTGCTTCATGATGTTCTTGACGATTCTTCGCATGGTCGACATGTCGTCCACGACGAGGATCTTCATGTTCGGATCGGCCGGCATGGTTTGAGCCTCCTTATTGTTCTGGACCGAGAATCGCGAGACACGCAGACTAGCGAGAAAAGCGGGACGGATCGGACGTGTCATCTTCGCGAGTCGCGCCTGTCGCGCACGTCTTGCTCGTCTCGCTCGCAATGCACCGGAGGCGCGCGTCGCACGCTTCTCAGACAGACTACCATCTCACAGAGAGATTGGGTCGTCAGCCCTGATGCGAACGACTGTGCATCCATTCATGAATGTCGAGACGGAGAAAACGCCAATGCTTCCCGATCTTCGACGCAGGCAATTCTCCGACCCGAGCGAGCTTGTACACGGTGGACTTGGGCACCCGAAGGAAATGGGCTACGTCCGTGACCGTCATAATCTCGCCGTCCGTTGATGGCGCACCGTTCGGTTGCAATGTTGTTAATGCAGAAACCGCGTTGTTCATAGTGAATAGGATATCGGCGCTGCTGAGAGAAAACTTAAGTCGGCGCAAGCCGGAAGGGTGAGATGAGGGATACAGGCTGAAGAGGTTCAGACTATCTACCTGAGCAGTTACCTTCAGCTTATGAAATACGGAGGATCATTGACTGGCAGGAAAATGCTCGAATGGTTGCTATGAAGTTACCGCCGTCATTTTCTGAACAAATGCCGACACTCTACCTCTTCACCCCCTTGCCCCTATCCCTTACCCCTTTGCCCCTGGCCTCGCCGCTAGCCTGGTTGCTTACGTCGGCCGCGCAATCGTTCTGCCTGTGTCTGAATGATGTGACGGATCAGATGTTCCTGATCATTCGGGTTGAGATCGACAAATTCCGTCGCAATGTCGTAATTGATACTGTCTTTCACCTGGGTTGATCGAATGACGCGGGCTGTCGTGTGAATCGGTATGAAGGGTGGCAGAACTATTTTTAGTTTCAACTGGTCGTCGACGGCAAAGTAACGCGGCGAGAGAAACCCAATGCCACCCCCGCTCAACGTCACATCGGTGGCTTGCGCCATCGCGACTCCTTCCGGCTGCATTTTTGCAAGCTGCTTCACGAGAGTTTCCAACAGCCAATCCACTTTCATGATCCAGGGGAGCAGAGGCGATTCCGCCAGCTGTTCTCCGCTGCGGAGCAATAAATCAGATGTCGGCTTGGCTATGGCTTCCGAGATCGCCTCGTCGCTTACCGGTGGAATGCCTGGCGTGGGCCCCTCAGCCGGGTCGGTCAGCAACCGGTACTCGAGGAGCACCCGATCGTCGATTCGAATCCATTCCCGTCGCTCGTCTGACAAGCTTTTGGGTGTTTTTATGGATGGCGGCAGCATGGTTGAACTCATTGTTTAGAAGACCGTTTGTTTGGTTTGTTTCGTTTTTTGGGTTGATTTGGTTGAACGAAACTAACCAGATAAGCAAAACAAACCAGATGAACCGGACAAACCGACGCGGCGAAGGAGCGTCATGCCAATTGGTCCATGAGCGGGCGCTCTGTCTCGCTCAACCCTTGCCAGGCTCGTAATCCTTGCAAATTCAGGCGAACCTTCGCTGAGTCGATCAGCTGCGATTGGACGGCTGCACGAACAGTGACAATTCGACCTGCGACCTCACGGTCGAATATCATCAGATCTCTGGCAAACGCCGGAGGCATCGGATGATCGGATAGATGCTCCCCACGCAGCCGGTAACATTCCTCAACCTGATCCCACCGTCCAAACTCCGCAGCCTGGGCGGCCTGCATCGTCAAGGCGCGCAAACTCTCCTCCCAAGCAGGCAAACTGCTACAGGGTAAATGATCAATGGTCAATAGTGAATGTTCAGAATTCATTCGACCCTCTCTCACATCCAGTGACTGCCGACTCCTTCAACTCACCATTGACCATTAACCATTGATCATTCTCGGTCCCGGTCCCAGCTGGGCCTGCTGCTGAGCCAGCGTGTGCCAGGCCCCGCGCATTTCCTTCAGACATCGCAGCGGGCCGTCGAGACGGCGGGCGTCGTTGTGCAGGTTTGCCTGCGTCATCTCCGAGAGCATGTACTCATAGAGACGGTAGAGCGACTTCGCGATCTCACCGCCTCGTTCGAAGTCGAGGACGCTGGACAGTTCGCCGACAATCCCGATGGCTCGCCCGAGAAACCTGGCCTTATCTGGCTGGTTCCGCCTCGCGATCCCATCGCTCGCAAGTTCGATCGCCTGAATGGCAGAATCGTATAGCAGGACGATGAGTGGAACGCCTGATGTGGTAAGCACTTCCGTTTGACGGTAGCGCGTTGCGGCCGCTGTGGGTGAAAAACTGTTCATTATTTCCCCTGCGCAGTTAAGAAGTTGGTCTGCCCTTTCAGCTGGCTCAACAAGCTGTCGAGTTTTGCATATTGGATCTTGAGTCGTTCTTCGTACGCCGATATAGCCGTTTCTTTCCTGTTGATTTGGTCTGTCAGCCTATTAATTTGGTTGGTCAGCGAATTCTTTCGGCCGGTGAGCGAGCCTGAAACGATGTCGTCGATCGCCGTAATGGCCAGATTGACCCGCTGGGCAATACCGGACACGGTTGTTTGTGTGATGAAGAGCGATTTGACAGCGTTATAGTTGGTGCTCAGCGCACTATCGAGCTTGGCGTCTTCCAAGGTAATCGTTCCGTCACGATTGGTTTTAAATCCAATCTCTCCCGCCGACGTATAGGTGGTCAGCCCGCTCACGGGGGAAGAGAGTGCCTGTCTAATTTGGGACACAAATCCTTTCACGCTGGTCTCGTTATGCAGGAGCGCCCCTGTTTTGGTCGTCACATCGTAAGCCGTTTCCTTGTTCACAAAGGTCACGATGTCGTTATAGGCTTTTATAAAATTCTTGATGTTGTCCTTCACTGCGCCATTGTCGCGAGTCACATTGACGGAGACCGCACTGGTTCCTGTTGTCTTGGTGAGCGAAAGCGTGACGTCGGGAATCGCGTCCGTAATCACATTACTGCTGCGTTGGAGGGTCACAGGGCTTTGCCTTGGATCGCCCAAGATGGCAATGGCATCCTGCGCAGCCTGCAGGGTGTCGACTCCTCCTGTGCCACCGCCGTTGCTGAAATCCAATGTGGTCCCGTCGGCCACAATCGTCACGCCGTTGCTGGCCCCTGTCGCGGTGGCCGTGAGAATCAAACGATACGCGGGGATCGTATCGCTGCCGGCATTAACGATTGACGCTGTTACCCCTGCGGCTAAGTCATTAATCCCCGTCCTCAAATCTTCGAGGGTAGCCGAAGCGCCTAATGTAATAGTTTGATTGCTGCCCGATCCTGCGCGAAATGTAAATACAGCAGACGCGCCGCTGACGATATCGGTAGTAGGGGCAGCCACGGCTGTGGCTGCCTTGTTCGTGATCTGATGCGACTGCGCCAGTTGCGTCACACGGATGAGAAAGGAGCCGGGGGGTGCGGTCGATGCTGCGGTCACGGCTAAGGCGGTCGAATCCGAAACGGTCGCAGTCGCTTGATCGAAAGCCGTTGTCAACCGCAGGGAGTCACTTGCCGTTTGCAACGCAAGAAGTTTGTCCGCCACCGATCCGTAGTCCGTCAGTTTGGACTGCAGCGTATTTTTTTGATTATTGAGTTGATCGATGGGAAGACGTCCGACTTTGACCAGTTGATCGACAACCTGTCCGAAGTCTATCCCATTCCCCAATCCGCCGAACGAAATCGATGAAGATGCCATAGTCTCAACTCACTTATTTACGCACGCTCTCGGATCAAGAGACCTTTCGGTTCATCGAGATGTTTGGCCAGATTCAAAAGCTCCTGAGCGGGAATCTGGCGAATCATCTCTCCTGATTCCTCGTTGAAAACCTTGATTACCGCTTTGTGTAGATCATGATCGATCTCAATTTCCAATCGTGGTGTGGAGCCGCGAAGCGCTTCCTTAACCAGAGCCGCAGCCTGCTCCACTTCCTTCTTCGTCGGTATTGGCGCTGGAACAGAAGGATTGAGACCTGTATCCACCCGGCCGGCTGCGCCAGGAACCGGGCTGGCATTGGTCTCTAACTGACGCTGGGGGAAATCGGAACCCTGAGGCGGTCGAATATTTTGGACCATGGATGCCTCCTTGGGGATGGAGCTTCCTCATCATCCGCCGGAGGCCCAGCCGCCGATGCTGCGGCTGGGCGACGACTCCGGCGAAACGATGTGCGCGTTTATCGCAGCAACGCGAGCGCCTGCTGAGGAAGCGCGTTCGCCTGCGCCAACACCGAAATACCTGCTTGCACGAGCACCTGGTTCTTCGTGAATTGCGCCGTCTCGAAGGCGATGTCGGCGTCGCGGATCCGAGACTCAGCTGCCGTGAAGCTCTCACTCGTGACTTGGAGATTCGAGATGGCTGCCTCGAAGCGGTTTTGAATCGATCCGTATTCCGCTCGGGCTGTCGCGATCGAGCTGATCGCGCTGTCGATATTGCTCAACGCGCTTTGGGCATTTGCCGACGTCGAGATATTCACAGATGCCAAGCCGATGCTCGACAAGTCCAAATCGTTCAAGTCGGCTGTGAGCGAGTTGCCAGAGCCGCTCTTGAAGCCGATGAAGACCTCGAACGAATTGGTGCTCCCGCTCAACAGCGCCTGACCGTTGAACTCGGTCACGGTCGCGATCCGGTCGATTTCGGACCGGAGAGATATGAACTCTTGATCCAGGTACGACCGTTCGGTGGTACCCACCGTGCCGCTGGCAGACTGCGAAGACAGTTCGCGGAGACGGGACAGCAGGTTGCCGATAGTGGCCGCTGCTCCGTCGGCGACCTGAGTCAAACTGATGCCGTCGTTCGCATTACGTGTCGCTTGATTGATGCTGCGAATGTGCGCGCGCAATGTTTCGGACACGCCCAACCCAGCGGCATCGTCCGCTGCGCGAGTGATACGGAGTCCCGATGATAACCGTTCTACTGACCGCTGCAAACTGTTCGTGTTGGCGGTCAAATTGCGCTGAGCCGCGATTGAAGCCGGATTGTTATTGACGATTAAAGCCATGGACCTATTCCTCCTTGAAAACCGAACGAATCAACCACTCGTGCTTCCCGGCATCCGTGCCAGAATTGTTTTGACCTGAGACTCCGCCGATAGCATGCATACCGGTAAGGTTCCCTGGTCGTGCATCCCTTATCGGCCCCAGCCGCTCTACACTTGAGCGGACCGCTGGAGAAGAACAGAGGGAGGTCACAGTGGTCAACAACTGACTGTATTCGGCACGTAGGTTCATATAGGAGCCTTAACTATTCAGGTAGATAGACTGAAGGTTTTGATACGAGAAAATTTATAGCCTTCAGCCTTCAGCCTGAACCCCTGAGTAATTGCCAGAAGCCAAATGCGGGATGATCTCAAATTCAAGGATATCCGCCATGCGAATCGGATCTTGAATGGTCCTGGCCTCCAAGAGTTCCTGAATCCAGGATGACAGGCCTTGCAGATCACCTCTGACCGGCCGGCCAGGCCCGGCGGTCTGAATAAGTTCCACATAATCGGCCAACTGTCCGAACCATCGGTCCAATGCGGAAGGAACGATGCCGCTCATACGCAGCGGCGTAAGGAATCCCTGGGCCTCAGCTTGCAATGTCGAGGCAAACTTGGTGATAGCCGGCGCAGCATTCGTCATGATCTCCTGAATATTCTGTGAACAGGCATCGATTGGCCCGACCTCTTTGAGAAGCTTACTCAACAGACTGGGCTGAAGATCGCGATCCGTGATCTGACTCCCACCAAGCTTCAGCGAAGTGACCAGCCGATTCTGCACATGAGCGCGATCGCTAACCTGGGTCAGAGCCTCACTGACTAGTTGATCGTCACTGACGTCCCACTGATCCTGATCGAGTGTGATACGCATGGCTTAACTCCTTTCTATGCAAATGCCGTTATTGGGTTTGTTTGGTTTCTTTGGTTGGTCTGGTTTTTCGGTTGAAAGAAACTGATCGATGAACCAAATCAACCAAACAAACAAAACAAATAGACCAGTCTCGCCTGTCTCGCACACCTACACCCTAGCCGGCGCTCGGCACCATCGGCAATGGACGCCGTTGTGTCTCAATCTGCGCCGGTGCGGCTGACAATATCGATCCGGCTCTGGCGATACGCTGCTGCCATCGTCGATAGGCCTGCATGTGCCGATCGGCCAACATCGTCAGGCCGACGACATCGTCGTTATGGATATCTCTGATCATGGCAACGGTGGACGGGCCAGTGACCGAATGGGCCATCATCCGAGGCAAAAGACGTTCTCGCTCTTGGCGGAGCAGCGCCTGTTCCCGTTGTAGAACTGAGACCGGCAGCGGATGACGCCTCGTGAGCGCTGCGATATACCGGGCATGCTGTTCCAACTGACGCAGAGGCTGAACCGCTTCTTTTATCCAAGACAACGCCTGGTCTCGGTCCGGCGCCAGCTCAGAGACCGGAGCTAATTGACTGGGCATGCCGGTGAAATCTTCGTACCAGAATCTCCTCCAAAATCCGGCATACCATGCGGCGCTTGCATCGGCATGTCCAGCGCGCAAGATGAAGGAGCCGAGTCCATCGGCATCGGCGTTAGATTGATATACCCGCACCCCTGCGCTCCATGAGGGAAACGGAGCAAGTCCGATGGCATGGAGACAGAGGTTCGCAATCTCTTCGGGGACCAATCGATCTTTACAGGCATGGTGGGCGCAGATCTGGTCGAACCCGCAGGGCGAACAAGCGAGATCCGGCTGAATCACCCAATGGCCTGGCCCGTAAGGCCCTGTTTCATGGTGATCGACATGGCCGACCGATAGGTCGATGACCGAAGTTCCGACGCCGACCGCAAGATGCATCGGCCCTGTGTCGTTGGTGAGGAGCAGTTGACAGCGTGACAAGAGTCCGACTAATTGGCTGAGTGTCGTTTGTCCGCTTGCATCGAGTATCGGCGCAGTTCCTCCGCTATCTCGGTAAGTCATCTTAGCCAGCTCGATGGCTTCCGCCTCGGCAGCCGTGCCGATCATGACAAATCCCAGGCCTGGATGAAGGCTCATCCGTGCCATCGTTCTGCCAAAGTACTCCGGCCTCCAGGCTTTCATGACATCGCTGGCTCCGGCCTGTACGGCGATCCATTGCCTGACGGCCCGGTCAGGAGACCGGAGAAATCCCTCTGCCCAGGCTCTCCCATCAATCGGCACTGTGACCGACAACGGTGAGAAGGAGCCGGGACCGCTCCCACCCATGACATAGAGGTCCACCAGATTGAACCGGTTGAACCGTCGATGCCGATGCAGATCCGTGAAATAAGACAGCCAGGGATTCTGCACGGTGGGGCCTCCGTCCGGCCCTGCGATAATCCCTCTTACGTCCGGCGCTCCGATATACGACGCAAGTAGACCGGTCTGGCGATTGAACGTGAGATTGACGATGCGGTCGTACCCTGCATCTCGTAGCGGCTTAGCCCAACCTGTCATCTCGCTCATGAGCGCCACAAGACTCCTGGATTGCGTGCGGCAGTCGTCGAGTAATCGAGTGAAGTCGCAACTGATGACCTGCCGGAGTCCGGTAAGAAGAGAAGCCGTCGGCGCAAAACTTCGATCGACCACCAGATCGATCGCAACATCGGGCCATTCCTCGCGCAATCGGGACAGCAAGGGACCGGTCTGAATCAGATCCCCCATGCGAGTCACGTTGATGATCAACACTTGTTTGGTCATAGCACGTCGACACAACTCAGGTAGATAGGCTGAAGGGGTTCAGGCTGAAGTGTTCGGATCTTCGGCCTCTGACCTTCGGCCTTCAGCCTGAATCCCTTCAGCCTAGACCCCGTACCCCTTCAGCCTATCTACCTGCGCCCTTACACCAAATCTTTCGTCTCGGACCGATACTCATCCAACATGAGCAGCATGAGATCTTCCCGTGACAGAGCCCCCATAGGACCGCGTGACCGGATCTGCGCTGCAAGCTGCTTCAGCTCCACTCGTTGAGTGGCGGGAAACGTTCGTAAGACCGACGCGACAGATGGAAAAGGATCGGCTGCGGCTACGGCCAGAGTTTCTGCCTGACGGTCTCCCCGTAAAATTGACCCGATACGATCCGGGCTGGCGACGCCGATCCGGGACAGCAGGTCGCGCATACGGTGTTGATAGGTATGTTCGGCCAGCACACGCTGACGGGCTTGCGCTGCCATGGCGACGCGCTGCGCCGGTTCGTGAAGCCAGCGTGTGATTTCTGCTGGGAGCGCCTCTGGTGACGACAGGGTGGCAATTTCATTCTCAGCGAAGAGATCCGGCATCAGCGACCGACGGTCAGCAAGCTGAAAGGCTCCACAAGCAGCCAGCTCGAATGTGCGTGGATTCACAAAATCCCCTTCAGGATCAAGTCCGGTCCCGGCCCAAGAATGCAGGTTGAGGTTTACGGCACTCGCGTTAAATACTTTCAGGCAGGTGTCCGTATCCACCCGGGCGCCATTGCGTTGAAGCACGGAGGTCAGATCAGCCGCGCCATCCCATTCGTTGCCCCAGAGTTTGAATTTCCAGCCTTGCCCGACGAGTCCGGGAAAGATCTCACGGCGGTTGGCATAGCCTGCGCCGACGAACGAGACATCCGATCCGTATTCTTCTCGTTCTTCCTTGGTCAATTCCAAAGGCCGGTGCAGAGATGGATCGGCCGCCATGGGCAGGTAGCGCACGTCCTTCGCACCGGCCCGTTTGAGCGCTTCAATGCAAGGCTCTTGCTGAATCACGAACCAAAAATCGTAGCCCGCCGCCAACTGTTGCCAATAGGTCAGATGCCGGTAGTTTTCGACAAACCACATTGCCGTCAGAAACTTTTTGCGCCGGAGATGCTCCAGCGCCGGAAGGATCAACGGAGCCTGCGCCAGCGACAGCACCAAATCGGGTGGATCTTCTGCCAACTGAGCCATCGTGACCCGGCTCAGCATCTCCGCATATTTACTCTGCAAGGCCAGCCGATGCTGCGAGTTCTTGAGCAATTCCAGTTGCTGATAACTCGTGGCATGGACGCTATGATCGAGCCAGCGTACGTCATGTCCGAGCGATTCAAGCGCGCTGACCACATACCGAGTAATGGGCAGCGAGCCTCCATAGATCGGGCCCACGACGGCAATGCGCAGTTGTCCGCCGGCTTGGATTGCAACCCTCCGCTGCAAGGCCGTTTCAATGGCACGATGGTCGTCCGCATGTAATGCAGCAGCCTGGGCATAGGTGACGAGTCGTAGTGGATGGCCGGCATCGGCGACTCGTGCACTGATCGCCTCTGTGGTACCCCAAGCCCAGGAGACCCGATCAATCCAGTCGCCCCAAGTACGAGCCGCCGCCGCATCGGCTAAGACGCTCAGATGGGGAACGACGAGGACGATCGGCGCGGTCCGAGGCAGCCGTGCGCACAACGCCTCGACGTGGTAGAGCAAGCCGACGCCGAAGACGACGATCGTCTCTCCCTCCTGATGGGTCTGGCTCTCGGCCCAGGCCTGCGCTTCTTTTATGGGGTCGTAGGCGCTGTGAATCCAACGTCCATTCGCGCGCGCCGACATCATGCCGGTGCGTGCCGGCACGATCTCCAGTGTGCCTCCCCCACTCTGGCGAATGGCCGCTGCCAGAGCTGCGTCATGCTGTGCCAGTCGGCTGACATTGATCTCGAAAGAGTTCATTGCATACCTTGCAGCGATAAGTGCTGTTCTGTTAATTGATGCCACACAGCGGCTCGCTGATCTTCTTGTGGGTCGCTGTCGCCCACTGGCCGGAAGATAGCGCCCCATTCGTCATGGTGAGACTGCCACAAGGACCACCCTTCGACTGGTTCTTGTTCCAGCGCTGTCGCGGACTCTCGAATTACCTTTACGCTGGCTTGAATTGGCCAGGCCTCCGGCTGGGCACAATCCGCTTGCCACACCCAGTGGCCCAGTCCATAGGGTCCTGTTTCATGCACGCGCGCACGTGAGAAATAAAACCCCATCGCGCTGGTTCCGACAGCCGCTGCCAGATGCAGCGGACCAGTGTCGGCGCCAACGGCCCAGTGACATCGTTTCAAAATCGTAGCGAGTTGCGGTAGGGTCGTGCGGCCAGTGGCATCCCATAGGCGTCCTGCAATCATGGGCGAGAGCCCATCCTGAATCGCAAGGGCGGAAGTCTGATCGCGTTCGGTCCCGACCAGGACAACCGCGCAGGGTGAATCGTGAGCGAGCAGCGTTGAGATCCATTCTATCCAGACCGATTGGGGAATCGATCGATCCGCATCGCCTGCGCCTACGACTACCGCGATCCATTGCCCTGCCGGGATACCGACATCAGCTAGGTCGCCAGGAAGATCGATCGAGGGAAGTCGCAAGTGGGGCGGAACCGATGGAGGGGTCACTCCGCACAGTCCACAGAAGGTATCGGAGAGATGAATGCGATTGGAGCCTCGCGTCTGTGCGACTTGGCGCAGATACGACGCCCATGGTGACAGTTCCTCATGCAATGGCCCGCGCAGGTTGGGGCCTTGAACCTCAGTGGCCAACAGAGTGGCTGCCAGAATCGCCCTTGGGTGATGGTTCAGTACGTAGGCCATCTTATAGGGCTGGGTCGTCAACTCGGTGAGGTACTGCTCGACTTCGCATAACCTCGATCGCGCAAACTCTCCTGCGAAAGACTCGGCCCATGCGTGCCATTGTTCCCCATTCCACTGTAAGACACGCCCCACGTCCGGAAAGAGCCTGGCGATGTCCGCCAGCGGGGCCGGACAGAGCAGATCGAGATGCCTGTGCGGATCGCGAGCCGTGAGTGAGGCGAAGGCAGGCAAGCTCTGGACCAGATCGCCCAGTCTGGCGAGTTGGATCAGCAGCCTGCGTTCCGTGGCACCTTCATCATGCTGCATGATGCTCGGTCAGAACCGGCTCGTTCTCATCGATGGCACTCGCCAATTCACTGAGACCGTCAAAGGCCTGGTCCAGGAGACTGATTGAATCATGTTCGCGCCGGGCATCCGCCCAGCGATTGAGACGGAGGAACACGCCTGCCAGCGCAAACCGAAGACTGAGGTCTCCGGGATTTCTGGAGACATACTGGCTGAGCACAGGCTCCAGCTGTTCCCAGTGCTGGAGAGCAGTACCGGCTCGCAGCAGCAGGTGGAGGGACTCCGCATCGTCAGGATGTTCGGTCGCCAGGGCGAGAAACAGTTCCCAGGCGACGGCTGAGTCAAGCAGCCCCATTGCCGCCATGCCAAGTCCTAATTTCGCCTTGCGGTCATCCGCGCCATAGGTGGCTGCCCGTTCGAAGGCTGTCTTGGCCTCAGCAAACCGATCGCGCTGCATCGCCAGGATGCCGGACAACAGCCACCCGTCTCCGTGCTTCGAATTGTGATTCCGTAACTCAGCGAGACTGTGTTCCGCCTCCTCAATTTTGCCCCTTTCAAGGGCATCCTTCGCCAAGGCAAGATAACCATCTTCGTCTGGCTCGATCGCCAACACGCGGTTCCAAAACGAAAGCCCCAGAGCCGGTTCCTTGATCCATCTGCACACCCATGCTGCCCATCGAAGCACCCACACATCGTTCGGCCACTGATCGACGGCAGTCAACGTCGTCTTGACCCGTGCAAAGTCTTGGCTCTTCGCGGCAGACTGGGTATCTGCCACGAGCTGCCACGCCGCCCGGTCGGCAACAGAGGTCAGCGGCTTAATCTGCGTGTAGAGCAGGCCCTGATCGGTACTGACATGGCAGGTGAACCCGTCCGACAGGTACAACGAATCTTCATCCGAGATCCACCACTTGTGCGCCCATCGCTCACGCAGCCGCTTCGCATTGTCTGCTTCGTGCGCTTTCCGCCCCGGCGTTTGGCTTTCCAGATGATAGACGACACTGTCTGGCCGATAGATAATGCGCCAACCAAGCTCGCGAATTTTCAAACATAAATCAACATCTTCAAATCCATTCTTAAAGCCTTCATCGAACTTTCCGGCCTGCTCAAACACCTCTCGCCGCACCAGCATGCAGGCTGCGGTGACGCATTGAAATTCACGCCTCCGATTCACCCTAGGTGAGTCAGCCGCGAGCTTCTGATAAATATGATAGGGCCCAAACATGATCCGCGAGAAGGCCACGCCCGCATGTTGAATGGTGCCGTCTTCATACAACAACTTGCTGCCGACCACCGCGACGTCGGGGTGCCGCTCGACCTCATCCACCAGAGCATTCAACCAACCCTCAGTCGGTATGGTGTCGTTGTTCAGGAACAGGAGGAACTCCCCGCTCGCAGCTTTGGCTCCCTGGTTACAGGCAGTGGCAAAACCGTAGTTTTCTTGATTCCGAATGACCTGAATGTCTCCGCCCAGAGAAGCAAGAAATTCTGCAGTGCCATCGGTTGAGGCATTGTCCACGACGATGACTTCATACTCCGGCATCGTGGTGAGGGAAGCCAACGTGGTGAGGCATTGGCGAGTCAGCTCGAGTTTGTTGAATACGGGGATGATGATCGAAGCTTTGAAACAACGCGGCGATATTGTGCAGGCTGCGGAAAATGGGATGGATCCCACGCCCCGCTCGACGGCTTCGCAGATGCCCCAGGCATAGGCAGACTGTAAAAGTGTCTGATATATGGGATGGAGCACATGCTTGAGATAGGTTCGGTCGAACCGTTCTGCTCCGGATCGGATCAGCGCCAATTGCTCTAGATCAGGCTTTTCCAGCTCTTGAACAACCCGAACGAGCCGTGCGATCTGAGTCTCCCCAAGCGCATTGCGGGCTTTGAGCGCATCGTCGATCTTGAGATGACTACGGCTCAACTCAGGATGTTTACGCGCCAGCACGACGGCCATGTGTCCGGCCTTGCGCTGCCGCTGGACAAATCCAGCCACGGTGATCTCATGATGGTGAGAGGTCACTGCCATGGCGTTGTAATGCAGCTGTAACCCCTGCGCACTCAAGCGATATCCCAACTCTACATCGTCATAGGCGGGATAGGTAAAGTCTTGGTCAAAGAGGACGGCTTGCTTAAAGAGTAGATCCCGCTTCAATGACAGATTGCTGGTGTAGAAGAGTCGAAAGTCAGCCTTTCCTTCCCGCACTTCATGAAACGAGAACTGCTGGCCCCCTTCCGGCGAGACAATGAACTTCATAAACGGCGTGACGGTGATTTCAGGCGACCAATCGATGAAGCCCAGCATGGCATCCAGTTCGCTTGGGTGACGTTCGTGGAACGTGGCATGGGCCTCAAGAAACGACGGCTCCGGGATCATATCGTCGCCGGTGATGAGGATTACGTTTCCTTGAGCCGCTTGAATCCCGAGATTGCGGGCCGCATTGGCACCGGCATGTTCCGCCGCGAGGACGCGGAGGCCGAATGAGGGACTGAACTGCCCGACCATCGAGACTGTGTCGTCTGCAGATCCGTCATCCACGACAATCACTTCAAACCTCTCAGGCGCCAAGGTCTGGGACATCAAGGCGAGCAGTGTCTTCCGTAAAATGGCACGCCGGTTATAGGTCGGGATGACAACCGACAAGGCGAACCGCGCGGGTGAAGGAGTCCTCATTGGAGCGTAGGCCACAGATGGCTGCTGTTTGATTGACTGAGATGGCAGTGGTGCCGACGGTGCCAGCGCGAGCAGATTTCGCAGTTGCGCAACTGGTCCATCTAGGCGATAGGCCCATCGCAACAGCCGTTCATAATGTTGCTGCGCCATGGCCTCCAAGGGCTGGGAATGGCCTCCGACTTGCCGCCTCTGTAGTAGCGCGAAGCCTTCGTCCAGGAACTGCTTGCCTGCCTCCATATCCGCCCTGGTGAGGTTGGGCGTATGCATGGGAATCTGGTGGCCGCCATAATCTTTCCATTGTTGTGAATCGATCCAGCCTTCGCGAAGGCCTTCCGTATGAAGGGGTGTGCCGGGATAGGGCGTAATGATCGTGACGCCGATCGTGTCCGGCTTGTACCGCTGAATCAGGTCGTAGGTGGCGACAAGGGATTCACGGGTCTCTTGCGGGAGGCCGACGATGAGGAGGAAGTGAAGACGAATACCAAGCTGGAAGGTCTTTTCTCGCAGATGCGCCAGCATCGGGATGGTCAGCCCCTTTTTCCCTTCTCGCAGGTGCATGACCTGTTCGTCGCCCGTTTCCACTCCGACGAGCAGACCGACGCAGCCGGCGGCGCGCATCTTCTCCAGCAATATACCGCTGAGACAATCGACTCGCGTTTCGCAGACCCATTCGATCGGCCAACCGGCGGCGATAATCAAATCGCAGAGCTTGGCAACCCGCTCCTGGTTGAGCGTGAAGGTCGCATCGCGAAAATAAATCTTGGTGATGCCCTGCCGTTCGACGACCTCTTTCAACTCGGCAAAGATTCGCTCAGGAGTCTGTGATCGCCATTTGACCCCCTCAACCAACGGATACGGACAATAGTACCCGCAGGGATAGGGACAGCCACGGCTGGTTTGCAATGTCGCGACGGGAGTGCCGAGCAAGGGATAGATGTAGCGCTCGTTGGGAAGAAGCTCGCGGGCGGGAATGGGCAGCTGATTGAGATCTTCAACCGGCGATCCTTCATCGAATCGGAACGATGGTCCAGTATCCTGTGCACCGGCTTCGAGCCAGGCCGTGCCGGCTCTGTTTCTATCGTAGGCAATATCGGTGATCGTGAGGTCTGCTTCGCCATGGATCACCAGATCGGCGGCGCTTTTCTCTAGGAGCGCCTTCAACACACCATGATCCCGCACCAGAGTCTTTCCAGCTATTCGCGCCGCCGGGTGTCGACGTCGAAGTTCAGCGAGGAACGCAGCGTCTTGCTCCAAGGTCGGGAGCGACACCGTTCCAACGATGAAGCCCCATTGCTGGCCTTCCAATCTGGCGTAGACCGCGGCTGCGTCCAAACCCAGTGGGTCGGCATCGATCAGATCGACCCATTCGCCTGTCTGACGCAAGGTGGCAGCCATGATGGCCAGGTCCAGGGGGGGCAGCAACATACCCTCGCTGCCGTCGAAACCGAGACCACCCGCCATGCTGCGGCTGACAGGACGGACCGAAAGTGATGGGCTATTGATCAGTGCAATACGCATGCTTTCTCCAGTGATTGCGTGGGAAGCTGACCGAGCGCGATCAGTCGTTCTTCCGATCCGCCATCATACGCAAGGGCAATGGCCTTGGTCAGCCATTCGTAATCCGTGTCTTTCATCTTGGCTTCGTTCGGAGTCCGGTTGGATCCATTGAACGGGTCCACCATCGTCAACCCCTTCTTTTCCACTTCCTCTGCCATACCGCTGCCTGGCGTAGGGGTAAAGTAACTG
Source organism: Nitrospira sp. (assembly GCA_037142015.1). Lineage (GTDB taxonomy): Bacteria > Nitrospirota > Nitrospiria > Nitrospirales > Nitrospiraceae > Palsa-1315. The sequence continues at coordinate 26,142 of JBAXBK010000011.1, read as the reverse complement.
CTGCTGAGATGGTCCGGCTTGATCTTCCAGACCATACGGACCGTCTCCATCACTTCTGCTCTGGTTTCCGTCGGCGCACCGAACATGACATTGGCCCAGACCTTGATGCCGTATTCTTTGCAGATGGCAGCCGCCTTCAGGTTTTCCTCGACCGTGGTTTCTTTCTCGAACAGATCGAGAATGCGCTGGCTCCCGCTTTCGAACCCGATCATGGCCCATGCCAGTCCGGACTTGGCCATCTGCCCGACGACGTCCGGATACCGGCACATCAGATCGGCGCGCATCTGGCAGATGTAGGGCTCCGTGAAGCCCGCAGCCTTGTACTGGACGCAAAATTCACGACTCCAGCGGTGATTGATGAAGAACAGATCGTCGTGCGCCATCCAACTGTTGAACTTGAAACGATCCTTCAGATATCGCAGCTCACCGATGACGTTTTCCTGGCTCCGCATCTTGACCCGATTGCCGAACACGGCCCGCTCGGCCGGCTGACAAAAGTTACATTTGAACGGACAGCCTCTTCCGGCATTGGTCGTGACAAACGGTGTCGGCATGCCAGGAACCATCGGCGTCGCCAGTTCGCCGCTCATATCGAAGAGATCGCGGTCCACCCAGGGGATCTCGTCTAACACCGGGCCTTCGCCGACGATGAGACGATCTGCTTGCTTCCCCGCTGCGAGTGTGCAGAGCAATTTGACGAAGCTGATCTCGCCCTCTTGCGTAATGATGTGGTCGATAAGCCGGTTCGCAGTCACTTGCTGTGTCTTGATTGTGGCATGGACACCGCCGAGTACGACGACTGCATCTTCCCGCTCTTCCTTGAGAATCCTGATCGCACGGACGACATCGGGATAGTGGAGACTCCATGAGGTGAAGGCCCAGATTTTCGTGGTTCGCCGCCGGATCTCATCGCGAAAATGAGTCCAGTCTCTCAATGTGCGGAGGTCGATCAGATCGACCGTATGGCCGGCGGCCTTGGCTGCTGCGCTGAGCGACGCCAGGCCATGGTCGATGAAATTGGCATCGATGGTGGGTTTCTTCCCGAAACTATCAAACCCAGGCAGTGCAATCCCAGGGAAAATCATCGTCACATGCATGCCATGGCTCCCGGTTGTCGGCGCAACGCAGCCAGGAGAGTCGGCAACTGACCGCTTGTGTCATACCACTTGAGAGTCGCGGCGAGTCCGCGAGATAGAGACCAGCGTGCATAGGGGCCGATCTCTGCGCGAAGCCTGCTGTTGTCGTAGGAGCGGTGGCAGCGTTCTTGAGTGCCCATCAAGACATAGGCAAAATCCGGCGCGATGGAAAGCGATCGTCCGGATGGCTCTACGGGCGTCCTCATCAGCTGAACGCGGTCTGTCAATTGCGTCAGGCTTGCCAGTGTGGCCAGATAACCTTCGATCGTGACCTGCTCCTCCCCTGTCATGTTGTAGGTACCGGCGAGCCGACGGTCGACAGCTCGAGAAATACCTTCAACCAGATCGTCGATGAAGAGCGGCTGAAACAGACGATGTCGAAGCTTCGTCCAGATAGCCCGGATCGGCGTAGCCCCCAGCAAAGCCAGCAGGGAAGGATGGAGAAACCAGGCACTCCCAGGACCATAGATGTTGCCGATACGAAGCACCAGAGCCCGATGGCCCGGCGACGATCCCCACTTGGTCACGAGCTCTTCGGCCTGCACTTTCGACTGTCCGTAGTCCGAAACCGGACGGCAGGCACTGTCTTCCCGAAGAGGAATTTCGTGATCGGATCCGAGCCCCTGCGCCTCGATACTGCTCGCATACACGATATAGGGAATCGCCAACGCATCCGCTAGGGCCAGGACGCGGCTGGTGCCGTCGACATTCGCAGCCCGAAGCGTGGGACTGCTAACGGATACGTCTGCGGCAAAGTGGAACATGGCGTCGGCTGGATCGAGAATATCCGGCTGCGGGATGCGCTGCTCGTCGGCAAGATCGCAGGCCACGACCTTGCATCCCTGTTGGGCAAGCGATGTTGCCCGCGGCGCCGACGGATTCCGCGTTAATATAGTGACGCGCGTTTTCCCCTTGATGAGGCGCGCACTGAGCTGTGAACCGATGAAACCGGCTCCGCCCGTAATGATGACGTGGCGTAGAGGCTTTGTTGGGTGTTCAAGCATCGGTGCGTCCTCTCCTTAAATCACAGTACGACTCGAACTACTGCAAGGCTTAGACCACTTGTGACGGCGCGAGACTGGCGGGACGAGCGAGAGTGGTTGATCTGATTGATTTGGTTCAACCGGTTAGTTTCGTTCGACCAAACAAACGAGACAAACCAAATAAACCTGATAACGGTCTTCCTCCGGTGCAGGCAGGAATTGCCTAGGGGCTCGGCAACTCCGTCACGGTTCTGACGCCTGTGTCAAGAACCCCCAATCGGTATGCCGTTGCATCACGGCATACTCAATGGACTTCTGAACGCTCCCTCCCCAGCCACGGTATTCGATGACCTCTTTCCCGTTATAACGGAACTCAATTCCAAGTGAGAGAGCGCCGTCACGTTCTGTTACATTCTTGATCGTGCCGGCGAGATGCGTAACGTGCCCAACCCCGATCAGTTCGAATTCTAAATAGACCGTGGAACCCAGTACGACGTCCGTACTGGGCCGCTGTAGAATGATTTGGCATCCCGACAGGCTGATATCTTGTAGTAAACCTCCGATGGGAACTGACCCATCCCGCAGGGCAAGCGTCGCATCTCCTGGTACGCCTTTCATCAAGAGTAACGGCTCATTGCTGGCAACACGCGTATCCTTACGGAGATGGATTTCTTCAGTTCTGCGGGGAAATTTGAGATAGAGAAGTGGGAGCGGGGTCATCTGTGTCATGCAGACTTCGCTTGGGTATGCGACAAGCTTACCGGCCACCATCGAGCGGACGAGACAAGAAGTTCCCGTTTCGCACGGAACCGCTTGCCCGAAATGAAACGGCCATTCGCAAATCAGCCAGGCCCGCTCTTTCCAACCCAGCAATGTGGACCCACAATTCACTTTGTCGTGACCAGCTCCAATGACCATCTGAAGCGGTAATCCGACTTTGAGAATCGATGAATGTGCGGGGGCATGTTCTGCTTCCATCATGCAGCTTCCTTATCGAGATAGATGCGAGGGTTGATTCCCAAAAGGGTTGGATCAAGGATCAACCGGATCGTCTGTTCCGGTCGGCGACGCTGCGCCGCGAGGTCGATGTCGATCGGAGTGGCTAGCCGGTGCCCGGCTTCATCCGTGACCAACACGACCAGGGGCCTAATTGGAGCCTCGTGGTTGAATTGCTTGACGATCGCCGTCTCCCCCGTACTGAGCGAGACACAGGAACCGACGGGATAGACTCCCACGACCTGTATGAACTGCTGGACCAGCGTTCCGTCCACATGGCCTTGAGTCCCCAATTGATAGAGAAACTGCAAGGTGTCGTGCGGTGTTTTTCCCTTGTGATAACAACGGTCGCTCGTCACAGCATCGTAGATATCCACTATGGCGGCAATGAGACCGAACTGACTGATATCTGCCTTGGGTCGGTGATGGGGATATCCGGTCCCATCAACGCGCTCATGATGCTCAAGCGCGGGCTTCAGGAACATATCCGTGAGGCCGGTAGTGTTTGATAGTATCTCTGCCCCTCGCAAGGCATGTTGCTTCATGATCTCGAACTCATGGGCCTCATAGCGGCCAGGCTTATTCAGAATCTCGACTGGAACCAGCATTTTCCCGATATCGTGTAACAACATGCCGGTTCCCAGCTGAAGCAGTTGTTCGCGCCGATATCCGAGATGTTTTCCAACCGACAGTGCCAGGGCGGACGTGTTGACGGAGTGGAAAAAAGTATATTCATCGAAGTTTTTGAGGCGTGTCAGGCTGGTAAGCGCATCAGGGCTACGCAGGATGCTGTCAGCCATGCGTTCGACCACTTCACTGACTGCCTCCATGTTCAATGCGCGGCCCATCCGAACATCTTCCATGGCCTGCTGAACGACCAATTTTGCGGCTCTGTAGGTTTGTTTTGCTGCCGGCAGCTCTTCGGCAAAGGGAATGGCCGGCGGTTCAGGCTCAGGAGTTGACGAAATCGGCTGAGAAGTTTCAGCCTTCGCCGGTATAGCCGGTGTGCACAAGCCGGAGCCCTGGCAGGCGTCGTCCGTCTCGATATCGAGTTGTCGGACACCGCTGGCCTGCAGTTGCTCGATTTGTTCTGAGGCCGTAATCGTGAATCGATGCCGCAAAAAAGGCGTAGCCAGCCAAGACCGATCGAGCTTCTCGACCTTCATGCCGATTCTTAACTGATCGATGGATATCCGTTTTCGCATCGTTACGACTCAGGTAGATAGGCTGAAGGGGTTCAGGGGTTCAGGCGGAGATTGAAGGCTGAAGTGCTCTGATCTCCGACCTTCAGCCTGAACCCCTGAGTCGTGCATCGAACACCAACAGGCCCTGATGGACTCTATCGGTGTCGAAGGGGGAATCTTGAGAAGGATGCATGGCCGGCGCACCGGAAGCTGATTCATGTCCTCACGGGTCAGACGGACGATGGTTCGAGGTCCGAAGTTCGAGGTTTTCGCAACTTCGAACCCAGAACTTCGAACTTCGTGTCGAGCCTGTCGCGCTAATCTTAAGTTCAGCTCGATTTAACCCGATAGAAGAGGGTAGGTGAGGCGGGTGAAGCAGTTCTGGGTTCTGAGTTTTCGGATCTCTCTCAGATCTCTGCACTGATCTTTCAGTGTTTCCGGATAACTCAGAACTTCGAACCCAAAACTCAGAACTTCACAGTCACTCAGAACCTCCCGCAGCTCAGCACTTCGAGGGCCTAAGCGTCAACAATGAAACACCTGAAAACGATTACGATCGATCAACTCAAACCGGGAATGTTCATCGTTGGAATAGACCAGCCTTGGTATCGGACCCCCTTTCTCCTCCATAAGCGTCTCATCCGCGATACAAAAGACATCCACCTGCTCCGACAGCATGGGATCAGAGAACTAAAGATAGACCCCAGCCAAGGCCTCGATGCGGAGCCGAATCCGCCAGGAGACGCGCCTCCGACATCGAACACACAGGACACAGCTGCCGCCCTTCAGCCGAACCTTGCAGGAAAACCTGCCTCGCCAGAAACGGCTCCGCAGAGCCATGCCTCCGAGGAGGTCAGAGAAACGCAATCACAGTCACCTGGCACACAGAAGGACACGCCGCCTTTGAACAAGCGGGAAGCAACCGCCGCCCCTCAGCCGAACCATGCGGTGCAGCCACCTTCACCAGAACAAGCTCCCCTGCCTGCCGCCAGCGTAAAAGTGAACGCCGCACAACCGCTACCGCCTGTCACGCAGGAAGACGTGCCGTGGGCATCGACGACGCGGGAACAGGCAGCGGCTGCCCATGAAACCTACAGAGAATCAGTCTGTTCGATGGAACGTATGTTTGAAGAGTTAGAGGCGGGAACCGTCCCTCGTCCGGATACCCTGCGAACAGTCGTCGGAAATGTACTGTCGCGTGTGCTGGACGATGGCGCCTCCATGCTCAGTCTCCTCTCTCTCCAAAAGATGAAACGGTTCGACCGTACATTGGCCTCCCACGCGCTCGATGTCTGCACCCTCTCACTCATTGTGGCGCATGATTATGGAATTGCGGAGGGAGACCTGGACGCGCTCGGAGCCGGCGCCTTGCTGCACGACATCGGCTATGTCCGGTTGCCGCGGAACCTGTACCGCAGAGGCCAGAGCATCACCGAGCAAGAGCGCGCAACGATGCAGCAGCATCCTGAGCTGGGGCTGGCGATCTTACTGGATGCCAAGGAGGAACGGGACGCGGTCGTCCGGATTGTCGTGGAACATCATGAGTGCAGCAATGGGAGCGGATTCCCGCACAGACTCACGGGAGCCTCTCTCTCTGTCTTGGCGCAACTGGTCGGCTTGGTTGATGTCTATGACGGCATGGTGAGTCGCCGTGGAGGCCGTCCGGGGATGCTCCCGCACGATGCCATTCGAGAATTGTTCCGCCTGGGGGATACCGGACAATACCCAAAGGATTTGATCCAATCCATGATCGGCAGTCTGGGCGTATATCCGATCGGTAGTCTGGTCCTGTTGAACACGGCAGAACAGGCGGTGGTCGTGGGGATGAATCCCACCCAGCGGCTCAAACCGGTCGTAAAAGTAATCGCTGGGCCGAAGGGGGGATCCTATCTCACGCCGATTCGCATCGATCTTGGAATCCAGGCGCCAGGGGCTACAGCACGAGTCATCACGAAAGTGCTGAATCCCCTCAATGAGCGCGTGAATGTAGCCATGTTTCTTGACGGCATCCACGAAGAGGCAGCCTGATGAAACAGAAACCAATAAATCGCGCTACGGCATCCCATTCTTCGAGTTCATCTGCATTCCATAGCCGGATGAGCCCCGCGGTGCTGGATACACTCCCGATAGGGGTCCTGCTGCTCGATAGCCAGCTTCGCGTCCTGTCTATGAACAGGGAAGCCGCTCGTCTGGTGGGACATTCAGCAGAGTATTGCACGTCAAAACTTCTGCGAGAAATACTGCTCCAGCAGCCCGAAACGACCGGTCACACCATCGCGACGCTCATTCAAGCGTCCCTTCCAGATCACCGGCCCATACAAGCATCCCGCGCGATGCTCAAAGGCCACACTGACGAATCGTACCAGATCGAATGGACCTATGTCCCGCTGGATGTAGAAGATGATTCCGGCGGGGTGTTGACGCTCCGTGACCTGACTTGCGAGAGCGAATTGCAGCAAGATCGCGACCGACTGGCGCGCGTCGCAGAAGAAAGTCCTTCCCCCATTATCGAATTGGACTCCGATGCAAATCTTGTCTATGCGAACCCTGCGATGACACAATTGCTGCAGCGGTTTGGATATGCTGCCGGAGGATTTCCCTCCGCCTGCCCTGGCGAGCTGGTGAAACTTGTTCAACGCTGCCTCGAGACAGGAAAAGAGATACGGGGGCAAGAGGTCCGCTTAGCACAGGCCAGCTTCACCTGGATTTTCTGCCCAGTCCCTTCGCATCAATTGGTTCGGTGCTATGCAGTAGATATGACGGACGTCACGGCAGCCCAAGAGCAGCTGCGCCGGTCGGCGGAATATCTTCAGAACAGCAATTGCCAATTGGATCAGGCGCTCCAGGAAGCGCAGGCTGCCGCTCGCGTGAAGACGGCGTTCCTGGCAACCGTGAGCCATGAGTTGCGGACGCCGATGAACGGAGTCATCGGGATGACGGACTTATTGATGGATACGGAGCCCTCGGAAGAACAACAGTCCTATATCGAACCCATTCGGCAATGCGGCGAGGCTTTGCTGGGCTTGATCAACGACATTCTTGAATACGGCAAGATCGAAGCCGGCAAACTGGAGTTGGAATGCATCGACTTCAACCTTCGTACGACCGTAGAAGATGTCTTGGGTCAATTCGCGGAACAAGCGCAAAAGAAAGGGCTGGAAATCACCGGCCTGGTGCATGCTGCCGTGCCGACAGGTCTGCGAGGCGATCCGGGGCGGCTTCGTCAAATTCTCACGAACTTCGTCGGCAATGCGATCAAGTTTACCAAACAGGGAGACGTAACGGTTCAAGCCTTCCTTGAGAAGGATCTGGTCGATGCGGTGGTCGTCAGATTCGAAGTCACCGATAGTGGAATCGGCATCGCTCCGGAGGTGCAAGCTCGACTGTTCACACCCTTTACCCAGGCGGACAGTTCCACTTCACGCAATTATGGGGGGACAGGTCTGGGGCTCGCGATCTCAAAGCAGCTCATCGAGCAAATGGGCGGCAGTGTCGGCATCACCAGTCAGCCGGGACTTGGCAGTACCTTCTGGTGTACCGCCCATTTCACTAAACAAACGATGTCTCCCTTGGCCATAGTGCCGTCGGCTGAGTTGACCGGACGGCGCGTCCTGATCGTAGACGACAATGAATCGAACAGAATCATTCTCCATCATCTCGTCACGGGATGGGGCATGCTTGACGATCAAGTCCAGGATGCCGCTTCAGCCATCGCACTGATCGAACAGCAGGCGGAAAAGGGTGTATCGTACGACGTGGCCATCGTCGATATGTTGATGCCGGGCAAGGATGGATTACAACTCGCTAAGGAGCTAAAGGTTCACCCTGTCGGATCTCTCGTCCGTCTTATCATCCTCACCTCACTCATTCAGCGAGGGCATGCAGAACTGGCACGCCAAGCCGGATTCCTCGCCTATCTCACCAAGCCCATCCGCCACGATCAACTCTCGAACTGTTTGAGAACCGTTCTGGGTTTGCCGGGGATCACGGGGGAAAGGACGCTGACAGCCGTTGCGGCGCCTGCACTGCCGCTCATCACGCGGCACACTCTCTCAGAAATTGAGTCAGCGCCCAGAATCCTTGTGGCTGAAGACAATCTTATCAATCAGAAACTGACCGTTCGTCTGCTGGAGAAGCTCGGCTATCAAGCGGATGTCGTGGAAAACGGCCGCGAAGCCATAGCGGCATTAGCCCGAAGCTCTTATGCCATGGTTCTAATGGACTGCCAAATGCCGCTCCTCGATGGATTAGAAGCGACAAGGCTCATCCGCGAGAAGGAACGCCGTCAATGGTCAACGCTCAATGGTCAATCGAGCGGAAAGGACGCCGTTGAAACTTCTCTACCAATGACCTCTTCCCACATTCCCATTGTCGCATTGACGGCCAATGCCATGAGCGGGGATCGAGAACGTTGCCTCGCAGCCGGTATGAACGATTATTTGACGAAGCCCATCCGGAAGGAAAACCTCAAGGGAGCCCTCGATCGATGGATTGCTGCGCCCATCCATCCGCAGGCGACACCGACTGGCGATGCAAAACACAGCACCGATGGAATAGACGCTGAGGTTCTCCCGGTCATCTTTGACGCGCCTGCGATATTACGAAACATCGGAGGCGACACCGCACTATTGGAAGACCTGGTTGAGCTGTTTCTTCAACGCTACCACGCCATGTTGGAGGCGATCCGCGCAGCCTTGGCTAACCGAGATCAAAAAGCCGTCGAGCAGGCCGCTCATGCGCTGAAAGGGACTGCCGGAAATCTCTGCGCCTCGGAGGTGGTGTTGTACGCTGGACAATTGGAGGCGTTTGGAAGACTCGGTACGCTGGGTGAGGGCCCTGTGATCTATACGCAGCTTGAAAAAGCGGTACTCCGCCTCGTTCAACTTTTCGAAAAGCGCAGCAGGCTCCAACAAGACATCAGAAAACACGCAGCGTGAAAACCCTGTAAGGCTGAAGGGATTCAGGCTGAAGGCCGAAGTGTTCGGAGCTTCGACCTTCGGCCTATACCCCTTCAGCCTGAACCCCTGCACCCTCTACCCCTTCAGCCTTCTCAGCCTGCACCATGGAGCCCGCCGAGGCCGGCGGAACCCAGCGCGAGAGCATCTCTGCTAAGACTTTGGATTGCACGGGCTTGCTCAGGTAGTCATCCATCCCGGCTGCGAGACACTGGGCTCGATCTTCCGGTTGCGCGTTGGCCGTCATGGCGATGATGGGAAGACGGTGAGGGGTACGGGGTACGGGGTACGGGGTAAAAGAACTCGCTTCACCTCTCACGCCTAACGCGTCACACGTCTTGTTGATCTCGTCTGACGCTTCACGTTTCACGTTTAACGTTTCACGTCTTCTAATCTCCGCCGTCGCGGCAAAACCATCCATTTCCGGCATCTGGCAATCCATGATGACCAAGGTATAGTTGATCCGCCCGAGCGCCTCGAGGGCCTCTTTGCCATTGGCCACCACATCCACCCGATACCCTAACTTCTCCAACATCCGGGTCGCCACCTTCTGGTTGATGACGTTGTCCTCGGCGAGCAGAATCTTGGGGGTGCCCTGGGCCTTGCTCTCGGCTAAACTGTGGCGCGTGATCAATACGGGCGGCGAGTGCGGTGCCACCACGGCAAGGAGACACTCATACAAGCGCGCCTCATGCACCGGCTTGGTGAGGTACGCGGCATATCCTGCCGCCTGCGCCGCCTGGGCATCGCCCCGCTGTCCCTGGGACGTCAAGAGAATAAGACGGGTGGGTGCCAGCAGCGGATCCGCCTTGATCGCCCGGGCCAGTTCAAAGCCGTCCATCCCTGGCATCTGCATGTCTATGATAGCGATCGCGCAGGAAGCACCCTCAGCAGCCGCGGTGCGCAAGCTGGCCAAGGCCTCCGGTCCGTCCACGGCCAGCCGACACCGGACGCCCCATTTCTCCGCATAGACTTCCAGAATGCGCCGGTTGGTGGCATGATCATCTACGATGCAGAGCCCGAGCCCGCGCAAGTCCTGCGCAGGCCGGTCGAGCCCCGTCTGTGCGCCGGACGGCTGAGTGGCCAGCGGCACCGCGAACCAGAACGTACTGCCCCTTCCCTGCTGACTCTCCACCCCGATCTGGCCCCCCATGAGATCCGTGAGCTGTTTGCAGATGGCGAGCCCCAACCCCGTTCCGCCATACTTGCGCGTGGTCGAGTTGTCAGCCTGAGTGAAGGACTGAAAGAGGCGCCCTTGCGCTTCAGGCGACAGGCCGATGCCGCTATCTTGGACCTCGAATCGCACCGTGGCCATGTCATCCGTACCCTGCACCAGCGACACAGAAAGCACGACTTCGCCCTGGGCCGTAAACTTGAGGGCGTTCGACAGGAGGTTCAGCAGAATCTGGCGGAGGCGTCCTGGATCGCCCCGGAGGGCGGAGGGGATGTTCGCATGGACCAGGCAGGCCAGGTTCACCTCCTTGTCGGCGGCGAGCTGAGCCACCAGATCCATCGTTTCGTCGACGGCGGTGCGCAGGTCAAAATCGATGAGTTCCAAGGACAACTTGCCGGCTTCAATTTTCGAAAAGTCGAGGATGTCGTTGATGACCATGAGCAGGTGCTCCCCGCTGCTGCGGACGGTCTCGGCACATTCCCGTTGCTCGGCGGTGAGGGTGGTATCCAACAGGAGGCCGGTCATGCCGATGACGCCATTCAGGGGAGTCCGAATCTCATGGCTCATGGTCGCCAGAAAAGCCGACTTGATTTTGACCGCTTCCAACGCCTGCTCGCGAGCTACGGCCAGTTCAGTCGTCCGCTGGTACACTTTGCCCTCCAGGGAGACGTTCATCTCGATCAGCTCCCTGGACTGGGCTTTGAGGAGCCCTGCCGTCACCTGAGCCGCGACTACGGCTTGCTCGAATTCCCCATGATCGGATCGGCCGTTCGACTCGTCCACCTTCACCTTTTCAGCGTTCTTCGTGAAAACCACCGCGCCGCCTGAAAGATCGAAGACCGAGAAGGCTTCTTTCAGTTGCGTCAGAATCAAATTGAACGCTGCCCCCACCTGCATCATGACAAACCGGATGACAAAGAAACCGATCAGGATCGAAACCAGCGTAACAGCGATCGTGCGCCACATGGCCAACAAGATTTCATGCTGAATCCGAGCCAGGGAGTATTCGATACGAATCCACGCGGTAATTTCTCGCCCATTGTACAAGGGCTCCACAAGGACTAGGGCCGGTTCACCGGACTGGTTGATGATGGCACTAAGATTTTCAATGCCTGATTTTCCGAACATTTCCCACAGAGAATCGCTCAGAACGGTTCCGATCCGCTCAGGATGCTTGGCTGCAACAATCAGGTTGTCCGGATCGATCACGTCCAGTTCCCGGATGTCGGGATTGTTCTGATAGGACGACAACGCCTCCTGAAAGCGAAACAGATTATTGAAGATCGCTGTCGCTCCGGACACGGCAAACGCACGGCCGATCTCACGGACCTGCTCTTCGGCGGCCTGATGGAGGGCAACCGTTTGCTGCCTGATAGTCCATACCGAACCGCCACCGATGATCAGCAGGATAAACAAGCAGAGCCAGACCGTCAGTCTGGTCCGCAGACTACCAGCCCATATGCGCATGAACCCTGTCCAGATAGAGGTCAACAATGTCGGCATAGTTCGTCGCGAAAGCGCGTTCCTCGTGAAGCGTTGCGAGCTTCTAGCTGCTGATTTCGAGTTTCATGTTTCTAGTTTCACGTTTTCGGAAGCTGGTCTCTGATAACCTGAAACAAGAAACTAGAAACTCCAGAGAAGTGTTCATGAATAATGCCGGTAAGGCTCCTATGGGTATTGGAACGTCACGGACAACTCGCCCTGCGACGGGACGATCACCTGTTTCGTGAGCGCGCCCAGTGTTTCATGCCAGATGCTGATCTCTTGTTTTCCTGGGGGGACGCCGGCGATCGAGAACGACCCCTTCGCATCCGTGATCGCGACGAAGTCGTGATCGATCACCATGACAAAGCCCTGCATAAAGGTATGCGCGTCGCACGTCAGCTTCATCAGACCAGGACTCCTCACCCTCTTCTGGACTGGCTTGCCTCCGGCGACGAGGGCCACGTTCAAGAATGTCCGATTGTCCGCAAAGATATGGGTGTTGTGCATCACCGGATCCTCGTTTCGAGTCTCAAGAAGATCGCCAGTCTTCGCCATCCCGACTCGTGGATGGAAGGCGCACGTCCGGTTCGTGACCGTAGGGATGGTCGAGGGCTGGTCGGTGGCCGGCATGACGGGCCTGTCCTGCAGCACCAGGCTGACGACCGTGTCTTTGACGCCGCCGGACGCGGGATCGACGATCATCGGCTGAATGGACTGTGACGCGCCGCAGGTCTCCGGATTGCGTGTGACCTCGACGACCTGTGGCGGAGGGACTGCGCCGCGAAAGATCACGCGCCCCACGATTGTCGCACCAGTCGACGCAGTGAGGCCGCTGTCAGCAGCGCCCCACGCAGGCAGGCTGAGAACGACCAGCGCGATCCATGCCCCGCCGAGGGCCATTCGTTGTCGAGGCAGAACAATCGTCATGGTCGCACCTCCGGAGAAAGCGACAGAATGTAGTTCACCACATGCCAGAGTTGTTCTTCTTTCCCGACAAACTGTCCGGCATACGAGGGCATAGGCGTTCCATCCAACCCAGTAATGAGCGTGCGATAGATATCGCGTGGTGAAGCCCCATTCTTGTATGACGCGCGATTTGTCAGATCCGTGGCGGCGATGCGAAGCCCTGCACCGTCGCGCAAGCTTCCTGCCTCAGCGAGGGGTCCATCGCCTCCCCCACTCGGACCATGACACACGAAACATTCCAAGGATCGATACAATCTCCCACCCGTCTCCAGGCTTTCAGGCGAGGACGGGATCGATGGCAACCCGATGGAAAGAGGCTTTGCGGCTTCCTGCTGAAAGACATCCGAGAATGATTTGATATAGGCGATTACCGCCCACCGATCCTCTGCGCTGAGGCCGACGAAGGACGGCATGAAACCAGGAATCCCACGGGTCAGCGTTCTGAACAGATCTTGATCGGTCGGCGCCTCGCCTGAGGCGGTGGTCCGAAACTTATACTCTCCAATTGTAAAGTCTCTCGGCCTGGGTGAGGAATAGCGACCAATGAACCAGCCCGCCGGCCCATCGCCTTTTCCCGCGGCGCCATGGCAGAACAGGCAGGACCGTTCATAGATCATTCTCCCATGCTCTCGCGTCGCTCGATGGTCTTCGGGCTTCACCGCCAAGACCGTCGTCGCCGCCAATCCTATTGTCAGGATCGTGACCGATAGCATCAGAAATCTCAGTCCCATAGATCTCACCATCTGTGCGCTAGAATATGATGTCGATTCCGCTAAAAAAGGCGTTTCGAAGGTTCGTCGCGGCCGTCTCGCCCCCTTCGGATTTTCTGACGTTGACATCGTTACGGGCAAAGATCGCCACGTTGGTACGAAGAAAATGTTTTACTTGGGCCCCCACAAAGGCGGATGACTGCCGTTGGTCGAGCATCCCACCGGCATCCAGATTGTCATACCGCAGCGACACCAGTGTCTTGTCCGTCACATAGGTGTCCGCGCCGATCGTCAAACCCGTCGCAGTCGAGTCGAAGGTGCCGGCCACCCCCATCGGCGTCTTGTTGATCTTGTCGACGGCAAAGGCTGTATAGACATCGACCATCTTATAGGTCGCCCGGGCAGATACGCCGTAGCGATTCCAATTCACATCCTCTTGCGTCTGCACCTTCGCGTTGCTGTTGCCCTGATAGACGAATCCGGAGATGCTCGCAGAGAAGTTCTGCACCTTCGCGTAATCGAACCGAATCATGCCGTAGACATCCTTCCCCTTATTCGAATCGCCTAAAGTCTCGTTGGCTCCATTCAGAATACCCACTTGATAGAGAAACCAATCCCCGAACGGGCGTCCATGGATGTCGGCACCGACCTCCGCACCTGAATTGTATAACGACGCGGCATAGGGAGACAGATAGTTCCCTGATCGGTCGTAGAGACCGTAGAACTTGGTTGCAAAAGCACTAGGTGTAAGGCCGGCCCGATTGATCGTGCAGGGGATAAATGCGCCTCCGCACGAGGTACTTTCACCGACGTCGAGCAGTTGCTGGCGCACCGTAGCATAGGAAGAGAATGTATTGGGATCGAACTTTCCTACTCGCAGATGCGCGAGATTATAAGACCCGAGGTTGTTAAAGGTCACGAAGCCCCGCTCCACTGCTGCGCCACCTGCCTGGACATCATGGCCCAACTCGACCATAAAGCCGATGTTTTTGGCTACGGTCCCTCCGGCAAACAGCACGAAATTTTCAGGAAACATAAACTCGGTTTTGTTTTCAACAACCCCGGCGTCGGCGCCTGGAGGGTTCTGCTTCTTGAAACTCCAACTGCTGGTCGTATTTCCGACGATTCGAAACCCCAAATAGTTCGTCACGTCATCAAGCGTCATTTCACCCAGCTTCCTCTTGCCGACGATGCCGCCGTCTTCCGTGCCGGGCATCTGATATCCGTTTTCAAGGAACCGCTGGCCAAACTGATTCAGAATCGGAGGCGCGGTATGACAGGCCATGCAATTCACATCGTACTTACGAGCAAAGGGGGGGATGGCCTGCGCCTGCGTCGGCACAAAGAGTGACAGCAGTGTGGGAAGAATTGTTGCACCCAGACAGACGGCGAACAGGCCAATCCATTTGCGGGCTAAATTATAATCACGCATAGCATCGTGATAGGTCTAGCCACCCATACCTCCTGAGTAGTAAATACACCCATAGGCCCTATCGGCTCATTGCTGTTCGTTCTTGAATGGGGCGGGGGTGCAGGGATTCAGGCTGAAGTGTTCGGATCTTCGACCTCCGGCCTCCAACTTCAAACCTTCAGCCTGCATCCCTTCAGCCTTCGGACTAGGCCGGAATCGCCTCAGCAGGCGTCAGGCTCTGGCTACGCTCGGCGTGGTTTGGAGCGGAAAATACCGGATAGCGAGTGGGATAGTCTTCGGAAAGAACAAGTTGCTTGCAGCGTCTCGTGCGGGGATTCATGAGGAGAGGTCCGCGAAGATTGGCGGTCATGGCAGTGGGATCATCCGATGGAATGGTGAGGATGACCGCGAGGCTCAGCTCGTCAGTCTCATTCCCTTCCACCTCAAACCTCGCCTCCGGCGAAATCGTGACCTGGTAGTTTTGTTTGAACAACGTGGGGTCGATGACCACAAACGCAAGAGACGCCTCCTCCGCACAGTGCAGCCATTTGAATGGAGCATCGGTATCATGGTCGAGTATCACATAGCTGGTCCATTCTGGAAATCCGAGCAACCCTGACGGAAAGGTCAGGAGTGACTCACGAGGGACATCGAACGTACCAAAGCGAGTTGACGCGACATTCATAACAACGGTTCCTTGGGGTTAGGCAAGTTTTTTTCGCAATAATCGCCGAAAGTCGTCGAGCGGTACCACTGGCGTGCGTGCCGCAAGTTGGTTCTCCTCTTGAATCCTGACACAGACTTCGTCGCGATGGACTTCAGTCGTCCGTGGCGCTTCGATGCCCAAGCGAACCTGTCCATTCGTTACCCCCAGCACCACGATCCGGATGTCCGGACCGATGGCCACACCCTCACCGCGTCTTCTTGTCAGAACTAGCATCCGTGCAATCCAATCTCTAACAGGATGCTGAAAAAGCCTGTCCAGCGTCGTTCTCGCGTCGCTCAGATCCTCAACGTACCCCAGAGGGTACGCCTCCGGTCTTCACTCGCTGCGGCCTTGCTGGACAGCCTTTTTAAGCATCCTGCGACTAATTTTGCATCAGCGCCCACGGAAAACTCCATCGGCGTTTTGTGTATAAACCGAGTTTCCCCCGCAACCTGCTAGGCCGTGGCGCGTGACGCGCGATCCGAAGTTCGAGGTTATCGGAACTTCACACCAAGAACTTCGAACCCCGAACCACGTCCATCCTGCTCAGCCATCAGCGGAGAAACTTCAAGAGCGACGAATCAAACAATCGTGTGAACGTCTGGCTAGTCGCCTGGTACGCTGTTTGCTGCAGCTGAAGCTCCGTCAGCGCCGTTGCCAGATCGGTGTCGGTTTGATCGGAGAGCGCTTTTTGAATGGCCTCGGAAACGATCTGTGAAGTCCCTTGCGCCGTATCCAGACGGTTGGCGATAGCCCCGATCTGCCCTTGCGCTATACTGATCTGCGCCGTAGCCTGATCGAGAGCTCCGATCCCCGTTTCGATTCCCGCTCTGTCATTGGTTTCCAAGGCGGTCAGTAAATTGGCGAGGTCGGTAAAGATATTCGTGGTGGCCCCCGTAAACACCTGATCGCCCGGGAGAACAATCTGTGTGGTTTGGCCAGGGCCAACCACAATAGACTGACTCTCGCTATTGCCCTGATACGAGACGGCGTCGCCGATACCCAACACAAATGGGGGCACATCGGTTTTGGTTCCGGCAAATACCGGTTGTCCACTGACTTCTGTATTGGCAAGTTGGATCAATTGCCGATGCAGTTGGCGAACCTCCTGAGCGATCGTCGCCCGGCCCTGCGCAGACGTCGTATCGCTCCTCGCTTGAACGGCCAGTTCACGAACCCGGCTGATGAGATTTTGAGCCTCCCCCAGGCTCCGGTCTGCCACTGTGACACGCGCCGTCCCAAATTGAATATTTCTGATCCATTGATCGTTCTCGGCGAGCGCGGACTTCTCAAGAATAACTTGCCCGAAAATACTGGGGTCATCGGAAGGTTTGGCGATGCGTTGCTGGGAAGCAATCTGCTCTTGCACACGGACGATATGTTCCTTGATGCGCTCCAAGCTCCCTGCCGTTGAGCCAAACAGCTGCTGATCAGAGACTCGCATGGTCAGGCCCCCTCTGGTCTATTCGGTCTATCTGGTCTATCTAGTCTGTTCGGTCTGTCTGGTCTATCTTGTTCGTCGGACCAAAGGAACCGGATAGACCGAATAGACCAGACAGACCAGATCATCGCTTGATCGACAAGATGGTTTGAAACATCTCGTCCGCTATGACTATCATGCGCGAGGCGGCCTCAAAGCTCCGTTGATACTGAAGAAGGTTGGCGAGCTCTTCGTCCATCGAGACGCCGGAAATTGACGAACGCTGGGATGTTAATTGATCGTGAAGAATCTGTTGGGCCTGGAGATTGCTTTGAGCTCCTTGCGCCGTTGAACCGAAATTCCCTGCGATCGTGCTGTAATACTCTTGAAAGGTGACATTCCCGAAAGAGGCAAAGTTCGTGTTGCTGAGACCGGCCAGGGTCAGAGCATTTGCGTTGTTGCCCGGCACGCCTGCTGCAGTTGATGAGGCCGCAATCTGCCGGACATTGGCTAACGAGACGGCGATCGTGCTGGCTGTCGTTCCGGTCGGAGCAAAAAAATCCTGGTTAGTGGAACCGTCTAGGCCGAAACCCAATCGATGTTGTTGATTGACCTGCGTGACGATTTCCGAAGCCAATGTGTCGAGGGAGGCCCGCAATGAAGGAATGGTTTGATCACGAACGTCAAGGAGCCCTTTGAGCCTCCCGCCCTGAATAACAGACGCCAAACTCGTCGTCGCCCCTGCCCCCACGCCATAGTGCACATCGAGCAGCCCATTGTTGCCGGAATTTGGGATTGCGACCAGCTGGTAGGTCCGCTCCTTATCAACCAGAACGTGCCCACGGCCGGCAGATACGGTCAATTGGCCCGAGGCGTCTTCGATCGATGACACCTCGATCAACTCGCCCAGTTCGGCGAGCGCGACTCCCCGTTCATCGCGCAGATCATTGGGCTGTTGCCCGCTGGATTCTGCGCCGGCAATTTTGGCGTTCAAATCGGCGATCTGGGATGTCAGACGATTCACATCCGTGACGGTTTGTCCGACTTGGCGGTCGAGAAATCCCTGCGCGGCAGTCAAGTCCGCGGCAGCCTGATTGAATCGACCCGCCAACGCCGTAGCCTTGGAGAGGAATACTGTCCTGGCAGACAAGTCGTTCGGATTGGTCGCCACGTCCTGAAGCGCGCCGAAAAATTCATTGAGCCCCGCCCCGATACCTAGATTATTGGCATCACCAAACAACGGCTCCAGCCTGGCTAGGGCATTGCTCGAAGCGGTAAACTCTCCCAGCCGTTCACGCGAGTCGAGTAATTGCTGCTCGACGAAAGCATCGAATGAACGTCGAATCGTCTCGGCATGCACACCCGTGCCGATCTGGCCAGGAGATCCATTCTCAGGCCTATTCTCGGACAGGGTGACCTGTTGTCGGGAAAACCCGGGCGTATTGACGTTCGCAATGTTGTGTCCCGTGACCGAGATAGCCTGTTGAGCTGTGAACAGGGCGGATTTGCCGATCTCCACCAATCTGTTAATTGACATTCGGCCCTCTATCAGGCTGCAGAAAAGCGGCACCGGCCCAATGGAAATCCAATGATCCGCATGTCTGTGTCATCGGGAGAAGATTTCGCAGGATGCCCAAAAAGTCTGTCCAGCAAGGCCGCAGCGAGTGAAGACCGGAGGCGTACCCTCTGGGGTACGTTGAGGATCTGAACGATGCGAGAACGATGCTGGCGGGCTTTTTCAGCATCCTGCTACCCTTTCTGTCGAAACATCATGGCACCCATGCCATATTCGTCAGGTTCTCCGGATCCGGAATAGAGTCCAAGAGGAGCCGTGGCCTGGCGCACGACGTTTAACCCTTTTCTGATGAAGGCTTGTAGGCTATTCAGGATGCCTGCATTGATCGATATCTCGTGACGAAGCGCACGAATCTTCCCTGCCATCCCCGTATACAATGTTTCCAGCCGCTGAGCGTCGGCTGTTTCCAGCCGCTCGAGAATGACGCTCAGGGATATGGCCGACGGAGCGAGGTTCCAACGGTCGGCCAACCGCACGACCCATGCCGTTCGCTCCGTTTCAAGCAGGAGAAGCTCGTCCAGCAGCGCGGCTCGCTGACGATTGACTTCAGCCATGTCTGTCAATGTGAGTGTTCTAAGAGCCTGCCGTTCCCGCTGAATATTGTCCGCCAGCACATCGCACTGGGCTTCTTCACGGCGTAGGATGTGATCCAGTTGCTGGAGGGCTGTCACGATGTCCTGCATAGTTTTCGGTATCCATTAAGCGTGAAGTGTATCTCGGAATTCGCACGAAACTCGCGAGGCGGGGCGAAGACTGACGGCTGAAGTGCTCTGACCTTCAGCCTGAATCCCTTCAGCCTTCCCAACCTATTAAAGAACTGCGTCGGTGAGCGTCTGACGGATAAGTGCGTCGGCAACCTGTCGCCCCGACACCGTATAGGTGCCGGCGTCTACCGATCGGCTAATCCGTTCAATCTGCGCTTCTCGTAAGGCATCGGGCTGATCGGCCAACGTCTTGATCCGCTGCATCTCCTTGGCCCGATCTGATATCTGCACCCGATCCTGGCGTCCGTCCTGCTGCGCATTCGGCTTCCCACCGACCGCATCGGTTCCCTGGATACCGAGTAGGATCTTAGCAAGATGATCTGGCTTACCATGACCGGTGATCTGCATGACGATGGCTCCTCTCTGTTCTTTCTTTCACAAACTCAGCCCAATACCCTATTGAGAGTGGGGGGATGATCCTTGTCGCCTCCAGTATCGGCTGTCGGTTCTGAAAACTTGAGGGGGGTGGCGTTTTTTTCTGTGTATTCATGAACCATTCTTGCAAATCCAATCCCTCCCGCTTCAGAAGCCAACCGGCCGATTTCCTGGTCATAAAAGGAGTAAAAATAGTCCCCCTCCTTGTTTTCCAGCACTCCCTTTGGGACAGTTGCTCTCATCTCTTTCAACAGGTTAGAGATAAAATAGGCCTCGAATTCATGGGCTGCGTCCTTAAGGTCCACCACATGTTCCTGACGACCTTGGGCATATCCTTGAGGAACTTGCGACAAGCCAAGCTGAGTTCTAGCTATATTTCCAATCGGGCTAAGGCTCTTTATATCCTGATACAAGGCAACACCATATATTAAGTTTATATATACTAATCATGGCCTTATCTATATAACATCAAGATTTGCCTGAAGTGCTCCGGCTGCGCTGAGGGCCGACAGAATAGCGACCAAGTCCCTGGGGGTCACTCCGACTGCATTCAGTGCTCGCACGACCTCCCCAAGTGTGACCGTTTCATCCACCACCACCAGTCTGGACTCCTGTTCCTTTGCCTCAGTCTGCACATCCTCAGTCTCGACCGTACGGCCACCAGAAGGCCCGCCAATCAACGGAGCGTTCGGCTGCGATACATTGACCGTGTTCTTCACTGATATCGTCAGATTGCCATGGGAGATGGCGCAAGTGGAGATACGGACATGTTCCCCCAGCACCACGGTGCCGGTTCGTTCATTCACGACAACCTTCGCAGGCAGGTCGACATTGACATCCAATCCTTCGATCGTGGCAATGTATTCCACGACTCTTCCACGAAATGTTACCGGAATCGATGCCCGAACAAGTCCGGCATTCACCGCCGTCGCACTCCCCTTGCCGAACACTCCGTCGATCGCTTCCGTCGTCCGAATCGCCGTCGTAAAGTCCGGTTGGCGCAGAAGCACCGACACGGTCTCCCATGATTCGATATCGATGCCCGCATCCTTTTCAATGATTGCGCCACCAGGTACGATCCCTGCGGATTGATGGTTCTTCGTGACGGTGGATCCGCCTGCCCCGCCCGTCCCCCCCAAGAATCCTCCGATGGAAATCGGCCCTTGGGCCACGGCATACACTTGTTGGTTCGCTGCCTTTAGCGGAGTGAGCAACAAGGTGCCTCCTTGCAGGCTTTTCGCATTGGCCATGGAGGAGACCAGCACGTCAACCGTTGCACCCGGTTTAGCGAAGGGCGGCAATTTAGCAGTCACGATGACCGAGGCAATATTGCGCGTCAGCAACTGAATCGGATTGATCACAAGGTTGATGCCCATCTTATTTAACATCGACATCATGGCCTGAATCGTGAACTGTCCGCCAATAACCTGATCGCCGGTTCGATCTAAGCCGACGACGAGGCCATAACCGATCAACTGGTTGTCCCGAACCCCTTCGAACGACCCGACGTCTTTGATGCGAACCGCATCAGCCGGCAGGGCCCACAGAAGACTCCCCAATACCAGCAGCCCAATGCTCATTCGTGCTCGTATCATGTCGTGTGCCTCGCTTGGGTAATAAGTATGTCGGCTCGTCGGCGAAAGAAGCGGGTGAACCAGCCCTGTTTATCAAGGTTGACGAGCGGCATGGATGATGAGGCCCTTGGATTCGCTCCAACATCTGCACGCCTGGCAGGGTGTTGGGGGGGATCGACCTCTGCACTGCGTACCACTCCGTTCAGCACCATCAACTCCAATGATCGCATCATGACCATGCGGTGCCAGCGGTCCCAACGGATGCCTTCAGTCCGCCTCATGTCGTATTTCATAGGTCGTGAGTCCTTAACCATTAGAATGGAGTAATCCAATCGAGCACACGAACGAGCCATCCCGGGCGTTGAACATCGTCCAGAACTCCCAGCCCTGAATACACGATCTTCGCATCCGCGATGGCGGACGAGAGCACGGTATTCTTCGTATCGACATCCACCCGCCGCACGATGCCTCCGATCGTCATCAATTGCTTCTCACTATTCACCGTGACCTCCCGGCGGCCCTCGATCCGAAGATCGCCGTTGGACAGAACTTCGGTGACATTGACGGAAATGGTTCCCGTCAATGTTCCTTCACGATTCGTGGCGCCCTTCCCACCAAACTTGTTCGAGGCACTCGCATCGATGCCAAGCCCTCTCCTGGCTTCACCGCCAAGGCGAATACCGGGAATACCGATGTATCCAATAGCACTGCCGGCTAGACTGTTGTTGATGGTGGAATCCCGCTCGGCCGAAGTGTCGGCGGATTTCGACCCCTTATGACTTTCAACAATTTTGATCGTCAGAATATCGCCGACACGCATCGCCCGCAAATCTTCATAGAGGTAAGCGCGGCCGTTCTCTTCCTGCCAGAGAGAACCCAGCGTTTTCGGCGCCGGCAAGGAAGGGACCGTGAGCGTGGAAACGACTTTGGGCGACGATGACGCACAGCCATAGCTCAGCAGCGCGACCGTCAACAGGCCCGCCGTCACAGCCGCAAGATGCTCAAAAAGGCCACCCGGCAAGGCCGCAGCGAGCGATGAGGCGAGGCGTACGCTTCGGTACGTTGAGCCTCTGAGCGATGAGAGAACGCCGCTGGCGGTTTTTTTCAGCATCTTGCTAGTAGTCAACACGAACAGCTCCAGGCCCGACAATCTTTGCACGCAGCTCTTTGCCTGAATCGACATTCGCCACCGTGGCAGTCTGCCCGAGCTCCCCACTCGACTTGGCCAGGCCGACCACCTGAATCGAGAGTCCCCCGTGTCTCGCCTCGATGGACACGCGATCCCCCTTGCGTACGGCATAGGGCTTCTTCACCATCCCGAGGCGAATCGGGTTATTGGTCTGCAATGGACGCGCAGCGCTCTTTCCGATGACATCCTTCACGTCAGTGATCAGCTGATGGTCCAAATCCATGAGTTTGACACGATGAACCGCGACATCTTCCGCTTCGACCACGCTGTCGATTTGAATGACTCTGGTCGGGACAACGGCATCGATGGACGCCGACACATCGGCAATGGCGTTGATCGTCTGCCACAGCTTCCCATTCAAGTTGACCTGAACATGAAAAGCCCGACGGCCAAGTCCTTCTACAGCTCCGTTCGAGGAGACCCTCAAGCCGATGTCACCGGAAGGGATTTTTATCGGATCGAGCGGATCCACCACGACAGCATGAATCGCGCGGACCTTCCCCGCCATTTCTTGCTCAAGTACCCGCAAAATGCTTCGTTGGATTTGCTCCGGAAGCAATTGGTGAACCGTCGGCCTTGGATCACCAGGCTTCACGGCTAAGCGATGTTCAAGGCCGGTCTCCCCGGCAAGCGCAGCTTGGGACTGTTGAAGAGAAGCGACCGGTCCAAGGCATATTGCGGCCACGAACATCGACTGCATACATAAACGAGGTACGGACATAGAAAGGGCTCCTCCGTGCAATGCACTTATCGTTTCAGATTATTGGCGATCGACATCATTTCATCCGAAGCTTGAATCGTCTTCGAGTTAATTTCATAGCTGCGTTGCGCAATGATCATGTTGACCATTTCCTCGGCCAGGTTCACGTTGGAACTTTCCAGGAACCCCTGCTGGATGGTTCCAAATCCCGTCGAGAATCCGCCTGTACCTTGGGTAGGAGGGCCGGAGGCAAAACTGTCGAGAAATAGATTGCTTCCCATCGCCACGAGCCCGGACGGATTATCGAACCGGGTCAATTGGATCTGCCCCACTTGCGATGCTTGGGTGACGCCTGGTAGCAACACCGATACCGTGCCATCTTGGGCGATGTCGAGCTTCAACGCCCCTGACGGAATCGTGATGACGGGATTGAGAGTATCGCCGTCTCCGGTCACCAAATTCCCGATGTTGTCACGCTTGAAGGAGCCGTTGCGGGTATACATGACCGTGCCATCGGGCCGCGACACCTGGAAAAACCCAGTGCCATCGATCGCCATATCCAATTCGTTGTTGGTCTGCCGCATGTTTCCCTGCATCCATTCTTTAGCCACTGTCACGGGACGAACTCCTGCGCCGACCTGAATGCCGACTGGAAATACGCCGACGTTCGACGCGCTGGTACCAGGCATGCGTTGAACCTGATACAGTAAATCCGCAAACTCCGCGCGACTGCGCTTAAACGAGTTCGTATTGACGTTCGCCAGATTGTGGGCAATCGTGTCGACATTGATCTGTTGGGCGGTCATTCCGGTGGCCGCCGTCCACATCGCTCGAATCATACAAACCTCCTAGCCAGCTGGTTGCTCTGGTTTGTTTGGTTTATCTCGCCTGTTTGGTTGAACCAGATTAACCAAATGAACAAAACAAACCGGATGAACCAGATCCCGTCGCGCCTTATAACACTCGCCCAAGATCTTGGATCGAGACTTCCGCCATATGATCCAACGTTTGAATCAACTTCTGCGACGACTCATAATTCCGCATACCCTGGATCATCTTGACCATCTCACCGATTGAGTTCACGTTCGACTCTTCGATATGCCCCCCCTGGACTTGCGGGTTCTTCGCCGGTTGGGCGGAGTCGGAAGCGAACAGTCCTTCGAAATGTTTTTGCGGCATATGATCCGCTGGAAAATCCACTATCTTAAGTGTCCCGACCGGTCGTCCATCGACATCGATTCCCCCTTGTGCGCCCACCTGAACCGTGCCGGGCGGGATCTTGATTTCTCCCTTTGTGCCCATCACCGGATATCCCAGATTCGTGACCAACCGGCGCTGAGAATCCAGCGAGAACATGCCGCTCCTGGTATAGCGAACGCCCTGAGGAGTCTTGATTTCAAAAAATCCGCTTCCCTGGATGGCCGTATCGAGAGGATTCCCGGTGATTCTGAGCCGGCCTGCCTCAAATGATGTGTGGACGCCACTGGGAGCCGCGAAGACTCGCTCGGCTGGACCTGCAGGAGTGACACCGATCTGCTGGCCGAAGCCGGCTGAATGCGCGAAAGCCGGCACGGCAATTTGCGCTCGTGCCATGACGGATTTAAACCCCTGACCGTCCTGTTTAAATCCTGGCGTATTGACATTCGCCATATTATTGGCAAAGACCTGCATCTGGCGTTCTTGCGCCAAGGCGCCGGAAAGGATGGGATAGATGGCTCGGTTCATGTGTGCTCTTCCTAGTTGAACTGTTTGACTACGTCACATCGCAACATGCATGCCACCTGTCCGCGGGATGCGGTTCTACAAGTCGTACGAATGGCCTGCCGGTTCGGACACAGTAAATACAGTGTGATGGCATAGTCTACCTTCATGGACATCCGGCGGACACTGCGCGAGCGAGCAGGGCCGTGTGATACAGCGCTAGGAAAAGATTGCCGGAGTGGGAAGAATATCGCGGGTCGGAAACGGAAGAACGGCATGGGTGAGATGCTCTCAAGACTGGAGGCTGAAGGGGTGCAGGCTGAAGACCGAAGGTTGAAAGCCGGAGTTCGAAGTTCCGAAGACTTCGACCTTCAGCCTGCACCCCTTCAGCCTTTGGAGTTCTGATCACATTAACAAAGCGGTGGCGGTCACGACAGGACGGTTCAGGAATAATGCGGGCTCTGAAGTTCATTGCGGCACTTCCAGCTTCCCCTTTAGGTGAAGAATCGCTTGGGTATGGATCTGACATACGCGAGACTCCGTGACTTTGAGAATGCTGCCGATTTCCTTCATCGTCAATTCTTCATGGTAATACAGTGTGAGCACGAGCCGTTCCTTCTCCGGCAATTGCTGAATCGCATCGGTTACCCGCGATCGCTCCCAATCGTTGAGAATGTTCGCAAGGGGGTCGGGATTATGCGTATCGGCAAGCATGTCGAGAATTTTTGGCCCGTCCGTCTCATGCAGATTGAAGTCATCCAAGCTGAGCAGGACGGCCCCCCGGGACTGCACAAGAAAATCGTCCAATTCGACAGGAGACAGCTTCAACTCTGCCGCGACTTCCTCCTCTGTCGGAGGGCGTCCGAGTCTGTTTAAGAGTTTGGTATGTGCGCGTTGTAATAACGAGACGCGCTCGTGAACCGACCGTGGAATCCAATCCATCGAGCGAATTTCATCCAACATGGCGCCCCGAATACGGAACTCCGCATAAGTTTTGAACTTCGCTTCACGATTCGGGTCGTACTTATCCATCGCATCCATCAATCCAATGATACCGACCGACACAAGATCCTCCGCGTCCATATAGGCGGGAAGGCGATAGGCCAGGCGATAGGCCATCGCCTTCACGACATGCGC
>JBAXBK010000010.1:0-94511 GCA_037142015.1 Nitrospira sp. | reverse complement strand
CCCGCTGGCATTGACCAATCGTCTGTGCTAAATTCGCTCCTAGCCTATGACTCCTTCACCACAGCATTCGCTCTTCCCAGCATCTAACCCACGTTTCACGCTTTACGCTTCACGGTTCGCGGTTTCTCTGAACAGCATCCTGCTGGTCCTGCTCTGCTTAGTCATCACCTCCTGTAGCACGACTGCCCAGACCGGCAAAATCCTCTTTGACGGCCCTCACGGATCCGTATCCCTCCAGGCGATTTCAAACCGGTCGATTCAGGCCAACCATCCGATCAATCTGGAGCCGGCCCTTCTTACCCAGCTATTGGCAGGCATAGAGCTTCATGATGAAGGTGCAGGACGCTACCATGTCAAGGGCATTCAGAGTTTGATCGTAGGAAAGGCGGATACCTACCCCCTCTTTTCTGAAAACCAGGTACAATTCCTCGCCCCGCTGCTTGCCGAGGCCTTACGTACGGCAACCGCCAATCAGTCTGTCGAGTTTCGTGTCGTGACGACGATCGAAGGCTCGAATAGATTTCAATCGGCGACCACGGAAACGACCACCGGTTCTCTCTATGCCTATGGGCGGCAGTTGTACGTGATCCTCACTCAATATAACTACAACCCGATGCTGGCCAACTTAGCTATTGGTGATACCATCCACCGATCACAGGACCCAATCGATTATTCAGGCCTCAAGTACCGTACGCTGCGGTTCACTCCGAAAGCCGCTCTCCGATCCGATAGCCCGGATCCGCCGACGATGGAAAAGCCGACCGACAGATTTCTTGCCGTCGATTATCAGCTCTTGCAACAGGCCTGGCGAAATCTCGAAGCCAAGAAGCAAGCAGCACCTCAGATGGATGACAAGGCGCTGGAAGCCGCTCGCGCAGCCGAAGCTCAGGCTCGGGCAGCTGAAGCTCAGGCCCGCACAGCCGAGGCCCAGGCCCGTAATACAGCTGAAGCCCAGGCTCGGGTAGCCGAAGCTCAAGCTCGTAATACAGCGGCCTTGGCGCAGGAGGTGGAGACCCTCAAGAAGCAGTTGGAATCCATTCAAAGGCAACTCGGCAGCCAGAATCAGCAGCAAAAATGAATGAAGGCTGATAGGCTGAAGGGGTTCAGACTGAAGGTCGGAATTCGGAGCCCAACGTTTCAAAACCTTCAGCCTTCAGCCTACGAATTCCGATAGCCGTTCGTAATCGGCATCCGTCGGTCCTTCCCCAAGGCCCGATGGGTGATCTTGATGCCGATCGGCGCCTGCCGGCGCTTATACTCGCTGCCGTCCACCATCGCCATCACCCGCGCCACCGTGGCTCGGTCGTACCCTGCCTCGACGATCTCTTCGAGAGACCGGTCTTCTTCCACATAGGCCTGGAGAATGGGGTCCAGTATCTCGTAGGGCGGCAGCGAGTCTTCATCCTTTTGATTGGGTCTCAGCTCGGCAGTCGGTGGGCGATCTAACGTCCGTTTGGGAATCACCGGGATTGCACCGCGGAGGTTGCGGAGCCGCGCCAGACCATAGACCATCGTCTTGGGCACGTCTTTGATCACGGCAAATCCACCCGCCATATCACCATATAATGTGGCATATCCCACGCTCATCTCGCTCTTGTTGCCCGTGGTCAGCACCAGATGGCCGAACTTATTGGAGAAGGCCATGAGGAGATTGCCCCGGATGCGGGCTTGGAGGTTCTCTTCCGTCGTATCGGGCGCGCGCCCCTCGAACGTCTCTGCGAGCGTGTGCCGATAGGTATCAAACAGAGCCGTGATGGGAATCGTCCGGACGGAGATCGCAAGCCGTGTCCCCAATTCGGCGACATCGTCGTAACTGTCTTGCGCCGTATAGGGCGATGGCATGAATAGCCCCCCTACATTCTTGGCGCCGAGGGCATCGACAGCGATCACGGCGGTCAGAGCCGAGTCCACACCGCCGCTCAGGCCGATCAGGACACGGGTAAATCCGTTTTTCCTCACGTAGTCGCGCACCCCCAGCGTCAGGGCCAGATAGACCTCCTCAAGCTGCTCTAGGCACGATGCCACAGCTGGGACCATTCGCGCCGAAGCTTTTTGAACGGATGGAAGCGGCGCAGCATAGACTTCCACAACAGAGGCCATGCGCTTCGGCAAGAGCTTTTTCCTGCCGGTTCGTCTTGCTCGCGCAACAGGCTCCAGGTTGAGGTCGGCGACGATCAGATCTTCTTCAAAGGCTTTCCCCCGCGCGATCACCTCACCCTGGTGATCGAGAATGACGCTATTCCCGTCGAACACCAATTCATCCTGAGCGCCGACCATATTGGTGTAGGTAAGCAGCACCCCGTTCTCCCTTGCGCGGGTCGCCAACATCTGCTCACGCACCCGGCTCTTACCCAGGTGAAAGGGCGAGGCATTAATATTCACAATGACTTCAGCGCCTGCGGCTGCCAGGAACCCGGTCGGACCGTCCGGCAACCAGACATCCTCGCAAATATTGACGCCGACCACCGTGCCGCGCAGGCGAATGAGCGGCAGCCGCTTGCCTGGATGGAAATAGCGGCTCTCGTCGAATACGCCATAGTTCGGCAAATACCACTTGCAATAGGTTGTGACGAGGGTTTGATCTGCGATGACGGCCGCCGCATTGTAGAGTTCGTGCGCGCCGGCCTGCACCACCGATGAGCGAGCTTGCTTCGGATCGAGCTCATCGCTCTGGCTGACGTAACCCACCACCGCGGCAAGGCCCCGGCAGTGGCGGACTATTTCTTGAAGTGCGCGGCGGTTGTCCGCAATAAACTGCGGCTTGAGCAAGAGGTCTTCGGGCGGATAGCCGGTGATCGCCAGCTCCGGGAATGCAACCAAGTCGGCCTTCGCCTTCTTCGCCTCGCGCAGCCAGGCCGTGATCCGGCGGACGTTCCCGGCAATGTCACCGACCGTCGGATTCATCTGGGCCATGGCGATACGAAAGGTACGCATGCGGCTTTATACCATAAAGCCAGGCTGAAGGCTGAAGGGATACAGGCTGAAGGTGGAAGCTTTCAGAATGTCGGACTCCAACCTTGATCCCTTCAGCCTGAACCCCTTCAGCCTATTCAATACCTCCGCAGATTCGCGACCGGGAGATCCCACAGTTCTTTCCGAACCGCTGCCCAGAATTCTTCCAATGTCTCGGTAAGGTCTGGCGCCGATCGGGCGACTAATTTGACCACCAGCCCAGGAGCTGCAGGGGTTGAGACCCCTCCCAGCACCAAACCTGGACGCTGTTCCAGAATAGCAGCGAGTACCAGGTCCAAACGTTTCCAGACATCGGCGCCAACCGCATCGCCGATAACGTAGAGCGACGCGACATAGTCCCAGCTCTCCACGAGGCCGACCGATTCAGGCAATCGGTCAGGAGCCAGGCGATATCGTTCGACGAGTAGGGGGACAGGCACCGGCGGGGACTGTCCCGCACCGGGACTGTCCCCCTTCTCAGCCGGAGCCAGTCCCCTTATGCAGATCTCGGTTTCGACCGACGCGAAGGCCCAGCGCTCCTGCCTGGCAACCCGGCCTGAAGCCATGGCATCCCACAGTACCACCGTCGCGCCTGGCGCAAGATCCACATGGATCGATTGGCGGAAGCGGGATCCGGCAAAAGGAATCGTGACCTCGGGCAACCATTCCAGCCTGGCGTCAGGACCGACTGAAAGTCGAATTTCTTGTAGCCCTGGCTCAGACAGGCTTCGATAGACACGATTGGCGGAAGGACTCGTCATGAGCACATGCGTCCCGGCATGGAGCTGTGCCTCCACCGAGACATGATCGCCGCCGACCAAACCGCCGGATGGATTCACCAGCCAGGTATAGGCACAGCCGCTGTCGTCGAGATACGAAGGAGGAAAGTGATGCCAGGGACTCGTGCAAGAGGAGCGGGTAAGGACGGTACGTGAGCCCTCCCGCTCGAATTCATAGGATAGAATTCCGCGCCGGCCAACTGTGTCGAGCACAGACTGGTTGATATGGTTTGTTTCGTTTATTTGGTTGATTTGGTTCATCTGTTCAGTCTGGTTTAACCAAATAAACAAGACAAACCAAACAAACCAATTAAACGAGACAGGAGCTGCTCAACCCAGGTAACAACCTGATCAAGCCCTTGCCCAGTCTTCAGATTGGTGAAGAGAAACGGCAAGTCGCCCCTCATGCGCTTGCTGTCCCGATCCATCACGGACAAATCGGCTCCGACATGCGGCGCGAGATCGATCTTGTTGATCACCAACAGATCGGACCGGGTGATTCCAGGACCGCCCTTGCGCGGGATCTTATCGCCCGCCGCCACATCGATGACATAGATGACTTTATCGGCAAGTTCCGGGCTGAACGTCGCGGCCAGATTGTCGCCGCCGCTCTCGACGAACATCAGCTCGACATCGGGATGGCGCTTGAGCAAATCGTCCAAGGCCTCTTGATTGTGCGAGGCATCTTCACGAATCGCCGTATGAGGGCAGCCTCCGGTTTCGACACCCAGAATGCGGTCTTGAGGGAGCGCTCCCCGGCGCGTAAGAAATTCGGCATCCTCCTTGGTGAAGATGTCGTTGGTGACCACCGCCAAACTTACCCGATCGCGCAGACGGAGGCAAAGCGCTTCGACCAGCGCGGTCTTTCCAGACCCTACAGGTCCTCCGACACCGATGACAGGAATATGACGCGCCCGCGCCGCCGTGACGCGCCCGTTGCCACAAAGATGTTCATCGGCTCGATGCATAGATATAAAAGAATTGATGGCGTATGTTTTTAAGAGCGGAAGAGTCTCGATTCCAGCCGGCTATGCCTCATGGCGTAAATGTCCTGGACCGGCGACCAGGATTGAAGCACTTGTCGATGCGCCGCTTTGTGACTGACTCGTTCGATCACCATGAGCCAACTTTCCAGTAACCTCTGTCCTTCACGTTGACCAAGTGGCATCAACTTCATGGCCGCTGCGACAAAACCTGTCGCAGTTTGGTAGAGGAACGAAGCAATGGTATCTTCCTTCGACCAGCTTGCTGCCGCCAGAGTGAGGCCGATTGCCACGGCCAGATGTCCCGGCGTCCGCTCCGCCTCAACCGCCGTCAGATAGTCTTCGATCAATGGCTGCCTGGCAAGCTGATCCGCGGCCAGCCGAATCACCTGGCGCCCCATTTGCCTGCTGGCTGCCCGTAATTCACGGCCCAGCTTCATCGCCTCCAGTTCTCGATCCGCCTTGAAGGCGATTTCCAATGAGCCGGAAACATAGGCCTCATGCGCCAATCCTACGACCACTGCTTCGCGCTCGCCCATTCCAGTCGTGAGCGACTCAACCACATAACTCGACAGTTCTTCCGCATTCTGAACCGCACCCCCCTGCACCGCAGCCTCCAGCCCTGACGAGAAGGCATAGCCGCCCGATGGAAAGAAACTGTCGACGAACCGAAGACCTTTCAGAAGCGAAAAAGTATTCATGTTACTCGGACTCCTTAAGATGCTCCTCGATTGGAATCATAGATGCCGCGAGGCTGCTCAAAACGTTGTCCAGCAAGGCCGAGCCGACGAACGCACCGGAGGCGTACCATTTTCCACCCACCCGCCCCGAGCTGCCAAGACAGCTCTTTCCCCAAGTGGGGTACGTTGAGGATGCGTTCTAGGCGAGAACGCAGCTGGGCGGCGTTTTCAGCAGCCGTTAGAACAGGAAATAGCGTTGGGCCATTGGAAGCACCGCCATCGGGTCGCACGTTAACATCTTCCCGTCGGCCTTGACCACATAGGTTTCCGGATCCACTTCAATGCATGGCAACGCATCGTTCAACTTCATATCGCGCTTGCCGATGCTGCGGCATTGCTTCACCGCCGCGACACGTTTCTGCAGACCGAGCGACTTGTGCACCTCTCGATCGATGGCGGCCCGGGAAAGAAAAGTCAGGCTCGTTGAAAATAGGGCGCGGCCAAAGCTCCCGAACATGGGTCTGGTGAAAACCGGCTGCGGCGTAGGGATCGACGCATTGGGATCTCCCATGGCGGCGGACATGGGGAACCCGCCCTTCAAAACGATTTCAGGTTTTACGCCGAAGAAGGCCGGCTTCCACAGAACCAAATCAGCCAACTTGCCGACTTCAACTGAGCCGACTTCATGCGCAATGCCGTGCGCAATCGCGGGATTGATCGTGTACTTCGAGATATAGCGCTGCGCACGAAAGTTATCGTTGGAGCCGGCCAGCTTCTCAGCGCCAGGCTGGGAAAGATGTCCACGCTGCACTTTCATCTTGTGCGCCGTCTGCCAGGTGCGAATGATGACTTCACCGACGCGCCCCATCGCCTGTGAATCGGACGACATGATGCTGATCGCCCCCATGTCGTGCAAAATATCCTCAGCTGCAATGGTCTCGCGGCGAATGCGCGATTCGGCAAAGGCGATGTCCTCCGGCACACGAGGGTTTAAATGGTGACAGACCATGAGCATGTCAAGATGCTCGTCCATCGTGTTCACCGTGAACGGCATCGTAGGGTTCGTGGACGAGGGCAGCACATTGGCCTCACCACAGACCTTGATGATGTCGGGAGCGTGCCCGCCGCCGGCGCCTTCCGTATGAAAGGAGTGAATCGTCCTCCCTTTGAAAGCCTTGATCGTATCTTCGACAAACCCTGCTTCGTTCAACGTATCGGTGTGGATGGCGACTTGGACATCGAATTCTTCTGCGACATCGAGGCAGTTTGAAATCGCCGCCGGCGTGGTACCCCAGTCTTCGTGCAACTTGAGCCCGATCGCCCCGGCTTCTACCTGCTCGCGCAAGCCTTCGGGTAGCGATGAATTGCCTTTCCCGAGAAAGCCGAGATTGACCGGAAAGCCCTCTGCTGCTTCCAGCATCCGATGGATATTCCAGGCGCCAGGTGTGCAAGTCGTGGCATTGGTCCCGGTGGCAGGGCCAGTCCCACCGCCGATCAAGGTCGTCAGTCCGTTCGCCAAGGCCTCATTGATGATCTGAGGACAGATGAAATGGATGTGCGTATCGATACCACCGGCCGTCACAATCTTGCCTTCCGACGACAGCACTTCGGTGCAGGCCCCGACCTCCATTCCTTTTGACACGCCTTCCATCATGTCGGGATTGCCGGCCTTGCCGATGCCGACAATGCGGCCATCCCGGATTCCGATATCCGCCTTCACAATCCCCCACCAATCAATGATGATCGCATTCGTGATCACAAGGTCGAGCGCGCCCTTCGCGCGGGTGGCTGATGGTGACTGGCCCATGCCGTCGCGGATGACCTTGCCGCCTCCAAACTTGGCCTCTTCGCCAGGCACCGTCAGATCGCGCGTGATCTCGATCAGCAACTCCGTATCGGCCAGGCGAATGCGATCGCCAGCCGTCGGTCCGTAGAGATCGTTGTATTGGCGACGCGGGATTTTCATAATCTTCTCCTAACAGAGGACGGAACCGCGTTGAGCCAACTGCGCGCGTCGAACGAGGCCCTTCTTAGGGCGCGCGTTCCGCGAGCAGAGGATCAACGCGGTTTCTGTCCGATGAATCCCTGTTCCCGCGCAGCGGCGAGCGCCTTGGTCTTTACCGTCGGATCATCCAGACGGCCGTTCACCAGTCCATTGATCCCATAGGCTACCCGATTGCCACCTACCGAGACCAACGTCACCCGCTTGTCTTCTCCAGGCTCAAACCGCACCGCAGTTCCAGCCGGCACTTGCAACCGAAACCCATAGGCCTTCTCACGGTCGAACCGCAGCGCGCGATTCGCTTCGAAGAAATGGCAATGTGACCCAACCTGAATCGGCCGATCACCAGTATTGGCAACGATCAACTCAACCGTCTGACGGCCCTTGAACGCAACAACATCGCCCTCACCGAGGATGACTTCACCGGGAATGACAGAAGCAAACTGAACCGAAGCCTTCTTGGCATCACGGCTCTCAACCCTTGGCTTCATGACCTTCTGTTTGGCCTTGGTCTTCTTTTTCATCGATTCACCTACCGAATCGGTTCATGCACCGTCACTAACTTGGTCCCATCCGGGAACGTGCCTTCGACCTGTAATTCGGGAATCATCTCCGCGACGCCTGGCATCACCTCTTTCTTCTTAAGCAGCGTGGCGCCATGGCTCATGAGGTCCGATACCGAGCGGCCGTCACGGATGCCTTCCAGAATGGCCGCCGTGATAAATGCGACCGCTTCAGGATGATTCAACTTCAACCCGCGCGCCTTCCGTTCCTTAGCCAAATTCCCCGCAACATAGATCAACAGCTTTTCTTGCTCTCTCGGTGTCAGATGCATAGTCGAACTCCGTCAATGGTCAGTGGCGCGTGAAACGCGAGACATGCGAGAAAGGCGCGACGTGAACAGAGTGGATTTCCACCTCATTCCGCCTGTCTCGCGCGGCTAGGTTTTCCCATACCCTGTTAGAACTCAGCCTCGCCCCCTCGACTCAATTGAGGCCCAGAATAGTACCGAGGTGGTCAGGGTGACTTCAACTGCGCGCATTGAACGAGCACATTCTGATCGTGCGCGTTCTGCGAGCAAGGAACCCACCTAGCCGTCCCGCGCCCGCTACACCGTCGAAGGCTGAATGCCTTCCGTCGGCTCATCGAGAAGGGCATCTTGACCGCCTGCCCACGGATTTAATTGGTCAGCGTTATCCGGCTGATCGCGTTACTGCCCCCCTTGCCCGCCTACCCTCGGACCGCCCGGCTGTCTCGCATGAGGTGTGTCAGCTTCTCCCTTTAGAGCCTGTCCCTTATCCGGCTGCCCTCCTTGCCCCCCTGCCCTCGGACCACCCGGCTGCCTCGCATGAGGTGTGCCAGCTTCTCCCTTTAAAGCCTGTCCCTTATCCGGCTTCCCCCCTTGCCCGCCTACCCTCGGACCACCCGGCTGCCTCGCATGGGATGTGTCAGCCTGCTTCCCCTCTACAGCCGGAACCTCGTTGTCTGCTTGCGCCGGATTAGACAAACCAAGACACAGCAGAAACCCACAAGACATGAGACCGATGATTTTGGGAGCAGATACCATGAGAGCCTCCTTAGTTAAGTGTTATCCTGCCTGCCTCACTTCTTCGCTACACCGTCAAATACTGTTTTACCTGTTCCGCGCTCAACTCAGTACTCTTGCCCGATACCACCACCGCCCCTTTGGCCATCACCACATACTTCTCCGCCAGGCGAGCGGCAAAGTGGAGCCCCTGCTCGACCAACAAAATGGCGAACCGGCGCTGCTTTTTGAATCCAATGATCACGTCTTCGATTTGATCCACGATCGAAGGCTGAATACCTTCCGTCGGTTCATCGAGCAAGAGCAGCTTGGGATTCGACAGGATCGCGCGGCCGATCGCCAACTGCTGCTGCTCGCCGCCGCTCAGAACGCCGCCCGGGCGATTGAGAATTTGCGTGAGCTTGGGAAACAAGTGATAGACCTCGTCGAAGGCGGTCTTCTCGACCGTCCCATTCGGCTTGTCCGACCTTGCCCAGAAGCCGAGCAGCAAATTCTCCCGAACCGTCAAGTGAGGCAGAATCTCCCGGCCCTGCGGCACACATGCCAGCCCGCTACGTGCCCGCTTGTCGGTCGGCGCCTTCGTGACATCGGCCCCGTCGAACATCATCCGACCAGACCTCGCGGGCAACAGGCCGGTCAGCACTTTAAGCGTGGTCGTCTTGCCGACGCCGTTCCGGCCCATGAGGCACACAACCTCACCAGGGTCGATGGTAAAAGACACATCGCGGAGAATGTGGCTTTCACCGTAGTAAGCATTGATCTTTTCAAGCTGGAGCATAGCTTAGCTTCCGTTGCCTTTGCAGAATGTTCAAACGGGCCGCCTTTCTCACCCACCCAACCCTGGCGCGCCGAGACGCGCCAAGTCCCAAGCAAGGCCGCAGCGGGCTACCGTCTAATAAGGGGTGGCTGGGATGATCCCAACTGCGCGCGTCCAACGAGGGGAGTCCTCGACCGCGCGTTGCGCGAGCACTGGGATTGTCCCAGCCACCCCGCCCCCATTTTCAGCATCCTGCTAATGGGCGACCTTTTGGCGGCCCAAATATATCTCTCGTACCCGCTCGTCTGCCTGTACCTTCTCGACGGTGCCTTCGCAAATGACGGTGCCCTCGTGCAAGACCGTCACGATGCGGGCAATCTGCCGGACAAACTCCATGTCGTGCTCGATGACGATGATCGCCTGTTTCTCCGCCAACGATTGGAGCAATTGACCTGTCTGTTCCGTTTCTTCGTCAGTCATCCCGGCAACCGGCTCGTCGACGAGGAGCAGGGAGGGGTCTTGCAAAATCACCATGCCGATTTCGAGCCATTGCTTCTGACCGTGCGACAGGGACCCGGCCCTGGTATGCGCATAATCCTTTAAACCGATCGTTTCAAGGTTCTCCTCAATCCTTGCTCGCTCTTCCGCCGTCGATTTTCCGAAGAGGGTTGCAAAGACACCTTTGCTGCTCCGTTTCAACGACAGGTCAAGATTTTCCCAGACGGTGAGAAATCCATAGATGGATGGAGCTTGGAACTTCCGCCCGATGCCGAGGGCGACGATTTCATCTTCGCGTTTCCCTTTGAGATCGACATCCTGGCCGAAAACGACACGGCCGCTGGCCGCCTTGGTCTTCCCGCAAATAACATCGAGCAGGGTCGTCTTCCCTGCCCCGTTCGGCCCGATGACAACGCGCAATTCCTTGTAGTCAACCATGAAGGTCAAGTGGTTCAATGCCTTGAAGCCATCGTAATCGACGGTCACGCCATCGAGATAGATGATGGAATTTTGGAAGGAAGCTTGCGCGGCCATCTCAGTGCTTCCCCTCTAGCACAGCAGCTTTCTCAGCAGCCACAACCGGTTCTCCCCCATCGGGCTTACGCCGGTTCAGGAGACTCTTTCCTTTTCGCATCATGCCGATCAACCCGTCGGGGAACAACAGCACGACCAACACGAAGAGTCCGCCGAGGATGAAGGGCCAGAGTTCGGGGAAATAATTGGTCAGCACGCTACGACCGTAATTCACACTCACGGCCCCCAATACCGCCCCTGCCAGGCTGGCACGGCCACCCACCGCCACCCAAATAACCATTTCAAGCGACGGCAGCACCCCAATCTGCGCCGGCGTAATGATGCCCACCTGAGGGGCATACAACATCCCAGCCAATCCGGCGAGGGCCGCAGCCACGACAAAGACGAAAAGTTTATAGTTGGCAGGGGTATAGCCGGAAAAGACGACGCGTTTCTCGCTATCCCGCACGGCAACCAGTACCCGTCCAGCCCGCGAGCGAATGATCCACTGGCAGAAGAGATAGGACGCGCCGAGACAGAGCACGGTGATGACATACAACACCCGCTGTGTGCCGGGCTCGGAGAGTCGATACCCCATCACCTGCTTGAAATCGGTCAATCCGTTCGTGCCGCCGAGATTCGTATCGTTCCGGTTAAAGATCAGCCAGGCGACGAGCGCCAGCGCCTGTGTAATGATCGCGAAATAGACGCCTTTGATGCGGCTGCGGAAGGCGAAAAAACCGAACACGAGCGCAAACGCCATCGGCACCAGAATCGCTCCAATGACCGCGACAGGAAAACTGTAGAACGGCTTCCAGAAGAGCGGTAGCTCTTTGACCTGGTTCCACACCATGAAGTCCGGCATATCGGTGCCATAGACGCTCTCTTTTCCGATCGTCAGCATGAGGTGCATGCCCATGCAGTAGGCGCCTAATCCGAAAAATACACCCTGTCCTAAGCTCAGGATGCCGGTGTAGCCCCAGATGAGATCGAGCCCGAGAGCCAGAATCCCAAAGGCAAGAAATTTTCCGAACCGATTCAGGCTGAAATCGGAGAGGTGAAACCAGGAATCTTCCGGCGGCAAGATATTCAGGAGGGGCATGACCAGGAGCAGAACGGCCCCGACGGCCCAGAAGGCCATCCCGCCAGCACGAGTTGTGGTTGATGTTCCGTCACTCATCTTGTTCACTATCTTCCCCAAGGGTGGGGCGCGAGTCCTTTCCACTGCGCGCGTCGAACGACCACTGCATCATCGTGGGGGTTCCGCGAGCAAGGAAGGACTCGCGCCCCACCCGTAAACTTTCAATCGGCATTCCGCCCCTTCATCGCAAACAGTCCGGACGGACGCCACTGCAAGAACAGAATCACCATCACGAGGATAAAGACCTTGCCGTACACGGCGCCGAAGCTCGGCTCGATCAGCTTGTTCAGCCCGCCGATTCCCAACGAGGCCACGATCGTGCCGGCCAGTTTCCCGACCCCGCCTGTGACCACCACCATAAAGGCATCGACGATGTAGTTTTGACCGAGACCAGGATCGACATTTCCGACCATCGTCAGCGCCCAGCCCGCGATGCCCGCCAGCCCTGACCCGAACGCAAATGTATAGGAGTCGACTTTTCTGGTTGGAATGCCGAGACAGGCGCTCATATTTCGATTTTGAGTCACCGCCCTCACGCGTAACCCGAGATTCGATTTAAAGAGGGCGTAATAGATCCCAAGCACGCAAATGATCGAGAGCGCGATGATGAATATTCGGTTGTACGGCAGGTAGACCCCGACCAACACTTGCACGCCGCCTCTGAGCGGCCCTGGCGCAACCACGGCAGTGAGATCACCGAAGTAGACCCGGGCCGCCTGCATGAGGACCAGACTCACGCCCCAGGTCGCCAGCATCGTTTCGAGTGGACGTCCATAGAGAAACCGGATGACTGTCGCCTCCAGCAGGAACCCGGAGCCGGCAGCCGCAAGGAAGGCAACTGGCAATGCCACGGGAAAGTACCAATCGAACATATCGGACGGAAACAAGGCCGTGAAACATTGCTGCGTCACAAACGTCGCGTAGGCGCCGACCATCATCAGCTCGCCATGGGCCATATTGATGACGCCCATCAAACCGAAGACGATCGCCAAACCCAACGACATGATCAATAGGATTGAGCTGAGACTGATTCCGCGGAAGATCGTTTCAATGGCGTTCGACCAGGCGCCCCAGCTTTCGATACGCGTGATCGCGGCGCCGGCGGCCTTTGCCACCGTCTTCTGCGATTCGGTCGCTTCTGCTGCAGCGCCGGACGCAACCAGCTCCTTCAAGGCCGGCACTCCGTTCTGACTGCCGAGTTCGCCGAGCTTCTCGGCTGCAGCGGCTGTGATCGACGGATCACCCGACGCAAGCTTGAGCAGCGATACCGACTCCTCCATCGTGTAACGCACCCACTTGTTCGATTCATTTACCCGCGCACCATCCAGCCACGGAATCACCGAGGGATTACCGGATGAGCCGAGATCCGCCGCAGCCGATCGACGTACGTCGCTATTGGGGTTGGTGAGTTTTGCTCGATTCTTGAGGAGATCCATGAGCGGCTTCAGGGCCTGCCGGATGCTGCGGTCCGCATTGGCGCGGATCTCATCAAGCCGAGGAACCAGACTAACATCGCCCTGTTCGATCAACAGACGAATGGCTGCGTCACGAATGGATTCGTTTTCGCTGGTGACCTGGGTGAGCGCTTGCTCTATAGAAGAAGCCGGAGGAGCGGCGACAGACCCTTCCGCTGCGATCGACAAAGTCTGTCCGGAAAACAGAAACAGTCCCATGAAACTGAGTGCGACAAGGATACGACCCAGAGCAATCATCATCATGATGGTGGACTAACCTCCACAAGACACACAAATATCATAGACCTCTCGTCCCGCCAACTGCGATTCACGCGCATGTTAGAGGAGCGACTGAGTCGCCCCTCTAACATGACGGACTATTTTTGGTATGTCCCTTGATGACCGACCCAGTCGCAGCCCTTGTCAGGATTCGTAAATTCACTCCAGGGTTCCGGCTTCACCAGCCCTGGTGAACGGGAGACCACCTTGAACTGGCCGTCTTTCAATATTTCTCCGATCAGAACCGGCCTATAGGTGTGGTGGTTGGCGGCATCCATCATGATCTCGCCGCCCGGCGCCAGGAACTTGCTGCCATAGACCGCCTTCCGAACCTTGTCGACCTCAATCGACGCGGCCTTCTCGACTGCTTGCTTCCAGATATAGACTCCGAAATAGGCGGCTTCGATCGGATCGTCCGTGACCCGCTTGTCACCATCCGGCAGGTTGTTCTTCTTGCAGTAGGCCTTGAAATCCGCCACGAACTTCTTGTTCTGCGGCGTATCGACGCTTTGATAATAATTCCACGCCGCCAGGTGACCGACCAGCGCGGACGTATCCATTCCGCGCAACTCGTCTTCCGCCACGCTGAAGGCCATGATCGGGGCATCTTCAGCCCGCAAACCCTGGTTCGCAAACTCCTTGTAGAACGGCACGTTGCTGTCGCCGTTGATCGTGCTGATCACAGCAGCTCCACCGCCGGCGGCAAATTTCTTCAGTTTGCCGCAGATGGTTTGGTAATCCTGATGGTGGAACGGTGTATATTCTTCCTCAATATTGGCCAGCGGCACTTTCTTGGCCAGCAACATGGCACGCAGGATCTTGTTGGTGGTGCGGGGATACACATAGTCCGTACCGAGCAGGTAGAACTTCTTGAATCCGCCGCCCTCTTTGCTCATCAGATAATCCACCGCCGGCACGGCCTGCTGATTCGGCGCTGCGCCGGTGTAGAAGACGTTGCGCGAACATTCTTCTCCCTCGTACTGCACGGGATAGAATAGCAAGCCGTTGTTCTTCTCAAAGACCGGCAACACCGATTTGCGGCTGACCGAGGTCCAACAGCCGAAGGTGACCGAGACCTTATCCTGCAACAACAGTTGCTTGGCTTTTTCGGCGAAGAGGTCCCAGTTCGAAGCAGGATCGACGACGACCGGCTTGATCATCCGGCCCATCACCCCGCCTTTGGCGTTGATCTCTTCGACTGCCATCATCACTGTGTCCCGCAGCGACACTTCGCTGATCGCCATGGTGCCGCTGAGCGAATGCAGGATACCGATCTTGATCGGTTCCTTGTCCGCCGCATAGGACAGAGCCCAGTTGCCCAAGTTGCCGAGCAGGGCGGCAACCCCTATGCCTGCCGCGACCTTGCCTCCCTTCACCAGAAGCTCACGCCGCGATGGGCCCTCCTCGCCCGCAGCAACTTTGCCCGGATCGGCCGGGTTTGCCTCTTTAGGCTTATTCGATTCCATGATTCGGACTCCTTTCACTCACACTGTGATGTTGTGTCGGA
Source organism: Nitrospira sp. (assembly GCA_037142015.1). Taxonomy (GTDB): domain Bacteria; phylum Nitrospirota; class Nitrospiria; order Nitrospirales; family Nitrospiraceae; genus Palsa-1315. The sequence continues at coordinate 79,420 of JBAXBK010000010.1, read as the reverse complement.
TCAAAATATGAACAGGTCGCTAGAGACTTTTTCTCAACCACCCCTCATCCTTAATATTGCAACTGTAAGGCCGTAACGAACGTATCGACGTGCTGACCGGTCGACCCGGGGGCGTAGTTCAAGTTCTGCCCGTTATAGGTGCCGGTACCACCGATATTGCCGGTCCGCCAGTAGGTCGAGATGCGCGCATTGAAACCGGCAATGACATAGTTCAGGCCGAGTTCAAACTCTTGACGTGCGCCGGAGAACTCACCGTTTTGGCCGGTATATCTCCCATAGGGCTGGAATCTCCCGATCCCAATCTCCTGCGGAAACAGATAGAGGGCGTAGCCGGTCCATGCCGTGCCGGCAAACATGCAGAAGCAGCCACCATTGTTTGATGAAGCGTCACTAAAGGCGGCTTGGTTCTGTGCCCAATACCGCTTAAACTCAGCGTTGACCGTGATCACGCCTTTGTCCTGGAGTACCTTTTCATACAGGAGGTCGGTGGTAAGATTCCCGTAGAAGCTTTGATTTAACGCTGTACCAGCGCCGGAATTCTGATACTCTCCCCCGACCGCGAGGGCGAGAATATCACCGGCTGTCCCATAGTAGGTCCCACTGGTATAGTAACCGGGATTCTTCTCTTCGTTCAGCAAGTTCAACGTGAGACGTCCGGCATACTTTAGCTGGCTCCTTTGATTGGCTCCGCAAGGTCCGCCATAGGCGGAAGTAGTTACTACGGTCCCTCCGCCTGTTGGGGTTAATGTAGGAAGGTTGCAGGCCCCACCACCTGACTGCAGTCCCGTAAATATCCCTCCGACATATTGCAGATGTGTGCCGCCTGGATGGACTTTCCCGAAGAAGGTCACGCCATTGTCACGGCCATAGAGACCAGCCCCCCCCTGCGCCAAAGTTCCCGCTGAAGTCGGATTGATTGAACGGTGTTCTAAAGCCGTCGAAGACCGCGTGGTAAAAGGGACCATTCAGTTCGCCACGCTCTGTCGGCACCAACATGCGCCCGAACCAGACATTCACTTTTTCATCAAGCTCGAACTTCCCGATCGCATCTAACATCCCGATGTTAGAATTCGCCCCGAAGGCATTTCCTGAAGATCCGTTACCACTGCCTGCCCCGACCGTACAGTTAAAACATTCGGTATTGAACTCGAAGCCGACGTACTTGTGGATCTTCCCGTTGATATAAATACGAGCGTTGTTCACCCCAAAGGCGTTGGTGTATTGAGAACCGCTCGGCGACCCATCTTCGACCATATTGAAACTTGTACGCATACCCATTCCGAGGGAAATCCACTTGTCATCATCCATCTTGATCGTGCCACCGGCGTAGGCGCTAGGGACAGTCGATACCATCCCTGCCACCAGCGCTATAGCGGCCCCGGCCATCACGAAAATTTTCCAGCGTCTCTGTTTGTCGAGCTTCATAAGTAACAGCCTCCCATGCCCTGTTTGGTGATTCCGTTGCTCACTCGTCTTCGGCTCTCTCACCTCGACGGCATCGTCGCGGCGCACGCCATTGTGCGCATCCACAAGCCCTTCGCAGCCGACTCACTTTCGGATCAATGGGTGGGATTTATACGCTGAGAGGAACAACAAACACACTAGGCACCTCCCTAGGTCCGAGAGGCAATCTCACTAGGTGCATCGGGCGAGACAGGCGGGAAAGGCGAGGCAGGCGCGACTCGAAGGCTGAAGGTAGTAGGTTCGGAGGTCCGGACACTTCAGCCTTCGGCCTGAATCCCTTCAGCCTAATCCGATGTGAGGAGGCCGTGGACGAGAGCGTACTTTGTGAGCTCCGCCGTCGTGTGAAGATCGAGGAGCATCATGATCTGCGATTTATGAAACTCGACAGTCTTCGGTGAGAGGTCGAGGGCCGATGCAACCTCCTTGACTGTCTTCCCTTCTGCCACGAGTTGCAGCACTTCTCGTTGGCGCGCAGTCAAGGACTTGTCCGTCAGAACCGCTGGCATCCTCCTTGAAATGGCCGACTCCACCAGACCTTTCGCGACCAGGGGCGTGACGTAGCACTGCCCATCCATGACCGATTGGATGGCTTGGAGTAGTTCTGAACCGGCAGATCGTTTGAGCAGATAGCCGGAGGCACCGGCCTTGAAGGCTTCATTCACATAGGCCTGGTCGGCATGCATCGTCACGAAGATCAGCTTGGTGCGAGGCAGAAGCTTCTTCAGTTTCCGTGCGGCATCGACCCCGTTGAGCTCCGGCATCGAGATATCGAGCGTGATGATGTCAGGTTGCAGTTCCTGAGCCATTCGAAGCAGCGTACGGCCGTCCTCCGCCACACCGACGATTTCACACCGATCCTCCAACAGTTTCCGGAATCCCTCCAACACCAAAGTATGATCATCGGCCAAGAGAACCCGGGGCTTGCTCATGCCTCTTCCTCCGGAACGAGCACCGCCACCTGCACCTTCGTTCCCTTCCCCACAGCAGAACTCACCAGTAATTCCCCGTGAACCAAGGCGACTCGCTCTTTCATGCCGAGCAACCCCAGTCCATGCGATCCGTGCAGAGATTGTTCAGAGTCGAATCCCACTCCATTATCCGTGATCGTGACGATCAGCTCAGATTGAGACCGAGTCAGCTCCACATCGACTTGAGACGCCGATGCATGGCGAGCCACGTTGCTGAGGCTTTCCTGGGCTACACGGTAGAGACAGCTCGCGATCTCCTGAGGAACGACCGGGGGGATATCCTTATGTCCGAAGCTGCCCCGGATACGGCTTCGAGCTGTAAAGTCATCCACCAACCGCTGCAAGGCGATGGGAAGGCCCAGGTCGTCGAGAATGGAGGGATGAAGCTGATAGGCCAAGTGACGCACCACATCGGACAACTCCACAACCCGGTCTTGTATCTCTTGGACCGCCCTGCCCACGTGATCCGGTGAGGAGCTGAGCTGCAGTCCTACCGCTTCGATATCCATGGCAAGCAGCGCGAGCCGTTGATTGATGTCATCGTGCAAATCACGCGAGATACGACGCCGCTCTTCTTCCTGGACGCGCAACAACTGGAGCGTCAACTTCTGCAATGCTTGCCGGCTGGATTCGAGTGACAGTTCGGTCTGTACCCGTTCAGATACTTCAGCCCTCAACGATTCGTTGACGGAAGCCAGTTCCTGTGTTCGGGCTCGCACACGCCTATCCAAAGCCTCGTTGAGTCGTTGCAGTTCCTCCTGGTGTATGTGATCCTGCTGCTCCGTCTGCTTCCGGGCCGAGATATCCCGCACGAACGCGCTGAACGTGTAGTCCCCGCCCTGGCCCAAGGACGGCGAGATCGCCAGCTCTATCGGGATCTCGTGCCCGTCCCGGTGGCAGCCTGTGATTTCAACCCTGGTGTTCAGCATCGGCCCCTCGCCGGTTGCGAGGAAGCGCCGCAATCCTCGTTCATGGGCCTCCCGGTGTTGTGGAGGGACAATGGTGGCGGAGAGGAGTCGCCCGACGGCCTCTTGACGGCGCCAACCGAATATCCGTTCGGCTTGGGCGTTCCAGTCGGTGATGACACCAGCCGCATCTATCCCGATGAAACCATCGAGCGCCATCTCGACGATGCGCCGCGTGTGTGCCTCACTCTTGCGCAACGACGCTTCGGCCTCCCTGGCGAGCCCATGTTCCAGCTGTGCGTGCCGGTATTCCCTCCGCACGCGTGTCACAGTCCACACCAGGAGTCCAAACGTTGGAACCACCACGGCACTCCCCGCCAGGCCAAGGTTCCAGAGGATTTCTCGAATCGGCGCAAGCACATCACTCCGATCCATACGCATCAATACCGTCCAATGCATACCCTCAAACCCCTCATGGGCTAGAGTCTTCGCATAACCGGTAATGACCGGCACGTGGCGGCGCAGATGTTCCTCCTCGACGTAGCTGGATAGGGACGCTTCGCTTAATAGTGCCGACGGTAGGCCAAGTTGTTTGAGATTGACGTTGCCCTTATGATCAAGATCGGAATCGATAAAGGCAATCCCCTTCTCAGTCAGGAACTGGTATTCCAGCGCTCCCCAAAATCCTTCCCGCTGCCGGAAAGCCAGAAGGGTCCTCGTCATGACGTCTTCAAGCCCGGGAATCCCCACCCGTGTCGTCACAGCCCCAAGAAATTCCCCATATGGCCCGGTGATGGGAGCCGACACGGCTATGGAGTCAGGGCCACCCATTACTGCGAAGGGCTCCACATCCCCCATATGGACCCCTTGCCCGTTACGTACGGCCTGAAACCAGGGTTCGGCGCTGTAATCCCGTCCTACTGTGCTCGAGTCAGTAGCAACTACTATCTTTCCCTGCGCATCCGTTGCGCCGATCCATATGTAATCCGAGTATGCGATCTTGACCCCGGCGATATAGGCTGACTGAAATTCCCGATTCTGTGGCTGCACGCTGAACGTCCTTGCCATCATCAGCACATCGCCATGCCGTTCAATGAGAAATCGATCCAGTTTGTCCGAAACTTCGGCGGCTGTATGGGCCAGGGTTTCGCCTGCAGTCGCGATCATGCGGGATTCGACGTAACGAAACGCGATGGCGCCGATGCTCAGCGTGGCAACCGTCAGCACGCCGAGAAGTACCGGCAGCCAGGAGTAGGGGCGTGGAGCTGTGGCTTCAGACATGATCGGTCAGCCCGTATAATGAAGGAAGGGGATTCATATTCGGAGTCTATAGCCCTCCTTGTCAAGTTGTCGGATTTTCGTTCGCACCCCGAAGGAGGTTCCGGTATTCGTCCCCTTTCAGTTATGCTAGACTGGCGGCGCAAATACACTGTGGGAAATGCCATGTCTTATTATCCGCGATTTGCTTTTACCCTGCTGACTGGAATTGTTCTGGCCTTGTCTGCCTGCGCGACGGGGCCTGATCTGGACTTAACGATCCATGAATCAGACCGAGGCGCGGTGTATGTGGAACGGATTCCCGATCGGTCTTTTCAAGCCTCCCACCCCATGACGTTATCGGCAGATACGATGGCACGAGTCCTTCGTGGCGTGGTCGTCAAGGATAGCCGAGGGCCAGTCTTGGGAAACCTGATCCCCGGCAAGTCGGAGGTCGGTCGAGCGTTTGAGGACAAGGACGTTGAGTACCTGGCGCCGCTCCTGGTCGCGGGACTCACCAGAGCTGCATCGGACCAGCAGGTTGGGTTTCGCGTCGTCCAGGTCAGTGCCGCGGCCAATTCGCAAATTGGCGGGCTGACCTTCTGCGTGGACTCCGTGCGTTCTCCCGGTACCTGTGAGTCTGAACAGCCATCGGGAGCGATATCCGAAGAATCAACAGCGGGTTCGCTCTATGCCTACGGACAGTCGTTGTATCTGACCTTGACCGAATATCACTACCGGACTAAACGGGCCGAAACGAGTACTACAGCCAATCGGCGCATTTTCAATCCGGCAGGAATGGCGAACCGCACGGTGCTCTTTGTCCCGGAATCCGCCAAGCGCCACGACAGCTATCGAACTGCGCTTTCAACCGACACAACTCTGGTGATCGACTACGGCCTGCTGGCCACATTGCCTGTCGCGCCTGAAATGCGATCGACTGCAGCTCAATCCCCGACGCCTGTGAAGGGGGAACCGACTCAGCGCGATACCGATATGGACGAGTTACGGAAAGAAATGCAGGAGATCAAAAAGAAACTGGCAGAGCAAGAAGAGGAGCGGACACGTTCGAGCCCCTCATCTTCCAAGAAACTAACACCTCGACCGACTCCATAGGCCGCCGGACGGATGAGCAAATGGCAGGCAGAACCTATCCTCGATGTTTCTCAGCCCGTTGATCGAGTTCTCCAGCTAAGAGCACTGCCTCGGCGATCTCGCGCATCGACTTTCTGAAATCCATACTCTGCCGCTGAATCAGCTTGAACGCCTCTTCTTCCGTCAACTTCTTCGAGCGCATCAGGTAGCCCTTCGCCCGCTCCATGAGCTTCCGAACCGCAAGCGCTTCCTGCATCTCATGAGACTTCTCGATCAAGTTTGTATGCTCGATGGCGATGGCAGCCTGATTGGCAATGACCTGGAGCAATTTAACCTCTTCGCTGGTGAACACGTGCGGAGTGGACGTGTAGCTATTGATGACGCCCAACGCTTTATCCCGTACCATCATCGGAACCGAAAGCAACGAGCACAGGCCTTCCTTCTTGGCCATATCCGGAAACATATAGTCTCGCTCCGTGGAGACGTCGAGCACGATAATCGGTCGGCGGTCCTTCACGGCGCGGCCAATGATACTCTGCCCGACTTTAAGATTCGGCTTGCGGCGATACTGTTCGCTGAGGCTTTGGGTCGCCGCGATCCGTAATTCCCCGCTGGCTTCGTCCAAGAGCATGATCGAGCAGATCTTGGAGTTCATCATTTGCGCAGTCATCGTCACCAGGAGTTCAAGCACGTCTTTGATCAGCCGATTGGACGCCACGGTTTCCGAGACCTGCGACAATGTTTCCACTTGTAAGGCTTTGCGTTGCATTTGATCGTAGAGCCGCGCGTTCTCGATCGCTCCTCCGACCTGATTGGCGATCGTCGAGAGTAATGCAATTTCATCGGACTGGTAGCGTCGGGGACGTTTATGTTGAACATTAATCACACCGACCACTTCCTTTTTAGCCATGATCGGCACGGAGACGAAGGCTTGATAGCGGTCTTCCGGAAGGTTATGAAAGAACTTGAACCGGGGATCGTCGTTTGCATTACTTTGAATCACCACTCGCGTTCGTTCCTGCGCAACCCATCCGGTGATGCCTTCTCCCAATCCGATTGTGATGCGGCCGATCAATTTCGGATGGGGGTTTTTCGAGGCCCGTAGAATGAGTTCGTCTTGGTTGTCCGACAGGAGATAAAGAAGGCAGGCATCCGCCTTGGTGACTTCGACGACGACTTCAACAATGTGTTTGAGGATCGCTTCGAGATCCAGTTGGTTGCTGATCGATGCGGAGATCCGATGGAGCACATCGACTTCCCGTGTTTTTTCCCGCAAGGCCTGTTGCAGGTGAGCCACGGATGGTATACGTTTTGTCGTCATTAAGCGTTACCTTCGCGCACGAGCCTTGGGGCGGACAGAATACTTGCCTGGCTGACGGCTGCTCGACGGACGTCTTCTGCGGCCATGATTGTTCTGAAACCACGCTGCACAAACCTGCCGCTCAATCGGACGAATGAGTACTTTCCCAATCTGCACTGGCCATATCCCAATGACCCGCCCCCCGACCACCTTTTTGTCATGTTGCATGGCGCCCCACAGGGACGTAAAGGATGCCTCTGAGACCTGTTCGGACAATCCCGCACGCTGCACCAGACTTCTGATCCGTTCGACAATGTCTCGCCCGCAGAGGCCCATGTGACTAGCCAAATCCGCTTCTTGCACCAATCCAATCCCCACCGCTTCACCATGGATCAACCCGCGGTAGCCTGAGAGTGACTCCAGCGCATGTCCGATCGTGTGGCCATAATTGAGAATGCGCCGGCGATCCGATTCCCGTTCGTCCTCGACAACCACCTGCGCCTTGATTTCGCAAGATCGCTTAATCGCGTGGATGACCGGCTCCTCCTTGAGTTTCAAGAGCGCAGGCATTTGCTGCTCCAGAAAAGCGAAGAATTCCTCGTCGGCAATAATGCCGTACTTGATCACCTCAGCTAACCCGGCAATCCATTCTCGGCGTGGCAACGTGCGTAGAGTGAGAGTGTCAATCAATACCGCGCGCGGCTGGTAAAACGCCCCGATGAGATTCTTTCCCAGCCGATGGTCCACGCCGGTCTTACCCCCGACGCTGGAATCTACTTGAGCCACAAGTGTTGTCGGCACTTGTACAAACGGAATTCCTCGTTGATAGATCGCAGCAGCAAAGCCCGTGATATCACCGATGACTCCACCACCGAGAGCCAGTAACAGGGACTGCCGTTCGAACTTCTGCCTGGCTAGCACATCGAGAATCTTGGAGATTGTACCGAGCGTCTTCGTTCGCTCTCCCGGCGGCAAGATAATCGGCGTCGGATCGTATCCCGCCTTGCACAGCGAGCGGAGAGTCTCTTGAAGATAATGGCTTGCTACATGCTTATCCGTCACAACCCCGATCTTCGGAGAGGTCGTAAAGGCAGTGAGCCTGTCCCCCACTGTCCCAAGTAATCCTGGATGAAGGACGATATTGTAGCTCCGCTCCCCCAACGTTACCGGTATAGTCTGTTCTGCCACGCCGGCCATGCGCAACGATGGTCTCTCCTGAACAAAAAATACCAGTCGCCTATCCGATTCTTCTTGGATAGGAAAGACTGGATTCACGACCCACTTCACCGGCGATGATATTGAATTGCGACGGCTGACATCAGGGGAGATGGTACCACAACGGTTCGGAAACTAGAAGGTTTCAGGATCTTGGTTATATCGAATGGCCCTTTCCTGCTGCCCAGGTCATGCTATCGTGTGTGATTGCCGGTCGCCTTAGACTCGCATACGAACGCGCCCGTCGCATTTTTTTTGCGACGAGCCGTGTCAGCCGTGTTTGTGTCAGAAATACGAAGAGGACTAGAGAGTATGCACTGGAGGGTCGAGAGAAAACACCGAACACGAAGGCCCACCACCCTTAACCTGCCCCCGCTATGAAAGGCTCGAAATTCGCTACATGCTCTTCACAATACTGGGCGTTAAGAAGATCAGCAGCTCTTGTTTTGCTACAGCCTCGGTCTTCTGCTTGAAAAGCCATCCCAAAACAGGCACACGAGAGAGATAGGGAATACCAGACACGCTGTTGTTCTGCGTATCGATAAAGACCCCGCCGATCACCATCGTCTCGCCATCCCGGATAAGAACCTGGGTATTGGCTTCACGGCGGTCAATACTGGGACCAGCCGGATTGCTTCGCGCACCGACGGCATTTCTGGTTGCGCGAACCTTCATCATAATCTGCTTACCGACTTCCTTAGGATCTCGCGAGGTAATCTGAGGAGTCACGTTCAATTCCAGGTTCGCATCCACAAAAGTTGTCTGAGTCCCCTGGAGGGAGGTCGTCTGGAACGGGATCGATTCCCCCTGCGAGATCTTGGCCTCCCGCTTATCCAATGTTGTGACCTTTGGCGCGGCAATGACTTTGCTCAGACCGAGCAGCTCACCTGCCGACAGACGCATATCCAACAAGGCTCCATCTGCTTTCCCGATCGTGAACCCGACACCAGGAGTCGACACCAATCCGCCGACCGTGGCAGGAAGATTGACCAGAAAATTTGAGGTTTGATTCCCAAATGTTCCGGTATTACCAGTCTTAAAGTTCGCTACCCCGCCACCCGCGAGGTTATTTACATTCTGGATACCCCACTGAACACCCAGAGAACGGGAATAGGTCGTATCCGCCTGCACAATCCTCGCTTCGATCTGGACTTGGGGTACTTCGAGATCGAGACCATCGATCAGCTGTTTCATCACCCCAACTTTGCTTTCCGTATCCCGAACGATTAAAGCATTGGACCCCTGACTCATTTGCATCAATCCTCTTGGGCTCAAGTACTGCCGAAGAGACGTCATGATTTCTGTCGCTTGCAGATTTCTAATATAGAACACCCGATCGACCAGCTCTTCTGCTTTTACCTTGGCGTCCTTCACCAGGGCTTCTTCATTCTGCTGTTTCGCAATGTTCGCCAGCGAATCGATCCAGAGAATATTGCCCTGCCTGATCTTGCCTAACCCATTCATCCTCAAAATCATATCAAGCGCCTGATCCCAAGGTACGCTCACGAGCTTCATCGTGACCTTGCTCTTGACCCCTTCACCGACAACCATGTTGAATCCACTCACTTCGGCAATGAGCCGCAGCACATTACTGATATCCGCCTGCTGGAAATCCAGCGAAATGCGCCGGCCGATATAATGCGTTTCTCCAACGACCAAATCATCCTTTGGCGTAGTTTTCTCGCTACTATCTGTACTGTCAGTCCCGGAAGTCATCTGGACAGTCTGCACATGAAATTTAGGTGAAGACCGCCGAACCGTGGCCATTGCCCGCTGGGCGGTTCGAGGAGCAGCATCGACCCAAACCTGCGGCATCGTGGAGTTCTCTGGCTGGGCAATTTCGATCGCCCCTCTAGGGTTAGAGTCTGTGCTTGCCGCCACATCAGTACCGGCGCCTTCCTGAAGCGTCACAATAAGGTTCGTTCCTTGCGGTTCAACCGAATAAACAGCCTTAGCGGAAAGATCAAATACTACCCGTACTCTATCGGCATGATACCCCAGACGCACCTGCTTCAATATCTGGTGATTCACAGCTATGATTGGCTTGTATACGGAGGAAGTCACGTGTGGGATGTCGATCATGAGTCGACGCGCATCAAGACGCGTCACTTCGTGGGCCAGCTCCCCATCCCCCGAAATGACAACACGAATATCGTTGACGCCGCGCTGAATGTCGACCGCGGTCAGGGTCTTCGCTGGACCCCCCTCAATGCTCGACTGCATACCTGAATCGACATTCGGTATGTCGGTTGAAGCTCCCATTGATGGCATGGCCATCGGAGCACTGAGCACTCCCACCGCCGAAAGCACGCGGACAAATACTGTCGTTGTCATGGTCAGCTTAGGTTTCATTCTGCGCCCTCTTTCGGGTGAAGGAGCTTGACATACTCCCGCTCCTGTTTGCTCCCATACACATCTGTAAACCGTTCTTGCACCACAATACCTTTATCCGTCACGGCAGTGACCATGCCATTATTGGGACCAATACGCGTGCCTCGACGCACGGTATATCCATTCCCATCTGGCGTCTGAACCATAGCGGCATTGCCGTAGGCCCCCCATACGACAGCGATCAGGTTTATCTCCGTGAGCCCAACGCGCTGGAGCGGAGGCAAGGCGGGGTCAATCGGTCCAAGGCTCGCCTGTTGCAACACTGGCACAAACGGATCGCGCCGCCCAGAGGGGTCATAGGTATGTGCCCTCACCGGTTCCACCATTGGATTGAGTGCAGCTGCCTGAGCATTCTCATTGCCAGGTGCCACGGCTACGGTTGAAGACGGTGCGTGCCGCGGCACATCGTTGAGAGGAGGCACCTTTAAGGAGTCCTCCCGAATTGGGTTAATTTGTCTGGCATGAGAACTCATGCCAGGCGCAGCAAACCCCAGGCTGGCTAGGGCCAGCAGTCCGGCACATCCAATCAGAACCATGCTTATCGTCTTCATAGTCAATCGCCAGTTTTCACAGTTGACACTCATCGCTCATGACCTCACACATATCCAAGACTCTGTCCCTATTTCTTTTGAGGTGCTGCAGGAACCATCGCGGCCAACTTGGTTTCCTCTGGCGCCGCATAGGCGATAAGGTCAAACACGGTTTGTGTGACAACCCGTCCCTTCTCAAGCTTTGGAGCTCCCATCTTGAGGCCGGACACGGTTACAATTCGAGGCAACGCGTTGATCCGATCGAAAAACAAGGCTGCGGTATGGTAGCCGCCTGAAACCTCTACATTTACCGGCATACGGACAAAGAGTTTAGATGAATCCTCGCTTTTGGGACTCGGTTTCCACAGCTTAATGTCGAGTCCAAGGCGAATCCCCAAGTCCGACACCTGCTTGAGCAACATCACCGCCTCCTCTTCAGGCGGCAATCGTTCTTTCTTTTTCGCAAGCTCAATCTCCAGTTGCTTGCTGGCGGCAATAAGTTCATCAAGATGTTTGACTTTGATGGTCAATGTTTGAATCTCGTTATCGAGTGTGCCAATTGCCCCCTGAAGCCCTGCAATCTCTACAGACTTTGGCTCGGCTATATAGTAGTAGAAGCCCACGATAATCCCTGCAAGAACCATTACAAGAAGCCCCGCCTTCTGGGCCCATGGGATTGAACGCAATAGGTCAAGATTTATAGAAGGCAGCTTCATGATTCTTACCCTTTGAGACGGAAACCAAGTTTGAACTGGTAGATATTGAGCTGGCTCTCCACTGCGGCGCGACTTTCTTGAAGATTGATATTCGAAAAATAGTCGGTTCGGCGCAGATTATTCACGAATTCCACCACATCATCGTTGGTAGCTGCACGACCTTCAAGATCGACCTCTTTCCCAGTGACCGCCATTCTCACTAACCACACCTTCAGCGGATCAAGACTTTGGCTGACATGGTCAAGGGCCTTGACCGGGCCGACACGTGACTTTTCCAATTCGTCGATGATGCGATTTTTGTCTTCCAGCACTTTCTTCCGGCTTTCAAAATCAGAAACCTGCTTCACTTGTTCTCTCAGCTGTGTGACCTGCTTCTCCTTGTCCAGTTTTTCGGTCTGCCGCACGGCTATTTCTTCATCGAGTGACGCCGAGTACCACCAGCATCCTGCCAGGGTGACGAGCAACAGCCCCACACCCAACAGCGCCTGTGCTCTGACATCATACTGAGGCTTTGCCTTATGCCCCTTGGGCCCTGGCAATAAATTAATGCGGATCATCGGTCCCCTATCGATCTAAGCGCCAACCCAACTCCCACTGCGGCCAGCGGAGCTAATTCGGCCAATGCGCTCTGATCAAAATCGCTCCCTGAAGTATCGATTTCGCTGAACGGATTAGCGACCTCGACTACAGCCTGCATTCGATCTCTCAATTGGACAACCAGGCCCTTTACCTGAGCGCCCCCTCCACACAAAAGAACCTGTTGAACGTCCGCGTCCGCCATGGTTGACTTGAAATAATCGACAGTCCGCGCAATTTCCGACGCAACCTCAGCATTCACACTGTCGACGACTGTGGTTACCGCGTCCTGATTATTCCCAGCCGAACGCTCGCCTTTTTTCGTTTCCTCTGCCTCTTCATAGGACATGCCCACTTCTCGTTGAATGGCTTCCGTATAGCGATTTCCTCCGATTGGAATATCTCGAGTGAACAGCGAGGTGCCGCCTCGAACAATATTGATATTCATGACACTGGCGCCAATATTGACAAGCGCGGTCGTCTCATCCTGTGAAACAGGATAGTTGATCGCGTGCATGTTTTCGATTGCAAAGGCATCCACATCCATGACGATCGGAACCAGCCCCGCCCCCTTGACGAGTTCTGTCAGCTCATTAATCTTGTCTTTCTTGGCTGCCACAAGAATGATCGACATCTCTCCTTGTGTATCGCCCGCGGCCTCGGTAGGGGGCAACACACTGAAGTCGATGTTCACCTCATTAATATCGAAGGGGATGTACTGCTCCGCAGCAAGCCTCACCTGCCCCTCCAACTCCTCATCAGGCATCGGCGGCAGGCTGATCTTTTTAATGATGACCGCATGGCCGGAAATCGACACGGCGACCTGCTTCACCTTGATATTCGTTTCCTCGAACAATTCTTTAATCGCCGATACCACCCGCCCTTCATCCATCACTGTACCGTCGACAATGACTTCCGGCTCAAGTGGTTTGAAACCAAACTTCTGGAGAATGTATCGCCCTCGGTTTTCTTTCAACTGGACAAGCTTGATCCCACTCGACCCGATATCCAGCCCGACGAGCTGTCGCTTCCGGGTGAACATCGAGAACAGATCAGTTTCAGCAATACCTTTAAATGAACTCAGCATACGTGCCCCTGACTGTACATGACTATCCGTACAGAGCAAGTCTTTATGTGATTTTCTCGAAGACTGTTACTCATGGTCATATCCCCATCCCGACAAACTTCCACGCTCCAAAGAAAAAACGTGTCTTTGAACCATTCTGGCTATTCACCTGTGCCCTGCCATCCATTCAGTATTCCCCTACTTGAGAGGCGATTTAGGCCTGAATCACAGCCGTCACACATCAATCGATGCCTCCACACCGAGGAGCGGCTTTGTTCGTCAGCTAAGTATAGTCCAGATGCTCTACCTGTCAAGGAAGTCGCGGTCCGCGTACATGTTTAGAAACAAAGGGGATAGTGGCGGGAGAATTGACCTAACGGGTCCGTGGATTATTACCTATTGATATCGCGATGCGCGACGGTCGCTTGATAGCCCAGCGCAGAAAAACTTGTTTGAAGTCGTCCAGCAATCGCCACAGATCGATGACGTCCGCCGGTGCAGCCAACCCCAACATTCACATAGCTACGGTGTTCTCGTTCGAAGAGAGGAATGAGGAATTTAAAGAAGCCTTCTAGCTGCCCGATGAATGCAACGGCGTCGGGATCAGTCAGCACATAGGTTCGCACCCGCGAGTCTTCCCCAGTCAATGGTTTGAGGTCAGGAACGAAAAATGGGTTCCGCAAGAACCGGACATCGAACAGGAGGTCAATATCGTACGGCACACCGAACTTGTAGCCAAATGTTACCAGCGAGATGGTTAACCGCTGAGGCGTGCCTTCCTGCCTTAACTGTCTGATTAACAGCTCACGCAACTCATGCACCGTCAAGTCCGAGGTATCCACAATCCGGTCAGCGTTGCGCCGAAGATCAGCAAGACGCTCCTTTTCAAATCGTACTCCTTCCAATACAGGGAGTTGCGGCAGCAGTGGATGGGGTCTCCGAGACTCCGAGAATCGACGAACCAAGACTTCCTCCCGAGCCTCAAAGAATATGAGCTCGACCGCATGACCAAGCGCCTTCACCCGCTCAAGAATGCCCACCAGATCTGAAAAGAACACGCGCTCTCTAACATCGATGCCGAGCGCAACATTCTTAATCTCGCCCCCCTGCTGATGACAGAGCTCGACAAAGGTCGGCAGGAGAGCCGGCGGCAAATTATCGATACAGAAATACCCGGCGTCTTCGAAACACTTGAGAGCATGCGACTTCCCTGATCCAGAAAGACCGCTGATCACCACCAACTTGAGTCCTGCCATGCCTACCTACCCCTTACGGATCAATCAGGACCACTCGATCACGATCAATACGCTGTAGAATCTGCAGCTTTCCCGAAGACAGTGAAGTAAACACCACCAGCGAACCAGGCAAAGGATCGAGCCGGCGCTTCGCATCCTCAAGAGTCAGAACAGCCCGGACCGGACGAATGACTTCAAGTTTTTCCTCTTCCTGCGGAAGAGCCTGACGCGGAACCTTACGCACCGACCTTTTCGTCGGTTCTTTATGATCAGTCTGGCGTTCCTTATGTTTTCGTATCTGGACACCCAAACGGTCCACGAGCTGGTCGATCGTCGCGTACATTTCCTGGGTCGAAGCTTTTGCCTGAATCCTCCTCCCTTGCATTGTACAAACGACCTCCGCACAATGCTGAAGCTTGCTCACACCCAGGATCACTTCCAGGTGGCTCAGCTTCACTTCATACCGCGCGAGCCTCTCAAACCGATTTTCGATATGTTGTCGGAGCGCCGGCGTGATAACCAGGCGTCGTCCTGTAATCTTCATAGGCTTTCATCCTTTCAAGCTGAATAACCTCGGTCCCTCTGTCAGTCAGCTATGCTGGTTGGTTCTGAGTTTCCATACCGCCAGGAGAGACACCGGATAAGAAGTGCATAGGCATGCGGCTAGACAGGGAAGGTCTAAAAAAATCGCTTACGCTGAGTGGCGGAGGGAATATGTTCTTCCGCCCGGTACTTGGCCACTGTCCGTCGCGCGATCACGACCTGCAGTGTAAGCAGGCGCGCTGCGATCTCTTCATCTTTGAGGGGGCGGCGGGCATCTTCCTCCGCCACCATTTTCCGAATCATCTCCCTCACCGTCACAGACGACATCATGTCGGAGGGCTGATCCGCTCGCTGCAGGCCGGCGTTAAAGAAAAACTTTAGATCCAACAACCCTTGCGGGCAATACATGTACTTGTTGGCCGTCACACGACTGATTGTCGACTCGTGCATCCCAATATCTTCAGCCACCTGTTTGAGCACCAACGGCTTCAGATACTCCACGCCCTTTTCAAAGAACTGCTCCTGAAACTTCACGATACTCGACACCACTTTAACGATTGTCTTATTCCGCTGCTCGATGCTGCGAATGACCCATTGCGCCGCCCGAAGCTTTTCATCCAGATAGGCCTTAGTCTCCTCCGACCCGTTCTCACCTGCCCCCATCAACTGCTTATAGTATGGGCTGATCCGCATACGGGGGAGCCCGTCGTCGTTCAGTAAAACCACCCATTCACCTTCATTCTTGGCAACAAACACGTCAGGAACAATTACATAGTTCTGGGTGTTCGTAAACGGTCGACCGGGCTTCGGCTCAAGCACTTCGATAACCTTGGTCGCCTGAAAAACCTCTTCTACTGTAACATCGAGAGCTTTTGCAATTCTCGCATACTGTTTCTTCTCCAAGTCTTTGAGATGGTGCTGAACAATGGCTTCAACAATCGACCCCTTCAAGGCGCCTGGTCTGGCCCCTAATGACCCCATCGGACTCTTTCCCAAATGTCCGATCTGCAAGAGTAGGCACTCCGCTAGATCGCGTGCCGCCACTCCCGTCGGATCAAAACTCTGAATATCCTTTAGAACTGACTCCCCTTCAATCTCGGTGAAATCAGTCCCGCTGACCATTTCTGCGAGAGACATACGCAGATACCCGTCATCGTCAAGGTTACCGATGATCAACCGCCCGATACCCTTTTCACGATCGGACAAACCGGAAAACGATAGTTGCCAGAGAAGGTGATCTTCTAGGGAGGTTGCCTTCGCCATGGTTTGTTCATAGGAAGGAAACTCATCCTGAGAGGACGACTGAGACTCGGACCCACCAATCCGACGGTCGCTTCCAAAGTACTCTTCCCAACCAGCCGCTGAGACCTCATCCGGTGTATCCCGTTCTTCTGGAGTCGACTCCTCCACATTCGACGGCTCACTATCCGCTGAGGCCGCCGCATCTTCCGCCTTCTCCTCTGCGCTTGTGGCTTCGCTGTCCTCCGCTTCAGTAGGGAGGTCTTCCAAAAGCGGATTTTCCATTAAATGCTGAGTGAGACTCTGCTGGAGTTCAAGTCGAGACAATTGCAGCAACTTAATTGCCTGCTGCAATTGGGGAGTCATGATCAGCTTTTGACTCAGTCGAAGGTCGAGTCTGAGCTTCATACGCGACGATCCTTACGCATCATAGCTTGAACCGTTCCCCCAGATAGACCGCTCGGGCCGTTTCGCTCTTGACGATGAACTCAGGAGACCCGGCCTCCAGAATCAACCCTTCGTTGATGATGTAGGCCCGATCTGTGATTGACAGCGTCTCCTGGACATTGTGATCGGTGATCAGAATGCCGATTCCCTTTTCTTTCAATCGGGTAATAATTTGCTGTATGTCAGCGACGGCAATCGGGTCAATCCCTGCAAAGGGCTCATCCAGCAACATGAATGACGGGCTCGTCGCGAGCGCCCTCGTGATTTCCAACCGCCGACGTTCCCCACCAGACAATGCATAGGCCATGCTCGCTCGAATATGGCTCAGGTCCAGTTCCTTGAGAAGAGCATCGACCCGGTCGCGACGTTCTGACCGAGAGTAGTCCAGCATCTCAAGAATTGCCAGAATATTGTCTTCAACCGACAAGCGTCTAAACACAGATGATTCTTGCGGCAGATACCCGATTCCTTTCCGCGCCCGTCTGTACATCGGGAGATCTGTGATCACCTCTTCACCGAGCGAGATCGCCCCTTCATCAGGCTGGCACAGCCCGACGATCATGTCGAAGATGGTGGTCTTTCCGGCCCCATTGGGTCCCAGCACACCCACGACCTCTCCGGCGTGGACTTCGATCGAGACACCTTTTACGACTTTGCGCGCGCGAAAACTTTTCACCAATCCCGTTGCGCATAAACCAGCCTCTTCGGTCCTGTTCACTTTAGTCCCAGACGACAGCGCATTCCCTTGAGCCGGTACGATCACTTGATCGCCCCCCCATCCGGCTCAATCCGCACATGCGAGCCTCCTTCCACCACACTCCGATCCTCTGCCAAAAACATCGTGATTTGCTTGCCGCTGACCCTTGTTCCCTTATCCCAGGCCACCGGGTCGCCCGTCAGGACGATCTTATCACCATCATGATAGTATATAGCTTTTTCACAGGTCGCATTCCCCGAGTCCTTCTCGATTTTCACTCGACCGGTCGCTTCAATCCTGTTGACTGAACGATTGGACACAGCCGGCACGGCATCGGGCCCTTTCGAAGGTACGGCACCATTGACAGCCTCAGGCCCTTTCTGGTTATCAGTCGCGGGTGGGTCTTGCACGCGAAACATCACCACCATGCGATCGGAGTAGACAACCAACGACCCACGAGTCAGCACAACCGCCCCCTCAAATATCGCTTGGCTATCCTGATTTTTTACGGTCATCCGCTTGGCTGTAATGGTCGTGCCCACCGCTCGATCAACACCACCCTTGGGAAGGGCTGCGTCAGCCGATTCGCTCAATGAAGCTATCCCAAGCGGGAATAAATTAAGAAGCAGGAGCCAAATCCACATGTACATCCTCAAGCACTTCAAATTCCTCTCGGTCCAAATGTCCCAGCAACCCACGCCCCGTCACCTCTAACCCATGCCCAACGATACGAACAGGATCCTGTGTGCGAATCTCTCTTGTCTGATCAGTCCAAGCCAGATGGTTGGTATAAATCACGTATCCACTCTCAGTGTGAATCACGAGCGGCTCCAATCGGTTCGCGAGCACGAAATTCTTTGTCTCCGTATCTAATGTCCCTTCATCTCCGGTTAACGTCAAATCTTTTCCCTGCTGGCCAAACAGTGTGATAGCGACGACTTGGAGCATCGCCCGCTTGTCTCGTTCAAAGAGTCGCGCCTCTTGCGCCTGTACTTGCCATTGAACCGTATCGCCCTTGGTTTGGGTGAATGTAAACTGGGAAATCGTGGCATCAGCTGCATCCATGGAGCCTGGCGCCGCCGCCGTTGGGATGGGAACCATAGTCGAGTTAGTCACGAGCAGATAGGCGAGGACACAGGCCAACACCGCACTGAGCGCTAACAAACCTCTCCGTACCCAGCGTTGCCACACGTTATCCCTGCTTCCTTATTAGTAGCATGAAGAATACTGGCACGATAGTAGCATGAGCTCAATATCAAGTAAACTTATGCCTGGACCACAGCATGGTCTACTGGGCAGAGATGAGGTGAGGGAGATGGGGGAATCGTCGGAATAATGATGCGGCGCCGCGCCGCCGACTAAATCTCCCAGACAGGAGATCTAGCCGACGGCCGGAGTCGCAGGAGTTGAGGCAGCAGGCACTTGTTTCTTCGCCGATGCAGCATCCGGCCTGGTGACGAGTTCAATCGCGACAAGCTTGGCTGCATCGCCAATCCGCCGCCTCGTCTTCACCATCCTGGTATAGCCACCGGGGCGGTCTTTAAATCGAACTGCGACGTCGCTGAATAATTTTGAGACGACATCTTTACTGCGGATAAACGCAAGGGCTTGCCGCCGAGCCGGCAATGTTCCCTCCTTGCCGAGCGTAATCATCCGATCCGTAAATCCTCGAATTTCTTTCGCCTTGGCTTCCGTCGTCTCGATTCGCTCATGTTCGAGCAGCGACGTTACAAGACTTCGGAACAGAGCCCACCGATGTTTCGTCTTTCGTCCTAGCTGTCTGCCATTTTTTCTATGACGCACTGGTTCCCTCTTGTTTCGTTACTCACTCTTCGGGCTACCGCTATTCTGTTGCACCGTATCCAGCTTCACACCGAGCCCCAACCCCATTTCCGTCAAGATCTCTTTAATTTCGTTGAGCGATTTCTTGCCGAAATTCTTTGTTCGCAGCATCTCCCCTTCGGTCTTCTGGACTAAGTCGGCAATGGTCTTGATGTTCGCATTCTTCAAACAGTTTGCAGCACGAACCGACAATTCCAGCTCGTTGACGCTACGGAATAGATGCTTATTAACCTCACGTTGCGCATCATCACTCCCAAGATCAGCGCGCCCTTCGAGTCGCTCATCGGCATTGATAAAAATATCGATGTGATCGCGCAGGATGCCAGCCGCCGTGGACAAGGCATCACGAGGCGAGATGGTCCCATCCGTTAAGATTTCCAAGGTCAATTTATCGTAATCGGTCATGCGACCGACACGGGCGTTCTCCACATGAAAGTTCACTCGTTTGATGGGCGAAAATACAGAATCAATCGCGATCACACCAATCGGCAGCCCCTCTTCCTTATTTCGCTCAGCCGGCACATAGCCCCGCCCATGATTGACCGTCATTTCCATGTCGAATGTGGCATCCTTGTCCAACGTCGCAATATGGAGATTCGGAGTCAATATGGTCACATCTGCATCATGAATAATATCGGACCCCTTTGCTTCACCGGGTCCCTTCTTCTTAAGACGTAGCGTCTTTGGCTTATCAGTATGTACCGCAAGCCGCAGTCCTTTGACATTCAAGATAATGGAGGTCACATCCTCCGTGATACCAGGAATCGTGGAGAACTCGTGCAGAACTCCTTCGATCTTCACCGTAGTTACTGCCGCACCTGTAAGCGACGACAATAGTACGCGCCGTAATGCATTGCCAACCGTGGTCCCAAATCCACGTTCATAGGCCTCTGTTGTAAATCTGCCGTAGGTTTGGGATTGCGTATCGCTGTCGACTTCCACCCGCAGCGGGATTTGAAAGTCTTTCATTGCTTTAATCATAACTCCCCCTTGATCTCATCGCGTAGCCAGCTACTGAACGGCATCTGTTCGCCACAGAGACCGACTCCCTTGCCCAATTCCGCATCTACCTTGAATACAACTCCACCACCATCTGCTCATTGACCGGCAGCGCAATCTGGTCTTTTGATGGCAGCGTTCGTACCATGCCCTTAAACGCCGTCTTGTCCAACTCCAACCACTCCGGAATGCCTCGTCCATCAACAGACTCTAAAGCGGCCTGGATCGAGATCAATGTGCGGCTTCGCTCCCGGACGCTGATGATATCGCCCGCCTTGACCTGCGCGCCAGGCACATTAATTTTTCGGCCATTCATGGTCAGGTGCCCGTGGCTGACCAGCTGCCTGGCCTCCTTTCGAGAAGCGCCAAACCCCAAACGATAGGCCACGTTATCCAGCCGGCATTCCAATAACCGCAACAGTGCCTCACCGGTAATACCAGACTGCCGCTCCGCACGTTCAAACACACCACGGAACTGGCATTCCATCAAGCCGTAGATTCTGCGCAGCTTCTGCTTTTCCCTGAGCTGCGTGCTGTACTCTGAATTCCTCGGACGCTTTTGCCCATGCTGTCCCGGAGGGTAGCTCCGCCGCTCGATAGCACATTTCTCTGTCATACAGCGCAAGCCTTTCAGAAACAACTTCTCACCCTCTCGCCGACACAACCGACAGACGGGACCGCGATACTTTGCCACTGATCTACCTCCGGTTACCGGACATCACCACATAGGTGCGCCCAACAATTCTCGTGTATCCGACACTCTCAACATGCGCCGCTAAACGCGACGCCGCTTAGGTGGACGGCATCCATTGTGCGGAATCGGGGTCACATCACGAATCATATGGATCCGCAATCCAGCAGCCTGAAGAGATCGGATCGCCGATTCACGACCGGACCCAGGCCCATTCACATAGACATCCACTTGGCGCATTCCGCTCTCCATCGCCTTGCGCGCAGCGGCCTCGCCGGCCCGCTGAGCAGCAAAAGGCGTGCTCTTGCGAGACCCCTTAAAGCCTTGGTTTCCTGAGCTCGCCCACACAATCGTATTGCCGCTCAGGTCGGTGATGGTAACGATCGTGTTATTGAAGGAAGCCTGGACATGGGCCACCCCGGTCTGCACGATCCGGCGCTCTTTCTTCTTTCCTTTTTTGATGCTCATACAGACTCCCTACTCAAGTAACAGTCACACACTACGCCGAACGCACAGGCGGTTTCGGTTTGCTTCCCACACCGGAGCGACGGCCTTTTCTCGTCCGCGCATTCGTCTTGGTCCGCTGGCCGCGGACCGGCAACCCTTTCCGATGACGCAGCCCACGGTACGTACCACTATCGATCAATCGCTTGATGTTCATCGAGAAGGTCTTTCTCAGATCGCCTTCGACCTGGAAGCCTTCCTGAATAATTTCTCTAATCTTGACAATATGCTCTTCGCTCAAATCTTTCACGCGAATTGCTCCGTCGATCCCGGCCTTGCTCAAGATAGAGAGTGCGGATGCCCGACCAATCCCATAGACATAGGTCAAGCCGATGTCCGCCCGCTTCTCTCTCGGTAAATCCACTCCAGAAATACGAGCCATAATTCCCCCTTACTCTTCCCACATTCATCGCAGGATGACCTGATTGGGCTCTAGTGCGCGCGTCCAGCGAGGGCCTGAGGCCGCGCGCTGCGCGAGCAGGAGACCGATCAGGTCGTCCTGCGACCTCTCACCCTTGGCGCTGCTTGTGGCGCGGATTCTCGCAGAGGATTCGCACCACGCCCTTGCGCCGAACCACCTTACATTTGGCACAAATTGGCTTCACGGATGATCTGACTTTCATGTCTCTTTTACGCTCCTACTTAAACCGATAGGTAATCCGCCCGCGTGTCAGGTCATACGGCGACAGTTCCACGGTCACCTTATCGCCGGGAAGAATACGGATAAAGTGCATCCGCATCTTTCCGGAAATGTGCGCAAGAATCTTATGGCCATTGTCCAGCGATACCCGAAACATCGCGTTCGGTAACGTCTCGTTCACTGTGCCTTGAATTTCGATGATGTCTTCTTTCGGCACTATATCCCTTCTCTCCAGACTGCATGCCCGCGTCTTTGGTTTCTCAGAGCTGACTCAGAATCTTCGGAGGCCCACTCGGCTCAATCACAATCGTATGCTCAAAGTGCGCCGAGAGACTCCCGTCTACCGTTACCGCCGTCCATCGATCCTCAAGAACCTTGACTGCAGCGCCACCCATGTTGACCATCGGTTCGATTGCGAGAACCATTCCAGCCTGTAACCGTGGTCCCTGCCCTGGCTTCCCATAATTCGGCACTTGCGGTTCTTCGTGCAACTGCCGGCCAATTCCATGGCCTACGAACTCTGTCACGACCGAATAGCCAGCAGCCTCCACATGCCGCTGAACCGCATGTGAAATGTCCGACAACCGATGGCCCACCACCGCTTGCTTGATTCCGAGATACATGGCCTCCTCGGTAACTTGAACCAATCGGGCATTCCGTTCGGTCATCTGCCCCACAGCAACTGTAATGGCCGAATCTCCGTAAAACCCGTCAACAATGGCCCCTAGGTCAAGCCCAATGATATCCCCATCCTTCAACACTCGCTTGGAGGGGATTCCGTGGACAACCTGCTCATTCACCGATGCGCAGAGCGTCTTTGGATAACTCCGATACCCCTTAAATGCCGGCTTTGCCCCACGGGCCCGAATCTCATCCTCGGCTAAGCGGTCCAGTTCATCGGTCGAAATACCAGGCCTAACGGCTTTCTGCAAAATCTGTAACGTCTCTGCCACCACTCTTGACGCCTGAGCCATCACCGCAATCTCATCCGGCGTCTTGAGAATGATCATGCCGCCCGGTACGGTTCCAGCGCCTGCGAGAGATGCTGAAAAACGACATCCACTGCGCCTGAACCATCCAGCTGAAATAACAATCTTCGCTCTTGGTAATACGCCACAAGCGGAGCCGTCTGCTCGTCATATACTTTCAAGCGCATCTCGATTGCATCGCGTCGGTCATCGCTGCGCTGCACGAGCGGCTCTCCGCATCGGTCGCAAACCTCACCCACCTTGGGAGGCGCAAAGGCTACATGGAACGTCGCTTGGCATTTCGGGCAACTTCGGCGCCCGCTCAAACGCCTCACGATATCTTCACGCGAAACCTGGAAGTTCACCACCCGATCCAGCGCGATCCCTTTGGATATCAAAACCGCTCCCAATGCTTCCGCCTGTGGAACAGTCCTGGGGAATCCATCCAGAACGAATCCATTCGCACATCTGGGATCAGCTAACTTCTCCCTGACCAGCCCAATCACCACGGCATCCGGGACTAGGCTTCCCTGATCCATGTAGCGCTTCGCTTCAAGCCCCAGCACAGTCTGATTGCGAACCGCCTCGCGAAGAAGATCACCTGTCGATATCTTCGCTATCTGATACTGCGCCGCAATACGGTCAGCCTGAGTCCCCTTGCCAACGCCTGGTGCACCGAGAAACACCACCTGCATGGATTTGCCTCACCCACTCCTACCACGGAGGGGAGCCATACCTTTACCAAGAAACCCATCGTAATTCCGCATCAACATGTGGGACTCAATCTGCTGGGCCGTATCAAGCCCGACGCCGATCACGATCAGCAACGAGGTACCGCCGAAATAGAACGGCACACCTAGCTTATAGATCAACAACTCCGGAATCACACAGACGATCGCAAGATAAATCGATCCGGCAAACGTAATTCGCGTGAGTACCTTATAGATGTAGTCGGAAGTCCGTACGCCGGGGCGAATCCCGGGAATGAATCCACCGTACTTCTTCATGTTGTCAGCCATGTCCACCGGGTTCAACACCACTGCGGTATAGAAGAAACAGAAAAATAGAATGAGGCCGATATACATCAGCGTATACAACAGCGATCCAGGCGCAAGTTGCGCACCGATATCCTTAATCCAGGGTGTCTCAAAAAACCCGGTAATCGTCGCGGGAAATGCAATAATCGATGATGCGAAAATTGGCGGAATCACCCCCGCGGTATTGATTTTCAGTGGAATATGCGTGCTCTGCCCGCCAAACACTCTGCGTCCGATAACTCGTTTTGCATATTGAACCGGCACCTTTCGTCGCCCGCTTTCCAGAAAGACAATGGCGGTGACCACCACTACCATCAGCGCTGCAAGGGCGACCAACAAGATAATGCTGAGCTGCCCAACCTTGTACAGTTCAAAGGTCTGGGCCACGGCGGACGGCAGGCGTGCGACGATTCCCGCAAAAATGATCAAGGAAATGCCGTTCCCGATGCCTCGCTCGGTAATCTGTTCACCAAGCCACATCAGGAAACCCGTACCCGCCGTCAAGGTGATGACCGTCATAAGACGGAATCCCCACCCACCGGTCATCACGAATGCGCCGTTATTCATTTGTTCGAGACCGACTGCGATTCCGAAGCCCTGAATTAGCGCTATACCGATCGTCCCGAATCGAGTGTACTGAATAATCTTTTTTCGCCCGCGCTCCCCCTCTTTGGCCAATTTTGTCAGGTGCGGGACAGCGACGGTCAACAGCTGAAGAATGATCGAGGCGCTGATATAGGGCATAATGCCCAGCGCTAAGATGGTCAACCTCGAGAGCGACCCGCCTGAGAAAATATCCAAAAACCCGAGTAGAGCGCCACCTTCCTTTTGCAGGAACTCCGAAAGGGCCTCGCCATTGATCCCAGGCGTAGGAATATGCGCCCCGATCCGATATACCACCAACATCCCTATGGTAAAGAGGATACGGGTACGCAGCTCAGGGATTTTTAAAATATTCTGAAAACTGGTCAGGAGTCGTTCAAACACCGGGGATGACCTCGACTCTCCCTCCAGCTGCTAGAATTTTCGCCTCTGCTGACTTACTGAACTTGTGCGCCTGCACAACAATCGCCCTCGTAAGGTCTCCATTTCCAAGAACCTTGATCGGCAATGACTTGCGCTTAACCAAGCCGACATCGACTAAGGTCTGCGGTGTGATGGTACCGGACACGATCATGTCACCCAAACTCTTCAGGTTGACAATCGAGTACTCCTTACGAAAGATGTTCGTAAAGCCATGCTTCGGCACTCGACGGATCAGAGACATCTGGCCGCCTTCAAACCCGCCGGCCTGTCGACTCCGACCCCCCGACCTGGCTAACAGGCCCTTATGGCCCTTTCCAGACGTTTTCCCATGACCAGAGCCTGGGCCACGACCGATACGTTTGCGCCGCTTTCTGGATCCTTTTGCAGGACCGATTTCATGTAAATTCATTGTGGCTGCACTTCCAATAGATAGCCGACTTTTCCGATCATCCCTCTGACTTGGGGAGTATTGGGACGAGTCACCGTCTGTCTGATTTTTCTCAGGCCCAAGCCGCTCAAAACACGTCGATGTTTTTGCGGTGTACCAATGGGACTTCGTCGTAAGGTGATCACGAAACCCTTTGAGTCAGCCTTAGCGGTCTTCACTGTAGGCATTAGGCACTCACCCTATTCTGTGCGTCGCCCACCACATTACGGCGTAGCTTAAGAACATCCCCAACGTTGCGGAGCTGACAGAGCCCATTGAGGGTGGCCCGAACCGTATTAAATGGATTTCCACGACCCAACGTCTTCGCAATGACGTTATGGACGCCGGCGACCTCGACCACCGCCCGGACGGCGCCGCCGGCAATAATCCCGGCCCCCTTCTTGGCGGGCTTCAGAAGGACATGCTCGGCCCCGAACAGCCCATGCACCTCATGGGCAATCGTCCCGGATGTGAGAGCGACATGCACCAAGTTTTTCTTAGCCTGTTCAACCGCCTTCGAGATCGCGACGGGCACTTCAGCAGCCTTCCCTTTTCCGATACCAACCCACCCCTGGCCGTCCCCCACGACAACCAATGCGCAGAAGTTGAACCGCTTTCCGCCCTTCACGACTTTCGCCACACGGTTGATAAAGACAACCTTGTCCTTCAGGCTTAGTTCATCTGGATTAACTCGCACCTAGCATTTCTCCTCTTTGTTCCTCTCGCTCCGTACTGTAACGTAAGCAAGGCACGACCTAGAACTGCAGACCGCCTTCACGAGATGCTTCAGCCAATGCTTTGACCCGTCCGTGGTACATCCTACCGCCACGATCGAACACCACAGACTGTACCTTAGCGGCCTTAGCCCGTTCGGCTAGCAACTTTCCAACAGCCTTGGCGCCATTGATGCTGCCAGTAGACTTCACCGAAGTGCGCAGAGACTTATCCAGGGAAGACGCGGCAGCCAACGTGGCTCCCTTGAGATCGTCGACGATCTGGGCGTAGATATGAGAGCGACTGCGAAACACATTGAGACGTGGACGCTCAGCTGTTCCAAAGACTCTCTTCCGCACCCGCTGTTTTCGCCTGGTTAACTGGCTGGCTTTATCTGCACTATTCATAAAACACCCTACTTTCCTGTCTTCCCGGCCTTTTTACGCAACACTTCCCCTGCATAGCGAACGCCCTTTTGCTTATAGACATCAGGGGGCTTGAGGGCTCGCAAGTCGGCCGCAACCTGTCCCACCAACCGCTTGTCTGGCCCCTTTACGTTGATCAGCGTTTGCTTGTCTACCTTCACATCGATTCCAGTTGGGATCGGATAGGTGACTGGGTTGATATAGCCCAAACTGAAGCTCATTGTCCGGCCCTGCACGGCAACCTTATAGCCTACCCCGGTAATTTCTAAATTACGTTCATAGCCCTTCGTCACACCCTGAACAAGGTTGCTCAGCTCTGCACGAGTCAACCCGTGCAATGCGCGAACTTGGCGGTCCTCATTTGACCGGTTCACCACAAGCTGTCCATTCGCAATCGAGATCCCAAGACCTGATGACAATGACCAATCGAGCTTCCCAAGCGGGCCCTTCACGGACACAATAGACCCGGCGACTTTCACATCCACTCCTGCAGGAATCTGGATTGGCTTCTTTCCTATACGTGACATCGATGCCTCGTTCCTCTAGCCCAACGCTGCAATGACAATCTGGTCGCAGTAACCATTACCACACCGAGCACAGAACTTCTCCGCCCAGCCCAGCACGGCGAGAATCCTGATCCGTCATCAACCCCTTCGATGTAGACAGGATCGCCACCCCGATACCGTTTTTGACTCGCGGGATATCCTTGATCCCTACATAGACACGGCGGCCCGGCTTGCTCACCCGCTGCATACCGGTAACCATGGGTTGCCCTTCCGCAACATACCGTAACTGCACTTTCAACACAGGATGCCCATCCGCGACATCCGCCTCAACGCCTTGAATATATCCCTCGTTCTGGAGAATCCGAAGAACCTCGCGCTTGAGACGGGAGGCTGGGATGCTCACGACATCGTGGCGTCGCCGAAACCCGTTTTGCAACCGTACTAATAAATCGCTAATGGGATCTGTAACCATACAAGCCTTTCACTCACATTCTTCGCGTGACCAGATGCGATCACCAGCCGAGCGACATAGAAGCCGGATACGCTACCAACTCGACTTCCGAACCCCAGGGATCTCACCCTTCAGGCTCAGCAATCGAAAGCAAATTCTGCACATGCGAAATCGGCGCAAGAACCCTCGCACACGCCCGCATATCTCACACCGGTGATAGTCCCTGACAGGAAATTTCGCCTTGATGGCTGATTTATTTCTGAGAGCTAATCTCGACACCTGCAACTCCTTCGCTAGACATTACGCCCGGAATGGCATTCCTAAATGCTTCAATAGTGCCCGGCCCTCATCGTTGGTCTTGGCGGTCGTGACAATCGTGATATCCATGCCATGGATGGATGCCACCTCGTCGTACTTGATCTCGGGAAATATGAGCTGCTCTTTGAGTCCCAGCGTATAATTACCTCGGCCATCGAACGACTTTGGCGAGACACCTCGGAAGTCACGAATCCGTGGCAACGACAGCGTCACAAGACGATCAAAGAACTCCCACATTCTGCGACTCCGCAGCGTAACCTTTGTGCCGATCGGCATACCTTGGCGCAACTTAAAAGTGGCAATGGCCTTCTTCGCCTTTGTAATCAGAGGCTTTTGCCCAGTAATCGCACCCAATTCACTAGCGGCGCTCTCCAGCAGCTTCACGTTCTGAATGGCTTCCCCCATTCCCACGTTTAACACAATCCGTTCAAGCTTCGGAACTTGCATAATGTTCTTATAGCCGAACTCTTTCATGAGTGCCGGCACAACCTTCTGCAAGTAGGTCTCGCGCATCCGGGGCTTGAACTTGGACTCTTCGCTGCCCTGGTCCATCGCCTGCGGCGCCGATGACCCTTCTTTCTTCTTGGGCGGCTTCCGCTCCGACGTCTTACTGCCTTTTCCTGATTCAACCTTCGCCATCCGGCGTCCTCACTCCTACTCGACTGAGTCGTTCGATTTTTTACTGAACCGGACCCGCCGGCTATCATCAAGCGTTCGCACACCAAGCCGGGTCGGCTTCTGCGTCACAGGACACAGATACATCACGTTTGAGACCGCAAGAGGCGCTTCCCGTTCGAGAATGCCGCCTTGTTTAACTTTTTGATTGGGCTTGGTATGGCGCTTGATCATGTTCAACTTTTCGACCACAACCTTTCCCACCCCAAGATCAATTGAAAGCACTTTCCCGGACTTGCCGCGATCACGCCCGGCAATCACGACCACCACATCGCCCTTACGAATCCGACTCTTCTTCAATGCCTGTTTATTCATCCCGCCGTCCCCACCTTCGCTATAGCACTTCCGGAGCTAGAGAAATAATCTTCATGAACTTTTTCCAGCGCAGCTCTCGCGCGATCGGCCCAAAGATACGAGTCCCAACAGGATCACCGTCTTTATTGATCAATACACAGGCATTCCGATCGAACTTGATGTAGGAACCATCTTCGCGACGCACTTCCTTAGTCGTCCTCACGACCACGGCACGACTCACATCGCCCTTCTTAACCGTTGCCGCAGGAATGGCCTCCTTGACAGCCACGACGACAATATCTCCAAGAGAAGCATACCGGCGCCTGGTTCCACCAAGAACATGAAAACACATGGCCTGTTTGGCACCGGAATTATCGGCCACGTCCATGTATGTATAACTTTGAATCATAGTCCCAGTATTTCCTCTACTCTCCGCACGATCTTGACCTACTCACCACGCCGTCCCTTTTCCACAACCTCGACAACCCGCATATGCTTATCTTTGCTGATGGGCCGCGTCTCGACCATACGCACGCGGTCGCCGATCTTGCAGGCATTCTCTTCATCGTGAGCCTTAAATTTCGTCACCCGTCGAAGCACCTTCCGATAGAGCGGGTGAATAACCGACCGCTCAATCTCGACGACGACCGTCTTATTCATCTTATTGCTCACCACACGTCCGACCCATTCACGCCGCTTATTCACTGACTCTCCCATCCTCAAGCCCCTTTCGCCACGGTAGAGATTGGATCGGCCTGCGCGAGCTCGCGCTGAATCGTTTTTACCCTGGCAATAGATCGCTTCGTCTTTCGCAGCTGCATTGGATTTTCCAACCGTCCTGTTCCCAACTGAAAACGAAGATTGAAAAGCTCTTGCGTGAGCTGCAGTGTTTTCTCAGCCAGCTCAGGCCCCGTAAGTTGCCGTAATTCCTTCAGATCCATGAACGCGTTCCCCTTACTCTTCCGTACCGTTCGATCAGCGCTAAAACTCGCCGCGGATAACACACTTCGTAGCAATGGGCAGCTTATGTGAGGCCAAGCGGAACGCCTCCTTGGCGACATCCTGCGTCACACCATCCATCTCATAGAGGATACGGCCAGGCTTGACGACAGCAACCCAGTATTCCGGGTTGCCCTTACCCTTACCCATTCGAGTCTCAGCCGGCTTCTTGGTGATCGGCTTATCAGGAAAAATTCTCGTCCACACCTGGCCGCCACGTTTCACACACCGAGTGATCGCGATGCGCGCCGCCTCAATCTGCCGGCTGGTGATCCAGCCCGGCTCAAGCGCTTTGAGCCCAAACTCTCCGAGGGTAATCTGGCTGCCACGATAGGCCTTGCCAGTCATACGCCCCTTCATCATTTTACGGAACTTAACTTTCTTTGGTGCTAACACAATATCCCCTTCACTTACCCAAGCCTACGGTCAAATACCGACTCTTTGTTGAGCGGCTGCAAGGGAAGAACTTCGCCCTTATAGATCCAGGTCTTGATCCCGATCTGCCCCATCGTCGTGTGGGCCTCTGCAAACCCGTAGTCGATATCCGCCCGGAGCGTATGGAGAGGGACACGACCTTCGCGGTACCACTCTGATCGCGCGATCTCCGCCCCGCCAAGGCGCCCCCCAACCATAATCTTGATGCCCTGGGCTCCAAGACGGAGTGCGGACTGCACACTTCGCTTCATGGCCCGGCGAAAAGCCACTCGCTTTTCCAGCTGGGTCGCAACATTTTCACACACCAACTGGGCATCCAGTTCCGGTTTTTTTATTTCCTTCACCGTAATATAGACCTGGCCGCCGTAGCTCTTCGCCAACTCCGCCTTGAGCTTATCGACCTCAGCCCCCTTGCGGCCGATGATGATACCTGGGCGCGCAGTATGGATAATCACCCGCGTCTGATCTCCAGATCGCTCGATTTCAACCTTGGCCACACCGGCATGAAAGAGACGCTGCTTGACCATCTTGCGGATCTTGATATCCTGATGGAGCAACTTCGCATAATCTTTACTGGCATACCACCGAGATGACCAATTGACGTTGTATCCTAGCCGGTACCCGATCGGATGTGTCTTATGCCCCATAACTAGCTGTGCCTCACTCAGACAGAAAATGAATCCGTCCCGTTATTTGCCGCTAACTACTTTTTTTCCTTCACACTTGCAGCCGACACGACGACAGTAATGTGACTCATACGCTTCTGAATCGCATTCGCACGCCCCTGTGAGCGAGCTCGAAAGCGCTTCAAGGTCGGCCCGCAATCGACAAATGCCCTTGACACCACCATCGAGTCACTGTCGCCCATCTCTTTTTGTTCCGCATTGGCGACCGCAGACCTCAAAAGCTTTTCCACCACCTTCGACGCCTGACGCGGCAAATTTCGAAGTAGAGCCAGAGCCATTGGAACTTGCTGCCCCCGGATCAAATCAATCACAGGGCGTGCTTTCCTCGGAGAGATACGTACAAAACGCAAAACTGCTTGTGCTTCAGCCATAACCGTCCTATCCAAATCGAGTGTACCGAGACCTACGCCTGCCGCCTACTTGAGGGCGACCGACTTCTCTGTCCTGGCATGCCCATGCCCTTTAAAGAATCTGGTTGGAGCAAACTCTCCCAACTTGTGCCCGACCATATTTTCCGTCACGAAGACTGGAATGAATTTTTTCCCGTTATGCACCGCGAACGTATGCCCGATCATATCAGGGATGACCGTTGACCGTCGCGACCAGGTCTTGATAATCTTACGATCCTTATTTTGATTCATCCGCTCCACTTTCTGGAGCAGATGGTCGTCAACAAATGCGCCCTTACTGACTGACCTCGGCATCGCGTACTCCTACTTGCGGCGGGAAATAATGAACTTGTCCGTCGCCTTATTGTTCCGGGTCTTATAACCCTTTGTCGGAAGCCCCCACGGGGAGACCGGATGGGGATTGCCCTGTCCGGACTTTCCTTCGCCGCCACCATGCGGATGGTCGACCGGATTCATCACGACACCGCGCACATTGGGGCGCCGGCCCAGCCACCGATTGCGGCCCGCCTTCCCGACATTAATATTCTCGTGATCCGTATTCCCAACCTGTCCAACGGTTGCCAGGCAGGTTGAAAGAACTTTGCGCATTTCACCGGATCTTAGCCGCACCTGCACATATTCACCATCACGCCCCATCACCTGCGCCGCGCCCCCCGCACTCCGAATCAGCTGGCCGCCCTTTCCTGGCTTCAGCTCTATATTATGAATGGTGGTGCCCAACGGCATACTGGACAAGGGCAGCGCGTTCCCAGTACGAACTTCTGACCCAACTCCGGACTGAACCACATCACCGACTTTTAAGCCAACCGGCGCCAGGATATATCGTTTCTCGCCATCCTTATAGTGCACCAAAGCAATTCTGGCTGACCGATTAGGATCGTATTCAAGAGCGGCAATGGTTCCCGGGATCCCAGTCTTGTCGCGACGGAAATCGATTTTTCGATAGAGGCGCTTATGCCCGCCCCCGCGAAACCGTACAGTTGTTCGGCCATCGTTGTTCCTCGCACCGGTACTGCGGCGGAATGACGTAAGCGATTTCTCAGGCCTCTTCTTCGACAGTTCTTCGGTGGTCACCGCGGTCATTCCGCGACGTCCCGGCGTTCTTGGCTTGTATACCCTGATTCCCATAACTACAGTCGTCCTTCCAGCGCCCCGGGATCAACCCGGAGTAAAACCCACCTATGCGCTTTCGTAGAGCTCCAACTTTTCGCCCTGCTTGAGCTTCACGAAAGCTTTTTTCCAGTCCGATCGCTTACCGGAGAAACGCCCCAAACGCTTGACCTTCCCGAGAACATTTATCACGTTCACCCGCTCGACTTTGACTTTCAAGAGCGTTTCGACCGCTTGCTTGATCTGAAGACGATTTGCATCTGGGTGAACCAGAAAACCCACCGTGTTGTTGTTTTCCCGCATCGCGGTGATCTTTTCGGTCAGCAACGGCTGCAACAGAATGCTATGGAGACCCGCCTTCATGACCAGACCTCCTTCACCCGCAGCAACTCACGCTCGGGAATCAGAATCAACTCAGCTCGAACAATATCGTAAACGTTCAACCCTTCAGGCCCCACCACACACACATTAGGGAGGTTACCTGCAGCTTGAGCCAATCCTGCATGCCCCGCACCTGCCACAATCAAGGCATAGGCCCCGGCACCAAAACTGGTCAGCACCTGAGCCAACAGTTTCGTCTTCGGCTGATCCAATGACAGATTCGACACAATCACCACTTGTCCGTCGGCTAACTTTGCCGACAACGCGCTTTGAAGCGCTGCACGATACTTCTTTTTCGGCATGCTGTAGGAGTAATCACGCGGCTTCGGCCCAAAGACCGACCCGCCATGACGCCATACAGGAGAACGGATTGACCCGGCCCGCGCGCGCCCGGTATGCTTTTGCTTCCATGGCTTCTTCCCGGAACCGGCCACTTCTCCTCGCCGTAATGTCGATGCCGTCCCCTGACGCTCACAGGCACGCTGCATCACCACCGCTTCATGGACTAACGCAGTGTGCGGCTTACAGCCGAACACTTCTTCAGGAAGTTCGACGGACCCGACTTTCTGTCTCTTCAAATCAACGACATCAACAGTGGGCATGCCTACCCCTTCTTCGACTTTCTTACCATGATCAGTCCGTTTGCCGCGCCAGGGATAGCCCCTCGAACAAACAGCAAGTTCTCATCAGGCCTTGATTCAACAACTTTCAATCGCTGTGCCGTAACCCGCTTCGCTCCCATGTGCCCGGGCAACGTCTTCCCTTTCCAGACACGAGAAGGATACGAGCTTGCGCCCATCGAACCGGGATGACGATGGAACATGGATCCGTGAGACTCAGGGCCGCCGGCATAATGATGCCGCTTCACTACCCCTTGAAATCCTTTTCCCTTCGAGATACCAATGACATCCACCCAGTCGCCCTTTTTGAAAATATCGACTTTAATGGATTGCCCTACCGCCACCTCTCCAACCTTTTGAAACTCTCTGAGTACACGGGTGGCTGGAGCCTCCGTCTTCTTCAAATGACCCAGCTCGGCTTTGGACAACTTGCGCTCTTTCACTTCGCCAAAAGACAACTGGACGGCTTCATACCCATCGCGCTCTTTTGTCTTGATCGTGACCACGCGGCAAGGACCTGCCTCGATGACAGTCACAGGCGTAAACCGCGTCTCGTCAAATATCTGGGTCATCCCCAGCTTTTTACCCAATAACCCGTTCGTCATACGTAACGTTCCTTGTCAGTCGTTTACCCTTAGGACCAATCAGAGCTTAATCTCGACATCCACCCCGGCAGCGAGATTCAACTTCATCAGGGCATCCATAGTTTCAGGAGTTGCATCCATGATGTCCATCAAACGCTTATGCGTCCTGATCTCGAACTGCTCGCGAGCCTTCTTATCGGCATGAGTGGCACTCTGCACTGTAAACTTCTCAATACGTGTCGGAAGCGGAATTGGCCCGACAATCTTCGCTCCGCTCCGGCGAACAGTCTCAACGATTTCCGCCACAGACTGGTCCAACACACGGTAATCGAACCCGCGTAACCGAATCCTGATTCTTTGTTCAACCTTAACCATTCGTTCCTCTATCCATCCGGCCAATCATTACGCCAGAATTTCGGTGACGACACCGGAGCCGACGGTCTTGCCGCCCTCGCGCACCGCGAACCGCAACCCCTGATCCATTGCGATCGGGCTAATCAGCTCCCCCGTCACACTCACATTGTCCCCCGGCATGACCATCTCCACCCCCGGATTCAACGTCATAATCCCCGTGACGTCCGTCGTCCGGAAATAGAACTGCGGCCGGTAGCCATTGAAGAACGGCGTATGCCGCCCGCCTTCCTCTTTCGCCAACACATAGATCTCGGCCTTGAACTTCGTATGCGGCGTAATGCTCTTCGGCTTCGACAGCACCATCCCCCGCTCCACATCTTCCTTCTTCGTGCCCCGCAGCAAGACGCCGACGTTATCGCCCGCCTGCCCCTCATCGAGCACCTTCCGGAACATTTCCACACCGGTCACAATGGTGACCTGGTTGGGCCGGAGGCCCACGATCTCGATTTCATCGCCCACCTTGACGATCCCTCGTTCGACCCGGCCCGTCACGACAGTCCCGCGTCCGCTGATCGTGAACACGTCTTCGATCGGCATCAGGAACGGCTTATCGATCGGGCGTTGCGGCGTCGGAATGTAGGTATCGACCGCTTCCAAGAGCTTCAGAATGGAGGGCACGCCGAGCGGGCCCTGATCCCCTTCCATCGCCTTCAAGGCCGAGCCGTGAATGATGGGGGTCTTCTCGCCCGGGAAGCCGTACTTCGTGAGCAGCTCGCGCACTTCGAGCTCGACCAGCTCCAACAGTTCCGCGTCGTCGATCTTATCGGCCTTGTTCAGGAACACCACGATGTAGGGCACGCCGACCTGCCGGGCCAAGAGGATATGCTCGCGCGTCTGGGGCATGGGGCCGTCCGCGGCACTCACCACCAAGATGGCGCCGTCCATCTGCGCGGCCCCGGTGATCATGTTCTTCACATAATCGGCGTGGCCCGGGCAATCCACATGGGCATAGTGACGGTTGGCGGTTTCGTATTCCACGTGACTGATGGCAATCGTCATAATCTTGGTGGCATCGCGTCGGCCCTGGCTTTCGCTCGCCTTCGCCACTTCGTCATAGGAGATGAACTTCGCCATGCCCTGATCGGCGCTGACCTTGGTCAACGCCGCCGTCAACGTCGTCTTGCCATGGTCCACGTGCCCGATCGTCCCGACATTCACGTGCGGCTTCCGCCGCTCATATTTCGCCTTCGCCATGCCTTACTCCCTTTCGTCCTCACTCAAGAGTCGATTCGACTACTCACCCCGATACTTGGCAATGATAGTCTCTGAAATCTGCCGAGGTACCGGCTCATATCGGTCGAACTCCATACTATAGGTGGCCCGGCCCTGGGTTCGAGACCGAAGATCGGTCGCATATCCGAACATTTCACTGAGCGGTACTGATGCATCGATGGTCTGCGCAGCAGCCCTCGCCTTCATCCCCTGGATCTTCCCTCGACGACCATTCAAATTGCCTATCACATCGCCCATAAAATCCTGAGGAACCACAACTTCCACCTTCATGATCGGCTCGAGCAAAACCGGGTCGGCTCTTTTACAGGCATCGAGAAATGCCATCGAACCGGCGATTTTAAACGCCATTTCATTCGAATCGACATCATGAAACGACCCGTCAATGACCGTGACCCGTACATCGCGAAGCGGATATCCTGCGATGACCCCGGAATCAAGCCGTTCCTTCACACCCTTTTCGATCGCCGGGATGAATTCTTTTGGAATAGAACCGCCGACAGTCTTATTGATGAACTCCAAGCCTTTGCCCGATTCAGTAGGTTCGACCGTCAACACGACATGCCCGTACTGGCCACGGCCACCGGTCTGCTTAATATACTTCGCCTCAGCTTCGGCCTTCTTACGGATCGTTTCCCGAAAGGCCACCTCCGGTTTTCCGACATTGGCCTCCACCTTGAATTCGCGCAACATGCGATCGACGATGATTTCCAGATGCAGCTCCCCCATCCCGGCAATGATGGTCTGCGCGGTCTCTTCATCTGTCTTCACCCTGAACGATGGATCTTCTTGCGCCAGCTTCTGGAGCGCAAAGCCCATCTTCTCTTGATCTTGCTTGGTTTTTGGCTCAATCGCCATGGCAATGACCGGCTCAGGAAACTTCATCACCTCGAGCAGAACCGGCTGCTTTTCATCCGCCAGCGTATCTCCGGTCGTCGCACCCTTTAGTCCGACGGCCGCAACGATGTCGCCCGCATAGGCCACATCGATATCTTCACGTTTGTTCGCATGCATCTTCAGCAGACGCCCGACGCGATCCCTCGTTCCCTTCGTCACATTCGAAACGGACGTTCCGGTTTTCAACGTGCCAGAGTACACCCGTAGAAAGGTGAGTTGACCGGCAAACGGATCCGTCATGATCTTAAAGGCTAAGGCCGCAAATGGTTCGCTATCCGATGGACGCCGCTTCACTTCCTGCTCAGTGTTTGGATCGATCCCGGTTACTGATTCAACATCAAGCGGGGATGGGAGAAAATCCACAACTCCATCCAACAGCTGCTGAACACCCTTGTTCTTGAAAGCCGATCCGCACAGAATAGGCGTCATCTTCATCGAAATCACGCCGGCTCGAATGGCTCGGCGGATCTCTTCTTCCGTCAAAGGCTGGCCATTGAGATACTTCTCCATTGCCTGCTCGTCGAACTCGGCGACCGCATCCAGCATTTTATCCCGGTACTCCTTGGCTCGACCGAGCAGATCGGCAGGAATCTCTTTGACGACATACTTGGCGCCGAGCGTCTCGTCGTCATATACATAGGCCTTCATGGTCACAAGATCGATCGACCCCTTGAATTCCGACTCTCGACCGATAGGAATCTGAATTGGAACGGGGTTCGCCCCCAGCCGATCGATCATCGTCTGGACGCTGACATAAAAATCTGCCCCGACTCGGTCCATCTTATTCATGAACGCGATCCTCGGCACACTATACTTATCCGCCTGCCGCCACACTGTCTCAGACTGGGGCTCAACCCCCTGCACTGAGTCAAACACTGCTACGGCTCCATCAAGCACCCGAAGCGAGCGCTCGACCTCAATCGTAAAATCTACGTGCCCCGGAGTATCGATGATATTGATGCGATGGTCTCGCCAGAAACAGGTCGTCGCAGCAGCCGTAATCGTGATGCCACGCTCCCTCTCCTGCTCCATCCAATCCATCGTCGCCGCGCCTTCATGAACCTCACCCATCTTGTGCGAGATCCCGGTGTAGAAGAGGATGCGCTCAGTGGTTGTCGTCTTACCCGCATCGATGTGAGCCATGATGCCGATATTCCGAGTCTGTTCTAACGGTGATTGACGCGCCACGTACTTCCCCTAAAAAATATATATGCCGCAACCCGAGCCGGCGAAACGCTGCGACTCACAAACACCCGCGTGAGCGGATCGCAGCACGGCTCAGCTGCAGCACAGAACGACGCTACCAGCGATAGTGCGCGAACGCCTTATTGGCCTCCGCCATCCGATGCACGTCTTCCCGCTTCTTAACCGCCGCCCCCGTATTGTTCGATGCGTCCAACAATTCAGCCGCGAGCTTCTCTCGCATGCTCTTGCCTCCGCGGGTCCGCGAATACTCTGCTAACCATCGAAGCGCCAGCGACATCCGGCGAGCCGGGCGAATTTCTACCGGCACTTGATAGGAAGCGCCACCCACTCGTCGAGACTTCACCTCAACGACCGGCTTCACGTTATCAAGCGCCGCCCGAAACACTTTGAGCGGATCGTTGCCGGTCTTCTCCTGAATGACATCGAAAGCCCCGTAGCAAATACGCTCCGCAGTACTCTTCTTCCCACCCGACATCAGGATATTCAGAAACTTCCCGACGAGCTTGTCCCGATACCGCACATCAGGAAGAGGATCGCGGTGGTCTAAAAATCTAGTTCTTGGCATAAGTCATTCACTCTCTCGTTACCGGCTGTGATACTCGTCTTACTTGGGACGCTTCGCTCCATACTTCGAGCGACTCTGCTTTCTATCCGCCACACCGACGGCGTCAAGGGCGCCTCTGACGATGTGATAACGCACACCCGGCAAGTCCTTCACACGACCACCGCGCACAAGCACGATGGAATGCTCTTGAAGGTTGTGTCCGACACCAGGGATGTATGTCGTGACCTCCATTCCGTTCGTCAAACGGACACGCGCAACTTTACGCAACGCCGAATTCGGTTTCTTCGGCGTTGAGGTATAGACACGAAGACAGACGCCACGCTTCTGCGGACAGGACTTGAGTGCGGGACTCTTAGTCTTCGCATGCGCCAGCTGGCGTCCTTTTCTGACTAACTGATTGATCGTCGGCATTAGTACATCACTCTCATCTTCAGCACAGTTTGACTACTTTCCATCTCAACCCTTCAAGGGCAGAGCCGGTGGATTGTAGTGACCATTGCTCGCCTTGTCAAGCCTCTTCAAGACCCTATACCATCACGAGCGAGCAGGCTCTACCGATGATCCCGTCGCCACGCCTTCGTGCACAAGCGCCGTAGCATCTCCCAGACCAACAATCACTGGCTCAGGCTTGGGGCTAATGACAAAGGTGTCTCGATATTCTTCGAAGCCGGTTCCGGCTGGAATCAACCGACCGACAATGACGTTTTCCTTCAGGCCCAACAAGTTATCAACACGCCCATTGATGGCGGCTTCCGTCAAAACGCGCGTGGTCTCCTGGAATGAGGCTGCCGAGATGAAGCTATCGGTGGTCAATGCTGCCTTGGTAATACCCAGCAATACCGGCTTCCCAAGACCCGGCTGTCCACCCCTCGCCAACACTCGCTCATTCTCTTCGTCGAATAACATCTTGCTGACCTGACTGCCTGGCAAGAACTCCGTATCGCCGGGGTCTTCGATTCTGACCTTGCGCAACATCTGCCGCACAATGATCTCGATATGCTTATCGTTGATCGTCACACCTTGCAGCCGATACACATCCTGCACTTCGTCGACAAGATACTTTTGCAACTCGTTTGGCCCCAGCACATCGAGAATGTCGTGCGGATTAGCCGATCCATCCATCAACGGCTCACCGGCCCTGACCCAATCACCTTCATGCACGTTGACGTGTTTGCCCTTGGGTATGAAGTATTCCTTCACATCACCCATCTTATTATTGACCAGCAC
Organism: Nitrospira sp.; assembly: GCA_037142015.1. GTDB lineage: Bacteria > Nitrospirota > Nitrospiria > Nitrospirales > Nitrospiraceae > Palsa-1315. Next base: position 39,495 of record JBAXBK010000010.1, on the reverse strand, counting down.
TTTGCGCATACCCTTCACGAAACCATCGTACGACACTTCACCGTCGATCTCGCTGATAACCGCCGTCTCCTTCGGCTTTCTGGCTTCAAACAACTCTGCCACGCGAGGCAGACCGCCGGTGATATCTTTTGTCTTGGTCGTCTCCCGCGGAATCTTGGCTAACACATCGCCAGGAGTGACCACCGCCCCTTTTTCGACAAAGATATGCGCTCCGACCGGGAGCAGATAGCGAGCCACGTTTGCTGCCGCTGCAACCTTGGCAGTCTTCCCACCCTCATCCTTGATCGACACACGTGGACGCAACGTCGCGCCACTATGCTCAACGATCACCTTACGGGAGAGGCCGGTAACTTCATCGAACTCTTCCTTCATAGAGATACCTTCGATGATGTCTCCATAGGCCACCTTACCGCCGACTTCCGTGAGGATGGTCAGTGAGTACGGATCCCACTCGACCAATTTCTGACCCACCGCAACGCGACCGCCATTTTCGATCTTGATCTTGGCTCCGTAGACGACCCCGTACTTCTCGCGCTCACGCCCCGTCTCATCAACAATGGAAATCTTGGCGTTCCGATTCATGACGACCCATTCACCCTCTTTATTCCTAACTGCAATTCCCGGGTTGGGGAAGTCCGCATTTTTCTTGGCATCGAAGCTCATGAACTTGATGGTCCCGGCATGTTTGGATTCAGTCACCGTCTGCTCGACCACCTTGCTCGCCGTTCCACCGATGTGGAAGGTCCGCATGGTCAGCTGTGTTCCCGGCTCACCGATCGACTGCGCCGCAATGACACCAACAGGCTCGCCTTTTTCAACCAACCGTCCGCGGGCCAAATCACGCCCGTAACAGGATCGGCAGACTCCACGACGCGACTGACAGGTCAGCACAGAGCGAATCTTGACATGGTCGACCGCCGCTTCCACGATCGCCTTGGTTCGCTCCTCGTCGATCTCCTCATTGAACGACACAATGATCTCGCCCGTGACCGGATCGCGAATGTCTTCCGCCGCCAACCGTCCTAACACCCGCTCTTCGATCGGCTGAATGATTTCTCCCCCTTCGACCAATGCGCTCACAATGATGCCATCGGTGGTCCCGCAATCGATTTCGTTGATAATCACATCCTGCGCGATATCCACCAGACGGCGCGTGAGATAGCCGGAGTTTGCCGTCTTCAACGCCGTGTCGGCCAACCCCTTGCGGGCGCCGTGCGTCGAAATGAAGTACTGCAACACCGTCAATCCTTCACGGAAGTTGGCGGTAATCGGCGTCTCGATGATTTCACCGGACGGCTTCGCCATCAAACCGCGCATACCGCCAAGTTGGCGGATCTGCTGCGAGCTTCCTCGAGCACCGGAGTCCGCCATCATAAAGATTGGATTGAAGGACTCCGCCTTGTTCGGATCGCCACCCGCACCCAACTCCTTCATCATTTCATTGGCAATCTGTTCAGTCACATGAGCCCAGATGTCGATCACCTTGTTATAACGCTCGCCGTTGGTGATCAACCCCTCGGCATACTGCCGTTCAATTTCCGTGACCTCATGCTGAGCCTTCCCCAGCAATTCTTGCTTCTTGGTCGGAATATGCATGTTGTCGATGCAGATCGAGATACCTGCACGCGTGGCATACTCGAACCCCGTATCCTTGACCTTATCGAGGAACGTAACGGTCTCACGGTGACCGCACTGGCGATAGACAGTATCGATGAGCTTGGTCATCTCCTTCTTCGTCATGAGCTTATTGGCGTTGGCGAATGGCAAGCCCGGAGGGAGCACGTCGGACAGGATGACTCGCCCGACGGTGGTCTGAACGAGACTCCCCTCGATCCGTACCTTGATCCGCGCATGCACGTCCAACGCTTGAGAGTCGTATGCAATTCGCACTTCGTCCGGCGAGCCGAACACTTTCCCTTCTCCCTTGCATCCTGCACGCTCTTTGGTCAGCCAATAGCAGCCGAGCACCATGTCTTGCGACGGCACAGCAATCGGCTTGCCGTTGGCGGGCGAGAGAATGTTATTGATCGACATCAGCAACACGCGCGCCTCGACCTGCGCCTCGACCGACAGCGGAACGTGGACCGCCATCTGGTCGCCGTCGAAGTCGGCGTTGAACGCGGCGCAGACCAGCGGATGCAGCCGGATGGCCTTGCCTTCGACCAGCACAGGATCGAATGCCTGGATACCAAGACGGTGCAACGTCGGCGCACGGTTCAATAGCACGGGATGTTCGCGAATCACCTCGTCAAGCACGTCCCACACTTCCGGACGTTCTTTTTCAACCAATCGTTTGGCGCTCTTGATGGTGGTCGCCGCACCGCGCTCTTCCAACTTGTGGAAGATAAAGGGCTTAAAAAGTTCAAGCGCCATCTTCTTGGGTAACCCGCATTGGTGCAGCCGAAGTTCCGGCCCCACGACAATGACGGTTCGGCCCGAGTAATCGACCCGTTTGCCGAGCAGGTTTTGGCGAAAACGCCCCTGTTTCCCCTTCAGCATATCGCTCAGCGATTTGAGCGGCCGCTTGTTCGGTCCGCGAATCGCGCGACCCCGACGCCCGTTATCGAAGAGCGCATCGACCGCTTCCTGCAACATTCGCATTTCGTTTCGGATAATCACACCCGGCGCCTTCAGTTCAATCAGCCGTTTCAGCCGATTGTTCCGATTGATGACACGGCGGTACAGGTCGTTCAAGTCCGATGTCGCAAACCGTCCGCCGTCCAGCGGCACAAGCGGGCGCAACTCCGGTGGCAGCACCGGGATCACATCCATGATCATCCACTCAGGCATGTTTCCAGACTTGCGGAAGGCTTCGATGACTTTCAGTTGTTTCGCGTATTTCTTCTTCAATGCTGCGGATGCCGACGTCTTTGCCTTCGCCTTGATCTCATCCCACTTGGCATTGATGTCGATCTTACGGAGCAACTCCCGAATGGCATCGGCGCCGATACCGACTTTGTAGGAGCCGGGGTTGTATGCGGATTGGAGCTCGCGAAGCTTTTCCTCCGAGACCAGCTCTTTCTCCGTCAAATCTGTCGATCCTGGATCGACACAGACATAGCTCTCGAAATAGAGAATCCGCTCCAGCCCCTTGAGACTCATATCGAGCAAGGTTCCGATCCGGCTCGGCACGCCCTTAAGAAACCAAATATGCGCAACCGGCGCCGCGAGCTCGATATGGCCCATGCGCTCTCGGCGGACCTTGGACTGAATGACCTCAACACCGCACTTGTCACAGACAATACCGCGGTGTTTCATGCGCTTGTACTTGCCGCAATTGCACTCCCAATCCTTGATCGGGCCGAAAATTTTCGCGCAAAACAGTCCGTCTTTTTCCGGTTTAAACGACCGGTAATTAATGGTTTCAGGTTTCTTCACTTCGCCATAGGACCACGACCGAATTTTTTCGGGTGATGCGATCCGGATCCGCATCGAATCAAACGACACCGCATCGCGCGGTTTCTCAAACAATGTATAGACGCCTTCCACGGTAGTGACCTCCTCTGATGCCGACCGTCATGGCCGGCACACAAATGGGTTAGTCTTGCGACTTAACCAGTTCGACGTCGAGTCCCAAACTCTGAAGCTCTTTGACCAAAACATTAAACGATTCTGGCAATCCAGGCTCCAGGAACGGCTCACCCTTGACGATCGCTTCATACATACGTGAGCGGCCCGGCACATCGTCAGATTTCACCGTCAAGAACTCTTGCAGCGTGGAAGCAGCGCCATAGGCCTGCAATGCCCACACTTCCATTTCTCCCAACCGCTGACCGCCGAATTGAGCCTTGCCGCCGAGCGGCTGCTGCGTGACGAGCGAATAGGGGCCGATCGACCGCGCGTGAATCTTGTCATCGACCAAGTGGTGGAGCTTCAAGACATACATATAGCCAACCGTGACGGGGCTGCCGAACATTTCTCCGGTTCGGCCATCCATCAACATCGTTTGCCCGCTGGTCGGCAAGCCCGCCTTTTTCAGCAGTTCCTTGATCTCTGTTTCCGATGCTCCATCGAACACCGGACTCGCCACCTTAATTCCCAATGCCTTAGCCGCCCAACCCAGGTGAGTTTCTAAGATTTGACCGACATTCATACGTGAAGGCACACCGAGCGGATTCAGTACAATTTCTACAGGCGTCCCATCCGGCAAGCAGGGCATGTCTTCCTCGGGCAAGACCCGGGAAACTACGCCCTTGTTTCCATGCCGCCCGGCCATCTTGTCGCCGACCTGAATCTTGCGCTTCATCGACACATAAACCTTAACCAGCTTGATCACGCCGGGCGGAAGCTCATCGCCACGCTTCAGGCGCCCAACCTTTTCGTCGTACAGGGTCTGAAGGATTTCGATCTGCTCCTTCGCCCGCCGCTCGACGTCTTCCAGCTCTTTTTGCTCATCCGGATCGCTCAGAATGATGTAGCGGACGGTCTCATCCGGCAATCGCCTGAGAACCTCTACCGTCAGCTTGCCCTTCTTCTTCAGAATGACATCGCCGCTCTCAGGATCCATCAAATCGCGACCGACCACCTTCCCCAGCAGCAGCTTTCTGATCTTTTTCGTTTTTTCTTCGTCGATGATACGGAGCTCCTCGTGATGGTCGCGCTGGAGCTTCATCGCATCGTCGCTTTCGATACTCCTGGACCGTTCGTCCTTATCAAGACCTTTGCGCGAGAAGATCTTCACATCGACGACGATGCCTTCGACGCCCGGCGGCACCGTAAGAGATGTGTCCTTCACATCACCCGCCTTCTCACCGAAGATGGCCCGCAACAGTTTTTCTTCCGGCGTCAGCTGCGTTTCGCCTTTCGGCGTCACCTTCCCGACCAGAATATTTCCAGGCTTTACTTCAGCCCCGATACGGATAATCCCGCTCTCATCGAGATCGCGAAGCGCTTCTTCTCCGACGTTCGGGATGTCGCGCGTAATGTCCTCTTTCCCCAACTTCGTATCCCGGGCCTCCACCTCGAACTCCTCAATGTGAATCGAGGTAAACGCATCCTCCCGTACCAATTTTTCACTCAAGAGAATGGCGTCTTCGAAGTTGTAACCGCCCCAGGGCATGAAGGCGACGAGAATATTCTTCCCTAATGCCAATTCACCGTGATCGATGGCGGGACCATCGGCCAAGACCTGTCCCACTTTCACCGGCTGCCCAAGCCGCACCACCGGTGTCTGCGTGATGGTCGTGCTCTGGTTCGATCGTTGGAACTTAATCAGATCGTACGCGTCCAAGCCTGCATCGTTCCGCTTCCGGCCTTCTCTCGAATCGGCGCGCACGACGATCCTTCTGGCATCCACGCTTTCCACTACACCGGCACGCTTAGCCTGCACGACATAGCCCGAGTCACGCGCGACTACGGTTTCCATTCCCGTACCGACCAGCGGAGCCTCCGATGTGAGCAGCGGCACAGCTTGACGCTGCATATTCGATCCCATCAAGGCACGGTTCGCATCGTCGTGTTCCAAAAACGGCACCAAGGCCGTGGCCACGCTCACCACCTGCTTCGGCGACACGTCCATGTATTCGATCTTGTCCGAGGTGGCGGTCACGAAATCCCCGGCCGATCGCGCAGAGATGTTTTCGGACGACAAGCGTCCGGACGCATCCACTTTCGAGTTCGCCTGCGCAATGATGTATTTGTCACCTTCGATCGCCGATAGAAACTCTATCTCGTCCGTGACACGCCCCTTCACCACTTTGCGATAAGGCGCTTCGATAAACCCGAACTTATTGATGCGCGCATAGGTCGCCAGTGACGTGATCAAGCCGATGTTCGGGCCTTCCGGCGTTTCAATCGGACAAATACGGCTGTAATGCGAAGGATGGACGTCGCGAACTTCGAATCCCGCCCGCTCCCTGGTCAACCCGCCGGGACCGAGCGCGGAAAGACGCCGCTTGTGCGTAATCTCTGCCAGCGGATTCGTTTGGTCCATGAACTGCGATAATTGGCTGCTGCTGAAGAACTCTTTCACTGCGGCGACGACGGGTTTCGCATTGATCAAATCATGCGGCAACACCGTCTCCATATCCAACAGGTTCATCCGCTCCTTGATGCTGCGCTCCATACGGACCAGACCAAGCCGGAATTGGTTTTCCAACAACTCGCCGACCGAGCGGACACGACGATTGCCCAGGTGGTCGATGTCGTCGATTTCGCCCTTGCCCAATTTTAGATTGACGAGGTAGCGAATGACCTCGACCATGTCCTGCGCCGTCAACGTCCGCTGTTCCAACGGCAGATCCAAACCCAGCTTCTTGTTCAACTTCAGGCGTCCGACCGGCGAAAGATCGTACCGCTTGGAGTTCGTAAATAAATTGTCGAAGAGCGCCCGTGCCGTATCGACTGAGGGCGTTTCTCCCGGACGTAAGCGGCGATAGATCTCGACCATCGCTTCCTCTTTTGAGGTGGTCTTGTCCATCTCAAGCGTATCCAGGATCACCGGCGTCGACGTGACCGTATCGAAATAGATTGCCTTGAACTCTTCAATGTCGCTCTCGAGCAGCGCCTCGATGATCTCAGCAGTGAGCCGCTGATTTCTTTCGGCAATCTTGTTTTTCTTTGAATCCACCAGTTCAGTCAGGGACGCACGCCCGACCAACTCGCTCGGCGAAAGCGGGATTTCCTTCACGCCGGCTGCTTTCAGCTTCGCAATGATCCCCTTCGTCAGCTTAGCGCCTTCCCGTACCAGCGCCTCCTTACCACCCTTATCCAATACTTCCGCCGAGCAGCGCAGACCATGATGAATTTCAGGGTCGAGCTTTCGGAGCATCTTGCCCTTGACGACCCGAATCTCTTCGACCGGGTAATACATCTTGAGTAAGTCGTCGCCTGTAAATCCGAACGCCTTCAAGAGAATGGTCGTCGGCATTTTCCGGCGACGGTCGATGCGCACATAGAGAATATCGCGGGCGTCGAACTCGAAGTCCAGCCACGATCCGCGATAGGGAATGATCCTGGCGGAATACAGCACCTTGCCGCTGGAGTGCGTCCGGCCTTTATCGTGCGTGAAGGATGCGCCGGGAGAACGATGCAACTGGCTCACCACCACACGCTCTGTGCCGTTGACAATGAAGGTTCCCCGCTCCGTCATAAGGGGCAGTTCGCCGACATAGACTTCCTGCTCACGGACATCGAGTACCTTCTTCTTGGAACCCTTATCTTCCTTGTCGAACACGACCAAGCGCACTCGAAGTTTCAGCGGAACGGCAAAGGTCATCCCCTGTTCAAGGCATTCCCGCTCATCGTACTTGGGAGTGCCGAGCGTATAACTCGTAAACTCCAAGACGGCCGTATTGTTGTAATCCGGAATAGGAAATACGCTCGCGAGAGCCGCCTGGAGCCCATGATCTTTGCGACGTTCCGGCTCGACCTCCCGCTGAAGGAACTCTTCATAGGAGCGCTTTTGAATCTCGATAAGATCAGGAATCTCGATACTGCTAAGAATGCGCCCGTAATCTTTCCGTTCGATAAACTCTTGCAGAGTCGTTTCGGACATTCGCCGGTCCTCCACTACAATGGTCAAACCGTGGGTGCCCACAGATAGCAGCACCCACAGATACTAGAGACTGGTCAAATCGAAGCTACTTGATCTCGACCTTGGCGCCGCTTTCTTCAAGCTTCTTCTTCATGGTGTCGCATTCTTCCTTCGTGACACCGGTCTTCACGGGCTTTGGGGCGCCTTCGACCAGATCCTTTGCTTCCTTCAAACCGAGGCTGGTGAGCTCGCGAACGACCTTGATGACTTGGATTTTCTTGTCCGCCGGAGCAGACACGAGCACGACGTCGAACGCTGTCTTCTCTTCTACTGCAGCGGCTGCGCCGCCACCAGCAGGAGCGGCGGCAGCGACCGGAGCGGCGGCAGTGACCCCGAACCGGGTCTCCAGCCCCTTCACGAGTTCCGCCAAATCGAGCACACTCATCGTCTCGATGGCCTTGATCAATTCTTCCTGTGACAATTTTGCCGTTGTCGTTGACATATCCCCTTCTCCTTTTCGTTTATCCCCAATGGCTGCAATCACTCTCACAAATTTTGACAAGACCGCACTGAGCGTATACACGAGTCCACGCGCCGGCCCCTGCATGGCCGACAATAACATGGCAATAAGAACTTCCTTCTTCGGCAACTTGGCAACAGCCGCCAATTCAGCCGGCTGCACCACCTTGCCCTCCAACACACCGATGGTGATCCTAATCTTCTGTTCGCGCTTCTCTGCCAGAATAAAATCCCGAAGGATCTTGGCCGGGAGCACCGGATCGTCATACCCGATGACTAGCCCCGTTGGTCCCTTCAGATACGTCTTCACCCCGGAAAGGATCGTACCCTCCGAGGCACGGACGGCCAACGTATTCTTGACGACCATATATTCGGCTTTGGCCCCTCGCAATTGCTTACGCAGCTCCGTGACCTGGTTGACAGAGAGCCCCGCACTTTCGGTGACAATGGCAAGCCGTGCACGTCCGAATGTCTCCGTCAACTCCACGACCGCTGTCGCTTTCTCGTCTTTGTTCATGCTGCTCCCCTTCACAACAAGAGTCACTGGTCATCGGTCATTGGTCAATAGTACGAAATCTCGTATGCCGCCATTCCCATTGACGAATGACTATTGACGCCTACTCACTAGCTCCACTCCTTGGCTAACGCAATGGCGTCAAGCTTCACGCCAGGCCCCATCGTGCTCGAGAGAGTCGCGCTCATCAAATAGCGTCCTTTGCACGAGGCAGGCTTTGCCTTGATCACCGCCTCAATAACTGCCGAAGCGTTGGCATAGAGCTGCTCAGGCTGAAACGACACTTTGCCGACAGGCACTTGAACGATTCCGGCCTTTTCAACTTTGTACTCCACACGGCCCTTCCGAATCTCCGACACAGCCTTACCGACATCGAAGGTGACGGTCCCGGTCTTCGGATTCGGCATGAGGCCCCGAGGCCCCAGCGCCTTTCCGAGCTTCCCGACGGCCGCCATGAGATCCGGCGTCGAGATGGCGCAATCAAAGTCCAGCCATCCGCCCTTGATCTTTTCCATCAAGTCATCGGACCCGACATAATCGGCGCCGGCTTGCCGCGCCTCCTGCTCCTTCTCCCCCTTGGCAAAGACCAACACGCGAATCTTCTTCCCTGTGCCATGCGGCAGCGAGGTCGTACCGCGCACCATTTGATCCGCCCGCTTCGGATCGACGCCTAACCGAAGCGCCAAATCGACGGACTCATCGAACTTCGTGTAGGCCGACCGCTTCACCGCGTCGACCGCGTCGCGCAACGCGTAGACCCGAGGCTCAAGCTTTTCTACCGCCGCTCTCATCTTCTTTCCCATTTCCGTTCCCCTTTTACAGCATCGCAAGTTCTGGATTAGGCAGGACTGCCAGGGCCTACCGCCTCACCCTTGAACCACCACTCCCATGCTACGCGCCGTCCCTTCAATGATCTTGATCGCCCCCTCGAGATCAACGGCATTGAGATCCGTCATTTTCTTTTGCGCGATCTCACGCAATTGTACCTTCGTGATCTTCCCAACCTTGTCTTTCTGGGGAACGCCTGACCCCTTTATGATCCCCGCCGCCTTCTTCAAGAGATCGGACGCCGGCGGAGTTTTCATCACGAAGCTAAACGACCGGTCCTTATAGACCGTAATAACGACAGGAATGATGCTATCGCCCTCTTTCTGTGTTTTTGCGTTGAACTGCTTGCAAAACTCCATGATGTTGACGCCGTGCTGTCCCAGCGACGGCCCGACCGGGGGCGCAGGATTGGCCTTCCCAGCCGGAATTTGCAACTTAATCTGTGCCGATACTTCCTTCGCCATGTCCTACACTCCTACGCGCGTTCGACCATTTCGGAAGTTAAATCCGTTCCACTTGCAAAAACCCAAGCTCCACAGGAGTGGAACGGCCAAAAATACTGACCAGAACTTTAAGCCGGCTGTGGTCCTGAGCCACCTCGTCCACCACGCCGTTAAAGCCAAGAAACGGACCATCGATAATCCGCACATTATCCGTCTTGATGAATTTGACCTGTTCGCGCGGCCCGGATGCTCCCGCATCGACTTGCTTCAGTAGCGACTCGACTTCCTCCATCGATAGGGGTGTGGGCTGCGCGCCACCACCGACAAATCCCGTGACCTTCGGCGTCTCCTTGATCATCTGCAAGGTCTCATCGATAAGCGGGGACTCTAACTCTACAATCACATATCCGGGGAAAAACTTCCGTCGAGACGTTCGGCGCTTGCCGTCCTTGATCTCAATCACATCCTCCGTCGGCACGAGTACCTGTCCCAACTTCTCGACCAATCCCATTTGATTGGCCCGTTCGAGCAAGCTGGTCTTCACCCGCCCCTCAAAGCCTGCGTAGGTATGAATGACGTACCAATTTTTTGCCATGCCCTACCCTCGGATCATCGGTTGATATGCGCCGTGCAGCGGCTCTCACTTCCAGATATCTGACTCACAGAATCTTGCTCACTACCCATACGAGAACCGAATCGACAGCCGACAGATACAGGGACATGATGATGCAAAAAACAATGACCACCGTCGTGGACCCGATCGTTTCGGCCCGGGTCGGAAACGAGACTTTCTTCAACTCCCCGCTTACATCGCTGAAGAACTCTCGAATGGAATTGGCAAACCTTGTAAACATACTCACCCCCTCAGCTCACCCAACTTCCCCGCTTCTACTACCGGCCTACTCTCAATCCAGCCACCAATATCGAGCCTGACCCATCCGCTACACAGCGCTTGGCAGGGGCACTAGGATTTGAACCTAGACTCTCGGTTTTGGAGACCGATGTGCTAGCCATTGACACCATGCCCCTACGACGGCTGGCAACCCAGCCATTGTGCCGGCAGCCCAGCCTACTTCACTTCCTTATGGGCATTGTGTTTCCGGCAGAACTTGCAGAACTTATTCCGCTCCAGCCGATCCGGGTCGTTCTTCTTATTCTTCATGGTGGAATAGTTCCGCTGCTTGCAGATCGTGCATGCCAAATCGATGATCTCTCGCATCTCTCTCTCCTCGTTAGGCGTGAGGCGTGAAACGTGAGGCGTAAGAACCAGCTCTCGACACTGTCCCCTTACGCCTAATTCCCCACGGCTCGTTACGCCAGAATTTCGGTGACGACACCGGAGCCGACGGTCTTGCCGCCCTCGCGCACCGCGAACCGCAACCCCTGATCCATTGCGATCGGGCTAATCAGCTCCCCCGTCACACTCACATTGTCCCCCGGCATGACCATCTCCACCCCCGGATTCAACGTCATAATCCCCGTGACGTCCGTCGTCCGGAAATAGAACTGCGGCCGGTAGCCATTGAAGAACGGCGTATGCCGCCCGCCTTCCTCTTTCGCCAACACATAGATCTCGGCCTTGAACTTCGTATGCGGCGTAATGCTCTTCGGCTTCGACAGCACCATCCCCCGCTCCACATCTTCCTTCTTCGTGCCCCGCAGCAAGACGCCGACGTTATCGCCCGCCTGCCCCTCATCGAGCACCTTCCGGAACATTTCCACACCGGTCACAATGGTGACCTGGTTGGGCCGGAGGCCCACGATCTCGATTTCATCGCCCACCTTGACGATCCCTCGTTCGACCCGGCCCGTCACGACAGTCCCGCGTCCGCTGATCGTGAACACGTCTTCGATCGGCATCAGGAACGGCTTATCGATCGGGCGTTGCGGCGTCGGAATGTAGGTATCGACCGCTTCCAAGAGCTTCAGAATGGAGGGCACGCCGAGCGGGCCCTGATCCCCTTCCATCGCCTTCAAGGCCGAGCCGTGAATGATGGGGGTCTTCTCGCCCGGGAAGCCGTACTTCGTGAGCAGCTCGCGCACTTCGAGCTCGACCAGCTCCAACAGTTCCGCGTCGTCGATCTTATCGGCCTTGTTCAGGAACACCACGATGTAGGGCACGCCGACCTGCCGGGCCAAGAGGATATGCTCGCGCGTCTGGGGCATGGGGCCGTCCGCGGCACTCACCACCAAGATGGCGCCGTCCATCTGCGCGGCCCCGGTGATCATGTTCTTCACATAATCGGCGTGGCCCGGGCAATCCACATGGGCATAGTGACGGTTGGCGGTTTCGTATTCCACGTGACTGATGGCAATCGTCATAATCTTGGTGGCATCGCGTCGGCCCTGGCTTTCGCTCGCCTTCGCCACTTCGTCATAGGAGATGAACTTCGCCATGCCCTGATCGGCGCTGACCTTGGTCAACGCCGCCGTCAACGTCGTCTTGCCATGGTCCACGTGCCCGATCGTCCCGACATTCACGTGCGGCTTCCGCCGCTCATATTTCGCCTTCGCCATGCCTTACTCCCTTCCTAAAATCTCCAGAAGCCCTATCCAGTCGCGCTCGTTAAAATGAACGCCAGTCGAGTACGCTCTACTTGGAGCCCACGACGCGGATCGAACGCGTGACCTCGTCCTTACCAAGGACGTGCTCTACCAACTGAGCTACGTGGGCCTTTTCTTAGTGAAACGTCAAACGTGAAACGATGGAAGCCGCCTCGCTATTTTCGTTTCACCCCTCACGTTTCACGCCCCACGTCTTCCTTTTGGAGCGGGCGATGGGACTTGAACCGCACTCCGTCATCAACTCAGCCCTGAAGCCTGCTTCGCTGACTCCCGCAGAGGGGGCCAGCCCCATCGCGCGCTCCTCACGAAAGGGGTGAGCCCCTTTCGAAATCCCCGCTGTCGTGGATTCAATCTCTATTTCCGCATGCCTCACGTTTCGCGAATAACATTTCACTTTTCACGTCCTCTGGAGCGGGCGATGGGATTTGAACCCACGACAGCCAGCTTGGAAGGCTGGAACTCTACCACTGAGCTACGCCCGCCCGTCATTAGAGTGCACAGTGCTGAGTTCAAAGCCTGGTTTCTCATTCGCTCAATGCTCAGCATTCGTCACTTGCCTGCGTCTATTTCTTTGTGGTGGGCAGGCAAGGATTCGAACCTTGGAAGCCGATGGCAACAGATTTACAGTCTGCCCCCTTTGGCCACTTGGGTACCTGCCCGAAAATCCCTGCACACAACACAATAAATAAATCTAAACGATCAACTTATAATTGTCTTTTTCATCCAAATGATGAAAAAGAAAATGTACGCCGGTCCACACACAGCTTCCCCCTCCTTACTGAATAAGGATGCAGGCGGTGAGGCCGTGGACCAGCCTTGCTCATGAAACGCTGGATTCTATTGATGAAGTCTGGTGAAGTCAATACCCTAAAGCATAATTATCTTGCTTTTTGTCAAAATATTGCTGCCGACCGAGATTTTCTTCGCGCTAGCCTTCCGCCTCCCTTTCATTTCACCGTTCCCTAATCTCCAGCGATGGAGCAGTCCGGCCAAGCCCGCTTGCTTCGAGCAGCTCGCAACCATTTCATGAACTTATAGAAAGGCGTCGCTACTACCCACACTGGCCATGCCGGTCAACTCCTTGGCCGAGACCGGAGAATACCTCCCTCGCACGGGCCAGTAGATTGGGAGAAAATTCAATGACTTCCTTCAAAATGACCGTGGCTTCCGATTCCAACAACCGAGATGCAGGGGCCAAATACCGCTTTTGAACAACGGCCCGCTCGACAGAATCCTCCGGTTCATAATACCCACGGAATGTTCCTTCTCGATCGGCAATCCTGAGACGGCGCACCCATTCATCCTGACTCTTCCCCGGTTTCTGAATTGATTGCCCTGTGCCGCTGCTCAACTCCAACTGGTTCCACACGATCCACCCGACAAATACCGCCCACGTTTCGTTGAGAGCTTCCCAAGATTCACGTTCCGTCAGATACCGCTCCTCAGTTTCTCCCTTCCTCTGTACGACCGGAGTGATCAGCACTGATCCATAGTGGCAACCCTGCTGTGCTCTCGCAAAAGTGAGCACAGGATTCGGCGCTACGCCGGGCGATGTCTCAACTTCTGTCACCAGGTAATCGATATAGGCATGGAACAATTCGTGGAAGAGTGTTTCGATCTGGGCATGGGTGAGTTGCCCGAGCGGACGTAACGTAGCCCCGGCTCCATTAAAAGACAGCGCACGATTCAGCACCATCCGATGCTCCCCGGGATGATATTCAGCGGCATAACTGTGCAAATCCTCGAATTCAAACCGCACGAAGCTCGGTGGAACTGCCTTGAGGAACTTTGTCGGAAGGCCTAGCGCATGAGCCTCATGAAGCAGTTGACCCCACATCCGGTCGGCTGACGACAGACGCTCTTCCGACATCCCCACATTCGGCGCGAAAAGAAGTCCGCCCATGAGAAGACCCATCACGACCATTCTGCACAGCATACACACCATCGATCTTAGTCCGCATTACTCATGGCCACACAGGATGCTCAAAAAGGCCAACCTTTTCACCTACCCAACCCTGGCGCGTTGAGACGCGCATTTTCCCAAGCAAGGCCGTAGCAACTACCACTTAATAAGGGGTGGCTGGGATGATTCCAACTGCGCGCGTCCAACGAGGGCCTTCTGAGGCCGCGCGTTGCGCGAGCACGGGAATCGTCCCAGCCACCCCGCCCCCTTTTCAGCATCCGGCTAACGGTCGTCGCGAGAATACCAGTCATGCCGCCCACCACCTTCTTCCACCAGAACCAACTGATCCAGCAGCCTAGGCGCAACTGGGTCCAGGAACCGGGACGGCTTCGACAGCACCATGCCGCTGCCCCTGTCAAACACATTGATCGGGTAGGTCAAGTACAGATGCCGCTTGGCTCTCGTCACGGAAACATAGAACAACCGGCGCTCCTCCTCCAGCCCCTCATCTTCACTGAACGAATAGACCGATGGAAATCTTCCATCCACAATCCAGATGACAAATACACATTGCCACTCTAGCCCCTTGGCAGAATGGATCGTGGACAACACCAGTCGTTCGTCGTCGCGATCGGGCGCCTCAGATCGAGCGGCATTTCCGTCCGGTGGCTCCAGTGCGAGGTCGGATAGAAATGATTCAACCCCCTGATACCCCTCCGCGATCGTCTGCAAATGATCCAGATCCCGCGTGCGCTTGGGATAGTCGTCGTAATGTTCCTTCAGAATCGGCAGGTAGTACTCATAGATATGGCCCACTTGCTCAGCCGGACGAAGGGCTCCTGATCCAGACAGGCTTTCGAGTGTCAGGGCCAAATCTCTAAGCCCTTTCCCAGATCGCCCCGGCATTGCGCGAAGAGCGACATAGGGATCGTCCGATTTCACGAGCGCAGCCATGACATCCTGCGCCTTCTTCGGTCCCACCCCTTCGACGAGCATGAGCACGCGATGCCAGCTCACAGCATCCAAGGGATTGGCCACGACGCGCATATGGGCCAGCAAATCTTTGACATGTGCTGTCTCGATAAACTTCACCCCACCGCGCTTCACGAACGGCAGTCCGTGACGAGAGAGTTCGATTTCAAGGTCGAACGAGTGAAAGCTCGACCGGAACAACACCGCCATTTCGCTGAGTGGAACCCCTTCCTCCCGCAGCTCCAAAATCTTCTGCGAGATAAAACGCGATTGGGCATTCTCCCCCGCCGCCTCCACCAGAACCGGCAACGGCCCATCGAGCTTCCTTGTAAAGAGATGTTTGCTGTATTTTTCCTTCGCCTCTTCGATTACGGCGTTCGCGAGATTCAGAATCGGCTGGGTACTGCGGTAATTCTCTTCAAGTTTATAGATGGTGGTGCCAGGAAAGAGCGCGGGAAACTCCATGATGTTCTTGAACGTCGCGCCTCGGAAGGCATAAATCGACTGCGCGTCGTCACCGACAACCATCACGTTCTGGTGGGTGGATGCGAGATGCCGGACGACATCCGCCTGCAAACGATTGGTGTCCTGATATTCGTCCACCAGGATGTACCGATACAGGGATGAAATCGTCTGCCTGATTCCGTCATCCTCCATCACAAGCCGCCGCAGCAACACCAACAGATCGTCATAATCCACCAGTTGGCGTTGCCGTTTCGACGCCTGATAGCCCCGCTGCAACTGCTCCAAGGCATCCAGATGGTCGGAAAAATGATCGAACTCTTCGACCACGATCTCAGCGAGCGGGCGCAGCGTATTCTCGGACTTGCTGAACATCTCCGCAATCGTCCCCTTGCGGGGAAACCGTTTGTCTTTTTCGTTCAACCCCAGCTGTGCGCGAACCAAAGCGATCAGGTCTTCGGCATCACCCCGATCGAGAATCGTGAAGCCCGGCTCAAGACCGATGGACCTTCCATAACGCCGGAGCAACATATTGGCCACTGAGTGGAACGTGCCGCCACGGACACGCTCGCTGCGTACGCCGATCAACTCACCGGCCCGTTCAAGCATTTCCTGCGATGATTTTCGCGTAAAGGTCAGGAGCAGAATGTGGGAGGGATCGATCCCTGAATCGATCAAGTAAGCCACGCGGTAGACCAAAGTCCGCGTCTTGCCGCTGCCGGCGCCGGCGATGACCAGCGATGGCCCTTCGCCCGCGGTCACAGCCGCAAGCTGCTGGCTATTCAACGCCGCCGCATAATCAATGGAGAGCTTCCGGGAAACGAGCTCATCAACCGGGCGCTTCAGCACATACGTTTTGGTTTCTTGTTCCATAGAGATGAACGAAGGAATTGTTGGGCAGCCGGTCATTCAGAGGAAGCGCTGTATAGCATACTCGCCGCGGTCCTTTCAAAGAAGGAAGAGGGATGGCTCGGTAAGTCCCCTGTGCTCACGCAACGCGCGGTCGCGGACTCCCCTCGTTGGACGCGCGCAGTGGGGGACTCATCCGAGCCATCCTGCGATGGGGAGAATAAACGAGGAAAGATGGGAGGAGGGAACGGCCAGGTGCCCTCCTTGCGCGCAGTGGAATATCAATCAGCCCCCATCCCTAGAAGGAACCAAGCTCGGAAAGATGGGAAGAGAGAGCAGCCCGGTTGTACCTCTGTGAATGCTTCGTCCCGCCGGTTGTCCGACAACACGCATCACGCGAGGCCGAGGCGACTAGCTAGGTCTTAACTAGTACGACTCTGTCATTCGCGACACTCCTCCGGCTTCGCGCCGACGCACCCCGGCCCCTTTCTTGCCCTCAAATTGACTTCTCCCCCTCCCTCCAGTAGGCTGAATCGCGTATTGAATTCGAAGGTGTACCTCATGACAACCGCAACAGGTCATCCCTACATTGTCTGCACCGAAGACATTCTCCACGGGGCTCCCATCGTGACGGGAACCCGCACTCCTGTACGCGCGATCGCTGAACTGTGGAAATTTGGCGTCGCGCCGGAAGAAATCATCGGGCGGCTGCCTCATCTCACACTCGCCCAGGTCTTCGATGCCCTGAGTTATTATCAGGAGCATCAAGAAGCGATCGATGAGGACATCCGTCGGAATCGCGTGCCAGATGAGAAGATTCACCCGCGCCTCCAGTGACCGAGTCTCCCCTCTTTATCCGGTTGTACCTCGATGAAGATGTGTCGGTCTTTGTCGCCCAGTTGCTGCGCCCGCACGGGTTCGAGGTGCTCACCACCAGGGACGCGCAGAATCTGGGTCGCTCGGATACCGCACAGTTGGATTTTGCCTCAGCCCACCAGCACACGATACTCACCCACAATCGTTGCGACTATGAACGACTCCACGAGGCCGCGCTCCACGAAGAGCGCGCCCATTCTGGGATTCTCATCGCGAACCGCCGTGCCTCCGACTTCGAACTCGCCCGACGGATCATGATCGTGCTCAACAGGTTCACCGTCGAAGAGATCACCAACCAACTCCTCTACCTCTAGGGCGACTGTGATGCGTCCGTGATGGCACAAGACTACAAAAGACTCCCGGTACACTTTTTCTCACATGGAGCCTGATGATCTTCTGTGCTCGCGCAACGCGCGGCCTCACAAGGAATGGGAGGGGAGCGGCCAGGTGCCCTCCTTGCTCGCAGAACGCGCACAGTGAAAAGGATAGGCAGGGGGTACCCATGCTGGTCCTGTGCTCCCGGAACGCGCGCACTGAGAAGGGCCTCGTTCGACGGCCGCACGTAGACCAACATGGGTACCCCCTGCCAAGAGTAGAAAGCAAGATTTAGAAGGGTCAATTAGGATGGTGCTCGTTCGATGCACACAGTAAAGGGCAGCCTCGGCCACTCCTCTAAAGAAAGCTGGAGAGAATTAGAAAAGCTTTGCTCAACGTGCGTAGTAGGGGACTCATCTAGACCGTCAGAAGACAACGTAAGCAAAGTGTCAGCAACCATTGTTCACCAGAACTCACAACCGCCAATTCAAACAATGGTTCCTGATACCTTTTCACTTCCTTTTGCCTTGCAGTTCCTCGATATAGCACACATCCTGCAAGGTAAACGCTGGCGTATACTTGACCACCGCGGAAAATTTTCGCCGCCCAGGCATTACCTCTGGTGCAGCGCCTGGTGTAACCATTAAAATGTACGTGATGTTCCGAAATCGAAAGAGTACGAGTTTGAAAACCCCGCCAATCCAGTAATCTCGGGTTGCCCCATCCTTAAACTTGTGTGGAGATATCTTCTTCAGTGTGTAGCTCTGTCCTGTCAACGACAGATGGTGGTCGGCACGATCTAAATCGCTGTTATCCAGCCCCCCTTCAAAACCTACTGGTTCCTGGTGGTTTGCAAAGATATCCAATTGTTCACTGTACTGGCTGCTTAACATCCATTGAGTCTTCAGGACCCAATCAAGTTGCCCATCATTATTGATATCGACAACCGAGCTCTTGATTGGCACTTCAGAGGATGCGCCAATCACTCCTTCGGTGCCCCACCTCACTAACTCAAACTCCGACGCCTCTAAGGTAGGAAGATTTCCCAACTGCATGAATGACGACAGCCCTTTATCGTGGAAATTGTCATTGGCGAAAGCGAGCATCAATCGACAGACATCTTTTTCAGTACTCATAGCCAACTTATAGTCGGCGGCCTGTGCTGCTAATACTGGGAATCCCCCTAAAACCCAAAACATGGCTATGATCGCAATCGCCCTGTTCTTCATGCCGCCATCCTTTCCCCATTCAACCTATGCAAACAATGCATCGTGCGGACAGATAAAGGTATCAGAAACCATTCTTCGCCCAGACTGATTAAGAGCCAGGTAGGATGACTAACAACACTCGCCCTGAATCGCTCGCAACAAAGACCCAACCATCACCATTTTTCTTCGTACCACCTGGAGGCACCAGATGTTCATAGCGTACCGCCCAATATTGATGTCTTTTTAGCTTCGATTCCTGCTTCTTCAAATATTGTTTTCTTTCGGGAGAGGCGCTATCGCGACGATGCGCGCTCACTTTTTTCCACTCTGCGTTACTCTCATCTGCGTGCGCCTTCCATTCAGACCGCTTATATCCGAGCATGTCCATTTCTCGATCCGCAATTTTCATTGCTTCTACTTTTGACACAGTTGGCCCTTTTGCCAAAGCAGGGACAGGATTGATCATGAACAGGCTAACAAAGATACAGGCACTCAAGAAGCTCATGAGGTATTTCATGATTCGATCTCTCGCAAAGGTTAATTGGTTCGCACTGTTCTCTCTTTGAAGTCTCGCAGGCTGCGGGGAAGCCCAGTTTATACGCAAACCGCCGATGGAATCTTCCTCAGCATTTTGCTACTGCGTCGCTTTCTTGATCTCAGCGGCTGTCTGCTCAGCTGACTGCTCCAATGTACTTTCCGTCTGACGGGCCTGATCCATCGGAGTCTTTATCGCATCCACCGCAGCCTGCCCTGCTGCCTGCGTCGCCGCACTGCCGGATGCCGCCGCAGCCTTCGTCTTCTCTGTCGGCGTCTCCTGATTACAACCGAATAGCCCCACCACCGCCAGGAACCCGACAACAAATAGAACACCGCCTTTAGATTTCCTCATCGCAATCTCCTCAACTCACAATTCAACATTGGCCACTCAATATTTCCCACGCCGCCGCCCCTCTCACCTTCGGCACCGACGTAATAACACTCGCAGGATGCTCAAAAAGACCGTCCAGCAAGGCCGCAGCGAGTGAAGACCGGAGGCGTACCCTCTGGGGTACGTTGAGGATCTGAACGATGCGAGAACGATGCTGGCGGACTTTTTCAGCATCCTGTTAAGCAATCGTACTCGCGAGGCATGGAACCGACAAGCGATTGCAAAAACAAGTGCTTTGCTCGCCGGACCTGTCTCCGTTATAATCGCGCCACTAAGAGGAGACCCTATGGCCACCGCGAACCAAGAACAGCAATCGCAGCTTCGCCAACTCGCCGAACTCATACTGGCCGTCGCTGGCGAGTCCGTGACCGTCATGAAACGGAGCGCCCCCGAGCGGGCCTTAAAATTGAAACGCCAGGATGAGTGGGGTATCTACCTTGAGTTCCTCAAGGTCATGTTTAATCTCACCGATCGGCTCTCTGCCCTGTACCTGCCGGTCAAAGACCAGCCTCAGTTCATGGACAGCCTTGAAGATGCCGTCACCCTGCAATTGAAGAATGTGTTGGAGCCAGCATTCGGTTCCGGCGCCGATCAAATGGAAATCATGCTCACAGTCGGTGCGGCTGTGTCGGAGAGTCGGCAGACCTATGAGCGGTTTCGGTTCCTCGCTACAGAAGACAGCCCTGTGAAAGACGAGATGTTAAAAGCCTTTGGCGGGCGAGTCGCTGACGCGATGGGAATCGCAGAAAACTCTCAGGTATCCTCCGCCGCAACACTCTGCGCGAGCGCCGTGATTCCAGCCATCAAAGCCATCTTGGCCGGAGATCTCCCTCCAGCCGCCACGGTCGGTACAGAGGTCCCCGTGGCGACCCATACCCCGTCCGCCTCACCACTCCCCACCGCGACGCCTGGCCCCCAAGGTCCGACAGGAAGCGAAATTAAACTGGTAAGCGTCATTTCGACCGTTGACGGAGAAGAAGTGGAAACTCGGTGGGGCCTCCATCCTCGATTTCGACAAGATCTTCCCCCGGAAGATATGCAACAAATCGCCAAGCTGATGAACCGAGTTGCTAAAATACTTGGCGAACGGTACGCCTCCGTGGCATTCTCAGATGAATGGACATCTTGGCATAAGGCTGGTCACGCCTGACCACACCCCAAAACCGTAAAAGGTAAGACGTGAAAGGTGAAACGTGGGGCGACCGAGTCCGTTTCCTCCGCAACCTTTTACGTCTAACATTTCACGTTTAACGAATCGGAGGAGGTTCAGTGGATAACTCGCGGACAGCAGCCGACTTACCGAACGGCATTCCAACCAGTCTCTCCCGTCTCGAAGAATTGGCGTCGAATCTCTGGTGGAGTTGGACTCCGGAGGCCCGTCGGCTGTTTGAGCATATCGATCCGACCCTCTGGGTGCTGACCCACCACAACCCCGTCGAACTACTGGCCAAAGTCAGGCCAGACCGACTCATGCACCTCACCCAAGATCCCTCGTATATGCGGCTGTACTCTGCCGCCCTCAAGTTATTCGACGAATACCTTCAGAACAAACACAGTTGGTTTAAAACACAGTACGGCGATTTGAAAGCCCCCTCCATCGCCTACTTCTCTGCGGAATTTGGTCTGCATAGATCCATCCCCATCTACAGTGGTGGTCTGGGCATTCTTGCCGGGGACCATTGTAAGGAAGCCAGCGATCTGGGTCTGCCCCTGGTAGGAATCGGATTCATGTATCCACAAGGATATTTTCGGCAGCGGATCACGCCGGAGGGATGGCAGGAAGCGGCCTACGCTCCATTCAAACAAGCAGAATCGCCCATTCATCCCGCCCTCACTCCATCGGGAGATCCATGCAGGATTACGGTCGAGATCGGCAGCCGGGTCGTGGCGGCTTCCGTCTGGAAAGTGCTCGTTGGACGGGTACCTCTCTACCTCATCGACACAGACGTCCCGGAGAACAGTCCTGAAAACCGAGCCCTCTCAGCTCGCTTATATGGAGGCGATCAAGAAATGCGCCTCTGTCAGGAATTTCTGTTGGGTATCGGCGGTGTCCGTATGCTTCGTGCCTTGGGCATCGCACCGACGGTCTGGCATGCCAACGAGGGTCACTCCGCCTTCCTCACGTTGGAGCGCATTCGCGAATTGATCCAGAAGGGATCGACGCACGCGGACGCCTGCGAGATCATCCGCCAGAGCACGGTGTTTACCACCCATACACCGGTGCCGGCCGGTCACGACGTATTTCCCCATCACCTCATGGACCGGTACTTCGCCGGCTACTGGGAACAGTTAGGCCTCTCGCGAGAAGACTTCCTTCGCCTGGGAGACACTCCTGCATCCCAAGGGCAGGGCTTCAACATGACAGCGCTCGCCATTCGGCTGGCCGCCCATGTGAACGGAGTCAGTCGTGAGCACGGTCGAGTCTCGCGAGAAATGTGGCGGCATATGTGGCCTGGACTACCGACCGAGCAAATCCCAATCCGCAGCGTGACCAACGGCATCCATGCGCCGACCTGGATCGCGCCGGAACTCAACCAACTCTACGGCAAACATCTCGGCCCGGATTGGGCGGAGAAATGCGACGAGAAAGCGATGTGGCAACGGGTCCTGGATATCCCGGACCAGGAACTCTGGGCCGTACGCCAAACCATGAAACGCAAACTCATGAGTTTCATCCGGGAACGGGCCCGAAGCGGCTGGATGCAGGGACAGCTCCAAGCCTCGCAGGTTCTGACGCGAGGCACGCTGCTTGACCCTGAAGCGCTCACCATCGGCTTCGCCAGGCGCTTTGCCACCTACAAGCGGGCGACTCTTTTGTTCCGCGATCTCGAACGGCTGAAACGATTACTCCATAACCAGTGGCGCCCGGTCCAATTGATTTTTGCCGGCAAGGCCCACCCGGCCGATGAGCCCGGTCGCTATTTCATTCATGAAGTCTTGCGCTTTTGCGACGACCACCAGTTAGGCGGGCACGTGGCGTTCGTAGAGAACTACGACATGCATATGGCGAAGTTCCTCGTCCAAGGGGTCGACATTTGGCTCAATACTCCTCGCTTTCCCTTGGAGGCAAGCGGAACGAGCGGGCAAAAGGCCGCGCTCAACGGTGTCATCAACCTTAGTGTCCTTGATGGCTGGTGGCCTGAAGGGTTTAACGGAGCCAACGGATGGGGCATTGAGCCCTTGATCGGGAACCAGGACATTCAGGCCCAGGACGAACATGACGCGCAACAGCTCTACCACATACTGGAACAAGAGGCCACTCCCCTCTACTATCAACGAGACCTGGATGGAATACCCCGAGGCTGGTTAGAGCTCATGAAGGAAAGCCTTCGAACCAATGCTCCCCGTTTCTGCACCAAACGGATGGTCAAGGAGTACGTCGATACGATGTATGCGCCCGCGATGGTGCTCGCGCCTTCGACATGGTAATGGGCTGCCCGGCGATTCGTGAAACGTGAAACGATAGACGTGAAAAGTTTCGGAGGGAGTTGCAGCGCTGCCACAGCACACTTACAAGCGCTCCTGCTGCTCACACTTGTCTCAATCCTCGTAAGCCCGCTCCTTGCCGACGCAGGCGCGCTAACGGCGCAGACCGGCTCAGTCCTCGAACGTGAGGCCACAGAATTCTTCAACCGTGCCGAATACGGCCAGGTCCTGAAGCTCTGGCAGTCGCTTCCGCCTGAGACCGCAACATCGAAACCGTTTATCCTCCTGGCCTTCCAGAGCTCCCTCAAACTAGGGCGACCAGAAGAAGCCCTCACTCTCTATCAACGGCTAGTCCCTGCAGATCAACCTGATGATCCGGCCCTGCTACGGCCCTTGGCGCTCAGTTTTCTGACGAGCCACGTCCGCGACTCACAGGAATATGTGCGGATCGCGGCCTACACAATTCTGGCTGAACTCGGCCTCCCGGAAACACAAGCCGTCCTGGAAGATGGGCTGCTCGACGCATCGGTCCTGGTACGGGCTCGTGCCGCAGACGCTATCGGTAAAGCTGGACTTGCAGGGAAGTCCGGCCCCTTGCGACGGGCCCTGAACGACGCGATGCCCGCCGTGCGAATTGCCGCCATGAACGCACTCAGTGAAGCCCGTGTCACCGATATCATGCCCTACCTCATCGAGGTGGCAAGAGTCGACGACGGGCCTGAAGCCGTATTCGCCTATGCCGCATTGTATCGGCTCGGCAAACAGGACATGCTGACCGATATCACCGGAGCAGTGACGCTTCCGGACCCCGAGGTTCGCATGGCAGCCTTAGGAGCATTGGGGCGGCTGAAGCGCCCATCCAGTCTCTCGATCCTGAGCCAGGGAGTGTATGACCCTGAGCCATCGGTTCGCGCGTTCGCCGCCGGCGCATTGGGAGACTATGGACAAGCCGGGGGCGTTGCGCCACTCACCCACGCCCTAGGGGATGAAAGCGCCCACGTGCGGGCAGTGGCAGCTACGAGTCTTGGGCGGCTGGGAATTCGCGATACTCACCCGCTGCTGCGGGCTCTCACACGCGATGCCAATATGCAGGTACGGGCCAGCGCGGTGGAAGGCCTGCTTCGATTGGGCGACACATCGGCTGTCTTGCTTGCAGCAGACTTGGCGAAACACGCGGACCCTTCTATCCGAGCAGCGGCAGCCCATGCGCTGGCGGCCACCTCCGACAAGCAAGCGGTGGCCATCCTACAGACGCTCCTGCAAGACCAACAGCCACAACCACGTCTCCTGGCTGCAAAAGCACTCGGAAAGATCAGCGCACCCGTGATGCCGCTGCTCAAAAAAAGTCTGCGAGACTCAGATGTTGCCGTTCGCCTTGCTGCGGCAGGAAGTCTGCTTCAACAACTGCGCCGTCCCACAACCGTTCCTAACAGGCCACGGAAAAACAATTCCGGCAAAGCAGAGATTCGGTAATCTGTACGCCTGGGACAAATCTGGCTTGTCTGGTTGATCTGGTTTGTTTAGTTTATCTGGTTAGTTTCCTTCAACCAAATAACCAGACAAACCAGACAAACCAAACGACCGTCTTTTTATGCTGGCGGTTTTTTTCAGCATCCTGATACGTCGTTAGTCGAAAGGATCGCACTATGTGGAAATTTATCGCCGTTCTTGCCCTGGCCGCCGCGTCATTCGGTCTCGGATTTTATTTTGGCCAACGTCCGGTCGGCACACTGCCACAAACGGTCTCAGACCTCCAACATTCCCTCAAAGACACCTCGCGCAACATCATCGACACCACGATGGGAATTGAAAGAGACCTGCGCAGGCGGCAGGGGCTGCTCGACGCCAAATCACGGGTGGTGCAGGCGAAATCGGACCTGCTCGACAAAAACCTGGGAGAGGCCGCCACAGAACTCGGCGAAGCGGCTGCGACGCTGGAGAAAGCAACCAAAGGCGCGAAGCAAGACGAGTCGATCCTTGCTCTGCGTGCGTTGACCGGAACGCTTCAAGAAGTGCGGCTGGAATTGTCGATGGGAAAACCGGTGTCGATCAAGAAGCTCAATGACATTCAGCGGGAGGTCGATCGGCAGGTGAACAAGTAACAGATCCACACAGGTAGATAGGCTGAAGGCTTTTAGGTAGGAGCGGGGCTTCTTGCCCAACGAGGATTCAGTTCTGCTTTAACTAACGGTCGTAGAAATCAACTTCAGCCTTTAGCCTGAACACCTAAGTAACGACCAACTTCTGCTACGTGGTGGCGGGCTGCTTCTTCCACTTCGCCAAGATCCGTTCTACCCGCATCCGTACTACCATGTCCGGATCCTTCATCAACGGCTTGATCGCTTCTCGGCCCCGGTCATCGCCAATCGCTTCGAGCGCCGCCGCAGATGTCAAGCGCGTAAACCAATCGCTGTCGGCGAGCATGTCGATCAGAGGGTCGATCGCCTTGGCATCTTTGATTCGCCCCAGGGCCAGCACCGCTTGCTTCCGGACATTTTCATCTTTATCTTTCAGCGCTGTGACCAATCGCGGCAACGCCGGTTCACCCAGCTCGACCAACGCGTTGAGCGCATCGTCTTTGAACTCATCATTTTTCAGCTGAAGCATCAACGGATCGAGCACCCGCTCGTCGCGAATCTTCCCTAATGCGGCAAGCGCATACTTTCGGACGTCCCAATCGCGGAGCAACTTGATCAGCAATTCAACGGCGGGAGAACCAATCTGCCCCAACCCCTCGATCGCGACTTCCCGAACTTGCCAGTCACCGTCGCGCAACGCATTACACAGCGGTTCCACACAACGCTCATCACCCATTTCGCCAAGAGTGATGGCAGCCTCACGACGGACCACCCAATCAGGATCCTTGAGCAGGTCGATCTGGATCTCGATCTCATCCTTGACCTGCTCCTCTTCAAGGGCCACCTGCTCGGTCGGTTCCGCTGGCAGCTCTGCCGATACCTGGGGCTCCCCTGTAAACTCCGCCGCCACCTGATCGGTCAATGCATCGGTCACCGTCTCTGAAGCGGTGGGAGTCGCGCCTTCTTCTGTCGGTCGTGATGGTTCCATGCGTGTTACCTTAACGATTCATTTACCCGTCGACTGCCTGGGCCAAAAGACTACTTCGCAGCGGGAGCAGCCGTTTTCTTGCTTGCAGAATTCTTCTTACGCAATGCTATCGTGCGCCGCTTCCGTTGTGTCCTTCGCAGCCGTTTCTTCAGCGAACGAAGGGCCTCATCCACTTTGGCATCCTTGTGGTCGGTCAATTTTGCCGCCACCTTCTTTTTTAGTCTGGTTTCGTCCGATTCATTCGTCGTTTTCTTTGCCATCCGGATTCGGGCCTCCCTATGTTCCTCATGATCAAGATTGTCTCCCAGCTCTCAGCGGGATTTGGCAGTTTAGTAGAGAGATTCACACCCTGTCAACCGGAGCCGCATGCGGCCCATTCGTTAAACGTGAGAGTCCTGACGATTAACGAATAACGTATATCAATTAACGAAGCGGGGCCCGCCCCATTGCGAATTGACACCCTCGCCCCCTCGTCTCTAGAATGCCGAAATGATCAACGAACGCTTCCTCAAAGCCTGCCGGCGTGAGCCGGTCGATTGTACGCCGGTCTGGTTCATGCGCCAGGCGGGCCGTTACATGGCGGAATATCGTGCACTCCGCGCGAAGCACTCGATCCTTGAGTTGTGCAAGACGCCCGAGTTGGCGGCACAAGTCACGCTCCAGCCGATCGATCGCTTTCCGCTCGATGCCGCCATTATTTTTGCCGACATCTTGTTACCGCTTGAACCGATGGGGCTCAGCCTGGAATTCGCAGCAGGCGAGGGACCGGTCATCCACAATCCGGTACGAGACCAAGCAGATATTGAACGACTCAACATCATCGACGGCGGTGAACTCGACTATGTGGCCGAAGCTATTCGCCAGGCTCGACACGCCCTGAATGGGAGAGTGCCGTTGATTGGATTTGCCGGAGCACCGTTTACACTCGCCAGTTATGCGATCGAGGGCGGAAGCTCGCGGAATTACCTCCTCACCAAGCAGTTGATGTATTGCGAGCCGAAGGCGTGGCATCAGCTCATGGACAAGTTTGCGCGAGTCATCACGGGCTATCTGCGGCGGCAGATCAAGGCCGGCGCGCAGGCGATTCAATTGTTCGACAGCTGGGTGGGTTGCCTCTCGGTCGGCGACTATGTCGAGTATGTGATGCCGCATGTCCAATTGATTTTCGAGGGACTGAAACGGGAAGGCGTGCCGATGATTCATTTCGGCACCGGCACTTCGGCGATGCTGCCTCAGATGCGAGAAGCGGGCGGGGACGTGATCGGAGTCGACTGGCGCATTCATCTCGATGAGGCCTGGGCGACTGTCGGACACGACGTGGCGGTTCAGGGGAATCTCGATCCCCTCACATTGTTTGCGCCGTTGCATGAAATCGAACGGCGCGTGGCAGATATTCTGCGCCGGGCCGGCGGTCGCCCTGGACATATCTTTAATTTGGGGCATGGGATCCTGCCCACAACGCCGATCGAACATGTGGCCGCGACCATCGACATGGTGCATACACTCAGCCAGCGCTAGGAGACGTGATTCGTTAATCGTGAATCGTTAAACGCAGGGAGTCTTCTTGAATGACGATTCACGATTAACGAATCACGATTAACGAGGAAAAGGCATGTCGGTATCGCAAGGTCCCATTGCCGTGCTTCTGATGGCTATGGGTGGGCCGGATAGCTTGGAAAATGTGGAGCCGTTTCTCCTGGATGTGCGGGGTGGCCGTCCCACGCCACCTGAACTTGTCGAAGAGATTCGGGAACGGTATCGGGCAACGGGCGGGAAGTCCCCGGCAGTCGAGATCACCAAGGATTTAGCGAAGAAGCTCGAGCACCGATTGAATGAATCCGGTGACGGGCAATACCGAGTCTATGTCGGGTTACGGCATTGGCATCCCTTTATCAAGGAGACCTATGCCGAATTGCTCGCCGACGATCCAAAACAGATTATCGGTTTCTGTCTGGCCCCCCAACAGTCCTCTCTGAGCACCGGAGCCTATCGGAAGAAAGTGGAAGAGGCACGGTCCGTGCTCCAGAGTACCTGCCCTGTGAGTTACGTCGGCAGTTGGCACCAACATCCAGGACTGATTGCGGGGATTGTTGAGAACATCCACCAATCGTTACTGAAATTCCCTGCCGACGTGCGGGCGACCGTGCCGGTGCTCTTTACAGCCCATAGTCTGCCGGAGCGTATCGTGGCAATGAAGGATCCCTACCCCGACGAGGTGAAAGGCACGGTTGAAGCGGTGACTGCGCTACTGGGCGGCAGACCTACGCTCTTTGCCTACCAGAGCCAGGGCCGATCGGGTGAAATGTGGCTGGGGCCGACCGTGGAGTCGGTCGTGGATGAGCTGGCGCGCAATGGGCGTCAAGAAGTATTGGTCGCGCCGATCGGCTTTCTTTGCGACCATGTGGAAACGCTCTACGATATCGATATCGAATTGAAACGATTCGCAGCTGGTTTAGGCCTCCAACTCGAACGAATCGCGATGCTGAACGATTCGTCTGCGCTTATCGACACTTTGGCCTCTGTGCTTACTGCACACGAATCCTCCCTCTGTCTTAGCCCGCATTATTCATGAACACTTCTGCTGCAATCGCGGATTCGCTGCTGCGACAAGCCTTCGGCGGGCAGGCTCGCCGCTCGGCCCCTCAACGTACTGCACGAGTACACGTCGGGGTCTCGTGGCTCCGCATGCCCGTCTCGCAACGCGACTGCGCGATTTCGCCACGAACCGTCATGAATAATGCGGGCTAGATCGTGAGCAACCTCCGCACCGTCGCCGTCATCGGTGGAGGGATTTCAGGTCTCTCGACTGCCTATGCCCTTCACGAACAGGCGGCGACGGCCGGTATCCCGATCCGCTGCACCGTCGTCGATAGTGCTCCCGTCTGGGGAGGCAAGATCGTCACCCATCGGGTCGGCGATCTCGTGACGGAGGCAGGGCCTGATTCCTTTCTGTCTCAGAAACCAGCCGGACTCGAGCTCTGTGACAAATTGGGGTTGACCGATCAACTCATCAACACCAACGAGACAGGCAAGAGAGCCTCTGTCTACTCGCGGGGCCGTCTGCATGAACTTCCTGAAGGATTGGTGATGATTGCCCCCAGTCAACTGGGGCCATTTCTCCGAAGTGGACTCTTAAGTTGGACAGGGCTCGCACGGATGGGACTGGATCTGGCAATGCCGGTGAAGCGGTCACCGGAAGATGAGTCCTTGGCCAGCTTCTTCCGGCGGCGGATTGGTCGGCAGGCATTCGAGCGGATGATCGAGCCCCTGATGGCCGGTATCTACGCGGGAGACGCGGAACAGATGAGCCTGCAGGCCACCTTCCCACGGTTTATCGAATTGGAACAACAATACGGGAGTGTGATTCGCGGGATGATGGCGTCTCGGAAAGACGGCTCACCTGTCACGCGCTCCGGTCCGAAGCGGACGATGTTTATCAGCCTGAAAAACGGGTTGTCGGATCTAGTCGCTGCCCTTGTCCACCGATTGACAGACCAAGGCCTCACGCTCAGGGGAAACTGCGTCGTCGATGCATTACGGGTACGTTCCCATCAACCAGGCCGCTGGATGTACGATGTCATCCTCCATGACGGCACGGCCCTGTCCGTGGACAGTCTCGTGCTGGCAACCCCAGCCTATGTGTCAGCAGAATTGGTTCGTCCGCTCACCCCCATTGCCGGCGGGTTGCTGGATATGATTCCCTATTCTTCCACGGCGACAATCGCGATGGCCTACCCACGGGCATCAGTGTCCGGCGCAGCTGAAGGCTTTGGGTTTGTCGTCCCGAGGGTAGAAGGACGCGACCTCATTGCAGCGACATGGACATCGCTCAAGTGGCCGCACCGCGCTCCGCCAGATCAACTCCTGGTGCGTTGTTATGTCGGCGGAGTCGGACGAGAGGCTATCCTACAATTGGATGACCAAGCCTTGGTAGAGCGGGTCAGGACAGAATTGGCCAGTATGTGCGGCGTGACCGCGGAGCCGGGGTTTGTAGAAGTCAATCGCTGGATGAAGGCGATGCCGCAATACACGCTGGGGCATCTCGAACGGCTGAACCAGATTGAAGGAGCACTCAGTCGTTATGGGGGACTGGTCCTGACAGGCGCCGGCTATCGAGGCGTCGGAATTCCTGACTGTATCCGTGATGGGGCGATCGCGGCCGAGCGGGTATTGCGCTATCTGTCTGGAGAACGATCTTAGCAGGGTGCTGAAAAAGTCCGTCAGCATCGTTCTCCCCTCGAAAGCATCCTCAACGTAGCCAAGAGGCTACGCCTCCGGTGCTTTCATCGGCTGCGGCCTTGCTGAACGGCCATTTTGAGCACCCTGCAGGCTTACGGTGTGTGCCTGTAAACAGATATTTCAGCAAGCTGTTGGAGACTGCCATGGATACTCGAATAAAAATAATTGATGTGACCGGACCTGTCCGCGAACCTCACGAGCAGGTGTTTTCCTATGACTATTCTATCCAACGCGCATCCTGGGCGACCGCCCAGGCTGTGCGCGTGAAGGTATCCATCCCAGATGAATTGGATGTGCTCCGTGGCAAGATTTTTGGAGCTGTCGCAGGAACGCCGGGTCAGCAACTCATAATTTCGAAATGCTTGTCGCGACATATCGCGGACGAAAAAATCCGCATCGCCGAAGCAGACAGCATGTTGTCGGAGCGCCGCGACACCGTCGTGGCTCCCTACACAGGACCACTGGTTCATCTGTTCCCACGGCTCAATACCTGGGCGACTGAACAGCGAGAGGCCTTGCGGGCAGAGATTAAGACGTTGGTTGGACTGTAGCTGAACTGCAACTGCGTGACGCGCGAGACATGCGAGAAAGGCGCGACATAGACAGATTGGATCCTCATCTCGTGTGACCCATCTCGCTCATCCCGCCTGTCCCGCGCAGTTGTCCTGCTGCAGGCTGCTCAAAAAGGCAGCCAACGAGGCCGCAGGTGAGAGAAAACCGGAGGCGTACCCTCTGGGGTACGTTGAGGATATTGTCGAACCGAGAAGGAAGTTGGGGGCCTTTTTCAGCAGCCTATTAAAAGATTTTTCGATACTGCTTCGAGTGCACCCCCGATTCGTCGGCAAAGCCGAGGGAGGCGCTGTCGGGATTGCCGGTATCGTTGAGATCGATGCGATAGTGCCCGCGGATGGCTTCCATCGCCGTTTCAAAAGGAACGGCCTGCGGATAGAGGTTGCCCGGTGCATGCGCGCCGCGGGTCAGGGTACGGATCACGTCAGCCTGTGCATATTGCACATCGGACACAATATAGATATCGGCGACGGCATGCCCCCCCAGTTTGTGGCCGGGTGTTGTGGCCGGCAGGAGTTCGGTCAAGGTGCCGGCGAGCCGGTCGGTTTTAAACCGCTTCAAGAGTCCGACGACTTGGCTGTCGGTTGCTTCCGGAGGGACCGTGAGACTGATGGCATTCATTTCCAAAATGGTGGCTTGGACTTTGAAGAGCACCGGCGCCGCCTCGGGATCTTCGATGGTCGGTCCGGTTGGTCCTTCCGTTCCGGCAGCTTGCTTGTTCTTCGAACCGGGCACGATGAGAAACACAAACAACCAGAGTCCTAACAACACGCCGAAGATGACGATCAATGGGTGAATTCCGGCACGCTTGCCTTCCTGGTAGGGATTCTTCGACTCCTCACTCATAACGGCGTTCCTCGGTGGCGGTGACAGAACTCTGCTTCTTGGCTTCGTCCCACAGTCGATCCATTTCTGCGAACGAAAGGTCTCCAACCGTACAACCCGACACAGCCGCCTGGGCTTCGATGAACTGAAATCGTTCGACGAACCGGTTAGCGGCTTGGCGCAGGGCGTCTTCCGGATTCACCTTAATGAAGCGGGCGAGATTCACAAGAGAAAACACCACGTCGCCGAACTCCGCAACGATCTGCGATTGTCGAGCTGTTGCGGCGCCGGCGTCAGACTCTGTCTGGTTCGATATGGGAGCCCGAATCGCCAGGCGAAGCTCCTGGATTTCTTCTTCGATCTTGCTGAGGACCTGATCGAAGCCCTTTGCGTCATGGGTCCAATCAAAGCCGACTCGTGAGGCGCGGGCTTGAAGTTGATAGGCTCTCAGAAGGGCCGGCAAGGTTGGCGGCACTCCGTCGAGTACCGAGTCTGGTCGGCCAGAAGCCTGACGTTCCGTCCGTTTGATGTCTTCCCATCGTGCGACCACTTGATCGGCATTCGTTGGAATCGGGTCTCCCACTCCATTCTCAAACACATGGGGATGCCGTCGAATCAGTTTGTCGGCCAGTTGCTCAAGCACGTCCTCGATGGTAAAGCTGCCTGCCTCTGCCGCGATCTGGCTATGAAAAAGCACTTGCAGCAGCACATCGCCCAGCTCCTCCGGAAGTTTGGTCCGGTCCTGCCGGTCGAGAATTTCTAACACTTCGTAGGTTTCTTCGAGCAGATAGGGTTTCAGCGATTCATGCGTTTGCTTGCGGTCCCAGGGGCATCCCTCCGGCGCGCGCAATGCGGCCATCAATTTGACGAGTGCATGAAATCGTTCCGACATGGTTGCCCTCATGGTCAGATACAGTTGGGCGCTCATTATACCCGGTTCTCGACAGGCTTCAACCAGCTGCACGACTTGCGCATCGATCGACGTGGCTTGCGCCACTCTAGGGCCTATGGTAGGGTACGGTCGCTGCATCTGGAGCGGGGGACAGGCCTGTGGCCGCAGAACAAGAAGAAGGATTTGTCGTTCGGGATCGACGGGGCGGGAGTGGACCCGACCGTCCCTCTGCCAATTCGCCTACCACGTCGGGTGCACAGCCCCACGAGGAAGTGGCACCGCCCGATCCTCACCAAGGTTCAGGCATTCCCGTCACCTTTTCATCCTTCGTCATTTCACTGGGCAGCTCCTCGATGATGTTGATGGGGGAACAGCTGGATCCCCAGCAGCCTCCATTGCCGCCGAACCTGCCGCAAGCGAAAGACATTATCGACTTGCTCTCGGTCTTGGAAGAAAAGACCAAGGGCAATCTCACGACGGAAGAACAAGCGGTGCTGCGGGATATGCTCTACGCCCTTCGGATGAAGTACGTGAGTTTGGCTGCCAAGTAGTAGTACACCTGCCGCCTGTCGACTCCAGACGTGCCTGTGAATATTCTTTCTTCCATACGTCGTGATACCGATAATCGGGAATGCCGGATGTGAATGATATCAACAAAGACATAGCCTCTCTTCCCGGAACAAACCCGAACCGTGATTCCATGACCAGAATCACGCCGGCTCTTACTGGAGCCAGCCGATCTTCACGGCTATCGAGACCTGCCCCGGAGCCGGAACCAGGAAAGATGCATTTGCGTCCGGTCTGGATCGTCCTGATTCTGCTGCTCCCCTGTCTGGCTCTGACCTTTTACTACTCCCAAGTCGTAGCTCCCGGTGGCGAGGAAACAGATTCCTTTCTGCCGACAACCAGCTATGCATTCGTGCTCCTGCTCCTCAACCTCGATCTGATTGGGTTTGTCGTCCTTCTGCTGCTGCTCTCCCGTAACCTCATCAAGGCCTATTTCGAACGAAGGCACCGGCTATTTGGGTCAGGATTTCGAACGAAGTTGGTAGCAGCCTTCATCGGCTTTTCGCTCATTCCGACGGTGCTCCTTGCGCTGGTCGCAAGCGGACTGGTGAATAAGGCCGTGGATGTCTGGTTCAGCGATGAAATCGAGCAGGTCATGCGGGACTCCTATGACGTGGCGCGGATGCAGCATGCCGGTCATATTACCCTAGCCGTAAACAGTGCCAGAGCTATCAGTCATGAAATCTACAGAGAAGATATGTTGCTGGCAGAACAGCGGGATCTCCTGGTGGCTGCCATGGCGCGCAAACGGGCTGAGTTCGGCGTGGCAGGCATTGAAGTCTTCTCGGCTAAAATGGAGACCCTCACCAAGGCGCTTGATCTCGATGTGCCCTCATCGGCTCTCGATCTGCCGATCGGCCAACTCGTGCTCCAAGTCATCAACGGGAAGCAGGAAGTCAATGCGGTACAAGAAGCACAAACCGGGCGCTTAGTGCGGGCTGCCGCCCCCATCGCGGCAAGCGGGCGTGCCGGCGAGATCGGTGGCGTCGTGGTGGTAGAGGCCTATGTACCTGAATCGTTGCTGGCGAAAATGGAAGGGATCGGCCATCAGTACGACGAGTATAGGCAGACCAAAGCTATGAAAAATCCGATCAAGGCAGGGGCCTACCTCTTCGTGGCCGTCATCACGGTGCTCATCTTGTTCGGGGCAACCTGGTTCGGGTTTTATGTCGCGCGTGGCATCACAGTGCCGATTCAACGGTTGGCTGAAGCGACGGAGGCCATTGCCCAAGGGGATCTCTCAGTCCGGATCGAGGCCAAGGCGACCGATGAAATCGGCACGTTAATCGATTCATTCAACCGGATGACATCGGATCTGCAAGGGAGCAAGTCCGAGATCGAAGAGGCCAATATCTCGTTGCGCCACAGCAATCTCGAACTCGATCGCCGCCGTGCCTACATCGAAACGGTGGTCGAGACCATCGCCGCAGGCCTGCTCTCCATCGATAAAAACGGGCTGATCACGAATTTCAATCCCTCCGGTGAACGAATCCTTGGGCTTGCGGCTGATCGATTTCATAGCAGACCGGCCAATGATGTCTTCAAGGAGTTCCGACTCGATCTGTTCCAGACAGTCTATGATCGGATGTTGGCCGATCAGCGAGATACGCTGGCACTCGAAGGCCAGATGGAAATTGACGGAAGATTTTTGACCATCGGGCTTCATGGATCGCGCATGAAGGATGAAGCAAATAAGGACCTCGGTATCGTGCTGGTGTTCGAAGATCTCACAGAGTTGATCAAGGCCCAAAAAGTGGCGGCCTGGCAAGAGGTGGCGCGGCGGGTGGCCCACGAAATTAAGAACCCGTTGACGCCCATCCAGTTGTCTGCACAACGTTTGCGGAAGAAGTTTGCCGAGAAGTCACCGGATTTCGAGACGGTCTTCGACGAAGCCACTAACGTGATCATCAACGAAGTGACGAGCCTCAAGCATATGGTCGACGAATTTTCGAAGTTTGCCCGGCTGCCGACTCCGCAGATGGCACATCAGTCGCTCCACGATGTGATCAACGAAGTCACGCCGCTCTATCGAGGGGCCCACAAGGATGTGGAGCTGATCGTGGCGCTGGACGAAGATCTCCCGTCGCTCAACTTCGACCGAGAACAGCTCAAGCGAGTGATGGTCAACCTGCTGGACAACGCGATTCAGGCGATGCACCAGAAGGGGCGGATCTGGCTCTCGACGAAGTATGATACCAAACGCCGGCTGGCCGTCGTGACCGTGGCGGATGAAGGCCCGGGCATTGCGCCGGAAGACCAGGAAAAGCTGTTTGTGCCATACTTCACACGGAAGAAGACAGGAACGGGGCTGGGGTTGGCGATCGTGCGGCGCATCATTACCGATCACGAGGGGCAGATTCATGCGAGCCAGAATCAGCCCAAAGGAGCCGTATTCACGTTCGAATTGCCGGTCTAGCACAAAGGTCAATCGTTATTCGTCAATGGTCAATCGAAAAAGCGAGCGGGCGCTTGGGGCACGGTTGACGTTTCACGTTTTACGTTTCACGGGGGACTCATGTCTGCATCGATCTTAGTAGTAGATGACGAAGAGCCGATTCTCACCTCCTTGAGCAGTATTCTGCGGGATGAAGGATATGAAGTGGCAGTGGCCAAGAACGGCGTGGAGGCATTGCGTGTCTACACCATGGATCCACCAGATCTCATGCTCCTCGATATCTGGATGCCGGAAATGGACGGCATGGAAACTCTGCGCCGGGTTCGGGAGCTGGTGCCGACAGCGCAAGTGATGATGATGTCGGGGCACGGCTCGATCGAAACGGCGGTCAAGGCAATCAAGCTGGGGGCCTATGACTATATTGAAAAGCCCCTGTCGCTTGAGAATGTCACGCTGCGAGTCAAACATGCCTTGGATCAACACCGTTTGGAACAAGAGAACCGGACACTCCGGACCACGGTCCAACGGAAGTTCGAGTTGGTGGGACAGTCGCCGGCGATGCAACAGTTGCGGCAACTCATCGAAACAGCCGGACCGACCAATAGCCGCGTGTTGATCGGGGGGGAAAACGGGACGGGGAAAGAGCTTGTGGCCAGGGCCATCCATCTGCAGAGCGCACGAGCCGGTCGACAGTTTGTCGCGGTGAATTGTGCCGCCATTCCGGAGACCTTGATCGAGAGTGAGCTGTTCGGGCACGAAAAGGGCTCCTTCACCGGTGCAACCTCGATGAAACGAGGACAGTTCGAGCAAGCGGACGGGGGCACGCTGTTTCTCGATGAAATCGCCGACATGAGCCTGAGCAC
This sequence comes from Nitrospira sp., assembly GCA_037142015.1. GTDB lineage: Bacteria > Nitrospirota > Nitrospiria > Nitrospirales > Nitrospiraceae > Palsa-1315. The sequence goes on along the minus strand of JBAXBK010000010.1, from coordinate 2,796 downwards.
CCAAGCAAAAGTGCTGCGGGCGCTACAGGAGCAGCAATTTACTCGTGTCGGTGGAACCAAGCTACTGAAAGTCGATGTTCGGGTTCTAGCCGCGTCCAATAAGGATTTGCTCAAAGAAATTGATAAAGGCACGTTTCGCGAAGATCTCTTCTACCGGCTCAATGTGGTGCCGATCGTCGTGCCGCCGCTCAGGGAACGTCGGGAAGACGTCCCGTTGCTCGTTCGCCACTTCATGAAGGTCCATGCGGAGGAGCAGGGGTTACGGATAAAAGAAATTTCGCCGGAAGCGATGGCGGTGTTTCAGCAATATGACTGGCCGGGAAATATTCGAGAATTGCGGAACTTAATCGAGCGATTGATGATCATGGCGCCGGGGCCCGTTATCGAGGCAGCCCAAGCAGGCCTCTCGTTACAGGCGCGTCCTGTTGGGTCGGCGTCCCAGTCAGTAGCTCCAGCGGCCAATCCAATCTTTACGCAGTCGTATGACTCACTCAGAGACGCCCGCAATGCATTTGAAAAGGACTATATCGCGCGAAAACTCCGTGAACATCATTGGAACATTTCTCGCACGGCTGAAGAGTTGAAAATCGAACGAAGCCATCTCCATCGGAAAATCAAGCTACTGGATGTGGAGATGCGACCGGAAGCGTAGTGGAGGGTAGCCTGGTCGTCCTCCTGCTCGCGGAACGCGCACGATAAGAATGTGCTTGTTCGACGCGCGCATTCGAGGATCGACCAGGCCACCCTTGAAAATGAAATAGGGAATTGGAAAGATTCGCGCAATGAAGACCATCCCAGCCGCCTCGCTCTTAATGGGATGTGAGTGAAGAGTTGAAGCAATCCCACAAATAGTCCCGGTGTTAGTGCGTTGACCTCTGCGACAGCCCTCCGCTAAGATGCGCCCTCCTATGACAACCTATCGAGATGCCGGAGTCGATATCGATGCGGGCGACGAGTTCGTCGACCGCATTTCACCATTGGTGCGATCCACATTCCGTCCGGAGGTCCTGACGGATCTCGGCGGGTTCGGCGGATTGTTTCGGCTGCAGGCCCATCGCTATGCCGAGCCGGTTCTGGTCTCCGGCACCGATGGGGTCGGAACGAAATTGAAAATCGCCTTCCTCACGGATCGTCACGATACCGTCGGGATCGATCTGGTGGCCATGTGCGTGAACGACATCGTGGTCAGCGGAGCCGAACCGCTGTTCTTCTTGGATTACTTCGCCACGGGAAAGCTTGCCGTCCCCAAAGCTGAGTCCGTGCTCAAGGGGATTGCCGAGGGCTGTCGCCAGGCCGGCTGCGCCTTGATCGGCGGGGAAACCGCCGAGATGCCCTCCTTCTATGCAGAGGGCGAGTATGACCTGGCAGGGTTTGCCGTTGGAGTGGTCGATAAGCCAAAGATCATCGATGGCAAATCGATTGTGCCTGACGATGTGTTAGTCGGACTCGCCTCGACTGGTCTTCATAGCAACGGCTATTCGCTGGCTCGTCGTGTCTTGTTGGATCAGGCAAAACTCAGCATGACCAGTCGCTTACCTGAGATCGATCAGCCTCTGGGGGACGTCTTGCTGACGCCGACCAGAATCTATGCCAAACAGGTCCTCACATTGATCCAGGAATATCCCATCAAAGGCATTGCCCACATCACCGGCGGCGGCATTACCGAGAATCTCCCGAGGGTATTTCCCTCAGGCGTGCGGGCACAGGTGCAACGGAGCGCCTGGTCCGTGCCACCTATTTTTCAGGCGATTGCGCGACTTGGGCAGGTCGAGCGTGAGGAAATGTATCGCGTCTTCAACATGGGGATTGGATTGATTCTCGTGGTGCCGGCGTCAGCCGCTCGGGCGATCATTGCGCGCGCTACGGCATTGGGCGATCCGGCCTGCCGAATCGGGACCATCGTGTCATCGACCGGCATCGAACCATTGGTGGAGTATGTCGATTAAGCGGAAGGACGCGCTGCGAGTCGCCGTGTTGGCATCCGGGCGCGGATCGAATCTTCAGGCGGTCATCGACGCGATCGAAACGGGAACGGTTCAGGCAAAAATCGTCGCCGTCATCAGCAACAAGAAAGATGCCCCGGCATTAGAGCGGGCCCACCGACAGGGACTCTCCAGCCTCTTCGTCGATCCCAAACCCTATGCAGGTGCATCCGATAGTCGTGAGGCCTACGATCGCGAGCTACTCGATGTGCTTCGGCGGCACGATGTGGGGTTGGTGCTATTGGCCGGGTACATGAAGATCGTAACGAGGGTCCTCGTGGAGACCTTTACGAATCGCATGATGAATATCCATCCGTCTCTGTTGCCCTCCTTTCCAGGGTTGGATGTGCAGAACAAGGCGCTTGAGTGGGGCTGCAAACTTGCCGGATGTACAGTCCATTTTGTGACCGAAGGCGTGGATGAAGGACCGATCATTCTCCAAGCGGCAGTTCCGATTCTCGATGACGATACTTCCGACACCCTAGCCGCTCGAATTCTCAAACAAGAACATAAGATCTATCCTCGAGCAGTTCAACTTTTCGCCGAGGGCCGATTACGGGTTGAGGGGCGTCGTGTGTTTATCGAAGATGGAAATCCGGAGGGTGAGGCGGTGATCAGCCCATCGTAAACGATCTGGTCTGTCAGGTCTATTCAGTCTGTCTCGTTTGTTTGGTTGAACAAAACTAACTAAACAGACCAGATGGACTTTTGCAGCAATCTGCTAGAGACTCAGGAAACGGTTGTGTATAATGCGTCGCACGGTGAGGCGTTCGTCTCACTGGGCGAGTATCAGTCGAGTGGGGGGCTAGCTCAG